>JAFZOW010000028.1 GCA_017552715.1 Lachnospiraceae bacterium
ATGAATACGTTTTTTGAGGCAGATTATAGGGTCTGCCTACTTGACGTGTTCCAAACACGCAAAAAAGGAAGCCATATACCAGCGTATAGGCTTCCTTTTTTAGGGTCGAGCGTTATCACAATGTTAACTTAATGACATTGGGTCAAAACCCTGTCCTTTCAAAGCTTTCGTTTTTCTCAGCCTTCCTTGATCACGCCTACCGGGCAAACCCCTGCGCATGCACCACAGCTGATGCAGGTATCGGGATCGATCTCGTACTTGCCGTCGCCTTCGCTGATAGCGCCAACGGGGCAGCCACCCGCACAGGTACCGCAGGAAACGCAGCCTTCTTCGATCACATATGCCATGTCAATTTACCTCCTGTCATTTACTGTTATCACCGCCTTGCGGCGGACTCTTACACTCAACGGGTATTTTACCATGAGCCGCACAGTTAGTGATATATAATCATGGTTAGCACGACCTATTATTGTATACTCTGTTCCACGCCCTCCGCACATGCCATTCATGCTCGGACTCAGCTTGCGCCACAGGAACTTCCCGCTGACTGAGCGATCGCACGCCTCCCCATATACATGGAGCCCCTTCCGTGCTCCAGTCAGCGGGCCCCTCCTCGTGGCCTGCACGGATCTCGCCACAGGATCTTCCCGCTGCCTAAGCGGTCGCACATCTCCCCACATGCGTGGGGCCCCTCATGTGCTCCAGGCATCGGGCCCCTCCTTGTGGCCTGCTCGTAGCGGACGCTAAGCTCGCAGAACAGCCGCAAGCGGCTTGCTCGCTAAGCGCCGACGGCTCGATACGGTCCTCGCATTGAATGCACGCTGCGTCGGGCTATGTACATTATCATGCACTCAGCTCCGCGCGGCGCTTCTTTACCCCGTCGAGGATAACCTTCTTCTTCTCGATGGCCTCGCTCTGTGTCATGGCAGGCACATCCTTCAGACGGTAGTCCAGTCCCAGCTTCTCGTACTTCACGATGCCCATGGTATGGTAGGGCAGCACATCCAGCGCCTTCAGATTGCTCAGTCCCCCGATAAAGTAGCCCAGATCAAAGAGATACTTGTCATCATCGGTGATGCCGGGGACTACCACATGGCGGATCCACACGTCCACATGCTTCTCATCCAGATATTTTGCGAAGGCCAGGATGCCGTCGTTGGGCTGTTCCGTAAGCCATTTATGCTTCTCCGGATCGATGTGCTTGATATCCAGCATCACCAGATCCGTCACCTCCATCAGCTTATCCAGGGTCTTATTGTACTCGCTCTCTCCGGGATGATACATGATGCTCGAAGAATCGATGCAGGTATGGATACCCTTCTCCTTTGCCAGCGTAAAGAGCTCCAGAACAAAATCCACCTGCATCAGGGGCTCGCCTCCCGTGACCGTGATACCGCCGCCGGCATAAAAGCCCTTGTTCCGCTCATACTGCTCTATCAGTTCGGAAGCCTCCGTGGGCGTTCCTCCTTTTGGGTCCCAGGTATCAGGATTATGACAATAGGCGCAGCGCATGGGACAGCCCTGCAGGAATATCACAAAACGTACGCCCGGTCCGTCTACGGTTCCAAAGCTTTCGGTTGAATGGATACGACCTTTCATTTATCTGCCTCCAGTAATGCTTTATTCCGGTTGATGAATTCCAGTCGCTGGCTTACACAGCTGCGGCTGCGCATTTTATCTTCCGGCGTATTGAAAACATAGTCGGTAGGCTTCTCTATGGTGGTGGAAGCCACATGCAGTCTTGTATCGGAAGAGGCGTAATAGATATACACTTCGCCTTTCTCATTCACCGCCGCACCGTTGGTAAACACCACATTGGATACGTCACCGATGCGCTCGCCGCCCATAGGTCCCATGAACAATCCGCCCGGTTCGGCGATCACCCTGGAAGGATCCTTAAGATCCGTTGCATAACAATAGAGAACATAGCGCAGACCGGCTGCCGTATTCCGCACACCGTGGGCAATGTGGATCCAGCCGCGCTCCGTCCGGATGGGAACGATGCCCTCTCCGTTTTTGCTTTCGGTGATGGTATGGTAATTCCGCTTATTTATGATCTTCTCCTCACCGATCACCGCATGCGTGATATCGGAACAGATCCCGAAGCCTATACCGTCGCCGCTGCCCGCCCCGATAAAATCTTCCATAGGCCGGGTATAAAACGCATATTTGTGATCCCCCACAAAGGCGGGATGCAGTACCACATTACGCTGCTGCGGAGAATTCTTCGTTTCCAGATCATCCAGGCGCTCCCATTCCCGCAGGTCCCTGGTCCGCACTATCCCTGCCTTTGCCACTGCGGCAGACAGGTCCTTCGAAGAAGGATCCTTACGCTCGGAGCAGAATACCCCGTAGATCCAGCCGTCTTCATGCTGTGTCAGGCGCATGTCATATACATTGGTCTCCTCCGGCACCGTATCGGGCAAAAGCACCGGCTCATCCCAGAAGCGGAAACCTTCGGTGGGAGATTCGCTTTCCGCCACCGCAAAGAAGGATTTCCGGTCGCTGCCCTCCACCCGGGCCACGAGGTAATACTTCCCTTCCATATACAGCGCACCGGAATTGAATACACTGTTTACTCCGAGCCTTTCCATAAAGTACGGATTGGTCGCCGGATCCAGATCGTATTTCCAGATCGGCGGGATATGCCTGGCTGTCAGTACCGGATGCATCCAGCGGTCATAGATCCCGTTGTAGAAACGCTCATCCACTTTATTCTTCCGGGCGATAAGACTTTCATACTTCCGCTCGATCTCCTGATACCTGTGATGAATCGCCATTTTTTATTTATTCTCCTTAATTCAGAATCTCTTTATTCAACTCCGCGCCGCAGCACTTCGATGCACATACGGCCGTTGTGGTAAGGGCATTTCCAGGGTTCCACGATGGGACGCTTTAAGGGATCCGGCTGACCCGCCGCCGTTACGGCATTGTACCATTCACTGCCGGGTCGGCTGTCCACCACATGCTCCCGGATGAACTCCCACTCCGCTCTGGCTCCCTCCAGGAACCCGACCTGCTCCGTATCCTTCTGATACGCATTGATAAAGCCTACTACGGTCTCGGCCTGTACCCACCAGATACGGTCGGCATTAACAATTCCCCGCTCACATTCATTGGCCATGGAATGTCCGTCAAATGCTTCTTTCTTAACATTCTGTGCCAGGATGCGGGTGATGCCGTACAGGCGGTTATCTTCCTTTTCTCCCAGCACCTCCAGCCCCCGGTCAATAAGCCAGCTGGTCTCGATGTCGTGGCCATAGGAGTAAAGATCGATCAGTGTATTGTATTCGTGATCGAAGAAGACCTCCTGCCGCCGCAGTGCGGGATTATAGATCTTATCCGCAAAGCAGTCCAGGATCCAATACAGGCGCTCCGCCACCCGAGGGTCCTTATCCACGCGGTACAGCTCGGTATAGGCCTCAAACACATGCAGCAGCGTGTTCATGGTACGGGTCGCCATAACACCGTTCTCGGAGAGCTTTTCATTGGAAGCCGGCTCAAACTTACGGTCGTACGCTTCCAGATAGCCTCCCTCATCGCGGCACTTCCCCTCGATGACTTCGAAGAGTTTATAGGCTTCCTCAAGCGCCTCCTTATCCCCTGAAGCCTCGTAATAGGCCGAAAGGGCATAGATGCAGAAAGCCTGGTTATAGGTATGCTTGGTGGTATCCAGCGGCTTGCCGTCATAGCTCATGGACCAGTACACGCCGCCGTATTCACGGTCCAGGCAGTATTTCCGCAGAAAATCATAAGCATGCCGCGCCGCGGAAAGCAGCTCCGGGTCCTTTAAGAGCACGTAAGCCGCGGAAAAGAACCAGATGATGCGGTTGTTCAGTATGCATCCCTTTTCCGCCTTTGTATCCAGCTTCAGGTCAAAATCCAGCAGCCCGTAATAGCCGCCGTACTCCTCATCCTTAAGCTTCAGCCAGAAAGGGATGATATGCCCCGTCAGCTCCTGCCTGACTTCCTCCAACATCGCCATGCTTATATCTCTCCTATCCCTTAACCTGTCTGGTTCCGATATGCCTGTCGTTCTGGCTGATCAGCTTAAACGAGCCCTGCACCACATAATGCTTGGCTTCGGTCTTGTTGTGGGCCACCATGGAAGACTTGGCAGAAGAAACGGAGATAAAAGCAATGATCAGCGAGATCACCGCAGCAACTCCCAGCCACAAACCTTCCCCGCCCAGCAGGAAAAAGGCGATAAGCTCGCTTATCACGAGGGAGATGATCAGAGTCAGCATGAAGAGCTTTGTGCTCTTTCCGCTGTCGATGGGCAGGTCACCGGTCACCTTTCCGGTCTGACCGTTCATGGCAAAAGTATACTGGCCGCCGTTCCACTGGGTCGTGAGCATCCATACCGGCAGCATGCAGTAGTTGATCTTTCCGTTGTTCATGTGGATATTCGCGGATTCGGTACTGACACTGTCATAGCCGGTAACCGTATCGCGAATGGCTTCCTGGGTGGTATTGCGGATGCGCTTATCCACTCTTTCCTTCACTTCCTCCGCACTCTCATCATATTTGCTGGCAAGATAGCCGGAAAAATAAGCCGAATTATAAGCAATGATCTTGGAGTAATCGAAGGGCTCGATGGAATCCATGTATTCGTCCTTCATCTCCTTGGATCCGTCGGCAGGCACTTTTTCATAACGCATGGTAGCACGGCGACTTACGGCGTAATCCAGCTCCTCATGCCAGTTCTCCGTTTCTTCACCGTTCTTCTTCGTATAACTGCGGCCCCTCTTCACTGCCTTGTAAAAGACGCTGCCGTCCGCCTCGCAGTCAAAAAGCCAGAAGGGTACATACACGCCCTGGATCTTTTCCACACGGTTATTGGAGATAAAGCTGTCGGGAATAAGCTTCTTTCCGCTGTAGTATCCTTTCAGCGCATCCTGAGCCTGCTGCTTGGTTACCGTAAAAGGTATGATACCGTCGGGAAGGTTCATTCCCTCAAAGGTGGACTGTACGATGGCCGGATTACCGCAGTACGGACACTCCGTAGCACCCACCTGGCCGTCACTGACCATTACGGCTCCGCAGGCGTTGCATTCCCACTCGGCCATGCCCTGGGCACCGGCTTCCAGTGTCTGTCCCTGCGACTGGGACCAGTCTGTCTTCTCCTCGTGTTTCACATCATTGGCGGTAAACTGCGACATATCGAACTCGCTCTCGCAGTACACACACACCATCTTCTGCACGTCTCCGCGGAATTCCAACGGCCCTCCGCAGTTAGGACAAATGTACTCCTGCAACTTGTTATCAGCCATAGCAATCCTCCACCTTTCTTAATTGCGTTTCCGCATATATGTCATAATCATAACATAGCTTTCCCTCTACGTAAATAAAAAACAATTGCATTTCACGGAGATAAGATATAGAATGTTAGAGATAACAAACCCGGAGGATAAGCCATGCCTAAAGATCCGAACATGCTTTTAAGCTATGTGAATACGCAGCTGCGGGACTATTACGAGTCCCTGGAGGATCTTGCCTCTGCTGCCGGAGTACCGGAGGAAGAGATCATCACCCGGCTGGCAGCCATCGGTTATGTATATGACGAAACGCTTAAGCGCTTCATCACCAAATAAACGAAGGAGAAAGAAAAATGAAACAAAGACCTGTTGTACTCATGGTGCTCGACGGCTATGGACTTTCCGATAATCCGGAAGCCAACTCCATCGCCATCGCCAAAACCCCCGTTATGGATAAGCTGGAGGCTGAATGCCCCTTTGTAAAGGGCTTCGCATCCGGTCTGGCCGTGGGACTGCCCGACGGACAGATGGGCAATTCCGAGGTAGGTCATATGAACATCGGCTCCGGCCGCATCATCTACCAGGATCTGACCCTGATCACCAAATACATCGAGGACGGTGTCTTCTTTAAGAATGAGGAGCTGCTCCGTGCCATCGATAACTGCAAGAAGAACAATTCCGACCTGCATGTCTGGGGACTGCTCTCCGACGGCGGTGTTCACAGCCACAACACGCATCTTTATGCCATCCTGGAGCTGTGCAAGCGCGAAGGCTTTGAGCGTGTATATCTGCATCCCTTCTTTGACGGCCGCGACACCCCGCCTGCATCCGGTAAGGATTACCTGCAGGCACTGGTGGACAAGGCAGCCGAGATCGGCGTGGGCAAGGTAGCTTCCCTCTCGGGCCGCTACTACGCCATGGACCGCGACAACAACTGGGACCGCATCCAGAAGGCATACGACAGCCTGGTACTGGGCGAGGGCGTAAAAGCCACGGATCCCGTTGCCGCCATGCAGGCGTCCTCCGATGAAGGCGTGACCGACGAGTTCGTGCTGCCCACCGTCATCACCGACGAGGCCGGCAAGCCCCTTTCCCTGGTGAAGCCCAATGACTCCGTGATCTTCTTCAACTTCCGTCCGGACCGTGCAAGAGAGATCACCAAGGCCTTCTGCTTCAGCGACGACGACATCGCTGCCCAGAGCGGTGATGCATCCGACAGCAAGTGCATCAAATTCCTTAAGCGCACCAACGGCTTCATGCCTCTTACCTATGTATGCTTCAAGGATTATGACGAGACCATCCCCAACAAGTTCGTGGCCTTCAAGAAAGAAGAGATCGTGAACACCTTCGGCGAATATCTGGCTAACAACGGCCTGAAGCAGCTGCGTATCGCCGAGACCGAGAAATATGCCCATGTCACCTTCTTCTTCAATGGCGGTCTGGAAGAGCCCAACAAGGACGAGGACCGCATCCTGGTGAACTCCCCGGCAGTCGCCACCTACGACTTAAAGCCCGAGATGAGCGCACCCGAAGTGAGCGAAAAGCTGGATGAGCAGATCACCTCCGGAAAGTACGACGTGATCATCATCAACTTCGCCAATCCCGACATGGTGGGCCACACCGGCGTGCTGGAAGCGGCCGTGAAGGCTGTGGAGCGCATCGACGAGTGCGTCGGCGCCGCTGTGGAAGCCGTAAAGAAGATGGACGGCGTGCTCTTCATCTGTGCCGACCACGGCAACTGCGAGCAGATGGTCAATTACGAGACCGGCGAGCCTCACACGGCCCACACCACCAATCCGGTGCCTTTCATCCTTTACAACTATGATCCGGCATACACCCTGCGTGAGGGCGGCCGCCTCTGCGACATCGCCCCCACCCTGCTGCAGATCATGGATCTGCCCCAGCCCGCCGAGATGACCGGCCAGTCGCTGCTAATAAAGAAGTAAAACATCTTACTATAGAAAAAAGCGTCGCTCCGGCGGCGCTTTTTTTATGCCAGTTTCTCTGAACGGCTCCGGCACATGTGTTCG
The DNA here is from genome assembly GCA_017552715.1 of Lachnospiraceae bacterium. Classification (GTDB taxonomy): domain Bacteria; phylum Bacillota; class Clostridia; order Lachnospirales; family Lachnospiraceae; genus NK4A136. Next base: position 7,289 of record JAFZOW010000028.1, read on the forward strand.
CACTCGGACTCAGCTCGCGCCACAGGGACTTCCCACTGACTGAACGGTCGCACGCCTCCCCATATCCATGGGGCCCCTTCCGTGCTCCAGTCAGCGGGCCCCTCCTCGTGGCCGGCACGGATCTCGCCACAGGATCTTCCCGCTGCCTAAGCGGTCGCACATCTCCCCACATGCGTGGGGCCCCTTATGTGCTCCAGGCATCGGGCCCCTCCTTGTGGCCTGCTCGTAGCGGACGCTAAGCTCGCAGAACGGCCTAAAGGCCTGCTCGCTAAGCGCCGACGGCTCGATACGGTCCTCGTTGCGAATCACATGCTGCCTCCGCCTTTGCACATTTGACTTGTCAACGCATGAAATGCGGGAGCAGAAATAAGCAAGAGACCGAAGCATTGCCGGAGCACTTAGCAAGTGCGAGTGTCCGATCTCGCCCGAGGTACTGTTCGAGCGATGCTCGCGCCCCGATCTGATAGGCGCGAGCAAGCGAGTTGCCGAGAGGGAGGCGCTATTGCGCGAAGCGCAATTATAAATGCGCCGACCGATGTGCCGCCGACCGTAGGGAGAAGGCGATACCGAAAACGAGTCGGTTTCAGGACACGAAGCACGAGCTTATGTGCGGAGGCGACAAGCGAGGGCTCTGCTTTTTCTGCTCACACTAAGAGCATACAAAGTAAAAATGACAGTGTAAACTGTCATTTTCAGAGAAGGTATTTCTTTCTAATGGGGTTATAGCAAAAAACTATAAAATGTATTGGGGGTTACACCTTGGATTATAGCAGATGCCCCTCTAAAGTCTATTCTCATTTATCACAAAATTTACAATGAAACGCACCTTTCTTTGTGCAAATTTACAAATCCGGCAAAAAGCCCGTATTTACGCCTCAAACAGGGCCTCAAACTCGTCGCGTCCGATGCGTTCCTTCTCGATCAGCAGCTGTGCGCAGCGGTCCAGAACCGCCAGATTCTCTTCAAGGATGCGCTTGGCTTCGTCATGGCACTCATCGATGATGCGCTTCACTTCCGCATCGATCTCCGCCGCCTTGGACTCGCTGGTGGTCCGGGCATGAGCCAGATCCCTGCCCAGGAAGACCTCGTTATCATCATCCTCGTAGCAGACCAGCCCCAGAGGAGACATGCCGAAACGGGTCACCATGCTGCGGGCAGTCTTCGTGGCATTCTTGATATCCGCGGAAGCACCGGTGCTCACATCCCCAAAGATCAGCTCCTCGGCCACACGGCCACCCAGGCTCACCATCAGACGCTGGCGCAGCTGTTCCTTCGTCTGATGCCAGTCATCGTTATCGGGTACGGGCATCATATAGCCTGCGGCGCCTTCTCCCGTAGGAATAACGGATACGGTATAGACAGCCCCCGTAAGAGGCAGGAGGTGCATGAGGATCGCGTGGCCCGACTCATGATAGGCCGTGATCTTCTTATCACGATCCGTGATCAGGTGGCTGCGCTTCTCGGTTCCGATCCCCACCTTGATGAAGCTCTTGCGGATATCCTCTTCATCCAGGAAGGAACGGTTGTCACGGGCCGCCTTGATGGCCGCCTCATTCAGCAGGTTCTCCAGATCCGCGCCTGTAAAGCCTGCAGTGGTACGGGCCAGTGACTTTAAGTCTACATCCTCTGCCATGGGCTTGTTTTTGGAATGGATCTTCAGGATCTCCTCGCGGCCCTGTACATCGGGCACGCTCACGGTGATCTTCCGGTCAAATCGGCCGGGACGCAGTATGGCGGGATCCAGGATATCCACCCGGTTGGTAGCCGCCATCACGATGATGCCTTCGTTGGCCTCAAAGCCGTCCATCTCCACCAGGAGCTGGTTCAGGGTCTGCTCACGTTCGTCGTGACCGCCGCCCATGCCTGCTCCGCGGCGTCTTGCCACCGCATCGATCTCGTCGATAAATACGATGCAGGGAGAGTTCTTCTTGGCCTCTTCGAAAAGGTCGCGTACACGACTGGCGCCCACACCTACGAACATCTCCACAAAATCCGAACCGGAGATAAAGAAGAAGGGCACCTTTGCTTCCCCGGCTATAGCCTTGGCCAGCAGCGTCTTACCGGTACCCGGGCGTCCCTCCAGCAGGATGCCCTTGGGGATACGTGCTCCCATCTTCGTATACTTGCCCGGATCCTTCAGAAAGTCCACCACTTCATCCAGGTCGTCTTTCTCCTCCTTAAGGCCTGCCACATCGGCAAAGCTGACCTTGGGATCCTCCACCATCTGTGCCCGGCTGCGCCCGAAGTTCATCATCCGGGCACTCATCCCGCCGCCGGCCTGATTGTTCATCATGGTGCTGTAGAAAAAAACAAACACCACCAGTACCAGAAGACTGGGCAGCACATACATGAGGAACCAGTTATCCTGGGGCACATCTTCTATGCGCACCGGGATATCCTTCTGGATGGCATATTTCTCGATCTCGCGCACGTCCGTCACATTGAAGTGGCGCTCGTTGTAATCCTTTGTCGTAACATAGACCGTACCGGTGGGCACTTCCTTATTCTGCTCGATGCGGATGCTCACCACGACTCCATCCTGTACACTCTTCTCAAAATCATCACGGGTATAGGTATTCTCCCGCCTGGTGGCAAAGCTGACCCAGATCGCCGCTGCCAGGAGCAGGATGATCAGAAGAAAAACAAAACTGAAATTAGACTGTCTTCTCATTACTAAACCTCCGGGAGGGTATTATATACTGATTTCAGGATTTGCGCAAGAGTTCCACGGCCGTCCGGCTGCGTGTCGCATGAAGCCCTCCGGGCAGATCCAGCATCTTCCCGGTAGGGAGAGAAAAAAGGCCGCAGAAAAGCAGCACATGATCTGCGGAAAAGTCTCCTTCTCTTCCGCTTACCTTTTGCATGGCTGTCAGGGCCAGACGCCTCTGCATATAGGGATGCAGGGCCAGAAATGCCTTTCTGTCGATATGCACACCGTCCGGCAGATCCTCCGTGCAGGAAGCAAAGCAGGCCTCCGCCTGATCCTCCAGGTAATCCTCTGCCAGCTTCAGCTGTTCCGCTGCCCCATGGATATGCTCTGCCGCCCTGGGATTTACGCTTTCTGCCGCCGTGCGCAGGATGTGATGACGGATACGGTTACGCGCATAGCTGTCACCCGCATTCGTTTCGTCACTGCACCAGCGAAAACCCTTTTCGTTCAGATATTCCTCGATCTGAAGCCGGGATACGGAAAGCAGGGGACGGAAGATGGTATAATCCTCCATGGGCTGCAGGGCGCGTATGCCTCCCAGTCCCTTCAGCCCGCTGCCGCGGAACAGACGGAAGAGTACCGTTTCGGCATCATCGTCCATGGTATGCGCCACCGCCAGCTTCCGGTGGGCGGGATCCGGCTGCAGCTCACGCAGCTTATCCCGGAAAGCCGCATAACGGGCCTTCCTGGCCGCTTCCTCGGATGCCCCGGGCTCCAGATATACATCCGCCCGGTAATATGTCACAGCGCAGCGCTTACAAAGCTCCCGCACAAAAGCCTCATCCCCGTCCGCAGAGTCCCGCAGATGATGGTGCACATGCATGACGGCAAAGCTGTGCTCTCCCTTGTATGCGCTGAGCAAATGAAAAAGACACAGGGAATCGGCTCCTCCGGAGACGCCGCATAAAACGGTATCTCCCGGCCGGATCCAACCCTGCGCCCGGATCTGCTCTTCCACGAGTTGCTTTAAGTCCATTTCCTACTGATCCTTCTGGAAAATGATCTCGCCCTCGTAGACATATCCCAGCTTCTCCTTTGCCACCTCTTCCGCATAGCGTTTCGTATGCGTATAGGTTTCAAAGGATTTCAGTTCCTCGCTGCGTTCCTTCTCGGCTTCCAGCTCCTTCTCCAGTTCCTGCGTTTCTTCCGTCAGCTCTTCCTTCTGTCTGCGAAGCTCTCTGCCGTTATATACAAACATGGAAACAAAGACCCCCAGTGTCAGGAGCACCATGAACAGCCCCAGGCGGCCTTTCTTCTTCACTTTTCGAAATGCTACGACTTTTTTCGCCATACACGTCTACTATAAGACAAATCCTATGTTATGTCAACTATACAACTATAACAGTTCGTACATTCCTTCAGCTTCTTCCTTACGTACGGTCTCGCTCACATTCAGCACCCTGAACTTCATTTCCCGGTTACCGAAGGAGACCGTGATCACATCCCCTGCCTTTACCTCCGCCGAAGCCCTTGCTACTTTGTCATTGATCATGACCCGTCCCGCATCGCAGGCCTCGTTGGCCACAGTCCTTCTCTTTATCACTCTGGAAACCTTAAGGTATTTATCCAATCGCATGATCCTTCTCCTATCATACAGGAAATGCTCTTTGCCCGTTCACTTGCGGGCTTTGTGTAATAAAAAGGGGTGTGCCGCGCACACCCCTTATATCAACAGTTTCAGCTGTTCTTAGCCGATCGCATCCTTGAAAGCCTTACCTGCCTTGAACTTGGGTGCCTTGGAAGCGGCGATCTTCATGGTAGCGCCGGTCTGAGGGTTACGGCCCGTACGAGCACTTCTCTTGGTAACCTCAAAAGTTCCGAAACCTACCAGCTGAACCTTGCCGCCCTTCTTGAGCTCCTTGGTAACGGTGTCGGTGAAAGCCGAGATCACTGCTTCAGCATCCTTCTTGGAAAGGCCGGCCTTATCTGCGATCGCTGCAACTAATTCTGTCTTGTTCATCTTTCAAAATCCTCCTACAATGTGTTTTTGCTTTTTTTCTGAAAAAAGCTACATGCATATTTATAGCCGTTTTTCGCACTTTTGTCAATACCCGAAGACTAATTCACTTTCAGTGTGAGCTTCGCCGTTTTGCCTCCGAATTTGACTTTCACGGTGGTCTTTCCCTTCTTCAGAGCTCTCACATTAAGCCGTATCTGATCGCCCTCCACCGTAGCGCTCACACTCACGATATTCTTCTTGCTGAATGTGATCTTCGGCTCCGCAACACCCGCTCGCATCAGCTCGGAAGCGCTAAATACCTCGCCGTTCTGGTTTACCAGGATGCTGTAGCTGCCGGTGTCGGAGACCGACAGACTGTCGGAAAGGCTCTTCTTCCCGTTGTTCTCAAAGTTCAGCTTCGATATCTGATAAACCACCACGGTTCCTGCGATACTGAGCCCGCCCAGGCGGCAGCTGATGGTGGAAACGCCGGTCTTTCTGGCACTCAGCTTTCCGTTCTTATTGACCTTCGCTACATAGCTGTCGCTGCTGGCCCAGTCCGTGGTGATCATTTTGGCATGGGTGCCGGAAAGCTCCAGCTGTTTCTTCTTCCCTTTCTGTACCGCCACCAGGGGGAGGCTGATCTGCTCGGCCGTACGGTAATAGCGGCTGCCCGCGGTGCTGGGGAAGCTGAATTTTTTGCAGCCCTTGAACAGGTTTCCGACGGGGTCATGGCTGCTGTCGTCGGGGATCAGGAAATAAATCTGATCCGAACTGGCTCCCGCATCATCCCAGGTGCTGTCCAGCATGTAAAACTGCCCGTCCGGCATCTGTATGTAATTCCAGGCATGTCCGCCTCCCGGTGTATCTCCGGTGACATAGATATTGGGGATCCCCGCCTTATCGCAGAGGCAGGCCATGGCCAGTGCATAACTCTCACACACACCATATCCCATCAGGAGTATGCCGTACTGCCTGTGACAGTAATAGTATACTTTTGTCTTTTTATCCTTCGCAGACTCGGCAACGCCCGCGTATTCATAATAGTTGTTCTCACAGATCCAACGGTCAAAATAGCTCACGATACCGTAGGCAGGAGCATCGGGATACAGCTCTGACGCATAGCTGTATGCATTCTTTACCAGCTCGTCTACCTTCTTATTTGCCTTTTTATTCAGGCTGCTGCTGTAATACTTTGACTTGGGCAGGGTGATCTGATAGGTATAGGAACGGGAACCGTAATCATATCTGCCGTGAGCATGCAGGCTGCCCGCATATGAGAACCAGCCGAATTTACCGGGATAGGTGTCCCACACTGCCGAGATCGCATTACAATGATCCGTCCAGTTGAAAGCATAGGTCTTTGTGCTGTAGGAATAACCGGTAGAACCTCCCTTAACCATGCTGTTATAGGCCTTATCGTAGTACTTACGGGCCGTGCTACCCAGCTGATCATAAAACCAGTTCTTTGTATCACTCAAAAACAGTCCGTCTGCCTCGATCAGATCACCGTATTCCTCCGTAAGCTCCGCCTGAAGATCCGTATCCTCATATCCCTCGATCTCCTCTATTTCCGCAGGTTCTACCAGGTCCATATTATAGGCTGCCGGAACTTCCGGGTCCCCTCCGGCGGCATCCGGATCTTCCGCATCAAAGATCTCAAAATCCTCCGTAACCGGCTCCGTCTCCGGATCGGAAAGAGGCATAAGGCCGGGCTCTGTCCTCAGCCCTCCGTCAATGACTTTCGCGGACACATCAAAGCTGAAACACAGTCTTCCCTTTTCATCCGTATAGATAACGTAATTCTCTATCTCCGGGTCCTGCATCAGCACAGCAGCATCATCGCAGAAAGACACATAGGCTTCCAGCTCCTCTTCATGAAATGAGGAAAGGACACTTGCCGGAAGATAGCTTACCCCCTCTACAGGCTCGGCACTGCTGCCGTAGGCCAGGCTTTCCACATCACTGTAATCGATGGAACTGTCCTCCGTAGGCGCCTCGGCATCCGGAGCAGCTTCCTCTTCGGTTTCCGCCTCTTCCTCCACAAGGACTTCCTCATCCTCCGGTGCGGCAAGCACATACTCCGGAGCAAGATATCCGAAGCAAAGGATGAAGGAAAGGATCAGTGACAAAAGTTTTCTTTTCTTCATTTAATACTCCTTTCTCAGTTGATCTCCGGACCGACGTAGGTATATTTTCCGCGAATGATCTTTCCGGCTGCCGGATTGCCCTTTTTATCTACCTTACGGAGGACCGCATTTTCGATCAGCGTGTCTCCGGTAAGCTTTATATTTCCGGTAAATGTCACCGTATGGCCGTTTCCGCCGATACGGATGCTCTCATAACCTTTGGAAGGCATCTTGAAGGCTCCCATGATACGCACATCTCCGTACAGATCCACGATAAACTGCGTCATCCCTGCCTTCCTGTCCAGATTCATCTGGGCTACCGCATCCTTCCACAGACCGTACAGCTGTCCGTTATAGCCGATGGCCTCTCCGAAGACCGCTGCCTTCCCGCCGCTGTAATAGTACAGACTGCTGGGTATGGTATTGGATGTGATCCCCTCGACCCGGAAGGAGCCCTTCAAAAGCTCAGGACTGAGTTTTTTGGTCTTGGCCGAAAGGATCTGCTTTCCGTCCGGCTGGGACTCACCCACCAGATTAACACTTCCCGTCACCGTTCCGCCCAGGCTGACGGGCTTGTTAAAGCCTTCCATCAGGCGGATGTTTCCCCCCGCCCCGTTCAGGAGGTTCTTTACCGTAAGTTTATGGTTCGCCCCAAGCCAGATGCTTCCCATGGGATTCAGGTTAAGATCCTGTGCCGTGATCGTCTCGGCAGCAAATGTCGAATTGACATCAAACGCCCCTTTTACTTTTACATTCGTGCTTTTAGTCTCAAAATTGACAATGTTTACACCCAGTCCGCATTTTGCATTGATCGTAAGCTTCGTCAGTGCACCTTTTTTATTCTCCGTCCGGATCCGGACATTTTCCAGGATCAGCCGGGTATTGGCTGTGATGCTTCCGCCTTTGATCAGGATCATATGTCCGTTCCCGAGTATCGTTACGGATCTTGCGCTCTTGGGTATCTTCAGGTTCTTTTCCCCGAGCATATCCGTCTGAAGGCTGATCACGTAGTCATGATCCTTATCCTTCATCATGGCAAAGGCTTTCTTCAGGGAGGAAACGGCAGTCGTCCCGTCCATCACCGCCTTTCCGGTGGAACCGGTATCCCCGGCGATCTGGAACTTGAACTTATACACCACCTTTTTCAGTTTTGTATAGGTCAGACCTCTGATCCCTATATAATATCTTCCGGGCTCCAGGCTCACTTTATCACAGACCTCTTTCCGTTCCGTCCCGGTATACTTAAATACCGCCACTTCATTTTCCGCATGGTATCCGTGTTCATTATAGATCTTCAGTTCCCACAGCTTACTGCTGCCTTCCGTTACATCATGTGAAAAGTATATGCTTACTTTTCCCGCCTCTTCAACATCAAAATAATAATAATCCGTATCATACAAGGTAGTGACACCATAATAATACTTACCGCTGCTGATACTCTTTGCTCTTATCGCACTGTCCGGCTCTTCCTCCCAGTCATCCGTTGCGGTATAAGAAAAGCTGAAACGATAATCCACATCATTCAGCTTGATGGTGGATGCGGTTATGCTCATCCCATAAGTGCCGGCAGGCAGTCCTACCTTACCTTCCGTGACTTCCTCCAGATCAACTCCTCTGTACGAATATTCCGCGATCGTGTCATCTGAATTGTTATAGCCCCTGTCCCTGTAAAGCTTTACTTCCCATTTATTTGTCGTTTCCGCATATTCATGGCCGAAAGTCATGTATACACATCCCGCGGCAGTCAGGGAAAAGCTGTAATATCTGGTGTTTTCACCGCTTGAAAGATGATCCGTTATGGTCTGGTTCACGCCGATCGGTGTAGGAGACGAAGGATCGGTACTGCCGGCCCCGACTGCTGCTTCCTCCGGGCTGTCCACATCCGGATCCTCTTCAGGATCGATCACGGACTCCTCCGATACATCGGGGTTTTCCTCATCCGCGCCTTCATTTTCCTCATCGTAGGCCGCAAGCTCCGTTCCGGGAGCATCCTCATCGGAAGCCGCATCAATGACCGCCTCTTCATTCTCCGTTTCGTAAACGGAAACGCTTTCTTCACTCTCCGCATCCCCGGCGCGTACCGGCACAGCATGATTAAAGATCGTCGTAAAAGCCAGAAGCAGAGCCAATACAGCGGTCAGTGATCCTTTTCTTTTCATGATATCCTTTCCTCCTTCATCAACAATACATAAACTCACTCGATCAGCTCATGGGTCGTGTTCAGATACAGCTTCGGCAGGTCATTTTCTTCTCCGCGTTTTATGACCTCCTGGGGGTCTTCCTCGGTATGGAAGGTTGCAACCCCCTGCGCGTAGACCACCAGTGTGATCCCGTACTGATCCGCAATGAGCTGTGCCTCTTCCTCCGAATCGGTCAGGGCTATCAGTTCCCTGCCCTCCACCGCACCGGAGTTCAGCTTTCCTCCCCCGTCTATCGCCACGGACAACTCCGCCGTATCCCTTTTATTCACTGCAGGATCCTCCTCTCCGTTTCCGCAGGCTGCCAAAGTCAGGCTCAGCAATAAAACTGCACCGCCGCGGGATAATACTTTTTTCATGACATACCCTCCGATATCATCTCCGGTTTTCGTCCCGGGAAGATTTTTACAGAATAAACTCCTGTTTATCATTATAACAGAAACCGGCGGCATATGCCACCGGTTTCCACAAGGTGATTCACATATATTGCTTTACTTTATCTTAACCGTAAACGAAACCTTCTTATTGCTTCCGTCCTTAAGCTTGACCGTAACTTTGGCACTTCCGGTCTGGCCCGGCTCGGCGTTTCCCGGGACGATATTGATTGCGTAGACGTATACATTCTGACCTTTTACCGGAATAATATATGGACCACTTGCATCGCCAGCAATACCTACAGGTATAACCCCGACCAGATCCGGATTGCTGTTGGTGATCTCCACATCTATCTTTCTGCGAGTGTAACTATCAATGGCAATGTATACGTATCCATCCTGTCCTTCACCGTCCTTGTTGAACCAGTAAAGCTTAGATCCTTCATAGATCTTAATTCCCGTTCTGTCTTTAGACGGATCATATGTGGTAAAGATCGACGGAGCCCTGTGCACACCCAAAGTGGTATAAGCGACCAGTTCCGTACCGTCCGTAGTCATGGCGTATACATACATCACAGAAACGTCTTCCAGTCCATAGTTCCCCATGACAGCCGCCCATTTCTTCTTATTGATGCTCACTTTACCCTTGCTGCTGATCTTAACAGCTTTTGCAGCCTGTAATTTAGACGTGATCTCCGGGCTTTCATCAACAATATAATCCCACTCCAGCTTCTTTACGGTCGGCTTTCCGTAAGTCGCACCTAACACAACATCGATCTTTTTACTCTTGCCGATGGCAATGTATCCGCAGTCTCTATCCCCTCCGATCTGCAGACTGGAGGCAGGAACGATGACCTTCAGCTTGATCACGGTCTTGGCACCGTCGGGGGTCTTGCAGGTGATATTGGTGCTTCCGGTCTTCAGGGCACGGATCACGGTGGTCTCACCGCTGGCGGTCAGTACCTCGGCCACCTTGGACTTGGAGCTGGTCCAGTTGGCGCTCACCGGTGCCTGCAGGGTGATGATCGTGTCATCGTAAGACGTGGAAGGAACATTCACGGTATAGATCTGAACCTTCCCGTTAACAAGGCGACCATTGGTGTCAACTTCGCTCACCGAAACACTGCCTTTGCCCTTCTTCGCTGCTTTATCCTCTGTCTTTGTCCCGGGAAGCTTCAGGGTGGTCATTTCCACTTCACCAACACCACCGGCTGCCGTAACAACCAGAGACTTCACGATGACATAGCCTTCAGCATCCTTAAGGTCTACACTACCTTCGTAGATCTGACCTCTTACGATCTGACCGTCTACCAGCGCAGGATCCGTTCCGTCAGTAGTATATACGATATAAGCACCTTCGTCCGCACCCTGAAGGGTGAAGCTGAAGCTCATCTTATCCTCGCTCTGAACCGCCTTGGCTTTAGCACCGCCTGCGCTGAACATCTTTCCGACATTTACGATCTTGCCGATCTGCTTGGAAGAAGTCTTGGTAGCATTGTTCTGCAGCAGCTTACGCATCTCCTCGGGTTTCTTTACGCCAAACTGGCTCATGTACAGGGCAGCCACACCGGCAACAACAGGGCAGGCCATGGAAGTACCGTCATAGAGGGCATAATAGCCGCTCTCATCCGCAATGTCTTTATCTTCCTCTTCATACATTGCAGCCTTGGGGTTTACACAGCTCATGATCAGGGTTCCGGGAGCCGCGATGTCGCACCATTTCCCCATATTGGAGAAGTTGGAACGCTTTCCGGCAGGATTAATGGCCGCCACGGCGATCGTAGCCTTGTACGCAGCAGGATATGCCTTTGCGATGGCGTTTTCATTTCCCATAGCTACGATGATCGAGCAGCCGGCCGCTGCAGCTTTCTGCGTCGCTTCATCCATTAAGGAACTGTATCCGAATCCGCCGATGCTCATGTTTGCAACGGGAACATTCCTTTCGATACAGATGTTCATAGCACGGACTTCATCTTCCGTATAGCAATATTCCCCTTTGAAAATATTGAGCGAAAGGATCTTTACCTTCGGAGCAATACCGGCCACGCCGATCCCGTTATCCGCGGTCGCACCGATGATGCCTGCCACATGGGTACCGTGACTCATCACATAGCTGTCAGGCCGGATATCGTTTACCTGGACCTGCTCGACTCTCCCCTGAAGATCGGGATGAGTTGCCAGAACACCGGAATCGATAACGGCCACAGTGATATCCTCTTTGCCCATGGTGCTGGACCAGGCACTCCAGGTGCCGATCATATCATGCATCCACTGATAGGATTCCGATGCGGGATCCTGGATATAGGTATCCGGATTGCTTAAGAGGGCCGGGACACCGTTCTTTCCCTGTACCCAGTCTTCCCAGCCGATGGAAGAACCCTCAGAGCTCTTCTTCGCGGCTATGGCAGCTTCAATACCTTCGTCCGGTATAAGGCTTTCTTCCATATTCTGATCATCTATCCGGACAATATAGTTAGGTTCTACCACAGGTACACGATAAGCCGGGTCCTGGGCAACACTCAGTGCCTGTGCCACGGTAAGGGTTGCGGGCAGTTTCAGTTTGGCAACACCCTGGGCATAGTTGATCAGTTCGGAATCATAAGCTTCTGCGATCGTCAGAGCCTCTTCCTCGCTGTCCGCCAGGCAGATAACGGTGCCTTCTTCATAATCAACGCCTTCGGTCATTTTTACCAGTTCGGCCAGGGAATCATGTACACGAAGTCCCGCCTTCATCTCCAGATCCGTGGCATCCAGGCTGAAGCTCTCCGGCATGCCATTCAGACCGTAAGGCAACTCCTTCTCCGGTACAGCTTCAAGCTCTTCTGCAGGGATCTCATCTTCTGCCTCATCGGCAGCTTCCTCGTCTTCACTCACGGCCTCGAGCACATAGTCATCTTCATCCGCCGCAACTACCGTCTGGGGCAGAACGGTGGAAAAAGTGAGTACCGCTGTCATGAGCATGGATAATACTCTTCTGCGTTTCATTTGACCCTCCTTGAAATGTATTAAGTTAAAAAAATGGGTATCGGTGAAATTATAGAACAAAGCCGCCCTCTTTTCAAGAAAAAAGGCGACTTTTATCATTTCTTCGGGTATGGACCTATAATCCGTGCAGTTTGATATACTTATTCTATCGCAAGTAATTCCGGGAAGCTGTAAGAAGAATCCGCACCGTCATCTTCCATTAATATGGTATAGCTGCGGGTGTGATACCCCTCCTTGCGCAGGGTGATGGTGGCCGTTCCCGGAGTCTTTTTAAAGCTTAAGGGGCTTATCCCCAGATAGGTCCCGTCTTTGTAGACCTCCACCCCCTCCGGGGAAAGGATCTCCACCTTATAGCCCTCATCTGCTCCCGCCGTAGGCGTAGGAGTCGCTGTGGGCGTAGTCTCCGGCGTCGGCGTGGGAGTAGCCGACGGCGTTTCGGCAGCTGTAGGCGTAACGGTAGGTGTAGGCGTTTCCCCTGCATTCTCCGAGGCCGTATTCCGGGAAGCGCTGTCCTGGGAGGCCGAATTTCCGGAGGGACTGTTCTGCGAAGCCGTAGGTGTGGGGGTATTTGTCGCGGCCCCATTCCCCGAAGCTGAATTTTCCGAAGCGCTGAGCGGAGTCAGTGTCACGGACAGCTTGGCCAGGGTGGAACTCACCCGTATATAGCGGCTTAAGGATTCGTAGCCTGCAGCTTTCGCCACCATCTGATGTATACCGTAAGGCAGCGTCACTTCCTTACTTATATCCACGGCCTCCCCGTCGATAAAGATACTCAGTTCGGCAGGCTGTGTGATGAAGAGTATGCCGCCGTACTGCGGAGCCGATACCCATTTTGAGGCATCCACCGCCACTTCCTCTCCCCGGGCGACCGTGATGACTTCCGTTCCCACACTGCCCTTATTGGACACGGTTATCTCGAATACTCCCTCCGGGACCGCCAGCAGCGCACCCTCACTGATCTGGTACACCAGCTTTTCCCCGATCTGGATAAAACCTCCCGCAAAATGCTCCGCGTTTTCCAGCCTCAGATAGCCGTGGCCTCTCTCCACCGTCAGGCCGTATATCGTGTGTCCCACGCCGACCACTGCCAGCTCGTCCACGGCATTGATATCTTCCAGTTCACCGGGCCCTTCCGGGGTCAGCACCAGTGCCTTCTGTGCAATGGTATAATTCTCTCCCATCAGGAATACCGCAGGCAGACTTTCGGAAATCAGCAGATCCTTTACCCCGGTAAAACGGAAGGCCTCACCGGAAAGCTGCAGGCTGTTCAGCCGCTTGCGCTCCCGCATAAAGCTGATGTCCACCAGGGTCCCCAGCTCTACCTGGGCCAGGGAAAGCGCCTGGGCATACTTATCTTCCAGTACCGTAGCCCCGTCATACTCCAGGGTATAGAATTTCCCCACCTCCAGATTATAAAAGCGCAGCTTATGGCCGGCTTCATCCTTGCTCACCAGAAGCGCCGTGTCCCGGGAATCATAGTTACCGGGAATAGCCGGTACAAAGCCCGTATCCAGATGATTCACGGAACTGCTCTTCTGACCGGAGGGCGTACAGCCCGCCAGCAGCAGAAGGATCAGCACCAGCGCCGTGATATTCTTATGCTTCCTTACGCTCATAAACATAATGCTTCAGCAGATACTCCCTGGTATTATGCTCCGGTTCATCGATCACATCCTCCAGCATCTCCTTAAGGATAGCTCCCATACCCGGTCCCGGTTTTACCCCGGCTTCCCGGAGATCCGCACCGCCAAGAGCCAGATCCTTTACGGAAAGAGGCTGCTTTTCCTTCTTTATCTTATCACACAGTATCCGAAGCTTGCGGAGGCGTTCCAGTTTTTCCTCCCGCATGTAGCTGCTCTGGGCCAGACAGTCCGCTTCCTGCATACGGAAATAAACAGGGAAATACTCCTCCCCTATGCGGCTCATGGCCCGGCGCAAAGCCCGCTCTTCCGCGGGAAAGCGTTCCTCATGGTGCAGCACCAGCTGTTTTACGCTGTGCACCGTATCATTATCGTACTTAAGGCGCTTAAGTATCTCTTCCGCCATCTGCGCTCCGGCTTCCGGATGACCGTGGAAATGGGCGATGCCCGCCTCATCGATCTTCTTGAAACGGGGCTTCGCAATATCATGGAGCAGCATGGTAAGCCGCAGGATGCGCAGGGAACGAAGATAACCTTCCTCTCCGCACTCCATCCGCAGGGCTTCCGTATCGATACTTTCCAGCGAATGCAGTATGTGTTCCCCTACATTATAACAATGATGAGGGTTCTCCTGACTCGTATCCATACAGGGATCCCATTCCGGCAGAAAGACCTTCGTCAGTCCGCTTTCGTAAAACTGCCGGAAGCGTCCGGGATGATCGCTGAGCAGGAGCTTTTCCAGCTCCACGCGTATACGTTCGGCGCTGACCTTTTCCAATGTGGGCGCCAGCTTAAGGATAGCCGCTCCCGTCTGCCCCTCCACCTCCGCATCCAGCTGTGCGGAAAAGCGTATGGCCCGCATCATGCGCAGGGCATCTTCGGAAAAACGTTCCTCCGGATCCCCGACTGCCCGGATCCGCCGCTTTTCAAGGTCTTCCCGGCCTCCGAAAAGATCGGTCAGTCCCTCTCCGGGGGCATAAGCCATGGCATTGATGGTAAAATCCCTGCGGCGCAGATCCTCGGAAAGACTGGCCGTAAACTCTACCTGCTTCGGATGCCTCCCGTCCTCATAGATCCCGTCGATACGGTAGGTCGTTATCTCATAGGTCACGGGCTTTCCCTGTTCGTATTCCAGCACACTCACAGTACCGTGCTGTATTCCCGTATCCAAAGTACGTTTAAAGCAGGCTTTCACCTGCTCCGGGCGGGCGCTTGTGGTGATATCCCAGTCTGCCGGATCCCTGCCCAGCAAAAGGTCGCGCACACAGCCGCCTACGATATACGCCTCATAGCCCGCATCCTTCAGGCGCTTAAGTATGCGCCTTACCTGCGCGGGGATCTTCTCATCAAAATTCATTCAGGGCCTCAATGACTCTTTGCTGCTCTGTTTTTTTCAGACCGTTATACATCGGTATGGAAAGCACCGTTGCGGCATACTTCTCCGTTACGGGCAGACTTCCTGGCTTGTACCCCAGGGACGCGTAAGCATCCGTAAGATGGCAGGGCACCGGATAATGGATGATGGTATCGATGCCCCGTATCTTTAAATGTCCTATGAGCCGGTCCCTTTCCTGGGTCCTCAGTACATACTGGTGATACACGTGTTCCGCCCCCAGACATACCGCCGGCTTGATGATCTTCTCATTCTGGATGCCTTTATCATAGGCTGCCGCAGAAGCCTTGCGCTCACGGTTCAGTTCACCCATATGCTTAAGTCTTACACTGAGCAAAGCCGCCTGCAATTCATCCAGCCGGGAATTGATACCGCATTCATCATAATAATAGCGTTTGCTGCTGCCGTAATTACGCAGGCATCTGATCCGTGCCGCCAGATCGTCATCATTTGTTACCACCGCTCCCCCGTCGCCGAAGGCTCCCAGGTTTTTGGAAGGATAAAAGGAAAAACAGCCCAGATCGCCGATGCTGCCGCTGACGCGGCCCATGTAATTCGCACCGTGGGACTGGGCACAGTCCTCGATGATGCGCAGTCCCTTCCTTTTACATATCTCCGAAATGGCATCCATCCGGGCGGTCTGACCGTACAGATGCACCACCATCACGGCTTTTGTATGCTCCGTGCAGCGTTTTTCGATCTCTTCCGGATCCAGGCAGTAATACTCGTCCGGCTCGGCAAAGACCGGTGTCCCGCCTGCCTGTGTCACGGCCAGGGCACTGGCAAAAAAAGTATTGGCCGGCACGATCACCTCATCTCCGGGCCCTATATCCAGAGCCATACAGGCCAGGCGCAGGGCATCCAGGCCGTTTCCCACTCCCAGGCAGTGACGCACACCGATATAACGGGCAAAGCTTTCCTCAAACTGCTCCAGTTCTTCCCCCAGTATATAGTAGCCGCTGCGCAGCACGCGCAGTGCGGCCTCTTCAAATTCCCCCTGAAAGCGCTGATATCCTCGATCCAGGCGGTTTGTCATTATGCGTTCCGGATTATACATATTCCCCCCATATGATACTGCACGGAAAAATCGGAGCAGATCCCCATACAGTGAAAAATCTCCCTGATAACAGGGAGATTTCAGGTACTACGCCCAAAAAATACGCTTACTCAATATCGATACCCTGACCCCTGATGTATTCCATCACGTCTCCCACGGTCTGCAGGTTTTCCAGATCGTCGTCCTCGATCTTGATACCGTACTCCTCTTCCACAGCCATGATCAGCTCCATCAGTTCAAAGGAATCGGCCCGCAGATCCTGCTGAAAAGATGTTTCTTCCGTAATGGGCACATTTTCCGAGATATGCAACTGTTCCCGGATCAGTTCGATGATCTTGTCTAACATGATATCCTCCTTGGCAATGTCGCTGTAAAGCTAAACAAAGTATAGGCATGACTTCCGTATTTGTCAAGAACTTATCTTGTAAGCCTCGCCGCCTGTCTGCGGTCTACCGGGAGCACCACCGCTTCGTCCATGAGAACATCCAGAACCTGACGGTACAGGCTGTCTTTTTTCCCGGGATCCTTCTCAGCCGCCTCGGCGCGGATCAGTTCGTCCAGCTCGTCATCAAAGATCCTGTGCATATTGGCATTGCGGCACTCGGAATAATAGTACTTCATCAGCTCGGGGATGGTCCCTTCTTCCCAGCTGCCGCACCAGATCTCGGCATGACCTCCCTCCAGGGCATACGCCAGAGCCGCCGGGTCACTGATATCCCTTATGGTGAGTTCCAGACCTATGCCTGCCAGCGCCTCTGCCGCATCCGCCACGATCTGGAAGGACACTTCATCTCCCACACCTCCGCCGATGAGCATTACTTCATAGGAAAGCTTCGCACCCTTGGGTGCCCCGGTGATGACACCTTCTTCAAAAGTAAAACCGGCTGCTTCCAGGAAGCCCGCAGCCGCCTTCAGCGCCGCTGCTTCTTTTTGCTGCTGTGTCATCCCTTCATTATAAATGGGTGTACCTTTCACATCACGATCAAAAGCTGTCTCATATGCGGGATCATCCGCAGGAATACGATCCCGTCCGTCCGCAGCCACGGGATAATCTATGAGCACCGCCGCCTCTCCGTAATAGGCCTCCACAGCCTCTTCCCGGTATACACTCATCACAGTGGCAATGGCTTTTCGGAGCGCTCTGGATTCCTCACTGGCGGAGTTTCCGCTGATAGCAAAACGCTCTGCGGAAAAGCCTATGTAATCATATGCATCCATATCCTCCAGACTGAGCGTTGCGCCTTCGGGAGGATTCTCCAGCAATTCCTTGGTTGCAGGCATAAGTGCCTCATCCACCACTCCCGCCGAGATGGCTGCTGCCCGCTGCTCCGTGGGTACAGCTTTATACACCAGCACTTCTTTTTCCGGCGTTTCCCCGTAGTATTCGGGATTCCCTTCCAGACGAACGCTTTCTTCATCCGAGGAAGCCAGTACATATGCTCCGGCTCCGAGAGGAGCGGAAGTCAAAGCCTCTACGGCTCCCAGTTCTCCCTTATGTATGCCGAAATGATTCTTCGCGGGATCAAAGTAGTCCGGATCACCGTAATAATGCAGGGGAAGCACCGGCACGTTCATAAGCTCTTCCGCCCGATCGTCCGCAGACGCCAGGGTCAGCTTCACGCTCCCGCTCTCACTCAGTTCCACGCCCGCGATCTTTGCAGCCGAGATCCCGGCACCCACGGTACGCTTATATTCTTCGGGTATGAAATCCGTCAGCTCCTTATCCGCCTTCTCTTTCTCGGCCATCTTTTCCACATCGCCCTTATAGGCTGCCAGCATTTCTTCGTAAAAATCCCGGGCGGAAGGCACGGCGCTGCCCTGCATGGTCCACACGGAACCGCTCTGCTGCCCTGTCACCGATCCGTCCGCGGAAAGCAGGCCATAGCCCCAGTTCACCATGGCATTGGCTATGGGGCAGGAATCGATACTGTCGATCTCGGTGATGATATCGTTTGCGATACAGTAATCCGCGATACTCTGTGCAAAGTCCGCACCTGCCTTCGGCAGATCCGTCTCGAAAAATCTCGTCTGCTGTTCCTCGGTGAAATAACCGAACTGTGTGTTCTCGGCCCCGGCAGCCAGAAGCAGTTCCAGAAGGCTGCGGGAATCCACCCGGTACTCATCCATACCCTTGACGGGAAGACTGCAGAATGCGTTGCTGCCGCGATAAGCGGGATCACTGAGCAGATAGAAGGTAAAGATCACATCTTCAGGGCTTACGCTTTCCCCATCCGAAAACTTCACTCCCTCATGAAGGGTAAACTCATAAGAGACAGTGCCGTCGGCAGCTGTGCTCTCCGTTCTGTCCGAAATGTCATATAATGAGGCATTGAGCAGGGAAGCGATCTCCCTCTCCGAAGAAGTCCCGGCATACAGCGGATCGAAATTACCGCCGAATTCATCACAGGCGATCACATAAGGCTCCGGTGCCGCAGTAGGTGCGGGCGTGACCGTCGCCTGGGGCTTTGTCTGCACTACAGGAGTATCATTGCCGGAAACAGCGGGTTTGGAGCCGCAGCCACAGAGAATAAGTGCACATATAAAACTCACTTGCAGCAGTTTCTTCATTCTTTTCTCCGCAGAAAACAGATTCCCGTCACAGGGATAAAGGAAGCTATATATAATAATTCCGTCACATCAAAGTGTAAAACCGTATATACAGCAGCCAGTATCATGTTCAGCACGCCCAGGATCAGCAGTCCCACGGTGGAACGATGCATTCTTTTTACGCTATGATCGTACTCCCTGCGACTCAGGGCCAGCCCGTTCGAAGCATATTCCACGGCTCCCATCAGAAAGAACCCTGCGGGAAGAAAGCAGATGACCCAGGGCAGTGTCACCCACAGCACTCTGGAAGCGGGATGCTCCGGCAGTCCCGGCAGGACCGTGGCGGCCAGCAGAACAACTGCCGTAAGGAGCTTCCTTCGCGAAGCCTTCTTCTTCTGCGCTTCATCCAGTCCCAGCTCCGTCCGCTCGCCCGTATAATAGAACTCATCCTTAAACCGCCCCTTCTCATCTTTCACGGGGCGGTGGTCGTAGTCATTTTTATATGGATCGTTGTAAATCATATTATAATATGTGTCCGCCGCCGGCGTACAACTGTATGATCGATCCTGTCGATCTTACAAATGTATTATGTCAGCAAACAGAAAACGGCCATATCGCGAGGGTGAGCTTGCGAATCCCGAGTTTTACGGCCATCTGTATGATAGTTTTTAACGATCGTACAGATGGCAGCAGACGCAGTGGCCGTTCCCCATATCCTTCATCTCCGGCGCCTTCTCCTTACAGCAGGCCATACAGTACTTGCAGCGGGTATGGAACTTGCATCCCTCAGGCGGATTGGCCGGCGAAGGGATATCTCCCTCCAGTATGATGCGCTCCCTTTTGATCTCGGGATCCGGCATGGGTATAGCCGAAAACAGTGCCTTTGTATAAGGATGCAGCGGCTCGGCAAAGATATCGTTGGTCTTTCCCGTCTCCACCATATTCCCGAGGTACATGACTCCCAGGCTGTCGGATATATGCTCCACCACCGACAGATCATGGGAGATGAACAGATAAGTCAGCTTACGATCCTCCTGCAGCTTCCACAGCAGGTTGATGATCTGCGCCTGGATCGACACATCCAGCGCACTGACCGGCTCGTCACAGACCACAAAATCCGGATTCAAGGCCAGTGCCCTTGCGATACAGATCCTCTGTCTCTGACCGCCGGAAAACTCGTGGGGATAACGATCCTTATGATAGGACTGCAGGCCGCAGTCCTTCATGATCTGCGTGATATAATCCTGATACTCTTCTTTGCTCACCAGTCCGTGCTCCCGCACAGCCTCGCCTATGATCTCGCCCACCGGCAGACGGGGGGAAAGGGAGGAGTAGGGATCCTGGAAGATGATCTGCATCTTCGTACGCAGCTCCCGGAGCTTTTTCTTATCCATGGCGGACACATCCTCCCCCTTAAAGAGGATGCTGCCGTCGGTTTTCTCGATCAGACGCAGTATGGTACGGCCTGTGGTGGACTTACCGCAGCCGCTCTCTCCCACAAGGCCCATGGTGGTACCGGCAGGGATCGAAAAGCTCACGCCGTCCACCGCCTTCACATAGCCGGTGACGCCGCCGAAGAATCCGCCCTTGATGGGAAAATACTTTTTCAGATCTTTTACTTCTACAACGTTTTCCATAATATTTTACTCCGGTTTGCGCATCTGACATTCATGCCCGGACTCAGCTCGCGCAGGGATCTCGCATTGAATATTAATACGCAAACCTCATTTAGATATCATAACAGCTCACATAGTGAGTGTCAGTTAATTTCACCATCGGAGGATACGCCCCCTTGCACTCCTCGGTGCAGCGTTCGCAGCGGTCACGGAAGTAGCAGTAGTTCGGCATGTCTACGGGATTGGGTACATTGCCGGGGATGGAATAGAGCTGCTTCACGTGCTTGCCTACCACGGGCTTGCTCTTCATCAGGCCTACGGTATAGGGATGACGGGGATCCTTGAAGATCTCCGTGGCGGTCCCTTTTTCCACCACACGGCCGGCATACATGACCACCACCAGATCCGCCATCTCGGCCACCACACCCAGGTCATGGGTGATGAGCATGATGGAGGAGCCGATGCGGCTCTTCAGTTCTCTCAGCAGGTCCAGGATCTGGGCCTGTATGGTAACGTCGAGAGCTGTAGTGGGCTCGTCGGCGATGATGAGCTTGGGATCGCAGGACAGAGCCATGGCGATCATGACACGCTGCCGCATACCGCCGGAAAGTTCGTGGGGATACATCTTATACACGCCTTCCTTATTGGCGATACCCACCATGCCCAGCATCTCGATGGAGCGCGCCTTCACCTGCTCCTTCGTCCACTTGGGGAAGTGCAGTGCGATCTCTTCATCCACCTGGTCTCCGATACGGAACACGGGATTTAAGCTGGTCATGGGTTCCTGGAAGATCATGGCCATCTGATTTCCGCGCAGCTCCCGCATCACTTTTTCCGGTGCGTTTACTACATTGATGACCTTTTCACCGCTGTCAAAACGGATCTCGCCACCCACGGTCTGGCCGGAGGGGCGCTGTACCAGCTGCATCAGGGACAGACTGGTCACGGATTTCCCGCAGCCGCTCTCTCCCACGATGCCCACGGTCTTTCCCTTGGGCACGGAAAAGCTGACTCCGTCCACCGCCTTCACGGTACCGATATCCGTGAAGTAGTGGGTCTGCACATTATCAAACTCCACGCAGTTGTCGGGATCCTTCATCTGCGTGACATATTCGCTCTCGGGTATATGTTTTCTTTTCCGCTTCTTTTCGATCTCCGAGGTGATCTTCCGGTTCTCCCGGGAGATGCGTCTCGATTCTTTTGCGGAGATATAATTCCCGTCCTTAGCCATATTACAGCCTACCTTTTCATCTTGGGATCGAAGGCGTCCCGCAGGCCGTCGCCGATGAAGTTGAAGGCCAGCACCGTGAGCAGGATGAACATACCCGCGGGCAGCCATACGAAGACATAGTTTGTCATCACGTTCACATCATTTACTGCGTTGATGATGCTTCCCCAGGAAGCCGCAGGATACTTGATGCCCAGACCCAGGAAGCTTAAGGTTGCCTCGGTCAGGATAACATCGCCCAGACCCATGCTGGCGAAAACGATGAGCTGCGGGATCACGTTGGGAACGAGATGTTTAAAGATACGCCGGCGCACGCTGATACCCGTGGCTTCCGTGGCGATCATGAATTCCTGCTCCCTCAGGGACAGGATCTGTCCGCGCACGATACGGGCAATGCCCACCCAGCCGATGACAGCCATGACCACGCACAGCAGATAGATACGGGCCGTAGGCGGCGCCTGATAGTAATCCATGATGGAACCCAGGATCAGGAAAAGCGGCAGGGACGGGATACAGTAGATCACGTCCACCAGACGCATCAGCAGATTATCCGTTGCTCCGCCGAAGAAACCGGCGATACCTCCGACGATGGTACCGATCACCACCTCGATGGCAATGACCACAAAACCGATGAGCAGCGAGATACGTCCGCCGTACATCAGTCTTGCCAGCAGATCCATGCCGTTACCGTCGGTACCAAAGACATGCTCCTTCGAAGGGAAGGCATAATCATCGATGACCTTGGTCTCCTGATTTTTGCGGATCAGGTACTGGCCATTCTTATTCTGAATGATATAGGTAACTTCACTTCCGTCGGCATCGGGATAGGTAAAGCTCTCCGCACCGGCATCAAAAGCCTCAAGGGCCGCCAGCTTATATGCCGTACTCAGCTTTGTCCCGGAATTCACCGCATTAAAGTTCATATCCGACACGAAGGCATAAGAGGAAGCGTCCTTTTTGATCATGGCCCCGTGTCCGGCAAACTCCGAAGTATATTCGACTCCGTCACAGCTGAAGCTCTCCGCTTCTTCCGCCACGGCTGTCAGAGCCGCTTTACAGAATTCATAGGAAAGGGTCTCGCCCGCCGCATCCGCAGTGATACTCTTAAGGGAAGCGACCGCGATCTCGCGCTCAGCGATATCCTTGGGCTTAGGCCCGGTCTTTTCCAGGATATAGATCAGATAGGTTTCCTCGCCCAGGGGCTCCAGACGGTAATCCGCTCCGTCACGGGAAGTAAAGTCGTACTTGCCTGTGGAGGCCGCGATCATGGTCTTGGAGTAGATATCCTTGGGCAGGCTCTCTCCTTCTGCCGTCACAAAATTGTACTGATCGATCTCGGCAGCACCCGCATAATCCTTGAGCATCACTTCCGTGGTGTAAAATACCTGACTCTGGGAATAGGGATTCAGAGCTCCCCCCAGGAAGGAGAATAAAAACATACAGATGATGATCACCATGCCCACGATAGCCAGACGGTTCCGGAAAAAGCGCTTCGCCACCATCATGCCGGGGCTCAGCACTTTCACTCTGGCCGCATCGTCCAGGTGCATCTCTTCCCTGTTCAGTTCTTCTTTTTCCGCACCCATGGCCTAGCTCACCCTCACACGCGGATCCACCGCGGCATATAAAATATCCGCGATCAGGTTGCCCAGCAGGGTCAGGACCGCGAGAAATACCATATAGAACATAACGAAAGGAATGTCTCCCTGCATGATGGAGACATAAGAAGTATAACCGATCCCCGGGATCTGGAAGAGCTGCTCGGTGATCATCGCACCGGAGAAAAGAGCCGGCAGTGAACCGCCAAGCAGGGTCACGATGGGGATCAGGGTATTGCGGAAGGCATGATGATTGATGACCCGGCTCTCCGGCAGGCCCTTGGCCCGTGCCGTGCGGATATAATCGGAATTCAGCACTTCCAGCATATTGGTGCGTACATAACGCATCATTCCGCCGATGCTCACCACGGTAATGGTAATGACCGGCAGGATCATGTGTTTTGCGATATCCATCAGCTGCTGAAACTCAGTCATGGATTGATGCATACGGCTTACGGTTCCGCTTAAATCAAACCAGCCCAGCTTGATGGAAAACACATATTTCAGAATGGTGGCGAAGAAGAAGCTGGGCAGCGAGATACCGATCAGCGCGATCACCGTCACCGTATAGTCCGTCATGGAATACTGCTTCCTGGCAGCCGCGATCCCCAGGGGGATGGCGATCACCATTTCCAGGATAAAAGAGGCGAGTCCCAGGAAGAAGGAATACCAGATCACATCTCTGAACTTGTCCAGGATGGGCTGATTCCAGAACCAGGAATCGCCGAAATCAAGGCGAACGGCCCGGGAGAGCCAGCGGAAATAACCCCGCAGCACTCCCACGTCCATTCCGTATTGCGCATTAAGCTGCGCCACCCACTCCTGGTAGCTCTTGGCACCGGGCCTTGTTGCCAGGGCCCGGGCCTGATTTTCCACATAAGAAGTGGGCATGCAGCGCATGATTGTGTAGATGATCAGCGATACAAAGAAGAGCAGTACCACCGATATCAGTAATCTTTTAAGGATAAATTTCTTCATTATCTCATCTTCAGCTTTTCGATCTCACGAGCCCAGCCGTAGAAGGTGGTCATATCCTTTGCGATGGTGTCTGTGTTGACACGCTCGCTGGAGAAGAGCACGCAATCCTGACGCTGGTAGATGGGGATCTCCACTGCGTAGTCCACGATAAAGTCAAGGCACTCCTTGTAGATCGCCTTACGTACCTTCTGGTCCGTGGTGCTGCGGGCTTCCATGATCATCTCATCCAGTTCGGGCTTGTTGATGCGGTACATATAAGCACTGCCGCCTTCGCTGTGATAAACCTGGAACATATCCGGATCGATGGTTGCCTGCCAGGCTGCACACCAGATCTCGGCGGTACCGCCCTCGGTGCTGCTCCACAGGATGGAGGTATCGGACAGGTCGTTGATCTTCAGCTCAAAGCCGATGGTCTTCAGTGCTTCGGAAGCCTGGGTCAGGATACCGAAGGAAGGATGGTCGCCCTGGCCTGCGCCGCCGATCATCACCTCGTAGGTGAGCTTGGCACCTGCAGGTGCAGCCGTAAGCTTGCCGTCGGTAACGGTGAAACCAGCTGCCTCAAAGAAGCCCAGAGCTGCGTTCAGAGCTGCCTTATACTTGTCATCATCGCTCATACCGTCGGTGTAGATGGGATTGCCGTCCACATCGGTAGAGAAAGCAATGGCATAATCCGGATCGGAGGGCTGAGGTGCTGCCCAGCTGGTGTTGGAGATGGGATAGTTGATAACGGAAGCTGCATCACCGTAGTAGGAATCGATGTTCACATCACGGTAAACAGCCAGCACCGTAGCGATGGCCTTACGCAGGTTCTTGGAAGCATCGCTGCCGGGATCTCCCGCCACGCATACGTTCTCGCAGTTCATGCCGATATAACCGTAACCCAGAACGTCCACCAGGCTGGTGGTGATCTTGTCACCGCTAAGCTCGCCGTTGCTGTTCTCGCTCCTCACCACATCCAGACGCTCCTTGGAAGCGGAAGGATCGGAGATATCCAGAGTACCCTGTGCCACACCGGGCTCCTTATCGGGATCCAGGGTCACACGGAACTGCAGCTCCTTGATGTTGGGCTCGCCCAGCCAGTAGTTGGGATTGGACTTCATGTAAACGGTCTTGGCTTCATATTTGTCAAAGACATAGGGACCTGCACCAAGAGGCTTCGTCATCTTTGCACGTACGGAAGAAAGATCACCCTTGGGGAAACCGAACTTGTTGTTATCATAATCATACTGGGCCTTGTCGCCGTAGTAGTGCAGAGGCAGCACATAACCGCCCAGCTGGTAGATAGCGGTAGCATCCACCTCGGTAAGCTTTACACTGAAGCTGTAATCGCCGGTCTTCTTAATACCCGTGATGTTTTCGGCACTTACTCCGGTCTCGATGGCCTTCTTGTATTTGTCATCCAGATAATCCGTGATGGGAGATTCAGCCTTCTCGGTATCGGAAAGGGTCATCACATCCCCTTCGTAAGCAGCCATCAGGTCTGCCCAGAAATCTGCTGCCGTAGGATCTTCCTTATCCGTGGCAAAGCCCCAGGCTTCCATACTGCCCTTAGCATCTTCGGCATAACCGTTGGCAATGCAGAAATCAATGATGCTCTGAGCGAACTGCTCGCCGGCTGCAGGCAGATCCTTCTCCCAGAAAGTCTTCTGCTCGTCTTCGGTAAAGTAAGTGAAATCCGTGTTCGCCTCACCGCCGTTCAGCAGCAGGGCCAGCAGGGTCTCGCTTCCGTCACGGTATTCCTGCATGCCTTCGATGGGCAGGGAATAAAGCGAAATGCCGCCGTCATAGGACGGATCGCAGATCGCATAATAAGTAAAGATCACGTCATCAGCCGTAAGAGGCTCGCCGTCGGAGAACTTCACATCCTCACGCAGCTTGAACTCATACAGCACACCGTCGGCTCCTTCGGTCACATCGCAGTCCGCGATGCCGTAGTAGGTGTAATCGGTGCCGTTATAATTAATGGTCTCGCCCTCGATCCCGTGATAGATGATACCGCCCGCACGGTCGTTGTTAAGCAGCGAAACGACTGTCATATCTGCCACCTGCTGATCGGGCACGCTGGCAGAAAAGATGGAACAGAACTTCTCGGAAAACTCGTCGCTGGCAACTACCAGGGGCACATCAGAACCCGTATCGGTATCCGCGGGCTCCGTCGTCCCCGGATCCGCAGGTGCCTCCGTAGGTGTTGCATCCCCGTCTGCAGGGGTAGGCTGTGCGGCATCGGGCTGCGTCTTACCGCAGGCGCCCAGAGCCAGCGTTGCCGTTAACAGTAATGCTGTGATCTGTCTTTTTTTCATGATCTACTCCTCCTTTTCAATTTTCCTCCCTGACCTGCAACGAAAAAGAGGGTACAGAGCATCCTTCCGGACCGCTGAACCCTTTTGTTCACGCAAGTCATATTATCTTAGCATGAACAGATAAACTTTACAAGTGGTAATTTGCGGTTGCAAAGCATATTTAAATATGAGATGATGAGTTCGCACGGTGCCCGGACCGATATGGACCACGGGCACATCGGAAAAGCAAAAAACAAGACGGAGGACTATTTTATGGCAAATGACAGAAGACCGGATGAAATGGTACGTATCACAACACCCGAGCTGGCTGAAGCTTTCATTGAAGAGCAGCTTACGGCACTGCGGGAACAGATCGGCGACAAAAAAGTACTGCTTGCCCTTTCGGGAGGCGTTGATTCTTCCGTAGTGGCAGCCCTGCTGATCAAGGCCGTGGGGCAGCAGCTGGTCTGTGTACATGTCAATCACGGACTGCTCCGTAAAGGAGAGCCGGAACAGGTCATCGAAGTCTTCCGTAACCAGATGAAGGCGAACCTGATCTATGTGGATGCCTCTGACCGCTTCCTGGATAAACTGGCAGGCGTTACCGATCCCGAGACCAAGCGCAAGATCATCGGCGGCGAATTTATTGAAGTATTTGCCGAGGAGGCCCGCAAGCTGGATGGCATCGAATTCCTGGCACAGGGCACCATCTGGCCCGATATCCTGGAGAGCGAAGCCGGGATCAAGGCCCATCACAATGCCGGCGGTCTCCCTGAAGATATGAAGTTTGAGCTGGTGGAGCCGGTGAAGATCCTCTTTAAGGATGAAGTGCGTGTGGTCGGAAAGGCCCTGGGCCTGCCCGATAACATGGTCTACCGTCAGCCTTTCCCCGGACCGGGACTGGGAGTTCGCTGCCCCGGCGCCATTACCCGGGATCGTCTGGAAGCAGTCCGCGAATCGGATGCCATCTTAAGAGAAGAATTTGCGAAGAACGGCCTGGAAGGCAAGGTATGGCAGTACTTCACCGTTGTGCCTGACTTCAAGTCCACCGGCGTTAAAGACGGAAAGCGGACCTTTGACTGGCCCTGCATCATCCGCGCGATCAATACCACCGATGTTATGGAAGTTACGGTAGAGCACCTTTCGGATGAGCTGATCGATCATCTGGTAGACCGTATCATCAAAGAGGTCCCCGGCATCAACCGCGTACTCTTCGATTATACGCCGAAGCCCCCCGCAACGGTGGAATACGAGTAACGGTCTGCATCTCTTGATGCCCGGGATGCACAGATCTGTAGCAGTCAGCATCCTTTAGTTCATACTGCTGTTTTGAAAGAATACAAGTATGTTTCCTCTGTAATAAGAAGCAGATTTACAGAACAATTCTCTTAGATCACTACCCGGTGCCCTTTTCTCAGGGTGCCGGGTATCTGAAGATCAGTTTATCGGTGCTTTTGAAAGATCGGAACGCCGAACCCCCTTTAGTTTAGTTATATTGTGATCATTTTGATCTTTTCAAGCCGCTGTCTTCCCTTCCATTCACTCGGACTTTGACAGCGAAATCGTAAAAAAGCCTCAAAATCGCTGTCTTTCTGCTTCCTTCTCCGGGGTTTTGACAACGAAATCGTAAAAAAGCCTCAAAATCGCTGTCTTTTCACTTCCTTCCGCCGGGTTTTGACAGCGAAATCGAGAAAAAAAGTCAAAATCGCTGTCTTTTCACTTCCTTCCGCCGGGTTTTGACAGCGAGATCGAGGAAAAAAGTCAAAATCGCTGTCTTTTCACTTCCTTCCGCCGGGCTTTGACAGCGAGATCGAGGAAATAAGTCAAAATCGCTGTCTTTTCACTTCCTTCCGCCGGGTTTTGACAGCGAGATCGAGGAAAAAAGTCAAAATCGCTGTCGTTCCTCATCCTTCGCCCCGGCTTTGACAGCGAGATCGAGGAAATAAGTCAAAATCGCTGTCGTTCCTCTTCCTTCGCCCGGGTTTTGACAGCGAGATCGAGAAAAAAAGTCAAAATCGCTGTCCTTCCACTTCCTTCTCCGGGGTTTTGACAGCGGAAACAGAAGAATCAGTAATTTTCGTTGCTAACAGAATAAAACAAAAAAAGAATTGGAGGAAATGTAAATGAAAAAACAAAAACTTATGCAGCAAACAGATCTCTATTCCGAAGCACTAAGAAGATATGAGGAATTGCTTCAGATCAAAGCAGCAAAGGAAGACGCCCTTGCCGTCAGCCCGCCCGGCAAGATCCACATCGTGTACTCCCGTAAGCGGCCGCAGTATTATCTGCGGAAGAATCCCCGGGAAAAAACCGGGGAATACATACCCAAAGCGGATGTTTCAAAGCTGAAAATCTATCTTCAGAAATCTTATGATGAGAAGCTTCTGTCACTCATCGATCGGGAGATCAGAACACTTGAAGCGTTTTTAAGAAGATCGGATGATATTCAGGATAAGATCCGGCATATATACTCAGGCAGACCGGATGAGATAAAAGCGTTTACAGCACCCGTCGATGTTTCGGACGATGATTACAGGAAGGCATGGGAAAGCATTCCGTATACCGGAAAGGAAATTTCAGATTATACGACGTTTTATGAAACAGACCGAAAAGAACAGGTCCGTTCCAAATCCGAACTGAACATTGCCAATGCATTAGCGGCAAACGGGATTCCGTATAAATACGAGTGTCCTCTTCTTCTGAAAAGCGGGGTAAAGCTCTATCCGGATTTTACCGTTCTTAATGTAAAAGAACGCAAGCAGATATACTGGGAGCACAGAGGAATGATGGACGATAAGGAATATGCAAAAGAATCCGTAATGCGGATCAAGACATATATGAAAAACGGTATCTTTATCGGTCGGGATCTGATCATCAGTGAAGAGACAGCCGCAAACCCGTTGGGCACAAACGAGATCAACGCAATAATTCAGGAATATTTCCAAACATGAGACCGTGACGATCCAGAAGCATACCCTATAGCAACCACGAAACGATAGCGATCCCGCACCATGCCCCATCACAAACGCGAAACGATAGCGATCCTGCACCATGCCCCATCACAAACGCGAAACGATAGCGATCCCGCACCATGCCCATCACAAACTCGAAACGATAGCGATCCCGCACCATGCCCCATCACGAACGCGAAACGATAGCGATCCTGCACCATGCCCATCACAAACACGAAACGATAGCGATCCTGCACCATGCCCAATGCAAACACGAGACAGCACTGACCCTGCCGAAAAAGAGTTGTATCAGAACAGACTATTTGATAGAATTTATTTCGGATCAATTCTGTCTGTTATATTAGTAAGACTGTTTTACTACGAAAGCATATGAACAGGTGCCGCTCGTGCTGCTGCCTTTCATGTAAAAAAAAAGTCTGGGGGAACAGCCCATGATCAAAGGAATTCATCATATCTCAATGAAATGCGGAACGAAAGAAGAACTTGCGAAAGTTAAAGAGTTTTATATTGATCTGCTGGGCTTGAATATATGCCGTGAATGGCCGGATGGCATAATGCTCGATACAGGTAACGGTCTGATCGAGATATTTACCAACGCAGAAGGAGAACACCGGCTTGGCGCCATCCGTCATGTGGCGCTGCTTACGGATAATGTTGATGAGATCGCTGATAAAGTGAAGGCGGCGGGATATGAAATGATCGTGGAACCCAATGACAGGGTCATCCCCGCCGAACCCGAATATCCCATCCGGATGGCTTTCTGCTTCGGGCCGCTGGGAGAACAGATCGAGTTCTTTTGTGAACGATAAAGCGATACAGGATAAAGGAGGACGGCCCATATGAACCTGAGGGACGGATATCTGGAAGAAGATCTGTTTCCCAAACTGTTCACGGATTTCGAGGAAAGACCCTACGGTATTCTGTTTTTTAACACAGAGAACCGGGATTCCTATGATTCCAACCATGCCGTGATCTACAGGGAACGGATCGATGATCTTAAGGCTATACTCGATGACATCAGATATTTTTACACTTCAAAAGGACTCCGGCCCATCATCTATCAGTCCATGCTGGATGACGGATGGTTCGAAGAGATAAGCAGCGAACTTACGCTGGCCGGTTTTAAAAACTGGACGGAATTGCAGGAATACATGCTTCCCACCGGAGAAAACAGGATCGTCCCGAATCCGGAGCTGGAGATCGTAAAGATCGAAAAGTGGGATGACGAACTGAAGACGGTTTTTCTGGAGGCCGAAGAGCCCTGGGAGATCGAGGTGGCAAGAACCTCCCTGGATAATCCCCGCAGCTGGATGTTTGCGGCCCGGAAAGACGGAAAGACCATAGGCCTTTTGTATGGCCACGTTTCCGATACAGCCTGCAGAGGCGATTATCTTCTTGTATCAAAAAAACACAGAAGGATCGGTGCAGGGCGTGCTTTGTTTCATGCCTATGTTGAATGGTGCCGGCAGAGCGGGATTGACAATGCCTATCTCTGGCCGGACGGTGAAACACCCAAACGGATCTATGAAGAAGGCGGATATGAATTGGTTGAGATACGGAAAGCCGGTCGTGCCGTTTTTGAAGCAGCTGATCAGAGCGGGGGTTAAGCAGACAGAGGAGGATACTTATGGCAAACGAAAAATCGTGCGGTGCCATCGTTTTTACTTATGAAAACAATGTCCGGAAATATGTGATCCTGCGGGGAACAGGCATCTATAAAGCTTACTGCGGTTTCCCCGGAGGGCATATGGAAGAAGGCGAAAGCGAAAGGGAAACAGCCATCCGGGAAGTGAAGGAGGAAACCGGTCTGGATGTGGTGCTCTATGATGATTTCCGAACGACGGATGAACATGCACTGGCCCGGGAAGGGCGCCCGAACAACAGAAAAGAGAATGTCTACTTTCTTGCGGAATATCATGATCAGAAACCGAAGGCACAGGAATCCGAAGTTTCGGAGATCGTTCTTATGGATTATCACGAAGCACTGGAGAGTTTTCAATACGAAGCATCCAGAAGAGAGCTGACGGAAGCCGAAGAATTTCTGAATGGAAGAGGGGACTGACGGGAGACGAAGTATTTCCTGAAGAGATAAAGAACAGACGGAAGCTGATGAATTAAAATATAAAGGAACTGAGCGCCGAGGGATTTCTGAACAAAAACTGAAACAGTGATATGAAAAAACTACCATAACATTGTGGCATTCAAGCTTTGAACGGGAACAGCTTGAATACATTATGCAAGAAAGGAAACCGAAATGGAATTCATTCCGGGACAGGACAAAGCAAACGGATTCAGCATCCTGGATCCGGGGCCGAGGGTGAGCGACCCTACGGAAACATCCTCCTTTTATCAGGATCTGAACCTGTATCAGCTGATCGATAAGCTGGCAGCAAAATGGGGAAAGAACGTCAAACAGTATTATCATTACCTGCCGGAGACTCCCGGGGCTGAGGCCTATCGCAGAGCCATCTACGGAGATGTAAAGAAAGACGACGTCTATCAGGCCCTTACGAAGTATACCGCTGCTCTGGAAGACGTGGCTGTGCTTTGCAGTGAAAAAGAAAAAGTTCACTTTCCCATGCAGAAGGTGGTGTGGCAGCTTCGGGAGATCGGAGCCTACTGCAGGGCCACGGAAGCACTGGAAAAGGAACTGGAGCAGGCAGAGCTTTCATCGGAAGGTATGCTTTCCTTTCTGCAGATCCTGAAAGAGATCCTGGACAGCGGAGGATACCGGCAGCTCGTGGAGCGGACGGAAACACTGCTTGCGCAGATCAAAGAACTCCGTTTTATCATCCGTTATGATAAGGACCGGATCAGCGTGGAACCCGGGGAACTGGCGGGTGACGGCGCCTACGCGGAAATGATAAAGAGCGCGGGCGGTAAAGAAGTAAGACATCTTCAAAATCCTTTTCTGGCGGATCCCTCCATTACCGAGATCGAAAATTCCTGTCTGGAGATCCTTGCGAAGAAAAAGCCGGAACTTTTCCGGGCACTGCAGAGCACCGCGGAACTCAACGAGGAATATGAACAGCCCGTACTGAAGCGTTTTTCGGAGGAAGTGATCTTCTATCTTTCCTTCTGCTCGCTGCAGCGCGAACTGGAGAAAAAGGGATACCCTTTTGCAACTCCGGATTGTTCCGAAAACAGGCGTATGGAAGCAAAGGGCTTGTATGATGTTGCGCTGGCGCTTTCGGCTCTTTCTACGGGAAAAGAAGTCGTCCCCAACGATCTGTATTACGAAGAAGGCGAATGCTTCTTTGTACTTACAGGCCCCAATCAGGGAGGAAAGACCACCTTTGCAAGAAGTCTGGGGCAGCTTGTCTACTTTAGCCGTATGGGGCTGGATGTACCGGCCGTATCCGCAAACGTTCCTTTCTTTCCCGATATACAGACACATTTTTCCGTGGAAGAAAGTGTGGAAACAGGCCGGGGTAAGCTTAAGGAAGAACTGACAAGACTGGCTCCCATGATGGAAGATCGGAAATGCGGCAGCTTTGTCGTCATCAACGAGCTTTTTACCACCGCCGCAAGCTACGATGCGCAGATCATGGGAAGGAAGGTCCTGGAGCATTTTATCGGCCTGGGCTGCATGGGGATCTATGTCACGCATCTTCAGGAGCTTTCCAAAGGGACCGATGGCGTGGTCAGTCTGCGGGCCATGCTCAACGATCAGAGGATACAGACCTTTAAGATCCGGAGAGGAGAGGCGGATGATACCGCCTGTGCCGAAAACCTGGTGAACAGATACCGGCTGACATACGATCAGCTGAAGGAGCGCCTATGAAAGTATGCCTCTTATATAAAGACAGGGAAAGGACCAACGAAGAGACCTATTACGATACCGCCAGCATCATCAAGGATCTGGGGCTTAAGACCCTGATCCTTACGGTTGCAAAAAAGCCCATATACGAAGACGGAAAGGTGATCAGCGTAGAGAAGGAAGATCCCTACCTGATGGAATGCCTGCGCAACGTGATGATGACTCCCCTGCACACGGCGGAGGAGATACGCTTCCGGCAGGAGATCATAAAGGACAGCATAAAGCATGAAGAACTCATACGCGGGCTTTACCGTATCTGCAGCGAAGTGATCCTTAAATGGAACGAACTGGGCCGGGGCGGACGGGAGAAGACACAGCTGAGCAATCCGGTGATGAAGCTGATCACGGATATCCGGGTGCAGCATCTTTTCAGCGATGCCCTTTCCGGTATCAGGAAGCTGCTTACGGAACAGGAAGCGGAATTATCCTCCCCCGGGCTTAAAGCATTCCGGGAAGATTTTATAAATGCATTTACACCGGAACGCGAGGAATTCATAAAAAGAGTTCTTGAAGATATTTCCTTTTACACGGACGGATCCGATGCGGAGGATGAAGGACGGGATCAGCTGATACGGCCGCGCATCGTGATGGAAAGCGGGCTGGAGGACGGACTGAAGTTCAGTTCCCTGAAGCTGGAAGAGCTTTCTTCCCAGAGTGATAAATTCCTGAAGCCCGGAAGCACGAGGTACAAGTTCCGTGAATTCATGAACTCACGTATACCCGATTCTTTTTCCACGGTAAAAGACCCGCGGATCAATGAACAGTCCCGGACTCTGGAATACGGGATCGTCAGCTATGTGGTGGAGGAACTCAAGAGCCTGACGGA
The DNA here is from genome assembly GCA_017552715.1 of Lachnospiraceae bacterium. Classification (GTDB taxonomy): domain Bacteria; phylum Bacillota; class Clostridia; order Lachnospirales; family Lachnospiraceae; genus NK4A136. The sequence continues at coordinate 41,578 of JAFZOW010000028.1, forward strand.
AGAATTCCAGACTCTCTTTGACCGGCTGCGCTTCCAGACGGCGTTTTATCTATCGGCGCTGCAGCTGAAGCAGCATATGGAGCGCCTCAGTACGGACTGGTGCTTCCCCGAAGTATGCGACAGAAGGGATCTGGAATTTGAAGAGCTGAAAGAGCTTGTGATGGGGCTGGAGCGGCATGTGGATGTGATCGGAAACAGCTGTTTGCTGAAACAGAAGGATCTGCTGATCGTGACCGGAGCCAATCAGGGCGGAAAATCCACTTTCCTCCGCAGCATAGGGATCGCGCAGGTAATGATGCAGTGCGGCCTGATGGTGATGGCCCGCTCTTATCGGAGCGGCATCTTCCCTCATGTTTTTGTACACTTTACCCGCAGGGAGGACAGCGAGATGAACAGCGGCAGGCTGGACGAAGAGCTCCGCCGCATGAACGGTATCGTGGAGCAGATCCGTGAAGGCTCGCTGCTGCTATTAAACGAATCTTTTGCAACGACCACGGAAAAAGAAGGTTCCGTGATCGCATACGATATCATACGTGCATTGAGAGAAGCGGGGGTCCGGATACTTACGGTCACCCATCTTCTCTCCTTTGCAAGACGTGTTCATGAGGAAACGAAGGACGATCCCGATGCAGGTGTCGAATTCCTTTCCGCAGAAAGGAAACAGGACGGACAGCGTACCTTCCGCATGATACGTCACGAGCCCGAGCTCACCAGCTTCGGATTGGATCTCTATGAAGAACTGGTCGGCAGTAAAGTAAAACTCAGTTCACTTTAAAAGGATCCGCAAGGATTCATTCCTTTACCCTGAGACGGATCTTTCCCCTCTGTTCCGGCAGCTTCAGTCTGTATTTTTCCGCCAGGGCGGGACCGCAGGCCGCCGAGCCTACTCCTGCCATGGCAAAATCCACACAGATCACGCTAAAGCCGCTCTTTTCCAGTTCATAGTCGTGCCGCTTTGCGGCCAGTTCTTCCTCGGTATATTCGGAGGCATTGAAGGAAAAGCCCTCCGCTTCTTCAAAGCATAGAGTGGCTTCCCCGTTGCTTACTGACATACGGGTGCAGCCGTAATGGGATGAATTTTCCTGCGGACGCACATAGGGTTCGTACATATCCTCTATCTTTGCGGTAAAATTCCCGATCCGTGATGCCTGATGCTTATCGATGTAGCTTTCGAAAGGCCCGTAGCCAAAGTATTCCACAGAGTCAAAACTCTCCGGCAGGAAGAAGCGCAGGCCGAAACGGGGCAGCAGGGAAAGCTTTTCCGTAAACTGCGCATTGCAGAGTATCTTAAGTTCTCCGTCACCGCTTATGCGGTAATCCGCTTCCAGCCGGGCAAAGGGTGCGTGGATGCTCCAGCCGAAGGATTGGCTTGAGTGAATGACAACACAGCCCTCTTCCCTCTTAAGAGCCGTGGAATACACTTTCACCACCGGATCGTTCAGATGCAGGGAGTACCAGTCCTCGCGCATGGTGTCGTTATCAACGGGGGCGCGGAAGAAGTTATATTCCGCGGGCCGGGCCAAGATGTTTTCTCCCTTTATGCTTATCTCCGTGAAGGCGGCTTTGCGCCGGTCGAAGACATATTCCGTATTTCCGGCTTTTATCCTGTACTCCGCTGCGCTTTCCTTGCAGGCAGGCCTTTCACCGGAATAAGTTATTTCCTTCTTTTCCGCGCTATATAGCTTTATCTGTTCGAAGCACACTTCCTCATCATCGGGATATGCCTGTAAAAATCCTTTTGAGCGGAAGACAAAGCGGATATAAGTGTCTTTTTCAAAAGGGCCTGCGGCTTCGGAGATGGTGATCCGTGTTTCTTCCATGGGCGGCAGGTGGAAGGAAAAACTTCCCTCCGCTAACCTGGCGCCGTCACAGATGATCTCCCAGGAAGCGCTTAGACCTTCCCCTGCATCCACAAAGCGCAGGCGGCTGCCGATGATAAAGCTGCCTGATTCTTCGGCCCTTTTTACATAAACGGGACGATAAACCTGCTTCAGTTCCAGAAGACCGGTATGAGGCCTTCGGTCCGGATAAGTCAGGGCATCCATGCAGAAATTACCGTCATCATGACGTTCCCCGCTGTCCCCGCCGTAGCCGTATTTCGGCTTCCCGTCCTTAGTCTCTCCGAGGATCACGGCATGATCCGACCATTCCCACACCAGACCGCCGCAGAGCCGCTCGCTGCTTAAGAATACATCCATGTAATCCGCCAGATCTCCCGGGCCGTTACCCATGGCGTGGCAGTATTCGCACAGGATAAAGGGCCGCTTTTCATCTTCCTTTTCCGGAAACTTCCGCACATCCTCCGGGGCCGTGTACATCTGCGAGACCACATCCAGCACATCATCCGGCGTATCGTCCAGCTTATGCAGGCTCTCGTAATGCACCGGGCGGGTGCTGTCCAGTTCCTTCACGAGCTTTGCGGCCTCCCGCAGGTTTTCCCCGTAGCCGCTTTCGTTCCCCAGGGACCAGAAGATCACACAGGGACGGTTGATATCCCGGCTGACCAGCAGCTTTTCCCGGTCGAAGATCGCGTTCCTGAACAGCGGGTCCATGGCAAGCAGCGCTATACCGCCGTATCCGCCCTCCCGCTTCCACTTCAGATCCTGATATACCGTTACGCAGCCGTGGGATTCCAGATCCGCTTCATCGATGACATAAAAACCCAGCCGGTCGCAGAGCTTATAGAACTCGGGGGCGTTGGGATAGTGCGAAGTGCGGATGGCGTTGATATTATGGCGCTTCATCAGCTTCAGGTCCTTAAGCATCTTCTCCCTGTCCGCATAATATCCGCTGTCGGGATAGGAATCGTGACGGTTGACTCCGAAGAATTTGAAATGCCGTCCGTTCAGCTTCAGTACCCCGTCTTCAATGCTGATCCTGCGAAAGCCGACTTCCTCGCCGATCCTTTCCGTTGCACTTTCTATCTCCAGCCGGTAAAGGAAGGGACTCTCCGCGGACCAGAGCTTTACTTCTTCCAGTTCGTGCTCAAAAGGCTGTCCGTCCTTCGCCGCAGCTTCAAAGAGCAGTTTCTCTCCTTCATATAAGCGCAGGGTGGCGTTCGTCCCTTTAAGCGTTACACGAAGCTTTCCTCCCTCTCCCTCCGGCTCCGCGACGATATGATAATCCTCCAGGCACTTTTCCGGGCGGGAAAGCACATAAACATCACGGAAGATCCCGGACAGCCGGAATTTATCCTGATCCTCCAGATAAGTACCGTCGCACCATTTCAGTACTGCAACGATGATACGGTTCTCACCCTCCGTAAGCAGTTCCGTGATGTCAAATTCGGAGCTGTGATGGGAAACCTGGGAATAGCCGGCAAAGCAGCCGTTCACGAAAAGATACAGACAGCTGTCCACACCCTCAAAGCAAAGGATCCTGCGCAGTCCGTCGCACTTATAGACATAGTTCCTGCCGTAGATCCCCACGGGGATGTCATCCGGAACGTAGGGAGGATCGTAGGGGATGGGGTAATTAAAATTGGTATACTGCGCCCGGTCAAAGCCGTGAAGCTGCCAGTTGGAAGGTACGGGGATGGCAGTTTTGAGCGGCATATGCGTGAAATCATCCGGCAGGTCCAGTATGCTCTCATAATAGGAAAAATCCCATTCCCCGTTCAGCAGATCGAAACGCTCCGAGCTTTCCCTTTCGGAAAAGGGATCCTGCGTTACGGAGAAGGGGATAAAATAACAATGATCCGGAAGGGTTCCGATGTGAAGCTTTTCCGGATCCTCATGAAAGCACAGCTGTGCCCTGGCTGATCCTTTTTCTGCGATCGTTGACATATCCATAGACGATACCTCCGAAGGGAATTGCGGAATGTTCCGGCCTAAGCGCTACGAAGAGATTATAACTTATTTCTGTCTTTATTTGCAATTATATCAGGCTCACAAATATCTGATTGTCCGACTTGTACCGTATATGATATACTTAAAAACGTACTTTGCGGATCTCCGGACAGACGGTCCCGTGATCATCTCAATAAACAGGCGACATCTGCGATCCGGAAAACAAAGATCACAGCATCCCGAAAAGGAGTGTGGAAATGAGACTGGCAATCTCTGTGTTTGCAGGCATTCTGGGTGTCGTCGAAATGGTCGGCATCATTGTCCTGTTCTATCTGTCCATCAAAAAGTGCTTTGGGAAAAGTGAAAAAAGGAAGCTGCGCCTGTTCCTGGCAACATTCTTCACGAATCCGCTGATCTGTTATCTTATCTTATTCGCTATCCTGTTCGTTTTGGGCATGCTTCTCCTTAGTGTACTGGGAATCTGGAGTGCGGCACAATTCCAGGATATTTATACGCATGATATAACATTTAACATAGTCACCTTTTTCTTTTTAGCGGCTCTGTTTTTAGCCCTGCAGATCCTGATCGCCTTAAAAATGGCAAAATGGCTGCATGCAAGATATCCTTCTCTTGTGGTTTTCCTGTATCTTATGTTCAGCGTTTTCATGGTCCTGTCCATGAGAATGAGCATAAATGCCGATAAGTCGGCTCATCCGGTCTTTGAATTGCTCCTATCCCTCGCAACAGACATCATATTAGCCTTCGGGATCGTACTGTTTTATTTCCTGGTAGTTAAACCCCTGGCGGAGCTGACGGAATGGCCTTTCGACACGAACTGGCGGATCTTTGTGATCCCCCCCGCCGCCTTCTGCTTCCTGTATGCGGGTCTTGCCATGGGCACGGCACAGTTTCTGGACAATTCCACCATCCAGCTCATCAGTTTTTTCTCGAATATCGTCATGTTCCTGTTCATCTGGGCCTTCTGCATCATCATCAAAAACATCAACGCTACCGGTGATGCACTTGAGGCAAGAGACGAAGTCAAAACCCTGTCCGTCGAGGTAATGGAAGCCCTGGCCCATACCATTGATGCCAAGGATGAGTATACAAGAGGACATTCCGTAAGGGTGGCAAAGTATTCACGTATGCTGGCAGAGCGTATGGGACTGTCCCCCAAGGAATGCGAAGATGTGTATTATATGGGTCTTCTGCACGATATAGGCAAGATCGGGGTCCCGAACGAGATCATCAACAGTCCCAATAAGCTTACGGATGAGGAATATGCCGTCATCAAGACTCATCCCGGTGTAGGTTACGATATCCTGGCCGAGATCAAAAGCCGTCCCGACCTGTCCGTGGGCGCCAGATGGCACCACGAACGTTTTGATGGGGAGGGTTATCCCGACAGAAAAACGGGAGAAGATACGCCTCTGCCGGCCCGGATCATATCGGTGGCGGACAGCTATGATGCCATGACCTCCAACCGCAGCTACAGAGATTATCTGCCACAGGATAAGGTACGCGATGAGCTGAAGCGCTGTGCCGGCACCCAGTTTGATCCCCGGGTGGTGGAAGCCATGCTCTCACTCATGGATGAAGATCCGGAGTACAAAATGCATGAATGAATAAAGCCGGATCATCATCCCTGATCCGGCTTTCCCTTTTAAGGCAGATACTTTCCGGCCGCCAGATAAAGCGCATACCAGTCATGGTGTGAGAGCTTAACATCGGACGCGGCGCAGATATCTTCTAAATGTTTCGGATTCATGGTTCCGATGATGGCCTGCATCTTTGCGGGATGCCGCAGTATCCAGGCAATGGCGATGGCCGCCCTGGATACTTTTTCTCTTTCCGCAAGCTCTCCGAGAGCTTTGTTGAGCCCCGGAAATTCCGGATCATCGATAAAAGTCCCGCCGAACATCCCCTTCTGCAGCGGAGACCAGGCCTGGATCGTGATATCCTTAAGCCTGCAGTAATCCAGCGCATTGCCGTCACGGTTGACGGAAAAGTCCGTGGTCTTATTGTTCATATACAGGGCCTGGTCGATGAGCTGGGACTGCTCCAGGGAAAGCTGCACCTGGTTGATCACCAGAGGCTGCTTCACATACTTCTTCAGCAGTTCGATCTGCATAGGGACCAGATTGCTCACTCCGAAGAAGCGAACCTTACCGGCCTCTTCCAGGCGGTCAAAAGCCTCCGCCACTTCCTCCGGATCGTAGAGCACATCCGGCCGGTGAAGCAGCAGGGTATCCAGATATTCCGTATTCAGCCTGCGAAGACTGTCATCCACGCTGGAAAGGATATTTTCCTTTGTCCAGTCAAATTCGTTGCGGTCAAAGCATAAGCCGCATTTGCTCTGAAGGATCACGTCCTCACGACTGAGCCCGGTCAGGGGAAACGCCTCACCGAAACGGGTCTCGGCGGCGCCGTTCTCTCCGTAACAGGTGGCATGATCAAAGAAATTCACACCACAGTCATAAGCGGTACGGATCACCTTTGCCGCCGCTTCCTTTGTAAGGCCGGGCATCCTCATGCAGCCCTGTATGATGGCCGATGCATTCTGCGGTCCGTTAACGATATTGATATTCTTCATAGCTTTTTCCTCCGTGGATCAATACAGCCCCTTCAGTTCTTCCTTCAGATATCCCATGTACTTAATATATGCCTCATCTCCGTCAAGATGTTCAAGGATCACCGGCATCTCCGGATCCAGGCGGTTCATGGCCGCAACATAATACCTCAGCGGAAATTCCCCGTCTCCCGGGCCGCATTCCTCCAGCCGCAGGGTATAGCGCCGGTCCAGATGCACATCCTTGATGTGACAGCTCCGTATCCTCTTTCCCAGGACTTCCGCACATTCATCGACAAACTCTTCCGGATGAAAATATCTGTCGGTGGAATTGATCATATTGATGATATCCATATGTACGGCAAAACGGTCCCTGTCCACTTCTTCCAGCAGCCTGTCATAATCCCGGGGAGACGTGGGTATCATCCAGGGCATGGGTTCCAGAGTAAAGTATGTATTCTTTACATCTGCCCTGTCGATGATCTCGCGGACCATGGCCACCGTAGCTTTTCTTGCTTCCTCCGTAAAATTCTCTTTATAGCCTCCGTCCCATATGGGTCCGAAAGCACCGGCCACATTCACCGCACAGCGGGCGTTCAGGTAATCGGCCAGCTTAAGCTGTTCCACACAGTAGTCCGTATTGGCCCTGCGTTCCTCCGGATCCGCCGCCAGCGCATTCCTCCATATCCCGACCTCGGCTATGCTCAGTCCCGCTTTGTCTGCAGCTTCCTTATATGCGATGATCTTCTTTTCCGGCTCATTGCTCTGTACCGGGAACACAACGCTGCGGCAGCCAAGCTTCAGCTGCTTCTCGGCCCATTCCTCCGCAGAACCGTGTTCAAGTGGGGATGAAGTGCCCAGTCTCATGATGCGCTGCCTCCCCGGATGACTTCCTCCCCGGCCTTTTCCATGGCAGCGATCACTCTGTCACAGAACTGATCAAACTCGGGGTCTTCCTCATACTCGCCGGGATGGGTCAGTACATGATCCAGGGCTATACGCACTCCTTTATGGAAAGGAACGTTTGTGGTCATCTGCGGGACCAGCTTTTTGAGCTTGCTGTTATCAAAGACCACCGATACCGACTTATCTCCCGTAAGACTTCCGGTAAAATCATATCCGTATGCCTCTCCGACCCTGCTCAGGAATTCCGAAGATACATGATATGCATTAAGCTTAACGCCCAGAGCATCGGCTATGGTCTGATAGATCTGATCCCAGCTGAGGGTCTCATCCCCGGTGATCTGGAAGGCCTCGCCTATGGCATGGCGGTTCCCCATCAGCCCCGTAAAACCTATGGCAAAATCACTGTTAAAGGTGAGGGTCCACAGGGAAGAACCGTCACCCTGAATGAGCACCGGCCGTCCCTCCTTCATCCGTTTGATCACCTGATAGAAGCCTTTGTTACCGTGAACACCCAGGGGCACATTTCTCTCATCATAGGTGTGCGAAGGTCTTACGATGGTCACCGGGAAGCCTTCGTTACGGTACTTCTCCATCAGGAACTCTTCGCAGGCGATCTTATTCCTGGAATACTCCCAGTAAGGATTGGCCAGGCCGGTGCCTTCCGTTATGACGTAAGAGGCAGCCGGCTTGTTATAGGCGGACGCAGAACTGATGAAGATATACTGTCCGGTCTTTCCCCTGAACAGACGGTAATCCCTGCTGACAGCATTCACATCAAAGGCTATGAAATCACTTACCACATCGAAGCTCATGCCTTCCAGTTTTGCGGAAACATCTGCTTCGTTATTGATATCCGCCGTGATCTGATGAACATAATCCGGAACCTCGGATCTGCGGTTCCCCCGGTTTAAAAGATACACATCCCATGCAGGATCTTCCGCCAGGCGGCGTACGATGGCCATGCTGATGGTTCCCGTTCCTCCGATAAAAAGTGCCTTCATCCCTTTACCTCCCATACATCATAAAAAATGCAACACTGTATCATCAATATCTTCGGGCTTTGCAAAGCCCGTAAAGCTCATGATATAACGCAGTTCATTCCCTACTTTACGTATAAACTCCGCCGCACCGGCCGCTCCGCCCTTTTCCAGGGAAGGGAGCATGGATCTGCCTACCGCACAGGCATCCGCGCCCAGGGCCAGAGCTTTGAAAACATCGGCACCGGAGGCGATCCCGCAATCCACGATGATCTTTACATCCCGTCCTTTTAAGCTGTCCCGGATCTTCGGCAATATCATAAGGGGCGGTACCGCATAAGGCAGCCGGCCGTGATGATGACTGACGATGATGGCCTTAGCCCCCGCGTCCGCACTCTTCACCGCATCGGATACGCTCAGTACCCCCTTTACCACAAAGGGCAGCTTCGTAAGCTCCACATAGGAACGCAGCATTTCCGAAGTCTGCACGGCCATCTTCTCGCCGACCACCACATCCTCTCCCTTTTCCCCGAAGATATGGTCGATATCCATTCCTATACCGAAAGCCCCCACGCTCTCCGCATACTGCATCTGATCGATAACCTTGGCATGATCGGCATAGGGCTTGACGATGCGGACGGTCTTCGCCCCGGTATCCGTAAGCTTCTTAAACTGATCGTTTTCCATCATTCCGCAGAAGTTCAGGATATTGCACTCCTTTGCCGCCATGGAGTATTCCTCCAGGCCGTTATGCTCCCTGCCGTCATAGTTTCCCAGATGAGAAAATGCCGGCGTCATCACCGGCATGGAAAAACGTTCACCCAAAAAATCCATGGAAGTATCCGCCACGACCGAATCAATAAGTCTTTCTTCGATCAGGATGGAATCCATATATTTTTCCGTGATCACATTAGCGTCCGAAAGTCTGAAATGATCCATGAAAGCCTCCTTAAAGTGAAAGGGGTAAAGAAATTCCTCTTGTCTATAAAAGGATACCTTCTTCCGGCTGCCCTTTCTTCTCATATTTGGTTCTTTGACAGTTCATTTTTTGATGGAAGGACCGTTTGGCTCCGAAAGAAACCGGGATATGGGACAAGCCCGCTCAGATATCGTGTCTTACATGATGCGGAAGCGAGAACATGGCAAAGAAGCCGATGACCACACCCAATGCGCACACGGCGCTTCCGCTGATGAGCATGGTCTTAATACCCGAATGATCGAGGATCACCCCGCTGATCAGATTGGAGAAAACTCCGCCTATGGTGATGGCACTGGTGATATAGGCCTGCCCTTTCACCTGATCCAGTTCCTCCATGGTCTTACTCACATAGTAAGCTCCCGCAGGAATGAACACTGCGTAGGCAAAAAGCTGGAAAGACTGGCTGATATACATATGGGGCAGACTCTTCGCCCCGACAAGTATCAGTGTTTTTACAAGGAATGCAGCACCGGAAAAGACCAGAAGCTTTTCCGCCGGTATCTTCTTCAGAACGATACCGATCAGGGCCATGACGGGGAGCTCCAGGATCGCCTGAAGGAAATTGGCATATCCCAGTTCCGTTTCGTTTCCCCCAAGCCCCCGAATGATCTGGATCATGAAGTCATTGATCATGTTGTGGGCAAAAAAGAAACATACGGTCCCGATCAGGAATACGAAAAAAGCCGGATAGGTCCGGGCAAAAGCAAAGATGCTGTTATGAGCCGTACCGGAAGCTTTTTCTTCTTTTTCCTCTCCCCCGGAACGCTCATTCTTATTGAATGTAAGCATGATAAGGGCCGAGACGAGCATCGCAAAGACATTCACCCACAAAAGAACGGAAACCCCGATATTTTCAACGATGCGTCCGATAAACATGGAGGTAAAGGCAAAGCTTGCAGAGCCCAGCCCCCGGGCCAGTCCGTAAAAGATATTGTATCCGGCTTTCCGGTATTCAAAGCACAGAGCCGTCATCACAGGCTGGTAAGCGAACTGTATCATGTAGATCAGGGCATATACGGCAAAGATAAGAAGCTTTTTCCCAGGGCAGAGCATAAGGATGACAGAACCGCCAAAGATAATGCCCACCGAGATAAGGATAAAGCGTTTGTTCGTTAAAAAACCCGGCTTATCGATGAGTCCCGCGATCAACGGCTGGAAAAGGGCAGATACGATATTGGCCGCAGCCAGAAGTATTCCTACCTCCGTATTACTGAAACCGTTGGCCAGCAGAAACACTGCCGCATACGCATGGATCGTGCAGAACGCAACAAAATAAGCAGCATTGAGAAGAGTATACTTTATGGTCCAGATATGTGGGATGGGATCTTTCTTTTTTTCCATCTCTCCTCTTCTCCGGAAGGCCTCCGGGAATGATCAAACAAACGGGCGAGCCTTTAGCCGAGCTTCTTCTTCAGATACTCAAGGATCTCTGTCCGGGGTGTTGTCTTCAAAAGATATCCGTCCGGCTTTAAGCTCATGACCCGGGAAACCGCTTCCTTTGTTCCCACGCCGGTCAGAAAGATCACGGGGATGTGTGCCGTAGCTTCTTCCTGGCGAAGCATCTGCAGGACCTGGGGACCGTCCACCACGGGCATTTCATAATCCAGCAGGATCAGATCCACCTGCTCATCTTCCGCAGCTTTCACCAGGAATGTAATAGCCTGCATGCCGGCTGTCACTATGTCAACACGGTACAGATCCTTGATCCATTCCCGTACCATCTTTGCAAAAGAAGGATCGTCGTCCACGATCAGTATACGGCTTTTTTTCCGCACTTCTTCTTTCCTGAGGATCTCCGCTTCCACTTTAAGAGTGAGCACGTTCATGTCCAGCGGACGGTTCAGCCAGGTGTACTGACGCAGTGCAGGGATCTCTCCCAGCAGATCGTCATAATACTTCGGTTCACCCACAAGGATCATCTTCTGATGCGTTTCGGCAATGAACTCCGTCAGATGCTGCAGCTTCTTCCTCTTGATCGTATCATCATAGATATCTCCCGGAAGATAGAAAAGGAAGAGCTCTACTTTTCCCGCAAAGCGCTTCACCTGCTCGTCCAGATCTTCAGCAACCGTAGTAACCGCATATTCACTATCCTGAAGTTTCCTTTCAATACCCTTTACGACCACACTGTACTGGTACATCAGGATAACGATCTCTTTTACGGCTTCACTCATTTAGCTTTCCTCCTAAAACTCCTGTTCCGTATTATACAATATAATAGCTTAATCTGCACCCTTTTGTACAGCCTTCCACGCATCTTTCTGAATATCCGGGTCATAAGACAGCATCGCTTCCACATCCTTTCCCTTGATCCGGCGGGCGATATAGTTTTTCGTAAGCTTCACGATCGTGGGTGAGAGTACCAGTATCCCTATAAGGTTCGGGAGCATCATCAGTCCGTTGAAGGTATCCGATATATCCCAGGCCAGGTTCGACTCCATCACGGCCCCGAATACGATCAGGCCGATAAATACCAGCCGGTAGATCCTGGCCGCTGTCACCCCGAAAAGATATTCCGTAACCTTGGCTCCGTAAAAGGACCAGCCCATGACCGTAGTAAAGGCAAAGAGCGTGATCGTGAGTACGACAAACCATTCACCGATCTTATCGAAGCAGGAACCGAAGGCCTGTGCTACCAGAGTCGCATCGTTGACTCCTTCCACCATCAGCCCGGTGGAAAGATCGATGGCTCCCGAGCTCAGCACAACAACAGCAGTCATAGTACAGATCACCATGGTATCCAGGAACACTTCTGCGATCCCCCACATTCCCTGACGGACCGGTTCTCTGGCGCAGCTGGTGCTGTGTACCATCACGGAGGATCCCAGGCCGGCTTCGTTGGAGAAGACCCCTCGTTTGCAGCCGTTCTGTATGGTGTTCAGTGCCAGCTGTAGAGATGATCCCGCTATACCGCCCTTAACCGCCGCGGGTCCGAGAGCAAAGCGGAAGATGGAAGAAAAGACATCCGGTATGGTACGGAAGTGCATGAGGATCACCAGCAGGCAGCCTATGATATATGCGATGCACATAAACGGAACCAGTACTTCCGAAACCGCTGCCAGTCTGCGAAAGCCCCCCAGGATGATGATGGCGGCGGCGATCATCAGTATGAAACCTATGGTCCAGTTGACTTTGGACACTCCCATAAATGTTCCGCTGTCAATGTCGGAAAGAAAAGCCGACTCCACATTAATGGTGATCTTGTTGATCTGTCCCATGTTGCCTATACCGAAGGAGGCAAGCACCGTAAAGACGCAGAACAGCACACCCAGTACTTTCCCCAGACCTTTGCAGTGCTTAATGGAGCCGAGACCGTCCTGCAGATAATACATGGGACCGCCCGACCAGGCTCCCTGTGAGTTTCGGCGACGATAATACAAACCCAGAAGATTCTCGGAATACTTCACCATCATGCCGAAAAAAGCAGCCACCCACATCCAGAAGACAGCACCGGGACCGCCCATGCAGATCGCCGTGGCCACCCCGGCAATATTGCCGGTCCCGATGGTGGCACAAAGGGCGGTACAGATGGCGCGCATCTGGGATAAGGCTCCGGCATCATTGATGATACGTCCGGAACTCCGGGCAATGCTGAAGGTACTCTTCCACCAGTGCCGGATATGGCAGATCTGAAACAGCCCCGTGATCAGGGTACAGATCAGACCGGTGCCCAGCAGAAGAACAAGGCCAAAGGTCCCCCACGCAAAACTGTTTACGCTGTCGTTGATACGAATGACTGTTTCCATGTTATCCTACGATCTCACAATAAACCAGTGTCTGGTTCAGCATCTGATAAGCCACCTCACCAAAGGTAACAGGCCCGGTATAGGGCGGTATCTTTTTGCCGTTTAAATTCCCGTGCAGATAATTCAGGATACAGTTGCAGGAAAAGACGGGATTGCGCGCAGCGGCAGCGTCGATCCGGTTCTTGAATTCCGTTGCATAATCTTCCACCGGCACGGCAAAACGGTATTCGATATTCTTAAATACCGGAGCATATAAAGCTACCATCCCGTCTGTCACTGCTTTAATGGAAGTATTGATATAGGAACCGTTATAATCCGCAACCAGCGGCATACTGGGATCGATCCCCTTCTTGGCGATATATTCCGCAAAATTGACCTCCTGCCCGTTCACGGTGCATTTGGTCACGTTCAGTTCATTTTCGTTGAAACGGATAACGGGATCGGTCTTATCATCCGTAAAGATGTTGATCATATTGATCATGGCCGCTTTCCCCTGGGGAAGGCGGATATACATGACCACAGCCTTATCGTCATAACTCTCTCCGCTGCTGCCGTCATATACCCTCATCTCACCGCCGGCTTCCAGATCCGCGCCGGAGATCCAGCCTATGGTGGGATGCATGAGCAGCTCCTCCACATCGGGTGCTTCCTTAGCATACTTGGTGGCCACGTCGGAGCCGAAAGGCATGATGAGCAGAGTGAGACCGTTATCATAGCACTCCTCTACGATCTGAAAGATATTATACTTTCCGTATACGGCGATCCGGATCTCCTCCGCATAATCGATCTCACTGACAAAGAGTTTATCCTTTGTCTGGATGCCGCCTTCCTCCCCGATAAAATAGGGCGTGGTCCCTCCGATCCATTTCCCCTTGGGAAGCTGCCTGAGCAGAGTATCGTCCGCAGCGATATGCAGTATCTTGCCTTCATTGATCAATGCAACGGTTTCTTCCAATGTGATGAGCATTCCTCTACCTCCTTATGCGTCTGTAAGCTGCATCCTCAGAGAGCAGCAATGTTTGCCAGATCCACTTTTGCCACGATGGTGTATTTCGCCAGAAATTCTTCCATCTCCTTCATGCACGCTTCCATGTTATCCGGATTCGCCTGCACCTTCTTCTGCATCTTGGAGATCAGCATATTGAATGCCAGATTGGCCGAAGTATACTTCAGCTCCCCTTTAAGGATCTTCTCTACTTTTTCCCGTACACCTGCCTCCATGTATTCACCTCCTTTTATTTATCCCAACGCTTCTTTTAATCCGTCGTAATCCAGAGCTTCCGCTTTCTCACGGACTTTCGAAAACCTTTCCGCTTCGGGATCGGGTATGGCGTAGCCTTCGATCTCCTTAAGGATGGCTTCCACCATATCACAGTCCATCGCATCTGCCGCCTCTTTAAGGCCTTCGTAAATACTTTCCATAAGGTATTCATCCGCCAAAGGCTTCTCATCCCCGGCTTCCTTCCCGGCTTCCGCCTCAGCAAAGACGGGCGCAAGCACTTCCCGGAAGGTAAGATAATCATCCAGCACAAAGGAATGGTTTTCCTGAATGAAAGAGATATCCCCTGCTTTCCCGGCGGTCTCCAGAAGCTGGGCGGCATCCCCCAGCTCCAGTGCTCCCACCAGTCTGGCCGAGCTCTTCAGGGCATGGATCTTTATCGTATAGTTTTCCCAGTCTTCGGTATTATAGAAGTTCTGAAGCTCGTCATACTTTTCCTGAATGGAATCATAAAAGATCTTCAGCACCGCTTTGAATGCTTCCGCAGAACCGCTGTTGTTAATGGCTGCTCTGGTATCGATACAGCTTAAGGACTTATACCACTGCGCTTCGGGATCGTCATCCTCAGGCATGGGAACGTCAGGCACTTCGGCCGGGGTCATCACTTCTTCGGAAGCTTCTTCCGCCGAAGACTCCTCCACTTCCGCAAGGAGCTCTTCCTCCTGATCCTCAGCGTCGCTTTCGTCTTCCTGCGCCTTCACCTCTGCCGTCATATCCTCAAAATAGGATGCGAGATTGTACGATTTATTGGACTTCAGGAAATACAGGATCCCGAAGGTACCCGGCCCGCAGTTGGACGAAATGGCCGCCGAGGCCTGCTGGAAGACCACACGTTCGAAATATGCCGTCTTTTTGATCTCTTCTTCGATCCACAGCAGGGTTTCCTCCGGTATATCCACATAGGTCACGAATACCACATCCGCATCCGGGATCGTATCCACCGGAAGGGCTTTGTGTATATATTTCCGGTGAGCTCTTTTGGTGCTGCCCAGCCACAGTCCCCCTATCCCCGTTTTATCATTCCTTATCCGCAGGGAAAGATGAAGGTTCAGGCTTCTTGCGAGCTTGTTCAGCCGCTGACTGATCAGGCCTCTCTTTGCCATGTATTCCGTCGTATCGATCACAAAGCTGCATCTCAGACGGTGCTTGATCTGTTCGAGCTCTTCAATGATATCCCTGGCCGGGAGTCCCTGCTGCATCAGCTTATATGCTATGAGCACCAGAAGACCCGTGGAACTGGAAAGCCCCTCCGAATTGATCACCGTCACATTATCGAAAGACTTGGCCGCCTCCGAAGCGATCTGATATTCCTTACTCATACTCGTCGTAAGGGAGATATGGATCAGGTGATGTGCCTTTTTCAGCGCATCGGCAAAGAATTCAGTGTAAGCCGCTTCATCCTGCGGTAAGGATGTGGCTTCTTTTCCGGAGTTTACATGCCGTATCAGCTCATGGGCATCCATATGGACGCCGTCCTTGAATATACCCTCTTCCGTACGGATGCGGAAAGGTATGATGGGTATGTGCAGTTTTCGGACCACGGTATCCGGCAGATCGCACATATTGGAAGCGGTAACGATCACGGGAGCCTTCTCCGCATATCTGTCCGAGGTGTGGATCGCTTCATCATCTCCCGTCATGGCATTGCGGAGTATGACCTTTTCGGAAGGTATATGCCGTATCAGCATCTCCTCCATGGCCTGACCCGAAACGGGTTTCACCAGATAGCCGTCAAAGCCGGCGCGGTTATAAAGATCCCGGTTCTCACTTCCCGCATTGGCCGTAAGTACGATCACCGGTGTATTCCGGTTCAGTCCTCCGGCCTGATCGCGGATCAGGGACAGGCACTCGATACCGTCCATCTCCGGCATAAGGTGATCCATGAATATGGTATCATAATGAACCTTCTGACACATATTCAGGGCTTCCTTCCCGCTCAGGGCCTTGTCGATGGCCATATCGGTATCTTCCAGGAGGCGGCGCTCCACCTCCAGGTTCATCTCGTTATCGTCCACGATCAGGATACGGGCTTCCGGTGCCAGGAAGCTGCTCTCGTAAGCTCCCCTGCGTGACACCTGCTGGTTATGGATATTGAGCTCGCCCACCTGTTTGTGATCGGAAACCTTCTGCTTCAGCTGGACGGTAAAGGTCGAACCCTCACCGTAGACACTGCTCACGGTAACGCTCCCGCCCATGAGCTCCACCAGCTGTTTTACGATGCTCAGTCCCAGGCCGGTACCTTCGATATGCCGGTTCTTTCCCTCGTCCACCCGCTTGAAGGCATCGAAAAGATAGGGCAGGTCTTCCTTTTTGATCCCCATTCCCGTATCCGAAATGGATATCATCAGCTCTACCGTATCTTCATCCGCATCCCGGCTTTCCACATGCAGCCCCACATGACCGCTTTTCGTATACTTCACCGCATTGTTCAGAAGATTGATGATCACCTGTTTGATGCGCACCTCATCCCCGTACAGAACCATGGGAACTTCGGGGTCCACGCTGATATCAAAGCCCAGGCCTTTTTCATGTGCCTTGAGCCAGAGCATGTTCACGATCTCGGAAAGCATATCCCCGATGCGGTAATCCACCGGAACGATATCCATGCTCCCGGCTTCCATCTTGGAGAAATCCAGGATATCGTTGATCAGGGCCAGCAGCATCTTACCGGAACCCTGTATCCCCGAAGCATCCTTGATGATCTCATCGGATGCTTCCTGATCCCTTAGGATCAGCTCGTTGAGACCCAGTATGGAATTGATAGGCGTACGGATCTCATGGCTCATGCTGGAGAAGAAACGGTTCTGTGCACGGGTAAGTTCCTCCGCCCTTTCCGTTTCCTTTTTCGCACGCGCGTTTTCCTCCGAAAAGATCAGCCCCTGGGACCAGTTCATGACAAAACAGAGAATGCCCACGAGTATCAAAGAGATAAAGGAATCTACAAAAAACATTTCCCGGGAATGCTGATACACCAGCTCCGGAAGGTAGTAAGCCGCAAGGTAACAGCCGAGGGTCAGCAGAGTGAGCAGCGTAAACATCACGTTACGCCACTTCCCTTTAAGCGTGATACCTATATAAGTAAAAGCAAAGATGATCCAGATGACTCCTCCGCCCTCCAGGCCTCCGCCGAAGAAAAACAGCGCAGGCAGGATGAAAAACACCAGGCTCAATACGATAAAGTGCATGGCGAACTTAAGCTTTTCATAATAGAGACACAGAAGCACGATAAGAGGCACGGCGATGAGGACTGCCACAAGGGTAATGAGCTCGTAGGTATTCTCGCCCGTGATCAGATCCCCCACAAAGGCGATGGTTACCGTGATCTCGCTCACCAATGTCAGGATCAGGAAAACTCTTTCGGAAAAATCCCTGTTGGGATCCTTAGCGGCAGCAAAGGCGGATTTAATGAATTTGATCAGATTCATTTCTTTTCACCTCCTCTTCCTGCTGCTGCTCCGGACAGTACACGCTGCACCACTCTTTCAAAATCTGCCGTATTGATGGGTTTGGCGATAAATCCGTCAAAGCCTTCCTGAATGAACATCTCCCGGGCTCCCGACACGGCATTGGCCGTAAGGGCGATCACACGTGCCTTCTTACCCAGCTCATCGGCTGCGGCCCGTATGCGTTTCATAGCTTCCACACCATCCATTTCCGGCATCATATGATCCATGAAGATCAGATCGTAGCTGAAGTCACGGAATTTCTGTATGGCTTCCTTCCCGCTCCCTGCGGTCTCTACGCTCATCTCGTAATTACGGAACAGCGAGGTCGCCACCACCAGGTTCATGGGTTCATCGTCCACCACCAGGGCCTTCACATTCCTGAACACAGGCTTCTCCGTAGTCACCTGCCCGTCCATATCCTTCGCATTCCGTCCGTCATTCAGCACCTTGATGACCGGATATGCGTACAGGGGCTTGGGCATCAGAAGCACCCGGCTGCCTGCTCCGGTCTTCACTCCGGGACCGGCGGAAACAGCCACCACGATATCTTCCTGGGAAAGGGCATCAAAATAGCCCCTGTTCTCTTCGTATTCTTCCTGCCCCATAAACACATGGGTGACATTCATTTTTTCCTTCAGGCGCTCCACTTCATAAACCGTATCTGCGGGATAGAGGGGAACATGGATCCCCGTCGCCAGCCGGGCTGCCATATTGCGGTAGAAATCCCGCAGCCTGGGAGTCTTGTATTTATCCGGCTTAACATGGAAGAGCACCGCTCCGTCAAAGCTTTCCTCCAGTGACAGGCAGGGCTTTCCGTCCACCAGCTTCTGGGGGATCGTAACACGGATGGTGGTACCGACCCTTCTCTCGCTTTCGATCTTTACAAAACCACCCATACGGTGGGCAAATCCGTATACGATGAAGAGGCCCAGACCTATACCTCCGGAACTGCGGTTCCGCTTTTTATTCTCCTGATACATACCTTCGGTCACGGAACGGATTGCGCTCCGGTTCATTCCGATGCCGGTGTCGGTCATCTCTATGGTCAGGTTTACACCGTAGTCCGTATTTTCCGAATACATCTTCACCAAGATACCGCCCTGCCGGGTGAATTTCACGGCATTCTCCAGCAGATGCCGGAAGATCTTGTGCAGCTTTTTGATGTCTCCCCGCATCATCGCGGGAGTTGCGGGATCCAGATCCACCACCAGTTCCAGATCCCCGGCCTTTTCGCTCACCCGGAAACTGGTGACCACATCATTGATCAGGGAGGTGCTCATGTAATTGTCTTCCTCCAGGAAGACCTTTCCACGCTTACACTCCGTATAATCCTGGATATCCTCGATCTGATAGGCCAGTCTCACCCCGGCCTGTTTGATGGATTCCGCTTCCTTCCCCGCCCCTTTCCGGATGAGCAGATCCGACATGCCGTTAACGACATTTACCGGTGTACGCAGCTCATGGGAGATATTGGAAAGGAAATCCTCCATACTCGCATCGTTTGCCTCGATGCGCCCTTCCTTAAGCCGGCTTTCTTCTTCCTCTTCGAGCCGCTCATTGATGCTCCGTACATTGATAAAATAAACGAGCAGAACAATGGATACATGAAGGAGCATACGGGATACGGAAAGCCTGTCATATACCAGGGGATCCCCTCCCGGAAGGTTTATGATATGAATGAACCATATGACAAAGAACTCCAGCAGGAGGACATTCATCATATAGGCACTGTTCAGGATCGAGTAGGTTATCATCACCAGGACCACTGCGATGGCAACATCAAAAAAGCTTGCTTTGTGGATCCCGTGATAAAACAGCAGTAACACGGCGAACATAAAGTAGAACAGCCTGCGAATGCGGAAATCCATTACATCCGAAAGATTTACTGCCCAGAGGGAGACCGCACCCACAAAAACAACCGGCGGAACCCAGAATTCCCAGCCCATCAGGATATTCTCTATGATCAGCCCCACCGAGGCCAGTGTGGCTACCAGAACAATGATCTTCTCGTTACTTTTCCCGTTCATGGCGCTCCTTTCTGAGCATGGAAGTTACATAACTGACCTTAAGCCGCTCACCGTAAGGGGTACGGGACCAGGCCTTCATAACTCGTCCCACCAGACGGGAGATATCATTTTCCGCCAGCAGCGGCAGCACCGCAAAATACCGGTTCTGTCTCCACTGAAGGATGATATCCGTCTTTCGGAGGTTGTCCTTTAAGACATTGCCGAATTCCGATACCATTTCCGTATAGATCACGCCCTTTTCATCCGAGGAAAGGGAAAACAGCACCCTGGCCGCCTCCCCGTCAAAACGGGTCATAAATCTCTGGATAAAGCGGTAGTTCCAGGAAAAAGCCTCCTGCCCCAGGAGCATCCCTCCCCGGATCTCCCCCCGTTCCGAAATGATCTGAATGATATTATGAAGCTCCTTCTCCGGATCGTCTTCGACGTTTTCAACGGATATTTCCGGATCATAGATCCTGTATCCGTGCTTCCCGTTCCGTTTTACTTCATACAGCGCACTGTCCGCATATTGAAAGAGGATACGGAAATTATCGGTACCGGACGGAACAAAGCTTACTCCGACGGATATTCCCAGAGGGATCCCGTGTCCTTTTCCCATAAGCTGTTCCGCTTTTTCCGTAAGCTGTTCGTTCAGCCTGTGGGTAAAGGCTGCAACTTCTTCCCTATGGGTCATCTGGGGAAAAAAGGCCAAGAACTCATCGCCGCCGATCCTGGAGATAACATCTTCCTTTCGTACATTATATCTGAAAATAGATGCGAACTCAACCAGCACACGATCTCC
>JAFZOW010000029.1 GCA_017552715.1 Lachnospiraceae bacterium
AAGATACTGGCAATCCGGGAACAGATCGACAATATTTGACGGAAGCGTTGGCGGGATGTAAGATAATAATCAAATCTGGTTAGAATCATCTATCCTTGGATCAATCTCATTCCTGTCAACTGACGATTCCTTTACGCCATCAGGACTTGTAATTTGCGGGAGTAAACAGTATTATGATGACAGGGTCGAAAAATCAGGAGACGATCATGCTTGTATGGATCGATCCGTAAACTTCATTAATGTGTAAAACTATCTGGACGAAGAGTCTTTATATATCAATCAGGAGGAATAAAAATGTTCGGATTTGGAGCAATGATCTCGAAACTGAAGGAGAATCCCAAGACCATCGTACTTACGGAGGGCGAGGATCCGCGTATCCTGGAGGCTGCCAGCCGTCTGCTGGCCAGCAATTTCCTGACCCCCATACTGCTGGGTGATGAACAGGAAGTGGCTCTGGCTGCGGAGGAAGCGGGTTATAACATTCGCGGAGCCCGTATCATCAACCCGAAGAATTACGATCGCCTGGAAGAGATCACCCAGGAATTCTATGAGATCCGCAAGGAAAAGGGCATGACCATGGAGAAGGCCCAGAAGACCATGCTGCAGAGGAATTATTTCGGCACCATGCTGGTGAAGATGGGCATTGCCGACTGCCTGTTGGGCGGTGCTACATATTCTACAGCAGATACCGTTCGCCCGGCCCTGCAGATCATCAAGACCAAACCTGCCAATTCCATCGTTTCCTCCTGCTTTATCCTGGTGCGTCCCGGTGCTACCGGTGAAAACGAGGTGCTGGCCATGGCCGACTGTGCCATCAATATCAGTCCCAGCGAAGACGAACTGGTGGAGATCTGCGGAGAGACCATCAACTGTGCAAGGATCTTCGGTATCGACCCGAAGGTAGCATTCCTGAGCTATTCCACCCTGGGCTCCGGCAAGGGAGATTCGGTGGACAAGATGCGCAATGCGGCCCAGAAGGCCAAGGAAGAATTCCCCGATGTCCCCATCGACGGTGAATTCCAGTTTGATACGGCGGTTTCGCCCCGTGTGGCCAGAGTTAAGGCACCCGGCAGCAAGGTGGCGGGTTATGCCAATACCTATATCTTCCCAGATATCAATGCCGGGAACCTGGGGTACAAGATCGCACAGCGCATGGGGAATTTCGAAGCCTACGGTCCCATCCTGCTGGGCCTGAATGCCCAGATCAACGATCTTTCCCGCGGCTGCAACGCCCTGGAGGTATATTCCATGGCCATCATCACCGCGGCTCTGACCTGATCATCATACGGATCATAAAGAAACAGGCCCCTTTCACATTGACGTGAAAGGGGTTTTTTGTTACCATATCAAAGTTCCCATAACTATTTTCATACTTGATACAACTGTGTTTTATCAGGAGGAGTGCAGAAATGAAGAAAAGAAAGATCCTGTCATTTATGCTGACATTGTGTCTGCTGTTCCAGACCATCCTGTCAGACGCCGTGCCGGTGCTGGCTGCACCGGAGGATGAGGCCGGATTCTCTTTAGAGGAGACGGATGCCGGAGAGGATCCCTTCCCTGAAGAGGAAGAGATCGGAGAAAACGAAGCCGACGGCCTCGAGTATGGTGATTTTGTTTATACGAGCAATTCATCCGGAGTGACCATAACAGGGTATAAGGGGACGGATACGGCTGTTGTGATCCCTTCCGTCATTGACGAAAAGGATGTTATCGCTATCAAAGAGGCCTTTAAGGATAACACGGTCATAGAGAGCGTTACGGTTCCCGGAAGCGTGCTGACCATCGGTCAGAACAGCTTTTACGGCTGTACCGCTCTTTCGGAGGTTCATCTTCCGGATACTCTTACGGAGATCGCAAGAAACGCGTTTTATAACGCGCATTCACTGGCATCCGTCGATCTGCCTGACGGATTGAAGACCATAGGAAACTATGCTTTCCAGAACTGTTCCGCTCTTACTGCGGTCACTCTTCCCGCAGCGCTGGAAAGCGTCGGAGAAGGTGCTTTTAAGGGCAGTGCGCTGGCAAGCATCCTGATCCCGGCGGGACTTACAAGCATCGGAAGCAACGCCTTCATGACCGTGACCGAAATGAGCTTTGAGGCAGGGACCGTAAAGATCCCGGCCAAAGCTGCCAGCGGTGCCGATCAGCTCAGCAGTCTGAGCATTCCCTCTTCCGTAACGGAGATCGGGGAAAGTGCTTTCCTTAACTGCAGCAGTCTGACTGCCGTCACGCTTCCCGACGGCCTTGTAAAGATCGGAGCCAGCGCCTTTAAGGGCAGCGGGATCAGTGAGTTCACCCTTCCTGCCACACTGACGAGTATAGATTCCGGAGCACTCCAGCCCGCAAAGCGCCTGATCTTTGCTCCCGGCACTACCACAGTTGCTTTCAGTTGTTTCAAATCTGATACCTATCTGGAGAGCGTGAGCTTTCCGGATACGCTTGAAAGTATAGGGAAGGAAGAGTTCAAAGGCTGCAAGGGCCTGACGGAGCTTGTCATCCCGGCCGGTGTGCATGTGAACGTGTCGGCCTTTGAGAACTGCACGGGACTTAAAAAAGTGGAACTTGGGGACAACGTGATCGTGGATACCGCTGCGTTCAAGGGCTGCAGCAGTATCGAGTCGATCCGGCGCGGAAACAATGTGACCATAGCCGCCGGCGCTTTCGAAGGCGGTCAGGGTGCCGTCCCCGGCAGCAATGTCTGGTATTCCCATTCCGCAGCCAGCGGCATACTGGTACTTAGCGGTATCGGTTCCATGCCGGATTTTGACGATCCCTCCGAGGCGCCCTGGGCCGGCCTCAGGGATCAGATCACGACCGTCCGCATCGAGGAGGGTGTGACCACTGTCGGAGCGAAGGCTTTCTATGGCTGCAGCAATCTGCAGTATGTGAGTTTTCCCAAGGGACTGGAGAGTATCGGCCGGGAAGCCTTTGCGGCCTGCCCCGAACTCTGCGAGATCATCTTTGCCGGGGATGCACCCCGTTTCGGAAGCAATGTGTTCAAGGATTCCGGTACCGCATCGGGATGCATCAAAGCTTATTATCCCAAGACGGCTACCGGCTGGGGAAACGGCTATCAGAAGCTTTCGGATCTGATCCGCTGGGAAGCCTGGGACGATACCCTCTCCAGCAGCGATATCATACTTGTTCTGGACCGTTCGGACAGTATGTCCGGAAAGAAGATCGCAAAACTCCGGGAGGCTGCCTGCAAGTTCATCGATGTGGTGGGCGGCAAAAAGATGAACACCCGGATCGCGGTTGTGATGTACAACGGCGGCGCCTCCGTTCTGAGCGAGTTTACCGATGAGAACGGACCGCTGATGGATCTGGTAGACGGTCTTGACGCGACCGGCGGGACCAATTACCTGAAAGCGCTGACCGTGGCAGAAGACCTCATGAAGAGCAGTGATGCCGATCACAAATTCATCATCATGTTCAGTGACGGCCAGCCTAACGACTCGGAAGATGCCATATATGAGAAGGCGGATGCACTTCGCGAACAGTATACCATCTTTACCGTGGGGCTTATGAGCGGCGGATCTTCCGATGACAGATATCGTCAGATCCTGATCAATGTGGCCGGAGATGAGAATCACTACTTTGAGGTGGATGACCTGGAACTGTTGGTGAGTACATTCCAGAATCTTTCCAATGATGTAAAACGTCAGGATGAGACCACGGCCGAGATCATCCGTCATAACCTGCGTAAAGACCTCTTAAACGATCATGTGGAGTTTACCGAAGGCTCCCAGGAGGTGGCATCCATCAGCGTTATCCCCGGACTGAAGCTGGGCAGCTATGATCATGTGGATCTGCTCAGCAACAACAAGGTGGTATTAAGCAGCGTAAACGGATACTTTAACGGTATCAAGCCGGGCTGTATCTTCGCACCGGGAGCAAGTGTATACGGTGTGATCTATGATTCAAAGGGCAAGGAGCTGCAAAGAGTACGCCTTGGCCTGGAGATCACCGGAAAATATACCATCACCTATCAGATGAACGACGGTACCGGAGATGTATATCTGACACAGGAAGTGACCGGCGGCGAGCTTATTCCCGAGCCGGATGCTCCGGAGTGGGACGGCCATCGCTTCATGGGCTGGTACACCTCCGTGAGCGGTTCCGGCCTTGATTTCTTCAGCATGTATAACAGCTTTAACCGCATGAAGCTGGAGGAGGATCTGGTGCTTTATGCGCACTGGACGGCTGCGGACGGTTCTCTGGATATCAAAAAGGATGTATGGGGTTTCTCCGACAGCAGCGCAAGCTTTGCTTCCGACGACTACGAGATCAGTTACGGGGAATATGCGGAACTGCTGGCTTCCGTAAAGGATCCCGTGACAAAACAGCTGATCAAAGAGATCAAGACGCATAAATGGAGCGGATCCTCCTTCGGTATGAGTTCCGCAGTGGTGCTGAACAAAGAGGGATTCATAAATATCACGGAATATGATGCGACCTGCCTCTATCTGCGGCAGGCGGAGCTGCTGCTCAATACAAAGGGAGATCAGGATGCCGGAGATATCGAGAGCATGATCACGTATTTCCAGCTGCGCAAAGCACTGGAATATGTGAACAGTGCTTCCCTTGAGTTCCTGCCGGACAAAGAGAGCAACAATATCGCGCATATCGTGGAGAAACTGCGTGAAACCGCCGGTCCCTGCGTGCTGATCGTGGGTATGAGCAGCGGAAATACGCCTGTGGGCACGCATGCCGTGGTGGCGTATGATTACAGTGAAGGCATCGGAAGTGAAAGCTCCTTTAAGGTATACGACTGCACCAAGGGAGCGGATAAAGTATACACAGTCAGAGTAAGCCGCAGCGGCAGTGATTACAGTGCGGATACCACAGCCTGGGCTTCTGACTGGGGATATAAGATCTTCCTGCAGTGCGTGCTGGACGGAGACGAGCTTACCCGGGGGGAGGATCCGGCAGGCAGGAGCTTCCAGGCCGACGCGGCGGTGCTTCCCGGATATTATCTTGAGACAAGTTACGGCAGCTTCACGGTCAGCAACGGCAGTGAGAGCGCAGTATTCGTGAACGGTCTGAAGACTTCCGGCGATCTGGAGGCGGAAGGATTCGGGATCTGCAGTGAACCGGGTGCGGCAAAGCAATACAAAGTAAAGCTTCCGCTCCTGGCAGAGGGAAAGAGCTATACCATCAGTGATGCTTCCGGAGCAACGGTCTATGAGACCCTGGCTTATGATTATGAAGGCTTCCTGGTTAAAGTCAGTGCGGCTTCGGCCGGTACGGTCAAGTTTGACGCATCGGGCCGTGTAGAGACCGTATTTACAACCGCCGTTTCCCAGAAGGTTGGAACGGGGATCAGCGGCATGAACACTTCCTGGTACCATGCGGAAGTGGAATGTGTATCCAAGGGACTGACTCTGGTACCCGAAAAAACGGGCGTAAGCTTCTCTTCCGCCGCAGCCGCCACCGCTCAGGTGACTGCTTCGGGGGACATCCGGGATCATGTGTTTACGGATGTGGCACTGGGGACCGATGCTCTGACGCTGACCGAAAAAGACGGGAAGACCGTGATCCTTGACAAGAACGGTAACAGGGTCGCAAGCGATGACAGCGGGTTCACCGTGGTCTTTGACAGCCGCCATGGTTCGTACGTAGACAGGATCGAGGGAGTAATGAGCGGTGAAAAGATCGCCGAGCCCATGGATCCCCGTCGTGACGGTTTCCTCTTTACAGGCTGGTATCGCGATCCTTATTGTTCATCCTCCCAGCTGTGGGATTTTGAGAGGGATACAGTCACTGAGGATATGATACTGTATGCCGGCTGGACCCTGGATGAAAACTACTATCTGATCGTAACCTTCCGTATGAAAGGTGAAGATGCACATCTTCTGTATCTTCTGAAGGGAACAAAACTGACTCAGGAAAGCTGCCCGAAGGCAGCCGACGGTACAGTGCTGAAATGGTACAGTGATCCGGGATGCACCAGCGAGTGGGATTTCGACCAGACTCTGGACCGGAACACCGAGCTTTATTCCGTAGACTGGAACAGCGGGAGCAGGACGGAGGGAGATGTGCCGGAATCCGAGATCCCGGAGGGCGGTATCCCCAATGGGGTATGGGTTGCTTCGATTCCGGCTCAGGAGTATACAGGCAAGGCCCTGAAGCCTTCGGTTCATGTATATTACTACAAGAAGGCACTTATAGAGGGACGTGACTATACCCTTTCCTACAAGAACAATAAAAGGTATTTGACGTGAGTGCCAATGCGGCCGATTCTGCCAAGGCGCCTAAGGTGATCGTCAAGATGAGGAAGAACTACAGCGGAACGATTTCGGCCAGCTTCAGCATCCTTCCCGCAGACATCGCCGGCGCGACCTTTAGCGCGGAAGATCTGAGTGCGATCTATAACGGATCGGCACAGAAGCCGAAAGACAGTGCCGTGAAGCTTTGCCGGAACGGTAAGGCTCTGAAGCAGAACAAGGATTATAAGCTGAGCTGGGAGGACAGAGATTATGTCGGTGTGCCTGACGATAACACACGCTTTACCGTGCTGCTCAGCGGACAGGGCAATTATACCGGTGAGAAGAAGCTGACTTATACGATCTACGGGACCAGCGTAGGCGGAAAAGAGCAGATCCTTCTGGACAGTAAGGACGTAAAGGTCGCAGCTATCCCCGATCAGGAATACCTCGGCAAGATCTATGAAGTGTCCGATCTGAAAGACAAAAAGGGAGAGGCGATCACGCTTCTGACTTATAAGGGCGAGGCGCTGGAAAACGGAGTGGATTACCGGGTGAAGTTCTCCAATGCAAGGAAACCCGGTACGGCGACCATCACGATCAAGGGTATGGGCGGCAGGTCCGACGATTCCAGTGTTGCCTTTGTAGGCAGTATCAAGGTGAACTTCAAGATCGTGGGTAAGAACATAAGCAAAGCCACGGTCAAGGGTATCAATCGCAAAGGATATACCTATACCGGTTCCGAGATCCGTCCGGAGGGCGTGACCCTGCAGGGCATAGATTCCAGGGATTACAGCGTGAGTTATGAAAACAACGTAAAGGCCGGAACCGCAAAGATCATCTTCACCGGAAAGAACGGATACAGCGGACAGAAGATCGTGAAGTTCAGGATCAATAAAGTAAAGTTTGACAAGAACAGCGTCAAGATCAACGGGGATTCCGCTATCACGGCGCCTTATGCCAAGGACGGAGCAAGACCTTCGATCCGCGTGACCTGCGAAGGCAGGCTGCTGGTGAAGGGCCGCGATTATACGCTGAGCTACAAGAACAACAGGAAAGTATCCTCGTACAGAAGCAAGCCCCTTATCATCATCGTGGGCAAAGGAAACTATAAGGGCAAATATCTCAAGTCATTCACCATAAGGAAGGCCAGCCTCAGCACGGATGTGAAGATGACGGTTTCGGATGTGGCATACAGCAGCAAGGCGGGACAGTATACACCGAAGATCCGTCTTGTGGATATGAACGGAAACGCGCTGAAGGCCGGCAGGGATTATGACAAAAAGAGAACCACGTATGTCATTGAGGAAACCCGTGAAAAGCTGACGAAGAAGAGTGTGCCCGCTGTCGGTACCGTGATCCGGGTAACGGTCTATGCCAAGAGCAGGAGCAAGTGCTTTACCGGATCGGTAAGTGCCACCTACCGTGTGGTGGAGTCCAGTTACGACCTGAGCAAGGCAAAGATCAAGATCAAGGATCAGGTCTATACGGGAGGCGATGTGCTGATCGAAGCCGAGGAACAGTTCAGTGAACTGGAGGGCAAGGACGGTACCGCACTGCATTTCGGAACGGATTTCGAGGTGGTGAGTTACACGAAGAATGACAGGGTCGGAACGGCCCAGGTGGTCTTCAGGGGCCTGGGAGACGGCATCGAAGGCTACAGCGGCACGAAGACCGTGAAGTTTAGGATCAAGGCCTGTCCTGCAAATTAAGGAAACAAAAAAGACCGGGGGAGCGATCCTCCGGTCTTTTTTATTCTTTGGGATATTCAGTCCTCGGAAAGTTTTTCGATGATGGAAGCGGAGATATCGTGCTTGGCGTCCATGATCTGCTCGGCATATTCCTCGTGATCGAATTTGACGGCGAAATTGTAGAGCAGGTCGCAGACATGGTAGTTGTGTTCCAGCACGTCCAGACGGGCGCCCTCGTAAAGCAGGCCGTCCCGGAGGATGTCGGGGATCATGGTGTCGTTATCATGCTCCGCCCAGACCATGTCGTACCAGAGCTGCAGGAGCTCTTCGTTACGTTCGTCGAAGGGAATGGTAACGGCCTTATACAGAAAGTACTTATCGTCCGAGAAGGCGTCCAGGAGCTCGCAGAGAGCGATCTCACGCTCGATATCCGCCTTGCGGTAGCCGGCGTTCACCGTTACGTCCTTCCAGCGCCGCAGTATGTCGATCATGGGAGCATCGATATCGATGATGGTCTCGGGGAACTGTATGGTGGCATAGCTTAGTTTTTCGGGCTTTTCGCGGAGTCCCGCATTGATCAGTTCCTTATCCTCAATGCAGTTCACAAAGCCCTTGTCAAAGATACCGAAACGTCCGGCGCGTCCGGCGATCTGGCGGATCTCGCTGCCCTCCAGCTTACGTACTCTCTGGCCGTCAAACTTCTTGGTCTTCAGAAAAACAACACGCTTGATGGGCAGGTTCAGCCCCAGCCCGATGGCATCGGTTGCTACCAGTACTTCGGTCTCGCCCGTGGTAAATTTCTCGGCTTCACGATGACGCACGTCATAGGGAAGATTGCCGTAGATGATGGAGCAGTTGATGCCGGCGGCGGAAAGCTCCCCCGCCACCATATGCACATCCCGGCGGGAAAAGACGATGAGCGCGTCGTGGGGTTCCACGGATTTCGGGAAAAAGAAGCTCCGCTTGTCCATCAGAAGGGGAGTATTGCGGGTATGGGCCACCAGCTCGTAGTCATCGCCGCAGTCTTCGATCATGCGTGTGATGACGGGAAGGGCTTCATCGGCGCAGCAGACGTGGATCTCCCTTGCCTTTACACCCAGAATGGCCCGGGTCCAGGATCCGCCGCGGAAACGGTCGCAGACCAGCTGGGCTTCATCGATCACCACGATATCGTAATCCTCGGTCATGTTCACCATTTCCACCGTGGAAGCGGTGACGGTACTGGCCGGCACATCGATGAATTCCTCACCGGTACGCAGGCTGCAGTATACTCCGGCTTTGTTCAGCCTGTCATAGATCTCGTAGGCCAGAAGCCGAAGGGGACCGGCATAGATACCGTTCTTGGCCTCCATCAGGCGCTGGACCGAACCGTAGGTCTTTCCGGAATTGGTGGGGCCGTGATGGATGATAAAATGACGCTGGATCTCCCGGGCGTCGGGATAAAGATCCACATAGGAATCGGGGATACGCTCCAGCAGGTTCCTGCGAAGCTTCATGCTTTCCTCGCTGCGGGCCGCTATGGCATTGAAGAGGCTGTGGGAGCGGTTGAATTTCAGCAGGCGGCAGAGCTCGTCTATGGGGAAACGATCCTCCAGGGCTGTCTGCACCTGCTCTTCAAGAGAGATATGAGCCCGTTGGAGAAAGTTCCTTGTGCGGCCGCTTAAAGTCTTGAGCTTCAGGGCCCTGCGGGCTTCTTCTACCTCGGGCAGCAAGGCCCCCAGGTATTTAAGATATATCTGAAGATAGCTGTTTTCCTTGCACCAGGAACAGACCCGCGCTTCGGTAAAGTAGCGGCGTTCACTGATGAGTTCTTCAAATTCGTCGAAATTCTTTTCGGAAAGGCCGCGCTTGTGGTTGTGACTGCCTCCGGGAAGGGTGACAGTGCCGCTTCGCATCCTTTTTCTGACAACATCCGATAGTTTGCTGATCAGTCTCTGAAGTGCTTCCTGTGCGGCAGGAAGGTTTTCCGGTAAAGAATAGCAGAGTTCCATCTGCCGGATGATCAGGTTGAAATTCTCTTTTTTCATACGCTCCGGTGCCGGCGGTGTCGGAATTTGTAGTTGTACATCTTTTCGTCGGCCAGGCTCAGGGCCGCATCCAGATCCGTTTTCGTCAGATCCTCGAATACAACGCAGCCGATACTGGCTGAGAGCGAGTAGGGTTTACTCATAGCCTCTGACCTTTTTGCCATGGCATCGGTGAATTCGACGGCTCTTGTAGCTTCGTCATCTTTGGTATATTTTCCAATGCCGATCAGGAAGAATTCGTCTCCGCCGCTGCGGACGCAGAATTCGTTTCCACGGGTCTGCTCGTTCAATACCGAGTATACGGTGCGTATCCCCAGATCTCCCTCGTGGTGACCGAAAGTGTCATTGATATATTTCAGTCCGTCCATATCCGCCACGCAGACCAGGAGCGAATCACCGGGTTTAGCCTCGGCGCGCATGGCACGGTAACGTTCATACATACCCCGGCGGTTGTAGGCGCCGGTCATCTCATCCCGTACGGAGATGGTCTTTAAGCGTTCCTTGGAACGGATCATCTCCAGGGCGTTGTTGATAAAACGCAGCCAGTTGCGGTAGACGGTCTCGATACAGGGATGCTCATTAAAGGCTCTCTGCAGTACGGTATAACCCAGAAGGACTCCGTCAAAATGGATCGGGGAAAAATAGAAAACGGAAGCTTCGTCACGTTCTTCATTCAGCTTCGGCAGCATTTCTTTTGTGGCAAAGCTGACTCCGTCTCCCGTTCCCCGGATATTACCGCCTTCGCCGGGCTGGAGGGAAAGCAGGATACGCATGCTTTGGGGATAACCTTCATAGATCACGTCGCTCATATCCAGCCAGTTTTCCTTCAGGCAGAGGTGGAAATTGCGATAGGGCGTAAGCATAAAGGAATGATGGACCAGCTTGTCCAGGCATTCTTCCGTGGAACCCGCGGCGGTAAAGTCTTCCAGGGCATAGCTCTCCATCAGATCCCCGATGCTGGGACCCCGGCCCAGATCTTCATCCGCCTGGTTATAGGAATTCACATAGAGTGAATTGCGGAAACGCTTCATGGCATGGATGGGATCGGACTGACAGCCGCAGCTGGCTCCGGGATGAAACTGAAGAGCCATATTCTGCTCAAGAGGCAGAAGCTCTGCTTCGGGTTCCAGAACGCTGCGCAGATAGTCTACGGCCTCCGATGCCATGCCAACGTCGTTCGGATCGTAAGAAGTAACGGGGATCGTATGGATGGCAGCTTCATCCGAGGCATCAAAGCCGATGACCAGCACATCCTCCGGGACACGTATGCCGTTCTTTACCAGACGGTCGATGACACCGATGGCCATACAGTCACTTGCACAGATCACCGCATCCGGCATGGAGATCTCTTTGGATACGATCTTCCGGGCCAGGGTGTCTCCGCCGTAGTACCAGAAATCCCCATAGTAGATATGTTCCGGCGCTACATCCAGCCCGTGGGCATGTATCTCATCCAGGAAGATCCGCAGTCTTTCCTCGGATACGGGATGATCCTTATGCCCCGTGAGGATGCAGAGCTTTTTCCGGCCGTGCTTTTCTATGGCATGCCGGCACATTTCCCGTAGTACTTCCTCGTTATCGTTCCTGATATATTTGATCCCTTCCAGAGGGACCTCCAGGGAACAGCAGGGAAGGGAGGGATGCTTCCTTAAGCGTTCCAGAAGACGCTGAAGCGTTTTGTCTTCCGGATCGCCGGTCAGGGTGGCATGATCCAGTATCACTCCGTCCAGGGAGTCAAGATCCGCAAGTTCATAGATATTGGCTTCGCCCCGCACATAATTCGGATGGGGAAAGGAGAGATGCGTACTGCTGGCAAAGACGCAGAGGTCGTAGTTATACTTACGGCACTGCTGTGAGATGCCGTCAACGATCCTCCGGACATGAACGATCTCCGGATAGGCTGCAAATAATGCGATCCTCTTGCGTCTTTCTGCCATATGTTCCTCCAGTTTGTCAGTTTATTGTGCTGCCTGTCCGCCGATATCCTTCACATAGATCTGCAGGTGGATCTTTCCGCCGGCCATCTTGCTCTCGTAATCGTTGTTGATACGCTCGATGACGGGCTGAAGCTCTGCAGCACTGGTATTCGGCAGGGCCAGGATCATCTGGCGGTTGGAATACCTGGAGCAGACATCCGAACGTCGCAGGCAGGAGAAGAGGCTCTGATCCAGCACGGCGATAGCCTTGTCCATCTCTTCGGTGGAAGGCAGATGGCTCTCTGCGGGAATGAGGTTCAGAAGCAGGGCGGCCAGACGGATCTCGCCGCGTTCCGCCTGACGGCAGAGGTAATTGAACACATACTGGAAAGCGTAATAATCCAGTATATAAGAGCCGGTCTCCACATCGGAACGGCGAAGCTTGTCATAAAGATCGTCCAGTCCGGCGATGCCGCCTTTTCCTTCCGTGCTGACGGAACTGAAGAAGTGCATGGAATTCTTACCGCTCTGCTTTACGTGGTAGAGAGCTTTATCCGCGGCACTGTACAGGAGCGGAAGATTATCCCCGTCATAGGGAGCCAGGGCGATACCGACGGAAACGGAGGAAGAACCCTCCAGGTGATATTCGGCCAGGCGTGTCTGCATATCCGCGATGATGCCCTTTGCCTTGCGGCCGATGCTGTTCTTATCGTTCACACCCGAAATGTAGACCAGGAAACGGTCATCACCGATCCGGCAGAGCACATCCTCCGCGTCGGTATAACACTTCAGGATATCGGCCAGCATCTTCAGCAGGTTGTCACCGGTGGTCATACCGTAGAAGTTGTTGATCACTTTCAGGTTGTCCACGCCGACAAGGAGCAGCGAAGCAGGAGTTCCGGCATTGATACGCTCATCCATGAGCTGCCAGCCGCTCTCGCCGTTGACAACACCCGTCAGGGGATCCCTTCCGGCATGCTCCGGGATACCCTGTTCATCCACGGCATCAAAAAAGCCGGCTCTTTCAAGGTTTACGAATACCTGCTCGATGTGGATCTGCAGGTCGTCGGGGAGAAAAGGCTTGAAGATATAATCGAGAGCCCCAATCTCCTTGCATTTGCGTTCGATCTCGGGATCCCTTTCACCGGTCATGACCACTACCGGGATATGCTCTGTACGGGGATCGGCATGGATACGGCTGATCAGTTCCGCACCGTCCATGAAGGGCATGTTCAGGTCCAGCAGGATCAGTTCCGGCATAGCAGTCTGTAAGAACTGCATGCACTGCAGTATGGAAGAACAGGTAGATAGCTTGTACTGACTGCCCAGTACGATCTTGGCGCACTCCAGATTGGCGCTGTCATTATCAAAGATCAGGATATGTCTCATTTTTAACCCCTTTCCATCCCTCGTGGGACATTTGGATACTTTGCCTATCATTATAACGGTTTATGAACGGCAGGGCAAGAAATTTTCTCGGAGGACTTTGAGCGAAGCTGCCGTTCATATATGCCCGGCTACCGTTCATGTCAAAAAGCTTCCTTTCCGCTCTGCGGGAGCCTATATTGAGTTCACGGCAGGACAACAATAAATAGAGAAAGGAACGAAAACGGCATGGAAAAAGATATGATCGTACTGGAAAAGCTCTCCAAGAGTTACGGAACAAAGAAGGCCGTGGATCAGATCGATCTTACGGTAAAGGAAGGAGAGATGCTGGCGCTTTTGGGAGTTAACGGGGCCGGAAAGACCACCACCATCAAGATGCTCTCCTGCCTTACAAAACCCGGCGGCGGACGGGCACTGGTCGGCGGATATGATGTCACGAAGGACACGGAGGCGGTCAAGGCCCTTGTGGGGATCTCCACACAGGATACCGCCATCGCAAGGAACCTTACGGTGGAAGAAAACCTGCGTTTTATGGCCGGGATCTGCCTCGATCCGAAGAAAAACGGAAGAAAAGAGATCATTGCCAGGGTGGAGGAAGTGATCGAAGAGTTCAAACTGGAGGAAGTACGGGGAACAAAATCCTGTAAGCTCTCCGGCGGCTGGCAGAGAAGGCTTTCCATCGCCATGGCCGTCATCGGAGACCCGCAGCTCATCCTGCTGGACGAACCTACCCTCGGCCTGGATGTGCTGGCCAGAAGGGAACTGTGGCGGGCCATCGAAAAGCTGAAGAAGAAGCGGACCATCATCCTGACCACTCATTATATGGAAGAGGCCGAAGCCCTGGCCGACCGGATCGCCATCATGATCGGCGGGCATATCGTCATGACGGGCACAGTGGCCGAGCTGGAAGCAAAGACCGGCCAAAGCGGACTGGAAAACGTATTTATCTCGGTAGCGGAAGGAGAATGATATCATGAAGAGGACAATGGAATTTGCAAAAAGAAACCTGATCGAGCTGTCCAGGGATGTGCTGAGCTACATCTTCTGCGTTGCTTTTCCCATCGTTATGCTGATCGTGATGTCGGTGGTCAATGAGAGTATCCCGCCCCAGGCCGGTATGACCACCTTCCGTATCGACAATCTTTCCGCTGGGATCATCATCTTCGGACATGCCTTTGTCATGCTCTTTACGGCGATACTGGTCTCCACTGACAAAAGCACGTCCTTCCTGATGAGGCTGTACTCCTCACCTATGAAGAGCAGCGACTTTACGAACGGCTACATCATCCCCATGCTCCTGATCGCCCTCCTCCAGGCCCTGAGCACCATAGTCGCCTCCGTCGTGATCGCGGGGATAAGCGGCTATGAGCTTAAGCTGCCGGGACTTCTCCTTATGCTCCTTACGAGTCTGCCTTCGGCCCTCATGTTCATTTCCATCGGCATGATCTTCGGCACCCTGTTCAATGAAAAAGCAGCTCCCGGCATGTGCTCCGTCATCATCTCGGTGGGATCTTTTCTGGGCGGGATCTTCTTCGACGCGGAGGGAGTCGGCGGTGTGATATACAGGATCTGCAGATGCCTGCCGTTCATATACTGTACAAAGCTGAGCCGGAGCAGCGTAAAGCTGGAGTTCGGAAAGGAAAGCTTTATCCTGCCCCTTGTCGTTGTAAGTGCCGTGGCAGTCGTCCTTATGTTCCTTGCGACCTCCGTATTTAAGAGCCGGATGAACGCGGACCGCTAGGAATGCTTGCTATACAGACATAAATACCTTATACTCGGATCGGAAACACTAAAGCTATACAGAGAGGCATAAAAAAGTGCAGATCCGATCCGAGATCAACAACAGATACAGGGAAATGGAGCTCCATGTCTGTAACAATGAGATGACAGACGAAGTAAAGAGCGTGATGGACCAGCTCCACAGCTATTTTGATACATCCCTCACGGGAACGGACGAAGCAGGCAATCGCTGTATACTCCGCCCGGCCGAGATCTTCTCTTTCTATTCCGAGGGGCAGAAGGTGATCGCCATGGACGCATCCAAAAGATACACGGTCTCCAGAAAGCTCTACGAGCTGGAAGAAGAGTTTAAGAAGCTGAATTTCATCCGGATCTCCAAATCCGAGATCGTGAATTACCGGAGGATACGCAGCCTGGACCTGAGCCTTTCCGGGACCATACGGGTGATCATGAAAAACGGATATGAGACCTACAGCTCCCGGAGAAATGTTGCCAGACTGAAGGAACTGCTCCTGCAGACGAAGAAAGCGGGGGGAAAGGAATGAACATGTTAAAAGAGACTCTGAGAAAAGGTGTGATAAGCTTTGCGATCTCTTCCTTTGTGGGACTGCTCATCAATCTCATCATCGATCTGATCGCAAACCGCAGCGGGGCTGCGCCTTTCTGTTCCATATCCCCGGATTTCCTGGCGCTCTTTCCCACCACGGCCATGGCCGCCTATGTGAACGTGCTGCTCTACGGTCTGATCGGAGCAGCTTTTTCCATGACCACGGTGGTCTACGAGTTTGAAAGGATCGGTTTCCTGTTCCAGAGCATCCTCTACTTTGTGATCACAGGGGCAGTATGCCTGCTCATCACCATCGTGCTCTGGCAGCTGCAGCGCTATCCCAAGGCGCTGATCGGTACCCTGGCCGGATATGCGATCACCCATATCATCATGTTCAGCCTGCAGTACAGAAAGCTGAAGGCGGATATCGAAACCATCAATGTAGAGCTCAGCTGACGAGCCTTGCGATAAAGGGGCGGATGTTCCGTGAAAAAGGTGAGCAGAATCTGCTTGCAAAATAAGTGAAAAAGGTGTTAATATAGGGATGAGCAAGGGCGCTTGGAAACGGGCGTCCTTGTTTTTTTGTCGTAAAAGCGTATATGTTTCGCAAAAGGAGGGATCGCTATGGCTGCTTTTGACAGAGTGCTGTCGGGAATTCAGCAGATGGATGAGTGTTTTGATAACATACGTCTGGGCGATAATGTGGTCTGGCGGGTGGGAAGCCTGGAGGATTTCATGCTCTTTGCGAAGCCCTATGTTTCCCAGGCGATCCTGGACGGGAGGAACCTGATCTATGTGCGCTTTGCGACCCATGAGCCTCTTTTTGAAGAACAGCCGGGGCTGAAGATCGTGAACGTGGAGCTTTCCCACCGCTTTGAGACCTTTACCGTTGCGATCCACGAGCTTATCGAAAAAGAAGGGCGGGATGCCTTTTATGTGTTTGACTGTCTGTCGGAGCTGCAGACGGCCTGGGCCACCGACCTGATGATGGGCAATTTCTTTCAGGTGACCTGTCCGTTCCTCTTTCAGCTGGATACGGTGGCCTATTTTCCGCTGATCCGCGGGAAGCATTCCTTTAATGCCATCGCCAAGATCCGTGATACCACCCAGCTCTTTCTGGATGTGTATTCGGACCGTTCCGGGGTCTACGTCCGGCCGGATAAGGTATGGAACCGTTATTCGGAGACCATGTTCCTGCCACATATATACGAAAAAGATAACGCCGTGTTCAAGCCGGTGCTGGACGGGGTAAGAGCCAGTCATTTTTATCAGATCCTGCAGCGGGATGCTTCCGGGGCCGACCGGGAGAACAAGGACAGCTGGGACCGTTTCTTTGATATGACGGAAAGCATGCACTTAAACGGCATGGATGTGACGCAGCAGTGCAGCCGCATGTGCGATATCATGATGTCCCGGGACGAAAAGCTGCGCCTGATGATCAAGGAAAATTTCCGGGCGGAAGACTATCTGAACGTAAAGAAGCGTATGATCGGGACCGGCATGATCGGCGGGAAAGCCACCGGGATGCTGCTGGCCAGAAAGATCGTGGAGAACCGGCGGCCGGATATCTTCGAGCATTTCGAACCCCATGATTCCTTCTTCATCGGTTCGGATGTGTTTTACACCTATATCGTGGAGAATCATTTCTGGGATATCCGTGTGCGGCAGAGAAGGAAAGAGGAATTCTTCAGCCTTGCGGATGAGTTTGCGCAGCATCTGCGTTCGGGAAGTTTTTCCAGGGATATGGAGGAGGAGTTCGTAAAGCTGCTGGAATACTACGGCCAGGATCCCATCATCGTGCGCTCCAGCTCCATACTGGAGGACGGCTTCGGAAACGCCTTTGCCGGAAAATATGAGTCCGTATTCTGCCCCAATGCGGGGGATATGGACCGGAGGCTTAAGGAATTTGAGGATGCGATCCGCACGGTCTATGCAAGCACCATGAGCCGTTCGGCCCTGGATTACCGTAGCCGGAGAGGCCTGCAGGCCAGGGATGAGCAGATGGCCCTTCTGGTCATGCGTGTGTCCGGATCCTATTACGGAGACTATTATATGCCCTGCGCCGCCGGTGTGGGTTACTCCTACAGCCCGTACCGCTTTATGGAATCCCTGGATCCCGAAGCCGGCATGCTCCGGCTGGTCATGGGCCTCGGGACCTCTGCCGTGGACCGGACGGAAGGCTCTTATCCAAGACTGGTGAGCCTGGATAAGCCGAAGGCAACGACCTCCCGGAACTGCGCTGAAAAGCATCAGTATTCCCAGCGGAAGCTGGAGCTCATCGACCGCAGTGCCGGAGAACTGAAGCAGGTATCCATGGAAGAGATCCTTCCCGTCATGCCTTATTATCTGAAACGCCTTTTGCTGGAGCATGATAGCGAGGCGGAAAATCTCTTCCGGGAAAGAGGCCAGAACCGGGAGATCCTTTTCATCTCCTGTCTGGGGATCGTGGAGAAGGAAGGCATCATGGAGCAGATGAAGGACATGCTGCGGGTCATACAGGATGCCTATGAGTATCCGGTGGATACTGAGTTTACCATGAACTTTTCGGAGAGCGGGGAATATGTGATCAACGTGCTCCAGTGCAGGCCCCTGCAGGTCTTCCGGGATTCGGAAGAAGCGCAGATACCGGAACGGGTCGAAAGCGGAGCCGTGCTCTTTGAGTGTAAGGGCTCCGTCATGGGCCTGTCCAGGTCGGAGAAACTGGACCGTATCGTATATGTGGATCCGGTAAACTATTACAATATGCCCTACCGGGATAAGTATAAGGTGGCCAAAGCCATCGGTGCCGTGAACTGGAAGCTGCGGGGGCAGGACAAAAAAATGCTTTTGATGGTACCCGGGCGGATCGGGACCACCTCGCCGGAGCTGGGAGTACCCACCTCCTTTGCGGATATCAGCGAATTTGACGCTATCTGCGAGATCTCCGATTCCAAAGCGGGCTATAATCCGGAATTGTCTTATGGGAGCCACTTTTTCCAGGATCTGGTGGAAGCAGGGATCCTTTACAATGCCATCTTTGAAAATGAAAAAACGATCTGCTATAACTCGGAGCTGCTGCGGGACTTCCGGGACATCTCCGAAGAACTGCAGGATGACAGGGAAGGGCTTGAGGATATCGTCTTTGTCTACGATGTGTCGGATAAAGAACTGATGCTGTGCAACGACATGAAGAATGAACATGTCATATGTTATATAGCGGAGGGAGCGAAATGATCTCTTTGAACGATTATCTGTACCGGGGAGATACGGTAGTCAAGATCCTGCATAATTATTCCAATGATCTGAAGGAAAGTGCGATAAGGAACGATAACGGCATAGATCTGGCCCACAGTAACTGCCTTCTGCAGATGATAGGCCTTCTGGAACACAACGATTTCCTTACGGGACAATCCCAGAGGATACGGGAGTTTTATAAGTATATGGCAGACAGGTATCCCTTCCTTGCCTTTACCTTTAAGGGGCGTATCAAATCCCTGATC
Organism: Lachnospiraceae bacterium; assembly: GCA_017552715.1. Classification (GTDB taxonomy): domain Bacteria; phylum Bacillota; class Clostridia; order Lachnospirales; family Lachnospiraceae; genus NK4A136. The sequence continues at coordinate 18,993 of JAFZOW010000029.1, forward strand.
CGCCTGGAGGAAAAGATCAACGGGAACATCGTGGAATTCATCCACGACCATTACCGTAAGACGGGGAGCTACCCTTCGGAAGCGGATATCAAGGACCGCATCGGGAGGATAAGGGATCTCATCGCCTACAGGATCGTGATCTCCTATCCCCAGTGTCATATAAAGCCGGGGGATGACAAAAGAAAGCTGGAACTGGATTATCTTTACGAGATCGCCGATGCCCTGCCGGGCTTTCTGGAGGAAAGAGGCTTCGAGCCGGAGGCCTCGGGGATAAAGGAACAGAGCAGCCGTATCAAAGAACCCTATAGGGCGTATTACCGGGATTATATCGAAAATCCCAACAGCTTCGGCTATCAGTCTCTTCACATCTCCATCTATGACAACGCCTCGCGGAGTGATATAGAGATGCAGATACGGACGAAGGAGATGGATGACATTGCGGAGATCGGACCGGCCAATCATCTCGGTTACGAAAAACGGCAGGAAGAGGACAGGGCCCGGCGGGAGGAGATACCTCTGGGAGAGAACCACTATTTTGATGATGCCTACGAAAGAGGGATGCTGCTGCAGAAGCTGGATCTGAGCAAGGTGGACGTCAATATGTTCGGGGCAATGGACAATACCATGATCAATGATGGCTGCGGCCTGTACCGGGGCCGGCTGATCCTGCCCTATGAGCATCTTTCAAGATTTCAGAATGATCTGGTGTAAGGGGGAAAAACTATGAAGAATCAACTTCTGCAGCTGGCTGCGGTGGTGCCGGAACTGAGGGTGGGGGACGTGAGCTTCAATGAAGCCGGGATCTCTGCTCTGATCGGGGAATTATCCGACTGTGCTCTTATCGTATTTCCGGAGCTGTCCCTGACAGGGTATACCTGTGCGGATCTTTTTCAGAGCAGCCTTCTGCTGAAAGAAGCCGAAGAAGCGCTGCTGCGGATCGCAGAGCTGACGGAAGGAAAGGAGCAGACCGTACTGCTGGGCCTTCCCGTTCCGTATGGAAACAGCATCTATAACTGTGCGGCCGTCCTGTCACAGGGCAGAGTTAAAGCACTGATCCCCAAAACTTTTCTTCCCAATTATTCGGAGTTTTACGAATGCCGCTGGTTTGCATCGGGGAAGGGCTTAAAGGGAAGGAGCATCCGCCTTGGAGAGGAGGAGATCCCCTTCGGAACCGATATCCTTGCCGAGGATATACACACGGGCGCCGTACTGGGAGTGGAGATCTGCGAAGACCTGTGGGTCCCGGATAAGCCGAGTACACATGCGGTGCTGGCCGGGGCAAACGTGATCGCAAATCTTTCGGCATCCGATGAACTGATCGGAAAACAGGAATACCGTAGACAGCTTGTGAAGGAACAGAGCGGAGCCTGCTACTGTGCCTATATCTATGTTTCCTCCGGTGTGATGGAAAGCAGTACCGACATGGTGTTTTCCGGCCATACCCTGATCGCTCAGAACGGCAGTCTGCTGGCGGAAAGCATTTTCCCGGCATATCCCCATACGGAAAAGGCAGTGATCGATCTGGGCTGCATCATGCATGACAGAAGGCATCAGAATACCTTTGAAGATGATACGGAAAGCAGCTATCGGAGAGTTGCGGTAAGTATGCACCCGGCGGGGGCGGAGGAGGCCGGTATCACAGAGATGGCGGAGATGCTGAAACGCTGTAACTATCCTGTTGCCAGGTATCCCTTTGTTCCCTCGGATGCAGCCGCCAGGGAAGCGCGCTGCAGCCGTATCCTGCAGATCCAGGCCAACGGTCTGGCAACGAGGGTGCGGGCCACGGGGATCCGTCAGCTGGTGATCGGGATATCCGGGGGACTGGATTCCACCCTGGCACTGCTGGTCTGCGCCGAAGCAAAGAAGATCATCCCCGGCATCCGTATCATCGCCTATACCCTGCCGAATGAAGGGAACACCTCAAAGCATACGCTGGATAATGCAAAGAAACTGATGGAGCTTCTGGCTGACGAGAGTTACGAGATCCCCATCGGGGAAGGAGTGGCCTTTCATCTGGCGCAGCTCGGTCATGAAAAGGGCTATCAGGGAGAGGGGGATGTGGCATACGAAAATGCACAGGCAAGGATGAGGACCTATATCCTTATGGATGCGGCGAATATGAAGAACGCCCTGGTGGTTGGAACGGGGGATATGTCGGAACTGGCCCTGGGGTGGTGCACTTATAACGGGGATCATATGTCCATGTATGCCGTGAACAGTTCCGTACCCAAGACCCTGGTGCAGTTTATCTGCCGTTCCTACGCAGCCATGTGCGGGAAGGAGGAGCTGAAGGAAGTGCTCCTTTCCATCTGTGATACACCCATCTCGCCGGAACTGACACCGAGTAAGGATGGAGAGATCGCACAGATGACGGAAGAAAAGATAGGGAAATACGATCTGAACGATCTGTTCCTTTTCTACACCCTTCGTTACGGCTTTGAGCCCGCCCGCAGCGCGGCCTATGCCCTCAGGGCCTATCCGGAGCTCTCGTCGGAAGCGGTACGCAGCGCCGCAGTGAATTTCTTCCGGCGCTTTTTCTCCCAGCAGTTTAAGCGCAGCTGCCTTCCGGACGGACCGAAGATCGGCTCCGTGTCGCTCTCGCCCCGGGGGGATTGGCGTATGCCCAGCGATGCTTCCGTAAGGCTCTGGATGGAGGATCTGGAGCTCAGGCCCTGAACCTTGCCTCAATGCGCATATAAGCCACTGCGGCGCCGATGACAAGGAAGGGGGCGCCCAGGCCTGTGATGATAAAGAGCGGCGAATTCTGTTCCGCAAAAAGGAAAGGGATACCGAGGCATTCCAGCAGGAGGGAAAAAACAAACCAGAGTATGGCTACGGAAGTATTGTATTTCCGTATGTCTTTGACCGCCGGAGGCTTTACAAAGGTAAAAAAGCCGACGGGCTCTTTGGCCCGGAGACAGCCTGCTCCGATGAAGACAAAGATCAGGGAGCAAAGGGTCCATATTATGAAAGCGAACATCATGGCATTTTACCTCACGTATAAGCCTGCCAGCTTCATGTTCCTGTCATAGGTGATACGGTAGGTCACATTGATATTTTCATAAGAAGCCCGGATCTCGGCTACGGCATAGTGCTGGCCGGCCTGGGATATCTCTGCGATCTGTACCTCTCCGAAGGAATCAAAGGCACCCCAGTCGCCGCCGGTCTGCTGCTGGACCGAATCCATCAGACCGTCTTTCAGGACTGTCTGCATGGCCTCACTGGCACCCCGGCGCAGGGTTTCATAATCGCCGTTGTTCAGAAGAGTGATATCCTTCTTAAGCTGCTCCGTGACGGTGGCTTCGGTAAAATACCTGCTCCCGGAGAGATCCGTGCTCTTCGGAAGGAGAAAGATGACGATGCCGGTCAGGAAGGCCAGGAACAGGAGTACGGGGATGAGGACCATCAGGGTGCGGGAGTTCTTATATTTCTTCTTTTCCGCATCGGACATATTGTCGTTAAAGCTGTTGACCACATCGCTGACGCTGCCCATCTGTTCCATGATCTCATCGAAGGAGAGACCTTCTTCCCTCCGGGCATTTATCTCGGATAAAAGCTCCTGCCGGATCTCGTTACGGCGTTTCCCACCGCATTTTAACTGGTTTGTGATGTTTTTTACATATTGATCAGCTGTCATACTGATCCCCTCCTTTCATGATCTGCGCGATGCCGTCTTTGATACGGTCCATGCTTTCGCGCATATCCTTCAGTGCGCTGATGCCGTCCTTTGTGATCTCGTAGTATTTTCTCGGTACCTGGCGTCCCTCCGCGGCGCTCCACTTGCTTTCGACCCAGGCACTGTCCTCCAGACGGTAGAGTATGGGGTAGAGGGTACCGTCCTTCAGGCTGAAGGTGCCGTCACTGCGCTGCTTCAGCTCCTGGATCAGCTGGTAGCCATAGCGGGGCTGTTCCGATAAAAGCTGCAGGACCAGCATATCCAGAACACCTTTTTTCAGTTGTCGTTCAAATGTGTCATTCATTTAAGCACCTATATACTTTGCAATGCCAAGTATATTATAAAGCTAAATTTGGATATGTCAATTGAATTGTTTGTGGGGGGCTGGGAGGAGCGATTTTGGGTGGGTTTGTTGATTTCGATGCCGCGGAATTGCTTTGTGGGGCGGGGGGAGACAGCGATTTTCGAGTTTTTTCCTGTTTTCGCTGTCGAAAAGCTCGAGCGAGCCTGGTAAAGACAGCGATTTTCGAGATTTTTTCTGTTTCCGCTGTCGAAAAGCCTGAGCGAGCCGGGTAAAGACAGCGATTTTCGAGATTTTTCCTGTTTCCGCTGTCGAAAAGCCTGAGCGGGCCTGGTAAAGACAGCAATTTTCGGCTTTTTTGCCGTTTCCGCTGTCAAAAAGCCTGAGCGAGATGGGTAATGACAGCGATTTTTGAGATT
>JAFZOW010000030.1 GCA_017552715.1 Lachnospiraceae bacterium
ATACCAGTCCCGTATGGGAGATTTCCTGCTGGCCAACCGGCAGTATCTTACGGAAGTCAATCTGAAGGTGCTGGGTTCATCGACGCCTGAGCGCCTGCCCATGAACACCTTCCAGGGCTGCCTGAGGCTTAAGGATGTGGTGCTGGACAGTGCCCAGAACCAGCTTAAGCTGGATGCCAATCTGTTCCGCAGCTCCACCATCAATGAGCTTACCGTGAACGGACCGGAGTATGCCACGGCCGATACCGGGCGGCAGGACGGTGCGGGACGTTATTATGCCCGTCCCCGCATGAGCACCTGGGCCTGCTTTTCCGCAGTGGCGGACTATGTGCCCTATTGCTATCCCGAGAATCATTATGAAGTGGGTTACCCCATCCAGGATGATTCCTTCCTTTTCGATCTGGCGACCGAGGGCAATACGGCATCGATCCGGAGCTGCACCTACATGGGGAATATCGCTGCGGCGGGACTCTTCGGAACAACGAAGGATAAGCCTTTCTCCATACCCGATGTTGTTGCGGGCTATAAGGTGAGTGCCCTGCAGGACGGCTGTCTGGACAGTGTACGTAACAATATCGTATATCTGCAGATCCCTGATAATACTTTAACAACCCTGAACAGCAAAGTGTTTTTGGAATCTAAAGAGCTTAAGGGCGTGGATATCGGCAACAGCGTTACCTCCATCGGGGAAGGCTGTTTCATGAAGTGTGAAAAGCTGGAAGAGGCCACCATAGGGGAAGGCATCAGCTCCATCGACAAAAACTGCTTTGCGGACTGCCCGAAGCTTAAGCATATCTACTGGGATGTGCCCACAGTACCCGGAGCCGTGAACATCGGAGAGGGTGCTTTCAAGACCATACCCAGCGGAACCCCGGCCAGTCAGGTCAATGCCCTGTATTTCCACGGGTATGCGGAGGATGCTTCCTACGGGCCTCTGGCCTATGCCATGAGCGGTGTGACCATAGACGAAAAGGGGACGGGGATCTGCTACATGTCTCCCGTGAACGTCAATGTGAACGGTTTTTCCACACCTGTGGATGAATCCGAGATCCAGACCTACAGCATGATCATGGATAAGAAGACAGGGAAGATCACCCTGATCGATTATCCCCACTTTGATGATCTGCCTATGGATATACAGCAGAAGTTCTTAAACGGCCAGAGCCTGACGGATCCGGAACGTACCCTGGTCCTGGAGAGTACTATCATTCAGGTGCCTGCGGCGGTTCAGTCCATCGACGTGAACAGCTTCTTAAACAACAATATCAACAATCTGAACTGGACCTATCTGACCTCTGAAAAGCAGAAACGCTACAGCGGCAGCATAAAGACCGTATCCGCTCCGGACGGTGCCATTTCGGAAAACGTGCCCGGTCTCTTCTCCGGTACCACAAACGAGACAGCTGCCATACAGGCGGGAGCCGAGCAGGCCCTTGGCTGTGAGCTGGCCGGGGATGCGACTTTCAGCGAGGCTTCTCCGGATCACGACGAACGCGGTAATGACTGGATCACCAAGGTTACCCTGCCCAGGGTGGAGAGCATTCCCGAGGGAGCCTTTGACAGCTGTGAGCGTCTGGGAGTCGTGAACATAGGTGAGGCCTGCACCAGCGTGGGGACCCTTGCTTTCCGCGACTGTAATGAGCTGAAGACCATTGAAACGGCTTATACGACGGCTAATCCCTACTTTGAGTTCAATAATTACATCCTTTATGAGAACCTGACTTCCGGCGGCAAGGAGATCAACTGCTGTCTGCCTTACCGCGGCAAGGAGATGGGGCCCGAGACCTCCATCGGTCCCGAGGCGGACGGAGAGTATCTGAATCAGGTGGTATCCATCCATGAATCCGCTTTTGCGGGCTGTGACAGGATCCGCAGCGCGGACCTGTCCGGTACGGGACTTACCCGTGTGGGAGCCGGCTGCTTCGATGGCTGCAGCAAGTTAAATACCATCAAACTGCCGGAGAGCATCACCAATATCGGTGACAGAGCCTTTACGGGCTGTGCGGACGGCCTGACGGTGACCATCCCCAACATGATGACCTATATCACCAAGGATGCCTTTGATCCTCCCAGCAGCGGGAACGTGGTCTATGTCCGTACACCGAAGGATTCCACGGCTTATAATATCACCAATGTGGTGGTGCCGGAGAACCGCAACATCAACTGGGTAGACATGGTGGCCTTTATGGTGAAGTTTTATAATGACGACCGTGTGACCCAGATCGGAGAGACCCAGATCATAGAAACTCCGGGAACCAATGCGCGCATCCCCGACACCGGGAATCTGATCTCCACCCGTAATCCGGATGCGGCCTTCAGCCACTGGGAGTGGGCAAACCCGGCCACCGGTGAGATCGTCACCGGTCAGAGGACGGTTGAAAATGTAAATGAGGACAGGGATATCATCGCTGTTTATGATTCCGTGACCCATACCATCACCTTCAATAACGACGACGGTTCCAATATCACTACCCGTATCGTGGATCACGGTGATGTGGCTCCCGTGCCCAACGAGCGGAATCTGACCACCAAGCTGCATCCCGGGGAAGAGGATCAGTACGAATTCAGCCGCTGGCTGGTGACCATAGGCGGAGCAACGGCAAGCTTTGACCCTCATGACGATCCGGTAACGGCGGATACCATCTGCACCGCCTACTTTGAGAAGAAGGGTTCCGGCGGCGGCGGAAGCACTTCGGATAATACGCCCACACCTACCGGTGGCGGAGGAGACGGTACCAATACACCCACGCCCACAGGCGGCGGGAACAGCGGAACTTCCACACCTACACCTACCGGCGGCGGAAGCGGTGATACGGGCACACCCACACCTACCGGAGGCAGCGGCAGTTCCAGCTCGAATAGTGCCACGGGTAAAGGCTATTTTGCCATCGTGGAGAACGGTTCCGGTTCCGGACAGTATCCGGCGGGCAGTGTCATCACCATTACGGCTTATGCGCCTCCCGCAGGTAAGGCTTTTGACCGCTGGACCACCTCCAATACGGATATCGGTATCAGCAATGCCAAGGCCGTGAGCACCACCTTTATCATGCCCAGTCATGATGTAAAGGTTACGGCTACCTATGCCGGAGCTGCGACCAGCGGGAATGTTGCGGTGCCTACGGCGGGACCTGTCCCGACCCGTGGGACGGCCAGCGGGAATACCCCTGTAGCGCCCACACCGGTACCAGGCGGTACAGAGGTGCGTATCACCACCGATGCCATCGATAATAACAAGAAGAACCTGGGGGCTGCCACGGTGACAGGCAGTAACGAGACCTTTATCGTGAAGGTGACGGATTCGGCTGCGGCTACGGCGGCAGTGGAAGCGGCCCTGCGGGAACGCTACGGCGAGCGCTTTACCGAGCTGCGTTATGCACCCTTCGATATCTCGCTGTACGACAGTACCGGCACTTACCTGGTACAGAACGCCAATAACCTGGCAGTGACCATCACCCTGCCTATTCCGGAAGCCCTGCTTGCTTACGGCGGTAATAACAAAGCCGGAGCCGTGGCCAACGGAGTGCTGGAGGATCTGGCGGTACAGTTTACCACCATCGACGGTGTGCCCTGCATGCGCTTTACGGCTACCCACTTCTCACCTTACGTGATCTATGCGGATACCGGAAACCTGGTGCGCGGCATGACGGATGTAACGCCCAAGACCGGTGACGGCATTGCTCCGAAGTGGTTTTTGTCGGCGGGCATGCTTTCCATGAGCTGTGTACTCTTCCTGTGGAAGGATAAGAAGTACCTGCCGGAAGAACTGGCAAAAGCAAAGGAAAAGAAAGGCTGAGTTTAATGGATAAACGCAGGCTGATCATTCTCATACCGGGCCTGGCTTTACTGCTGGCCCTGCTCATCGGCGGGATCTACTCGGCGCAGGCTTCCTCTGCCGGAGATTTCAATGTGGTGGACGGGGTGCTTTATTCCTATAACGGTACGGATGCCAAGCTTTTGATCCCGGACAGTGTGGAGAAGGTTGCCAACAGTGCCTTTGAGGGGAACAGCTTTATACAGGAGCTGAGTTTTTCTCCTTCCGTCACCGAGATCGGAGACTGTGCGTTTAAGAACTGCACGGCCCTTCGCTCAGTGAGCATACCCGACAGTGTGACAAAGCTGGGAGATTCTGCCTTCTGGGGCTGCCCCCTGCTTTCTTCCGTTAGCCTGGGAGCCGGGCTTCGTGATTTCGGCTGCGGGGTGTTTTCCGATTGTGAAAGTCTGGGCACGGTCATTCTGTCTTCCGCAAATACCTATCTTACGGTGTCCGATTCCGCCATCTTCAATAAAGAGATGACCCGGCTGTACCAGTATCTGGACGGTGCACTTTACGGAAGCTACGGTGTGCCCGGAAATGTTGAGTTTATTGACCGCTATGCCTTCTGGGGGGCGGACCGTCTGCAGGCTGTCAGTGTTCCGGGGATGAAGCAGATCCCGGACTATGCCTTTGCGGGCTGTCCCAATCTTCGCAGTGTAGTACTCCAGATACCGACTTACGAGATCTGTGTAAAAGCCTTTTCCGGCTGTCCCAATCTGGCTCAGGTGGTAATGCCGGAGTCTGTGGGCCGCATTCATGAAACGGCCTTTGATGACTGCCCGGAAAACATGTATTTTATCTGCGACCTGTATTCCTATGCCCAGCGTTATGCGGACGAGCATTTCTATCCCACGGCGGCAGCCCCTGTTTATGAAGTGGTGGTAGAGACCATGAGTCCCGAGCAGATCCTGAAAGCAGATGAACCGGCCGTATCCGGAAATGTGGCACCGCCGGTAGGCAGTGAAGCCATGGCGGAATATGCAGGGGAAGAGGATCCGCAGCACGACGGCCTGCGGGTGACCTACGACGGCGTGGTACTGGGGAATTCTCCCGTGGTGGCGGACCGGGCATATGTTCAGATGCCGGGTTCGGATTTTACGGTGCATGACGGTTCGGAGACTCCCTCGCCGGCGGCGGGAGAGGATGTGATACCGGATCATGCCCATTATCTGGATCAGACCCTTACTTCCTACGATTTCCCGGCCAATACAAAGGAGATCGGGGATTTTGCCTTTGCACGTACCAACCTGAATGTGCTGAACCTGCCCGAAGGTGTGACCAGCATAGGGGAGGGGGCCTTTTATCATTGCGATCAGCTGAGTGAGGTGAACATCCCCTCCACCGTAACACATATCGGGAAGAATGCATTGAATTACACCCCCTGGTACAGCGCCTGGTTCAATGACGAGAACAGTGATAAGTTCCTGATCGTCGGTGACGGCGTGCTGATCGCTGTAAAAGGAGACCGCCCCGAAACCCTGCCCTCGACCGTGAAGCATATCGCGGACGGGGTATTTGAATGATATACCAGCGCTGCGGTGCCTGATATTTTTGCATGGCCACAGCTCGCGCACGGAGGGTTCGAGTAAATCAGGGCGCGACGGCATATGGATTTGCGGCGAGGACCGTATCGAGCCGTCGGCGCTTAGCGAGCAGGTCTGACGCCTGTTTGTGGCGGCAGACTGTTTTGCGAGCTTAGCGTCCGCTACGAGCGAGATCCGTGCGCGAGCTGAGTCCGAGCGCAAACCATATCCGGAGCGCCAGAAAAGAGATGAATCGAGCGTATATCATATCCGCAGCGCTCGCAAAAACTATAAAGGAGAAACATTAATGAGCAAGATTGAAATGAAGATCCCCCTGGTGGAGATGGACGGGGACGAGATGACACGCATCCTCTGGCAGATGATCAAGGACGAGCTGATCACTCCCTATGTGGATCTGAAGACCGAGTATTACGACCTGGGACTGAAACACCGCAACGAGACCGATGATCAGGTTACGGTGGATTCCGCGGAAGCCACAAAGAAGTACGGTGTGGCAGTGAAATGCGCTACCATTACTCCCAATGCGGCCCGTGTAATGGAATATGACCTGAAGGAGATGTGGAAGAGCCCCAACGCCACCATCCGTGCCATACTGGACGGAACGGTCTTCCGTGAGCCCATCCTGGTAAACGGCATCGTTCCTTATGTGAGCAACTGGAAAAAGCCCATCACCATTGCCCGTCATGCATACGGGGATGTTTACAAGAATACCGAGATCAAGGTTCCCGGCCCCGGGAAGGCTGAGCTGGTCTACACCGCGGCGGACGGAACGGAGATCCGTGAGACCATTCATGAATTTGACGGCCCCGGCATCCTGCAGGGCATCCATAATACGGAGGCTTCAATCAGCTCCTTCTCCAGGGCCTGCTTTAAGTATGCCGTGGATACGAAACAGGATCTGTGGTTCTCAACCAAGGATACCATTTCGAAGAAGTATGACCATACCTTCAAGGATATCTTCCAGGAGATCTACGATAAGGAATTCGCGGATCAGTTCAAGGAGCTGGGGATCGAGTATTTCTATACGCTGATCGACGATGCGGTGGCCCGCGTGATCCGTTCCGAAGGCGGCTTTATCTGGGCCTGCAAGAATTATGACGGCGATGTGATGAGCGATATGGTGGCTACGGCCTACGGAGACCTTTCCATGATGAAGAGCGTACTGGTATCACCCAAGGGAGCTTACGAGTACGAGGCGGCCCACGGTACCGTGCAGAGGCATTATTATAAGCATCTGAAGGGGGAGGAGACTTCCACCAACTCCATCGCCACCATCTTTGCCTGGACGGGGGCTCTGCGTAAGCGCGGAGAGCTGGATGACATAAAAGAATTATGTCAATTTGCTGACCGCCTGGAGAAGGCCTGCATCAAGACCGTGGAGGACGGGAAGATGACGAAGTCCTTATCCCTCATCTCCACCTGCAAGGATCCCGTGATCTTAAACAGCCTGGATTTCATCAAGGCCATAAGGAGTACGTTCGATAGCTTGAACTGATCATGTCCAGAACAGACGAAGTATTCAAACCGGCATTACAGGGCAAACGTATCCCCATCATCTCGCTTGATAACAAGTGGTATAAGCTGATGGCGGGGATTGAACGCACGCCCGAAATGCAGCAGCTGGAAGATAAACTGAAGGAGCTCTTAAAGCGCCAGGGGAAGATCAACACCGAGTCCAAGGAGATAAGGGCAAAAAAAGCCCGGCTCATGGAAGAGATCGTCGGTGTTATTGACGATGAAGGCGGAAAGAAGGAGGAGTACTCCGAACAGATCAGCCGCTGTAACCAGATGCTGGAACAGTATCAGGACGAAATGCTGGATCTGCCCAAGGAGATCGAGCAGGTGAACATGGAGCTGATGCTGCGTACCATGGAGATCTGTTACGAACAGATCGCGCAGAATACGCAGCGTATCGACGAGATCGCCGAATGGATCTCCAATGTCCGCATCGAGCTTAAGAAGAATGTGGTGCGGAAACAGGAAGCCGAGATCAAAAACCAGCAGATGTACTCCTATATGCATGATATCTTCGGGGCCGAGGTCATCGATATCTTTGATATGAAATATAATCCGGAATCGGAACATGTGGTGCATACCGGACCGGCTCCGGCACCGAAGCCGGCGGAAAAGGCCAGGGAAAGCGCAGCTGCGGCCCCTGCGGAAAAGACGGAAACCACAGGACAGACGAATACGGAACAGCAACCGGCGGAAGGATAAAACCATGCTGCATCAGGAACGTGTCTTTGCAACGGTCAATCTGGATAACATCCATTACAATATCCGGCGTATCCGGGAAGTGATCCCCAAAAAGAGCAAGATAATGGCAGTGATCAAGGCAGACGGCTATGGCCACGGCGCCGTGCGTATCGCACAGGAGCTGGCCGGTGTGGATGCCGTATGGGGCTATGCCGTTGCCACCATCGATGAGGCCCTGGAGATCATAGAGCAGGGTATCGGAAAACCCGTGCTGATCCTGGGATATACTTTTCCCTCTACCATCCCCCTGGCTGTGGAATACGGTATAAGGGTAACCCTTTTTGATATGGAGAGCGCGAAGATGCTCTCCGAGACGGCAGTACGCAGCAAAAAGCCGGCCCTGGTGCATATCAAGCTGGATACGGGAATGGGGCGTATAGGCATCACTCCGGATGAGAAGGGGCTGAACTTTATACGTGAAGTCCTTAAGCTGCCGGGGATCGCGCTGGAAGGGATCTTCACTCATTTTGCAAGAGCGGATGAAGCGGATAAGGGGCCGGCCCTTGCGCAGTATCAGCGCTATGCCCGTTTCCTCTCCCTTCTGAATGAGGAACACATACATATCCCCTTAAAGCACTGTGCCAACAGCGCTGCCATCATGGAACTGCAGTATACCCATATGGATCTGGTACGCAGCGGCATCATCACCTACGGCCTGCTGCCTTCCGAAGAGGTGGCGAAGGACAGGCTGGATCTTAAGCCGGCCATGGAGATCAAGGCCAGCGTGATCCTGGTGAAGGATGTGCCGGAAGGGACTCCCATCAGCTACGGCGGGACCTATGTGACGAAAAGGCCTTCCCGTATCGCAACGCTCTCCGTGGGCTATGCAGACGGTTATCCCCGCTGCCTTTCCGATAAGGGAGAGGTCCTGATCGCAGGGAAGCGCTGTCCCGTGGTGGGCCGTGTATGCATGGATCAGATGATGGTGGATGTGACGGATGCGCCACCGGTATGGCCAGGGGACCTGGCAACGCTGGTAGGGCTTGACGGCGATGAATATATCAGCATGGAGGAGTTTGCCGCAGCCAGCCAGCGTATCAATTACGAGGCGATCTGTGATATCGGTAAACGTGTTCCCCGGGTGTATATCAGGAATAACGGGAAAGACTGAGGAGCTCCGGGGCTTACGCCGGCGGAGGGATAAAGGAGAAGGACAATGGACGACGACAGTCATATATCGTGGTTTGACCGCCTGTTCAAACGAAAAAAGGAGATAAGCGAGGACGGCACGGAGCGCGAGATCATTGCCATCGTGAACGAGGGGCAGGAGAACGGCACCATCGAGCCGGAGGAAGCGGAGATGATCGCCAATATCTTTGATCTTTCGGATAAGGTGGCGGCGGATATCCAGACACCCAGGAGCCATATCGTGGCTTTTGATGACAGCACCAAGCTCAAGGATGCACTAAAAGAGATCATTCATAATAATTTTTCCAGATATCCGGTGTATCACGAGGATCTGGATCACATTACGGGCATCCTGCATCTCAAGGATGCGGTGCGTCTGAAGGAGATGGCGCCCAAGCTGAATCCCAGCCTGTCGGAGCTTTCCGATTCTTTCCGGGAGGCTTTGTTCATTCCGGAGACAAAAACCGTCAATTCCCTCTTTAAGCTGATGCAGTCCGAGAATGTGCAGATGGTCATCGTTGTGGACGAGTACGGCCAGACCTCCGGACTGATAGCCATGGAGGATATACTGGAGGAGATCGTCGGCAATATAAGGGACGAGTACGATGACGAGAGCGACCGCATCGTGGAGAGCGACGAAGGGGAAAGCTATTGCGTGGAAGGCCTGACCCGCCTGGAGGATCTTACGGAGCGGCTGGGCATCGATTTCGGGGACACGGAATTCGAGACCATCAACGGCTATCTGGTGTCCCTTATGGAAAAGATCCCCGAAGAGGGAGAGCATTTCGAGACCGATATAGGCGGCTATCATTTCCGGGTGGAGGAAGTGGAAGACAAGCTGATCAAGAGCATCACGGTGACTCGAAAATAAAACAAAATCTTGAAGTTTACAGTAGATTATGTTACAATATATTGATGCCATGGGCACGAAGCGCTGCGAAAGCAGCCTGTGATGTGTAAAATATGAGTTTCATCATATAAAAAGTTCAGAAACGGATAAAGAAAGGGGAAGATTTATGTCCGGACATTCAAAATTTGCCAATATCAAGCATAAAAAGGAGAAGAATGACGCGGCCAAGGGTAAGATCTTTACCATCATCGGACGCGAGATCGCCGTTGCTGTTAAGGAAGGCGGACCGGATCCGGCCAACAACTACAAGCTGGCTACCGTGATCGCCAAGGCCAAGGCGAACAATATGCCCAATGACACCATCGACAGAGGTATCAAAAAAGCCTCCGGTGAAGGCGGGAATATCAACTACGAACAGATCACCTATGAAGGCTATGGCCCCGGTGGAACCGCCATCATCGTGGAGACCCTTACGGATAACAAGAACCGTACCGCCGCAAACGTGCGCGCGGCTTTCTCGAAGGGTAACGGCAATATCGGTACTCCAGGCTGCGTATCCTTCATGTTTGATACCAAGGGACAGATCATCATCGATAAGGAAGAGTGCGATCTGGATGCCGACAGCCTGATGGAGAAGGCGCTGGATGCCGGTGCGGAAGATTTTTCCGAAGAAGAGGATTCCTTCGAGATCCTTACGGCTCCCGATGACCTGGAGGCTGTTCAGAAAGCGCTGGAAGCTGATAAGATCCCCATGGTGAGTGCGGAAGTGACCAAGCGTCCCCAGAACTATGTGGAAGTGACCGATGAGGAAGCGGTGAAATGCCTGACTCGTATCCTGGACCTTCTGGACGAGGATGACGATGTGCAGAATGTTTATACCAACTGGGATGAATGAGGTACGATGAAAGACCGTCTGGCTATCGTAGTTCCCTGTTACAATGAGGAGGAAGTGCTTCCTTCCACGATCGATACGCTGAAGAAGCTGATAAAGCAGCTGGCAGCGGAAAAGAAGATCGCGGAGAACAGCTTCCTGCTCTTTGTGGATGACGGCTCGAAGGACGCGACCTGGGAGATCCTCACGAAAGCGCACGAAGCGGATGCCTGTGTATGGGGGCAGAAGCTCTCCAAAAACTGCGGGCATCAGTCGGCCCTGCTTTCCGGCCTGATGACAGCCCGGGAATATGCGGATGTGAGCGTTTCCATCGATGCGGACCTTCAGGACGATGTTTCCGCCATTGCGGAGATGATAGAGCAGTATCGTTCGGGCTGTGATATCGTTTACGGGATACGGGGCAGCCGGAAGAAGGACTCCTTCTTCAAGCGCAGCACTGCCCAGGGCTATTACAAGCTGCTGGCATCGCTGGGTGTAAAGACGGTATACAATCATGCGGATTTCCGCCTGATGTCAAAGAAGGCTCTGGATGAGCTGGCACAGTACCATGAGAGCAATCTCTACCTGCGGGGGCTGATCCCCCTTCTGGGACTGAAGAGCGGTGAGGTGTATTACGAGCGCGGCGAGCGCATGGCCGGGGAGTCCAAGTATCCCCTGCGTAAGATGCTGGCGCTGGCCATGAACGGGATCACCTCCTTTTCCATCAAGCCCATACGTATGGTTTTGAACATGGGCATCATCGTGCTGCTGTGCTGCCTGGCGGCGGCGATCTATGCTTTTGTATCCTATGTCGGCGGCAATGTGGAACGAGGCTGGACCTCCCTGATCCTTTCCATCTGGTTCCTGGGAGGGGTACAGCTCCTGGCTGTCGGCGTTATCGGTGAATATATCGGAAAGATCTACAATGAGGTGAAGCGCAGACCGCTTTACCATGTGGAAACGCTTCTGGGAGACCGGAAAGAAGAGGGGGCATAATGTTCGGAAAAGGAAAAGAGAAAAAACAGAATGTCGAAGGCGTGGATATCAGCGCGCAGCATCTGCATCAGACGGAGCAGGAGAGAGCCAGAGTGCTGGAGTCGCAGTTGGAGTTTCTCCGTAATCCCCATCATCCGGATTATATGAAGAAGGAAGGGGCCCGGGACGGATCCGGCACACTTCCTCCTCCTGTGAGTGTTCCCAGGCCCAGCCGTTTTGCACCGCAGCCTTCTACCCTGGCGCAGGCCAGAGCCCTGAATGCGGTGGCCATGAACGGCGGCATGCCTCTGGACCGCCCGGAAAAGAAAGAGGACGCGGAAGAGGAGAAGAAGGAAGAAACAAGCGCGGCAGGGACGGAAGAAGCAGAGGATAAGAACGGAGAGGCGGCTGCCAACACGGTATCGACCCAGACCGGTCCCATGCCGGCACCCGTTCCCGTACCTGTGGAATCCGGGCTGAATTATCCTACCACTATTCAGCCGGTGGCAAAGAATATACCGCCCAACGGGCCCAGGCCTGTTCCCGTTCCCGTGACGGAAGCCCAGGCTGCTCCCGTACCCACGCCCATACCCATCCCTATCCCGGGAAACGGTGCGGCGGTGCCTCCGGTGCCCCAGCCCCTTCCCGTGGCGGAAGCCGCTGAACCTGAAGCCGAGAAAGACGGTGCCCGGGTAGATCCCGGTGAGCCGGAAACCGAGCAGAAAGCTGCGCCCGAAGGGGAAACGGCTGATAAGGCCGAAGCTGAGGCACAGTCCGGGGAAGAGCAGAGCTCGGAAAAGGACGGAGCAGAGGAGCACGAAGCCGGGAAGGAAGCTGCAGAGGAAGCCGGCGATAAGGATGCCGCTGCTTCGGATGAAGCGAAGACAGAAGAGAAGGAGGAAGCAGGAAGCGCTGCTGCGGAAGCCGGAGCACAGACTCCCGCCGGCGAACCCATACCCAATCCTCTTCCCACGCCGAAAAAGCATGTGGCGAAAGAAATGGATTTTGACTTTGAACCCGATCCCTCGGAGATGCACTTTGATGTTGTGGATATGAGCGGGATCGATTCCTTTGATATAAACTGAGATACCGACATACGGAGGTAAACATTGGCTGGAGCCGGAAACGCGAGGCGCAGGACAAGCTCTTCCGCTAAGAGACGGAGCGGTGCAAAGAAGAAAACAACAAGCCGCAGCGCTGCCGCGAAGGATACGAAAAGGATAAGCAAAGAAAGAAGACAGGCGGATTCGGATCTGCTCCCGCTGATCCTCCTGTTTCTTCTTTTTACTCTTCTGATCGTGCTCTGCCTCTGCATGTACGGTGTGATCGGAGGGATCTTCGGTCCCTGGATCAGGGATGTATGCGTGGGGATCTTCGGCAGACTGGCTTATATCCTCCCGCCTCTTGTCATTGCCGTAATGGTATGGCTGATCTCCAGGGCCTTTCGGGAGCTTCCCCAGCCCGCCACCCATCGTATGCTGGGCTTTATCCTCTTCTGGCTTACACTGGGGATCTTTTTTGCCTTTCTCGGAAAGAACATGAAGCAGCTGGAAGAACAGCTGTCTCTTACGGATAATTTCTTTTCACATCTTTCCACCATCAATAAAGAACTCTTCGATTCGGGAGCCGGGATCTTTTTCGGGCTGCCCGCTTATCTTCTGTATAAGCTTTTTGGCCAGGGGGGAGGCAGCTTTATCTCCATCCTTCTGATCATATTCTCCATGATCCTTTTCGCGGGACGTGCATTCTTTGATGCGGTAAAGGAGAATCTCCGTCTGCTGCTGGCTCCGGGAGAGCCAGGGGAGGAACCCGACGATCAGGAGGACTGGCTTGATGATCCGGAGGAGAGAGTGGCTGCACCGGAGCAGCAGCTGTCACTGCGGGACGAGCGTATGCGTCAGAGAGCGGAGCGGGCCAGAAAGAAGCGGGAAGAAGAGCGCCGGCGCCGGGAGGAAGAGGAAAGAGCCGAGGATGAACGTATACTCAGGACTTCTTCTACTTCAAGGATGCGCATCGCC
>JAFZOW010000031.1 GCA_017552715.1 Lachnospiraceae bacterium
ATACCAGTCCCGTATGGGAGATTTCCTGCTGGCCAACCGGCAGTATCTTACGGAAGTCAATCTGAAGGTGCTGGGTTCATCGACGCCTGAGCGCCTGCCCATGAACACCTTCCAGGGCTGCCTGAGGCTTAAGGATGTGGTCCTGGACAGAGCCCAGAACCAGCTTAAGCTGGATGCCAATCTGTTCCGCAGCTCCACCGTTAACGAGCTTACAGTGAACGGGCCGGAGTATGCCACGGCCAATACCGGGCGGCAGGACGGTGCGGGACGTTATTATGCCCGTCCCCGTATGAGCAGCTGGGCCTGTTTTTCCGCTGTAGCCGACTATGTACCCTATTGCTATCCCGAAAACCACTTTGAGGTGGGTTATCCCATCCAGGACGATTCTTTTCTATTTGACCTTTCAGTGGAAGGCAGTGATACGGCATCGATCCGGAGCTGCACCTACATGGGGAATGTCGATGCGGCAGGCCTTTTCGGTACAACGAAGGATAAGCCCTTCTCCATACCCGATGTTGTTGCGGGCTATAAGGTGAATGCCCTGCAGGACGGCTGCCTGGACAGTGTCCGTGATCACATCGTATATCTGCAGATCCCGGATGATACGTTAACTACCCTGAATAACAGGGTGTTTTCGGAAGCCGATGAGCTTAAGGGAGTGGATATCGGTAACAGCGTTACTTCCATCGGGGAAGGCTGTTTCATGAAATGCGGCAAGCTGGAAGAGGTGACCATAGGGGAAGGCATCCGTGAGATCGGCACAAACTGCTTTGCCGACTGCCCGAAGCTCAAGCATGTATTCTGGGATGTACCTGCAACTCCGGGCAGCGTGATGATAGCCGGCAATGCTTTTAAGACCATACCCAGCGGCACTCCGGCAAGTCAGGTCAATGCCCTTTATTTCCACGGTTATGCGGAGGATGCATCCTACGGGCCCCTGGCTTATGCCATGAGCGGTGTGACCATAGACGAAAAGGGGACGGGGATCTGCTACATGTCTCCCGTGAACGTCAATGTGAACGGCTTTTCCACGCCCGTGGAAGAATCCGCGATCCAGACCTACAGCATGATCATGGATAAGAAGACCAACAAGATCACCCTGATCGATTATCCTCATTTTGGCGATCTGCCTGCAGGCATACAGCAGAAATTCTTAAACGGCCAGAGCCTGACGGATCCGGAGCGCAGCCTGATACTTGAGAGCACCATCATACAGGTGCCTGCGGCGGTGCAGTCCATCGACGTGGACAGCTTCTTAAACAATAATATCAATAATCTGAACTGGAGCTACCTCAGTGCGGAAAAACAGGAGCGCTACGGGAAGAGAACGGCGGATGCCGCTGCAGAGGATGTCGTGGGCGGGCTCTTCTCTGCTGTGACCAACGAGACCGCCGCCATACAGGCGGGAGCCGGACAGAAACTGGGCTGTGAACTGGCAGGGGATGAGAGCTTTTCCGAAGCTTCTCCCGACCATGCCGAACGCGGTAATGACTGGATCACGAACGTTACCCTGCCCCGGGTGGAGTTCATCCCCGAGGGCGCCTTCGACAGTTGCGAACGCCTTCAGAAAGTAAACATAGGTGAGAAGTGCTCTAAAGTAGGCACCCTGGCCTTCCGTGACTGTAATGAGCTGAAGACCATCGAGACGTCCTATACAACGGCTAATCCCTACTTTGAGTTCAACAATTACATCCTTTATGAGAAGCTGTCTGCCGACGGCAAGGAGATCAACTGCTGCCTTCCTTACCGCGGCAGGGAGATGGGGCCCGAGACCAGTATCGCTTCGGATGTGGACGGCGATATCCTTAACCAGGTAGTATCCATCCATGAATCTGCTTTTGCAGGCTGCGTGAGGATACGCAGCGTGGATCTGGAAGAAACAGCTCTTACCCGTGTTGGAGCCGGCTGCTTCGACGGCTGCGAAAAGTTAAATACCGTCAAGCTGCCGGAAAGTGTTACTAAAATAGGCGACAGGGCATTTACCGGCTGCGCGGACGGCCTGATGGTGAACATCCCCAACATGATGACCTATATCACCAAGGATGCCTTTGATCCTCCCAGCAGCGGGAACGTGGTCTATATCCGCACACCGAAGGATTCCACGGCTTACAATATCACCAACATAGTGGTGCAGGATAACCGCAACATCAACTGGGTGGACATGGTAGCCTATATGGTGAGGTTCTTCAATGACGACCGTGTGACCCAGATTGGGGAGACCCAGCTCATTGAAACACCTGGGAGCAACGCCCGCATTCCCGATACCGCTGATCTTGTATCCACCCGTAATCCCGATGCGGCTTTCGATCATTGGGAGTGGGTAAATCCGGCCACCGGCGAGATCGTTACAGGGCAGAAGACGGTTGAAAACGTAAATGAGGACAGGGATATCTTCGCTGTTTATGATTCCGTGACCCATACCGTAACATTTAATAATGACGACGGTTCCCTGATCGCCATCCGTATCGTGAACCATGGAGAATATGTGGTGCCGCCCAGCGAGCGTAACCTGACCACCAAGCTGCATCCCGGGGAGGAGGATCAGTATGAATTCAGCCGCTGGCTGGTGACCATAAACGGCGTCGATTCCAACTTCGATCCCTACAGTGATCCGGTGACTGTGGACGTAGTGTGCACGGCCTGCTTTGTGAAGAACGGCGGATCGATCCTGGCTCCGGAAGAGGATGAACTCAGGATCTATTTCGTTTCCAGCGGCACCCAGAGCCTGGAGACCGAATATACCGGAGATGCTATCAAACCTTCGGTGGCGGTGATGTGCAAGAATACCCTGCTTACCCAGGGCGTGGATTATACCGTAAAGTACAGCAATAATGTAAATGTGAGCCAGAGCGGCAAGCCTGCCCTTGCGATCATCAACGGGAAGGGGAATTTCAGCGGCAGTTACAAAATGGAATTCCGTATCACCCCGAAGAAGCTTTCCGATATCAACGGTAATCCCGCCGCCGGTATACAGATCGCAGGCATGAGCCTTAAGGAAGGGGCAAAGCCCAAGCCGAAGCTTGTATATAACGGAAAGAACATCGCAGGCAAACAGTACAGTTTCTTCTGGAACCCCGCAGATGATACCGTGAGCTTCTCGGCCAAGAGCGGAGGAAACTTCAGCGGTACCATTGCGCCGCAGCCCATAAGCCGTATCAAAGAGGCGGATTACAGGATACGCGGTATCAAGGTAAGCCTGAGTGTAAGTGAGAAGATCTATAACGGAAGAAGCCAGACCTTGGGAGCCGATGAACTGCTGGTCACGGATGCCTCCGGTTTGATCCCTCTGGTGAAGAACAGGGATTATTTCGTGAACTATATCGGAGATACCGTAAATGCAGGTACCGTAAAAGTGCGTGTCTGCGGTATGGGGGATTACCACGGTGATATCACCAAGAGCTACCGCATCAAGAGTGCGGGGAAAGCTGCGGTATCGGTCAATCTGATCCCCGAAAAGAGCGGGAGCGTAAGCTATACCTACCGCAAGAGCGGAGTGCGTCCGGCGGTGAAGGTCACCGTGCAGACAGACGGATATACCCGGACCCTGCGGGAAGGCGTGGATTATAAACTCAGCTACAGCGGAAACAAGAGAGCCGGCAAAAAGGGCTGCTGTAAGCTTAAGTTTATCGGGAACTACAAGGGCGTAAAGACGATCAAGAAGGAATTTGAGATCCTTCAGGCGGATCTTAAGGATGCAACGGTCATAGTCGGGGATATGAAATACACGACACCCGGGAAGTACCGTTCCAAGGCCGTTGTGCTCCTGAACAACGAACTGGTGGCGGCAAATGAGTACAAGGTTATCTATCTGGATGAAAACGGAAGTGAACTGAACGGGAAAATGAGGCTCACCGCCGATAAGACCATCAGTGTAAACGTACTGGCCAAAAACAAAAACTATACGGGCATCAGTACTACCGTAACATATAAGATCAGCCCGGGGATGACGCTGCAGGATATCTCCAAGGCAAAACTGTCCCTTACGTCCCGGGGCGGGAAAACCGTAAAGTCGGTGGGCTATACCGGCGATTATGTACGCTTTGATCCCGAAAACCCCGCGAGACAGGCGGATCTGGTGATGAACATCGGAAGGTATTACAAGTACAACGGCAGGGATATATACAGTAACTTTGAAGTGATCTACGTGGATAACGTAAACTGCGGTACGGCAACGGTGATCCTTGTTCCCAGGGATGACAGCATTCACAGTGGTATCTGTGTAGGTAAATTCAAGATCAGGAAAAACAAAATGAAGAAATAAGGAGTTGTATGAGGAAAAAAGTACGGCTGGTATACAATGTGATCATGTTTGCCTTCGTGCTGTATGCGTGGCTTCGGATGTTCTTTGACCGGGAGGAGAGCCGTCTTTCTTCCAGGGGTTTTACGAATCTGAAGTACTTTACTACCTTGTCCAACATTTTTGCGGGAGCCGTGGCGCTGGCTCTGATCATCATCGTGCTGCGAAAGAAGGATACTGCCGCATTGTGCCGCTGGAAATATGTATCGGCCTGTGCGGTGGGCCTGACCTTCCTGGTGGTCCTTGGTTTTCTGGGTCCGCTTTACGGCTTTGGGACGATGTATGTGCGTTCCAATTTCTTCTTCCATCTGACCGTCCCCCTGATGGCCATGGCGGAGTTTATCATCTTTAATGAGCGTAAAATGAGCGCGAAGGAGAATCTCCTGGTGATCATCCCGCCGCTCCTGTACGGAACGGTATATATCATCAATACGCTGCTGCGGGGTGTGAAGGGGAATGATATCTATGGCTTCCTGAACTGGGGCTATCCCGTGGGAATACTGATCTTTGCGGTGATCGGACTGGTGACCTGGCTGTTGGGGCTTTTACTACGGCTTTTGGGGAGACATAAAAATACGGCGGCGGAGCTATAAGCCTGCGCTGAGTACTGAGGTGGACCATGAAACATGAAAAGGGCTGGAATCCCTTTATGGAATACAACGGGATCGAGATCGTATCGGAGTCGGAGGAGAGGACGGTACTTAAGGCACAGCTTAATGAAAACTCCTTAAATCCTTACGGCATGATACACGGCGGGCTTATGTATACCATGATCGACTGCGCGGCGGGGATCACCGCCCGGGCGGACGGACAGCTTTACGTGACCCAGAATACCTATGTGAATTACCTTTCCAATGTGAAGGGAGAGAAGGAGATCTTTGCGGAGGCAAAGCCGGTGCGGCGGGGCTCTACCGTGGTCGTACTGCATGTGACGGTAAGTACGGCAGACGGAAAGCTGCTGGCCGACGGTATGGTAGACATGTTCCATATACAGGAACGATGAGGGGGAAGGCGGATGAGCAGAAACCATGAAGTGACGAAGGCCCAGGCGCTGCTGGATAAGTCGGGAGAGCTGACGGAGCCCGGCTGGGCCAGGCAGCAGCTATGGCGTTACGAAAGGAAAGCCATAAAGGCACCGAAGTGGCGGATCAAGGAATGGGATTACTATCTGGTGATGGGGCAGGGCTTTGCCCTGGCCCTCACGATCTCGGATGACGGTTATATCGGCCTGCAGTCGGCTTCCTTCCTGCTTTTCGGGGAGAACTGCAGGGAACATACGGAGACGGTATTGAATGCCCTGCCCCTGGGAAAATTCAAGCTGCCGGAGAATTCCTCCGCCGGCGTTACGAAATACGCGGATAAGCGCCTGAAGATGAAGTTTGAAGTGCTGGAAGGCGAAAGGCGCCTGCGCTGTATCTTCCGGAACTTCTCCGACGGGAAGCCGTTGAAATGCGACATCCTGCTGCAGCAGCCCGAGATGGACAGCATGGTCATCGCCACACCCTGGGATCAGAAGCATGCCTTTTATTACAACCAGAAGATCAATACCATGCGGGCTTCCGGTACCGTTGAGTTTGAGGGAAAACGCTACGAATTCGATCCCATCACCGATTTCGGGACCCTGGACTGGGGAAGGGGGGTATGGACTTACGATAATACCTGGTACTGGGGCTCGGGAAATAAGGATATCGACGGCCACAGCTTCGGCTTCAATATAGGCTACGGCTTCGGCAATACCTCGGCGGCCACGGAGAATGTGCTCTTCTATGACGGGAAGGTACACAAGCTGGATGATATCGAGTTCCACATCCCGGAGGATTCCTATATGAAGCCCTGGAGATTCACTTCCTCGGACGGACGTTTTGAGACGGAGTTCACACCGGTGCTGGACCGAGCAGCCTGCCTGGATTACAAAGTGATCGTATCCGACCAGCATCAGGTCTTCGGGAAGATGAACGGGAAGGCGGTGCTGGATGACGGGACCGCGATAGAGATAAAAGACATGATGTGTTTTGCCGAGAAGGTGCACAACCGTTACTGAAGCCGCATTGTCACGGCGGGGCGGCTGTGGTATAATCGCAGTGTTGGAATCCAATGCAGCAGGGCTGCGGAAAGGACGGGATATGGAAAGAGTAGCGAAATTTCTGAAAGAAGCGGAAACCTATTATCTTGCGACCGTGGATGGGGACCAGCCACGGGTTAGGCCCTTCGGGACCATCAATATCTTTGAAGGAAAGCTGTATATCCAGACCGGTAAGAGCAAGGATGTATCCAAACAGATCCATGCCAATCCCAAGGCGGAGATCTGTGCCTTCAAGAACGGGGAGTGGCTGCGTGTGGCCTGCGAACTGATCGAGGATGACCGCAGGGAAGCCAGGGTATCCATGCTGGAGGCTTATCCTTCCCTTCAGGGCATGTATTCGGCAGATGACGGCAACACCGAGGTGCTGTATCTCAAAAATGCAAAGGCTACCTTCAGTTCCTTTACGGGAGCGCCCGAGGTAGTTGAGTTCTGATCCACGGATCATGCAGGAAATAAGTATAGATGAAAAGGATGCCGGACAGCGTCTGGACAAGTACCTGAAAAAGTACCTGCCCGGCGCTGCGTCCGGTTTTCTTTATAAGATGCTCCGGAAGAAGAACATCACCCTGAACGGAAAGAAGGCGGAGGGGAAAGAGCTGCTTGCAGCCGGCGACCGTATCCAAAGCTTCTTTTCGGAGGAGACTTATGCCAAGCTTAAAGGAGCTTTGACGGAGAATACGGCTGAAAAGCGGGGGAGGGAAGCCTTTGAGAAGCTCCCGGCCCTTCCCGTGGTCTATGAGGATGAGGACCTGCTCTTTCTCAATAAGCCGGCGGGGCTGCATAGCCAGTCGGATGAGAGCGGGGCTTATTCCGCAAATGACTGGCTTTACGCTTACTGCCTGTCCAAGGGTGAACTTAAGGAGGCCTACCGCCCTTCGGTCTGCAACCGCCTGGACAGGAATACCTCGGGGCTGCTGCTCTGCGCCAAGACATATGCCGGAAGCCGTTTCCTTTCGGATATGATACAGGGACACGAGCTTAGGAAGATCTACCATGCCCTGGCAGAGGGAGAGTTGAAAGGAGAAGGTGTGCTCCGGGGGCTGTGGAAGAAGGACCCCGTGAAAAATCGGGTGACTATAAAGGATGCCGGGGCAGATGGTTTACATAAGAATATTACGGAAACCGATGGGGTTTATGTGGAGACCCGTTACCGTGTGTTGTCCTTCGAAGAAGGCTATTCACTTCTGGAAGTGGAGCTGGTCACCGGACGATCCCATCAGATCCGTGCCCATCTGGCCTCCATAGGACATCCTCTGGCAGGTGATATCAAGTACGGCGGTCATCCTTATAAAGGACGGAAGGTGCAGCAGCTCCGTGCCGTCCGTGTGGTCTTCCCGCAGATCGAAGGACGATTTGCCTATCTGTCCGGTAAGGAGATAGGGATCTGAAGTTTAAAAGCGGCAGCGGGAGGGTCTCTCCAAGCTGTTATCCTTGCAAAAAAGCCTGTTTTCCCTTATAATATTTCTGTATTTTACCCATTTTGCAGTGATGGAGGTATATGCTCATGAAGATACGTAACAGGATCCTTACATGCCTGCTTTCTTTTGTTATGGTCGCGGGAGAGGTGCTGCCCGTGAGCGCCGGGGATGTTGAGCCGCAAGCCGGGGGAGAAATGGTGGCTGAGTCTGAGGATATTCCTTACGATGGCGCTGATGGAAGCATATTCGGGGGAGGATATATTCCTAGCGAGATGGAGCAGCATCCTGCTTCTTTTAATTCTGATCTGTCATATGCCGAAATGCGTTCTGCATTGGTTAAAGAGGGAGATCCCTTCTATCTGGAGAATGAATATGGAGCTGCGGACGCAGAAGAACAGAGTTATTTTCCTAAACGCTATACGGAGAATTGGCGTGGGTATATGAACGAAAAGTATCCCGCTACAAGAGATCAGAACCCTTGGGGGACATGTTGGGCACATGCTAGTATCGGGCTGTCTGAGTTTTACATGATCAATCATGGGATGGCGGATAAGACTGTAGATAACAGCGAGCTTCATCTAGTATACTGGACTTACAATAACGGTACACCCTCCATTGCGGGAGATACGGGGGATAGCGTATCTGTACAGAATCAGAAGGTGGCTCTTGAGAGCGGAGGGAATCTGCAGCAGGCGGCTCAGACAATGTTTCAGCGCAGGGGTGTTGCAGCTGAGAGTACGGCTTCTTATGAACAGGTCCGTGATTCAAATACCGGCTTTAGCGGTCTGAATCCTTCTACGGAAAGGATGGATGTCTTATACATACGTAATGCGTATTTTGTGGATATCGGTAATCATGCATCCGAGGTAAAGGAAGCGATCAGGGAAAACGGAGCCGTAGGGGTGTCGATCTGCGCCAGCGATAGCTTTTATAATTCTTCAAAGAATGCTTTCTATTGCCCTGTAAATTATCAGACGGATCATGCGATCATGTTAGTAGGCTGGGATGATGATTATCCTGCATCCAATTTTAAGACGAATCCGGATCAAAACGGAGCCTGGCTGGCACGAAACAGTTGGGATACATCATCCGGTGCAAGTTTTTTTACTTATTTTTGGCTCTCCTATGCGGATGAATCCATGGAAGGAGCATGGGTGTATGAATTTGATGATACTGATTATGAAAATCAGTATTCTTACGATTCCCAGATTCATAATCTGTCATATTTTCCTGTTTCAGGAAGGACATTTTATTCGGCAAATATCTTTACCGTGAAGGGCAGAGGGGAAGCTTCGCAGGAACTCCTGAAAGCCATCAGCTTTGAAGTGCCTGATACGTGGGCCGGAGGAACGGCATATACAGCTTATGTATATACAGATCTGACGAATTCATCCAATCCGGCATCCGGAACAAAGAATAAAGTTGCGGAGGGGACAGTTTATTATCCGGGCGAATATACAATCGAACTCTCCTCGCCTGTTCTATTGAATAAAGGAGAAAAATACTCTGTCGTGATAGAAAGTGAGAACGGTGGTTCGGTTGGGATGGAATACGCAATTTCTAATTGGTCATTTCTTAATAATTCTATAGGAGTACAGGCAGGACAGAGTTATTACTCGTATACGTTGACTTCATGGAAAGATTGTGCAACGGATGATTATGGAGATATGGGAAATGTACTGATCTCTGCATATACGGATGACATGAACGGTTCAGAACCCGTGCCGAAGACCATCAGCCTTACTCCTGCCTCCGTGAAGTTTACAGCAAAGAACGAGACGAAGCAGCTGTCGGTCACGGTTACCGATACGAACGGAAACAGTATGAGCAATCCTTCTCTAAGTTTTACCAGCAGCAATGCAAATGTTGTAACGGTGAGTGATACGGGGCTCATGAAGGCAGTGGCTAACGGCAGTGCCACAGTTACGGTTAAATGCGGCAGTATTTCAAAGAGTTGTGCGGTTACCGTGGCGATCCCGCAGGTGGTCGGGACGGTTACGGTCACGCCTGCTTCCAAAACATTTACTGAGATCGGGGCGAAGCAGCAGCTGACAGTTACGGTCAAAGATACAGAGGGCAATACCATCACGGCCCCCGTGCTCAGTTTTTCCAGTTCTGCACCCGCTGTGGCTGCCGTGAATAGCAGTGGTCTTGTTACGGCTAAGGCGGATGGCACAGCGACGATCACTGTAAGCTGCGGAGAGGTTTCCGGCAGCTGCAGCGTTACGGTTGCCATTCCTGTTGTTCCCAAGACCATCAGTGTGGATCCTGCCAGTATCGCTTTTGATCTTATCGGTGATACGCAGCAGATTGATGTGACAGTGGTGGATAATAAAGGAAACGTGATGACGGATCCCGAACTGGAGTTTTCAAGCTCGGATACTTCGGTTGCTACAGTTAGCGACACCGGTCTGGTTACGGCTGTGGCTTTGGGCAGCACAGGCATCACAGTCTGCTGCGGTACTCTGGAAACCACAGTGGATGTGCTGGTGGATCCCTTAAAGACGGCTAAGCCCGTGGCTCAGCCCGGCGAGGGGACGGTGCTCCATGCGGGGGACAGTGTGAGCCTGTGCTGTGCAACGGCAGGTGCCGAGATCTATTACACGCTGGACCGCAGCACGCCGGATCAGAGCAGTACAAAGTACAGTGCGCCCATCCCGGTGACGGAGGATATGATCGGAACGGGGCTGGTGATCAATGCCTATGCTTATGCTGAGGGTAGGGAAAAGAGTAAGCTCTTCTATGCAAGCTATACGGTTTCGGATGACAGCTGTCTTAAGCTGGAGCCTGCGGAGCTTACTATCGGCAGCATGGAGGAAGAATGTGAGAGCATTACGGCGGTCTTTTACGATGCCCGGGGTGAGGAAAAGGATATGTCCGGTTCCTATAGCTGGACCGTGGGTGATGAGGAACTCTTAAGCCTTAAAGCCGGTGCAGACGGAAAGGATGATACAGCCGTGCTCACGGGCTTGAAGAACGGCAGCACAACGGTTGGTGCAAGTCTCACGGTGGATGGAAAGACCTATACGGCAGAGGCTGCGGTGGCTCTGGCCATGCCCCAGGCACAGGCTCCCGAAGCTTCACCTTTAAGCGGGAGTGTTCTGAGTGTCGGAGATACGGTTATCCTGAGTGCTGCGCCGGGAGCGGAGATCCTTTATGATGAAGGGGACGGTTACAAAACTTACACGGAACCCATCACGATAAGCGAAAATATGCTCGGTCAGACCCTCAGAATAAAGGCTTATGCGAAAGAAGACGGGAAGCTTGACAGTGAAGAGAAGAGCTTCATCTATACGCTTACGGATGAGGAGCAGGTACCGAAGCGCATCACCCTTACTCCTTCCCTGCTGGAATTACATCCGGGAGAGACAGCAAGCTTAAGGGCAACGGTATATGACGCGGATGACTATGTGATCACAGGCGCTGCAGTGAGTTTCAGCAGCAGTGCTGCTTCGGTAGCCACCGTAGATGCCGACGGGAAAGTGACGGCTGTAGGCTTGGGAGAAAGCAGGATCCGGGCCTATATCGGTGAAGTACAGGCTTTCTGTAACATAAAGGTGCGGGATCCCCAGGGTGGAGAAGAGAAGGAACATTCCCCCATGGATCCGGTTCCGGAGGATATGGATAAGGAAGAAGGAACCCTTTATCTGGTGAAGGGCCAGAGTGTGGAACTGCCTGTGTCCGGTGCCTGGGAGCTTACGGGGGGTGTTGTAAGTGTAAACAAGAAGGGTAAGCTTACGGCAAGGAAAGAAGGGACAGGAAGTGTCTCCATCCATACGGAATACTTCAGCTACTCCTATGATGTGGTGGTGGTGAAACCGGAGCTGAAACTGAGCAGTAAGAACCTGCTGCCCGGGGAGTGCGCTACACTCCGTCTGGATTTCAGTTACGGAAATGAAGATTATTCGGACTATTACGGTGCGGTATTTGAAAGCAGTGCACCGGCAGTGGCTTCCGTGAGTCCCGAGGAAGACGGCAGCGCCACGGTGATCGGCTGGAGCAAGGGCAGCGCAAAGATAAGAGCTTATCTGAACGGTAAGGCCTACAGCTGCACCGTTAAAGTTTCGGATTACAAAAAAGTAAAGCTTTCCGCGGAAACGGAGCGCATCGAGCTTAAGCCCATGCAGAGCGTCGCCCTGAAGCTGAAGGGCTACAGCTTTAAAAAGCGGGAGTGGATCTCCGATCACGAGATGAGCCTGAAGGGGAAGAATTATGAGGACGGCATCGTGCGGATCAGCAAGAGCGGAAAGCTTACGGCCATTGGCAGCGGAGAGACCACGATCTCTGTTTTGGATGAATCGGGAGAGATCGAATGGTCGCTGCAGGTCTTTGTACAGGAGACGGTAGAACGGCCCCTGTATATGAACAAGGGTAGTTCCAAAAAGCTGAAGATCTACGGAGTAAAGAACAGTGCTGCCGTGTGGGATACAAACGAAGCTCCCGGCCTGGATGTGAGTTCCTCCGGGAAAGTTACGGCAGTGAAAGCCGGCATATATACTTTAAAGTGCAGATATGAAAACTTTGAGTATCCCATCACGGTTTATGTGGATAACTGGAGCCTGAAGACCGATGCGCAGCTGAGGGCCGGCAAGAACCAGTATTCTTACAGTATCACGCTTGGTGAAGGCGATGAATACAAGATCGTACTGTTGAACAACGGAAATGAAGAGTGTTTTGAACGTGTACTTTTCCGCAGTAAAAAAGATGCGGTGGTATTTGCCGACGAGAACGGTGTGCTTCATGCCCGCGGGCAGGGAAGTACCACGGTAAGTGCCCTGGTGAACGGAAAGAAGATCACGATCAAAGTGAAGGTGGAATGATGAAAAAAAAGTACAGGGGACGTTTTCGTTCCGTAACAGGCTGGTTGCTTACCCTGTCTCTGTTGATGGGACAGGGGATGAGTGTTCTTGCCGGAGGGGAAGAAGCCGGCGAAAGTGAGATAGAGCTGACGGTATCGGATGACTATGGCTTGCCGGAAAGCGGCAACGCCGGGCCGGATACGGAGGATGAGGAGCTCCTTATCCCGGAAGAAGTACAGTTGGAAGATGACAATGACCCGGTGGAGGAGAATACCGGTTATCTGGAAGCGCCGGATGAGCACGAGCTTCTTCCCGTGGATACGGGCTTAAGCTATTCCGAGATGATGGACAGGCTGGTGGATGGAGATGATGTCGCGGGCGTGGGGCAGTCTGCCTCCATGCGGGAAGAACGTCCGGACGGAAGTCTTGCTTCGGCTGCGGATGCCGCTTTCCCGGCGGATCATAACAGTGACTGGCTGAGTTATTTCAAGGACCGTTACCCGGCCACCCGTGATCAGAATCCCTTCGGTACCTGCTGGGCCCATTCCTCCATCGGGCTTTCGGAATTCTATATGATCAACCACGGTATGGCGGACAAGAGCGTGGATCTCAGCGAGCTGCACCTGGTGTACTGGAATTACACAAAGGATTCCGGCTCCCCTGCCGGAGATACCGGGGACGGGGTACAGATACGGAACAACGATATACGCTATATCTTTGACGGGGGAAACCTGGAGCATTCCATCAATACCCTGATGCATCAGCGGGGCCTTGCGGCGGAAAGTACGGCTCCGTATAAATCCCTGCCCTCTAAATCCGAGATCTCGGGCTGGGAAGGGCTGGATGCCGCCACCGAGAGGAATGACGTGGCCTGGATGGACAGGGGTTACCGTATCGGTATAAAGGAAAACCCCATGCAGGTCAAAGAAGCCATCATCCGGAACGGAGCGGTGGGGATCTCTTTCTATGTGGCCGGAAGGTACTATGATAAGAACAGCAATTCCTATTACTGTTACGACATGAATTCCACGAATCATGCCGTGATGGTGGTGGGCTGGGATGATGATTTTCCCAGGGGGAATTTTGAACGGGACGGCAATGTCCCTTCCAAAAACGGAGCCTGGCTGATACGCAACAGCTACAGTACGGTTTCAAAGGCGGACTATGATTCCTATATGTGGCTTTCCTATGAGGACAGCTCCATTACGGGCGGCTTTGCCTTCGAGGTCACAGACCGTAAGCCCTGCGATAATAACTATTATTATGATTCCCAGATCCACTGGACAGGGGCTCCCAGCTATAACGGGGCTGAGCGATGCTATACGGCCAACGTGTTCACTGCCAGCGGCAACAGCGCACAGGAACGTCTGAATGCCGTGAGTTTTCAGACTTCCTCCGGCTGGGTCGGCGGAACGGGATATACGGTATATATCTATACGGATCTTACGGATCCCGAAAACCCCATTTCCGGAACCCTTCAGGAGAGTGCCACCACTTCCGGTACCGTGTATTATAAGGGGCAGTATACCGTTAATCTGAAGGACAGCGTCCTTCTGGATAAGGGGGAGCGTTTCTCTGTGGTCATATGCTCCGAGTGCCCTTATACCGTAGCCAGCGAGTCGGCTCTTACCAACTGGCCCCAGATCGCTTCATCCTCGGTGAGTGCGGCTCCCGGGCAGAGCTTCTGTATTGATTCCCTGGATAAAGAATGGTGCGATTACGGAGCCGAAAAGGGCAGGAACTTTGTTATCTCGGCCCTTACCTATGATGTAACGGGAACGGAAGCGGAACAGGGAAGTCTCATCGTGAACCCCGTATCCGCAAACTTTACGGTTTCCGGCCAGAGCATACAGCTTTATCCTACACTGCTGGACCGTTACGGCCGCGTGGAGGAAGAGGCCGAGATGAGCTACACAAGTTCCGATACAGGGGTTGTTACTGTGGATGAGTCGGGGCTTATGAGCTGTGTTGCCAACGGTACCGCAAAGGTTACGGTAAGCAGCAGCGGCTTAAGTGCCGTATGTTCCGTGAGCGTTGACCTTACGGAAAAGATCGTGGGTGACCCCTATCGTATAAGGCTTTCCCAGTCTTCCTTCCTTTTTGAAAGACTGGGGCAGGAACGGGAACTCAGTGCCGTGGTGCTGGATAAGGACAATAAGCGCATCGATGATGCGGAGGTCACTTTTACCAGCAGCGATCCCGTAGCCGTATCCCTTACCACCACGGGAAGGAACAGCTGCATACTGAAAGGTTCCCGCAGCGGTGCGGGTAAGATCACGGCGGAATGCAGCGGGGTAAGCGCCAACGCTTCCTTTATGGCGGATATCTTTATCCCGCTGGAAGGTATGGACATAAGTCTTTCGGGGAACAACGTACTCCACCCGGGGGATGAGCTCTGGTTCGAGACGGAGTTTTACCCCGATTATGCCAGCGATAAAAAGGTACAATGGACCTACGAAAGCTCGCTTTTGTCGGCTGAAGAGACGGATGAAGGACTGCACGTCAAGGCCCTCTGGCCGGAATCCTGGGATGAGGAATATATCGGGCAGCCCCGCTCCCTGAGCACGGATGTGGTTGCGGTCTCCCGGGACGGGGGACACAGGCTCGTACGTACCTTGTGGATCGTGGAAGAAAACGATTATGTCACGGCCTGCTTCGCGGAAGGTGACAGCTATACTTATACCGGTTCGGCCATCTGCCCGAAGCTTAAGGTTTTCCGGGGAGATAAGGAGCTGAGGGAAGGCGTTGACTACAGCGTAAAGTATAAGAACAACGTAAAGGCTTCGGCGGATGCGGAGGGATCGAAAAGGCCCTGCGCCGTTATCACGGGGAAGACCGTGGCGGCAAGCAAAACCCTGTATTTTGATATCCTTCCCAGAAGCCTGGAGGACAGCGGTGTATACGTGACGGGCCTTACGGTGAAGAGCGGTTCCGCTTTTACGCCGGGCATCTATTACAACGGCCGGAAGCTTTCCGGACGGGATTTTGAATTTGCGAACCCGGCCATGGCGAAGGAAAGGATCACGGTAAGCCGGAATGTGGTATTGCGGGGAAAGGGGAACTTTGCGGGAGAAAGAACGGTCACGGTCTTTGTGGAAGCCGATCTTTTAAAGATCCGCGTAGAAGAGTTCAGCCCGAAGCTCCGTACTTACAACGCGGAGATGCAGCCGCTCCTGAACACGGATGAACAATCCAGGGATTGCGAACTGATCGTAAATACCGCTAAGGGCGTTCTGCCCCTTAAAGAAGGGGTGGACTATATGGTGCTTTATCCGCAGGATATGAAGAATGCCGGGAAGAAGACCGTGCATATCGTGGGGATCGGCTCTTACAGCGGAAGTGTGAGCAAGAGCTTTAATGTGCTTCCGGCCACGGAGCTTAAGTCTTTCTCGGCCAAGGTCATCGGGAGCACCAGTTATAACGGAACGGCGGTTAAGCCCGAGCTGGAAGTAAGCTGCGAACTGGGCGGGGAGCGTATTACCCTGGTGGAAGGCAGCGATTACAGCGTAAGCTACAGCAACAATAAGAAGGCCGGAAGTAAGGCTGCTGTTGCAAAGCTTAAGTTTATGGGCAATTTCAAAGGGGCCTATAAGGGAGCCAACAGCAAAAAGCTTTACTTCCAGGTCCGCCCTGCGGATATCGCTGCGGCTGAGGTAAAGGCAGCGGATAAGGTGCTTGCGGATGCGAAGGCTGTGAAGCTTGCCCCGGTATTTTTTGCCGAGATGAACGGAAGAGCTTTAAAGAGCAGGGACTACCGTGTGACGAAGCTGGTGGTGGGCAGCAAGGTGTACGGAGCGAAAGACCGCATAAAGGCTTCGGATCTGGGCGGGCTTAAGTCCGTCAGTGCACAGATCTTCCTGGAAGGACAGGGAAATTACTGCGGTACCGTATCCGGAGAGTTCATGCTGAAGGATATCAGCGGTCCCGGGGGCAGCGCTGCGGTGGATCTTTCCAAAGCAAAGGTGAAACTCGTTGATGCTTCCGGAAAGAAGCTGGGGAAACAGGCTTATACGGGAGACCGGGTGTATCTTCCCGCGGACTGCCGTATGGAACTTACGGTGAAGTACGCCGGTAAAAGCTATACCCTTAAGGAAGGCATTGATTTTGAACGTATCCTGAAAGAGGACTACGTGAACAATGTGGAAAAAGGAAAGGCCTATGTCCTGATCCGTGGGATGGGAGAGGCCGGTGCGGGAGAGCTGCACTGTTATGGTGCCAAGAGTATAAGCTTTAACATAGGAAAAGGCACTTTTCAGTATTTTGTGCTGCACTGATCCAAAAAGTTGACATAAGTGGCATTATTCTCTATACTGTATTGGTTATGGAAAGATTACTTATTCATACCCCGGAAGGGGTAAAAGATGTTTACGGCGCCGAACTGGCCGGAAAGAAGGCCCTGGGGAAGCGCATTCATGAGGCACTGGCGGCTTTCGGCTACCGGGAGATCCGTACGCCTTCCTTCGAATTCTTTGATGTGTTTTCCCGTGAGGTGGGGACTACGCCCTCCAAGGATCTGTTCAAGTTTTTCGACAAGGAAGGGAACACCCTGGCCCTGCGGCCCGACTTTACACCATCCGTGGCACGCTGTGCCGCAAAGTATTTTCTGGAGGACGGCATGCCCGTGCGCCTCTGTTACGAAGGCAATGCCTTTGTAAATACCTCAGAGCTGCAGGGGAAGCTGAAGGAAAATACCCAGATGGGAGCGGAGCTTTTAGGGGATGCTTCGGCGGATGCGGATGCGGAGATGCTCTGCCTGGTGATCGAGGGCCTGAAACGCTGCGGCCTGGAGCGCTTCACCGTAAGTGTGGGCGAGATCGAATTCTTTAAGGGTATATGCGAAGAATGCGGTCTGGATGAGGAGACCATTTCGGAGCTGCGGGAGCAGATCTCGGTGAAGAATTATTTCGGCGCGGAGGAGATACTTTCCAATGCCGGAGTGGCGGAGCATTATCTGAAGCTCTTACGTCATGCCGGGGATGTATGTACTCTGGAGGAGCTGACGGAGACTAAAAAGATGGTGAGCAATCTGCGCTCCATGAACGCCATCGAGCGCCTGATCCGCGTATATGAACTGGTGGAACAGTACGGGCTGGCGGAATACCTTTCCTTCGACCTGGGGATGCTGTCCAAGTTCCATTATTATACGGGAGTGATCTTCAAGGCCTATACCTATGGCGTGGGAGATGCGGTAGTAAAGGGCGGCCGTTACGACGAACTGCTGGCACGTTTCGGGAAACCGGCCCCGGCAGTAGGCTGCGTATTCCTTCTGGATGATCTGGAGGCTGCACTTTCCGCCCAGGGAGGACTGCATGAAGAGCCGGAGGCGATCTCCTGGATCATTTATGACGAAGAAGGACGCGCTGACGCACTGGAGGAGATACGTAAGCTCCGGGAACAGGGACTGCGGGTATCCGGTATATTATATGATCCGGCCATCGGCCGGGAGGCTTATACGGACTATGCAGCTAAACAGCAGATCCGTTATGTCCGTTTTTACGGGAGTATGGAAGCATGAGTGAAGAAAGATATCTGACCTTTGCCCTTACAAAGGGCCGTCTGGCGGATAAGACCATGGAGCTGCTTTCCAAGGCAGGCCTGGAATGCCGCGAGATGGAGGATAAGAGCAGCCGCAAGCTGGTATTTGTAAACGAAGAGACGAAGACACGCTTTTTCCTGGCCAAGGCGCCGGATGTTCCCACCTATGTGGAATACGGGGTGGCGGATATAGGCGTGACCGGCAAGGATACCATCATGGAAGAAGCCAGACGGGTTTTTGAAGTGCTGGATCTGAAGCTGGGGAAGTGCCGCATGTGTGTCTGCGGACCGGAATCCGCCAGAGAGCTTTTGGAGCACCATGAGCAGATCCGCGTGGCCAGCAAGTACCCGCGGATCGCCAAGGATTATTTTTATAACAGCAAATACCAGACCGTGGATATCATCAAGCTGAACGGCTCCGTGGAGCTGGGGCCCATCGTGGGGCTTTCGGATGTGATCGTGGATATCGTGGAGACCGGAGGGACTTTACGGGAGAACGGCCTGGAGGTCCTGGAAGAGATCTGTCCGCTGAGCGCACGCATGATCGTGAATCAGGTGAGCATGCGGATGGAGAATGCACGTATACGAAAACTGGTGGATACCCTTAAGGGGCTGATCGGACAGGAGGAATAAGATGCAGATCATAGAATTGAATGAAGAGACGAGAGAAGAGTTTAAAAAGATCCTGAGCCGCAGAGCCGCGGATCAGTTTCCCGATATCGAAGAGAAGGTGGCGACTATCATCGAGCGCGTACGTGGCCGGGGAGATGCCGCCCTTTTTGATTATTCCAGACAGTTCGATCACTTTGAACTGACGGCGGAGAACATCCGCGTATCCGATGCCGAGATCGAGGAAGCCGAAAAGGTACTGGATCCGGAGTTCAGGGGAGTACTGGAGCGGGCAGCCGCCAATATCCGTGATTTCCATGAAAAGCAGAAGCGCTTAAGCTGGATCGACACGAAACCCGACGGGAGCATACTGGGCCAGAAGATCACGGCCATCGAAAAGGTGGGTATGTATGTGCCCGGCGGATCGGCTCCCCTTTCTTCCTCGGTGCTGATGGATATCATCCCCGCCAAAGTGGCAGGGGTGGATAAGATCATAATGTGTACGCCTCCCGGACAGGGAGGGAAGATCGATCCCGCCATCCTTACGGCAGCCCGCATCGCTGGAGTGGACGAGATCTACCGTGTGGGCGGTGCCCAGGCCATCGCAGCCATGGCCCACGGAACGGAGAGCATTCCGAAGGTGCACAAGATCTGCGGCCCCGGAAATATCTTCGTGGCTCTGGCCAAAAAGGCGGTATACGGACAGGTGGGCATCGATTCCATCGCAGGGCCCTCCGAGATACTGGTACTGGCAGACGAAAGCGCCAATGCGCGTTTTGTGGCAGCGGATATGCTGTCCCAGGCAGAGCACGATCCCAGGGCCAGTGCCGTACTGGTGACCACTTCCCGGGAACTGGCGGAGCAGGTGGCGGAAGAGCTTACGAAGCAGACTGCCCTTCTGAGCCGGAAGGAGATCATCGAGAAGTCCCTGGAAGAGTATGGCTTCATATTTGTGGCGAAGGATATGGACAGCGCTGTGGAAACGGTAAATGACATCGCTTCCGAGCATCTGGAGATCCAGACCAAAGATCCCTTTGCGCTGCTTTCCAAGGTGCGGAATGCCGGGGCGATCTTCCTTGGGAGCTGGTCTTCCGAGCCTCTGGGAGATTATTATGCAGGACCCAACCACATCCTGCCTACCAACGGTACGGCGAAGTTCTTCTCGCCCCTTTCCGTGGATGATTTTATCAAGAAGAGCAGCATCATCGCCTATTCGCGGGAGGCGCTGCTTCGGGATCACAAAGATATAGAGCTTTTTGCCAAAGGTGAGAGTCTTACGGCACACGCTAATTCCGTGGCCGTACGTTTTGAAGGAGAAGAAGGATGAGAAAAGCGGAGATCGTTCGCACAACAAAAGAAACGGATATCCGTGCAGAGCTTGTACTGGACGGAAGCGGAAAGAGCAGCATCGATACGGGGATAGGTTTCTTTGATCATATGCTGACCAGCTTTTCCAAGCACGGTTTTTTTGACTTGAAACTCAGCGCAAAAGGGGACCTGAAGGTGGACGGCCACCATACGGTGGAGGACTGCGGCATCGTGCTGGGACAGGCTTTTAAGGAGGCCGTCGGAGACAAAGCCGGGATGCGGCGTTACGGCAGTTTTACCCTGCCCATGGACGACGCTCTGGTGCTCTGTGCCGTGGATTTCTGCGGCCGGCCCTACTTTGTTTACGATCTGGACGTAAGGGAAGAGCGCTGCGGGGAATTTGAATGCGTGCTTGCAAGGGAATTCTTTTACGCCTTCAGCTGGAGTGCGGGCATCAATCTGCACATACGCAAACTTGGAGGCGAGAACGGACATCATATCCTGGAGGCGGCTTTCAAGGCCTTCGGCCGGGCGGTGGATCAGGCCACGCAGCTGGATCCCCGGGTGGAAGGCGTGCTTAGTACGAAGGGAGCATTGGAAGGATGAAACGGAAACTTATAGCAACTATATATCTGGATAAGGGAAAGGCGGTGAAGAGCCGTCTGGACCGTACGGCACTTGCGGAGGATGTAGAGGAGCTGGCAAAACGCTACAGCGACCTGGGAGCGGACGAGATCCTGGTCTTTGACCTTTCGGAGGGAGACGAGGAGCATGATAAGGCCATCGGAGAGCTGCGCCGCATCGTAAGTGCCGCTGAAGTGAATGTATGTGCCTGCGGAAATATCCGTCGGGTGGAGGATGTGAAGAAGATCCTTTATACCGGCTGTGCATACTGTGCCCTGAATTTTTCCAAGGCCTCCAATGTGGAGATGGCGGAAGAGGTTTCGAAGCGCTTTGGGGCGGATAAGCTCCGGGCCTGTGTGAGTGATCCTTCCGAGCTGGGGGATGCGGCGGGCTTTGTTTCCGGCCTCATCGTTATCACGGGGGCCGAGGACCATTACAGCAGTGCGGTGGTGAACGGCCTGGCCGGTGAGACGGAGCTTCCCCTTTATGTACCCATGCCGGATGCGGCACTTGTAAAGATCGCGGAGCTTTTACAGAGGGACTTCGTGGCAGGACTTTTCGGGCCCCTGCTGAATGCCAGCATGGAGGAACTTAATGCCATTAAGAATTTCTGCTCCGAGGAAGGGGCGGAGATGTGCGTGTTTGTGCCGGAGCTTCGTTTTGACGAACTGACGGCCAATGCCGACGGCCTGGTACCCGTGATCGTGCAGGACTATCGCACAAAGGAAGTGCTGATGATGGCCTGGATGAATGAAGAGGCTTACAATGCGACCATACAGAGCGGGCGTATGAATTACTATTCCCGTTCCCGTAAGAGCCAGTGGCTCAAGGGTGAGACCAGCGGGCATTATCAGTATGTCAAGGAGCTTACGGCAGATTGCGACAAGGATACGCTGCTGGCAAAGGTGAGCCAGGTGGGGGCGGCCTGCCATACCGGTTCGCGCAGCTGCTTCTTTAACGGCATCATGAAAAAGGATTACATCGATACGGATCCCATGAAGGTCTTTGAAGATGTATTTGCCGTGATCCAGGACCGGAAGCTGCATCCAAAGGAAGGCTCCTATACCAATTATCTGTTTGACAAGGGTATCGACAAGATCCTTAAAAAAGTGGGAGAAGAATGCACCGAGATCGTGATCGCGGCCAAGAATCCCGATCCGGAGGAGATAAAGTACGAGATCTCGGATTTCCTCTATCATGTTATGGTTCTGATGGCGGAACGGGGGGTCAGCTGGGAGGATATCACCCGGGAACTGGCCCGCAGATAGGTAAACTTATGGATTTTAGTGAGAGAAAGCTTGCACTCCCGCCGGAAGTGCTCATGCGCATCGAGAAGCCTGCGCGCTATACCGGTGGGGAAATGAACAGTATCATGAAGGAAGCGGATCGGGTAAAGATCCGCTTCTGTATGTGTTTCCCGGATGTGTACGAGATCGGCATGTCCCATCTGGGGCTGCAGATCCTTTACGGGATGATGAACAACTATGAGGATGTGTGGTGCGAGCGGCTCTTTTCGCCCTGGACCGACCTGGATGCGATCTTAAGGAAAGAGAACATACCGCTCTTTGCCCTGGAGAGCCAGGAGGCCGTAAAGGGCTTTGACTTCCTGGGAATGACGCTGCAGTATGAGATGTGCTATGTCAATATCCTGCAGATCCTGGAGCTTTCCGGTATCCCTCTGTATGCGGCAGAGCGCGGCGAAGACGATCCCATCGTGATCGGCGGCGGTCCCTGTACGTATAATCCCGAACCCATCGCAGATTTCTTTGATCTTTTCTATATCGGGGAAGGGGAGACTTCCTACAGAGCGCTCTTTGACCTGTATGAGGAGGGGCTGCCTCGGCAGGAGTTTTTAAGACGGGCTGCCTCCATCGAAGGGATCTATGTTCCCTCTCTTTATGATATCAGCTATAATGCGGATGGAACGCTGGCTTCCATGGAGCCGAACTGTGAAGGCGTACCCCGACGGGTTAAGAAGAGCCTGGTGAAGGAGCTGGACGACTGCTTTTACCCCACGGCACCGGTGGTGCCCTTTATCCAGGCAGCTCAGGACAGGGCAGTGCTGGAGGTGATGCGGGGCTGCATCCGGGGCTGCCGTTTCTGCCAGGCCGGCCAGATCTATAAACCCACACGCACCCGCAGTGTGGAGAAGCTCATGAACTATGCGGAACAGCTGCTGGCCAATACAGGTTACGAGGAGCTGTCCCTTTCCTCTCTTTCCACCTCCGATTATCCGGAGCTTAAAAGACTGCTGGAGAGCCTGATCGAATTCTGCAATGCGAAGATGGTGAACATCTCGCTGCCTTCGCTGCGTATCGATGCCTTTTCCCTGGATGTGATGAACAAGGTGCAGGATGTGAAAAAGAACAGCCTGACCTTTGCGCCCGAGGCCGGCAGCCAGCGTATGCGGGATGTGATCAATAAGGGCCTGACAAAGGAAGATATACTGAACGGCGCGGAGATGGCTTTCCGCGGCGGCTGGAACAAGGTAAAGCTCTATTTCATGCTGGGCCTGCCGGGAGAAGAAGAGGAAGATATCGCAGCCATCTCAGAACTCTGCAACGATATCGCGGCCCTGTATTATGATACAGTACCAAAGAGCGAGAGGAAGGGGAGAGTGAGCATCACGGCCAGTTCCTCCTTCTTTGTGCCCAAGCCTTTTACGGCTTTTCAGTACGCCCCCATGGACAGACGGGAACGCTTTCTGGAAAAGGCGGCCTTCTGTAAGAAGAATGTGCGGGCGCAGCTGAACCAGAAGAGCCTGGTGTATCATTATCATGATGCGGATACCACCATGATCGAGGGCATACTGGCCAGAGGTGACCGCAGGCTCTCGGGGGCAATCGAGACTGCCTATCGGAAAGGAGCTCTCTTTGATGCCTGGACAGAGACCTTTTCCTACGAACGCTGGATGGAGGCCTTTGCGGACTGTGGACTGGATACGGATGTCTATATATTCCGTGAGCGGGGAGGGGATGAGCTCTTCCCCTGGGATTTTATAGACTGCGGAGTAACGAAGGAGTATCTGTATCGTGAGTGGCTGCAGGCGAAGCAGGGCGTGAAGAGTTCAAACTGCCGCGAGCGCTGCACGGGCTGCGGCTGCATGACTTATCAGTGCGGAGTGTGTATAGCGCCGAGAGGAGGTGCGGCATGAGTGAAGCGGCATCGACGGTGGTGACGGCACGTTTCCGTTTTTCCAGAAAAGGACCGGTGCGCTATCTGGGGCATCTGGATATGCTGCGCTATTTTCAGAAGATCGTGTGTAAGAGCGGGATACCCGCCAAGTATTCGGAGGGCTTTCATCCCCACCAGCTCATGAGTTTTGCTTATCCCCTGGCGGTGGGCATGGAAACGGAAGGGGATTACATGGACCTGGTGCTGAAGGAGCCGGTCCCGGAGGAGGAGCTTGCGAGCGCCATGAATTCCATGATGCACGAAGGTGTGGGGGTCAGCCGGGTAAGCCTTCTGAAGGAAGGGGCCGATAATGCCATGGCTTTAGTGGAGGCGGCGGATTACCGCCTGCGTATCCGGGCGGACCGTAAGGATGCGGAAGACGCTCTTAAAAAGCTGCTTTCCGGCCAAGAACTGCTGAACGAAAAAGGAAAAGACATACGGCCTGGCATAATGGATGCGTGCTGCGAGGAGGACGGGATCTTCCTGCGCCTTAAGAGCGGAAGCCGGGGGAATGTACGTCCGGCGGATGTATATCTTCATCTGCGCAGCTTTATGCCGGCTTTGCCGGAGATCCCGGATATCCTGCGGCTGGAGATCTACGGAGAGGAAGAGGGAAAGCTCCGGCCCCTGATCGAGATGGGGAGGGTCAATGCGTAAGGACCGTCAGCTTCTGGCTGAATTTTCTGTCCCGGACCTGCGCATCCTGGCCTGGCGGGGCGAAGATAAGGACGGAAGGGAAAAGCTCTGCATCCTTTATGTGGCGGGCGGTCGTATCGTCCGTCTGGATACACAGAAGGAGGGAGAACTGTTCCCCGGGGATATCTATATGGCCCGGGTTCTGAAACGGCAGCCGAATCTGGATGCCGCCTTCGCT
The DNA here is from genome assembly GCA_017552715.1 of Lachnospiraceae bacterium. Taxonomy (GTDB): domain Bacteria; phylum Bacillota; class Clostridia; order Lachnospirales; family Lachnospiraceae; genus NK4A136. The sequence continues at coordinate 24,722 of JAFZOW010000031.1, forward strand.
GATATAGGAAAGGACAGGAATGTGTTCCTGCCCGGTGATCATAAGACAGGGGAAGAGCTTCCGCTGATGATACGTACCACGGCCTACAGGGATAAGCTGGCCAGGGCTACGGACCGGCTGCCGGAGGAGATGAAAGAGGAGATCCTGGCCCGGGCCGCCCACAGTATCAAGGGAAGCCTTTTGTATGCCGCTGAAAGGCCTTTGGATAAGTCTCTCCGCATCGCGGCAGAGACGGAGGGCGCAAAGTGGCTGACGGAGGATCCCCAGCTTTATGAACGGGCAGCGAAGCTTGCACCGCAGGCTCCCGCCCGGCTGCATGCGGATGAAAGGATAGGACTGTGCGAACTCTACGGGCTCAGGAGCAAGACGGAGAGAGTTTTTTCCAACCGGGTTCTTTTAGACAGCGGGGCGGAACTGGTATTTGCGGAAACGGAAGCACTATGTGCCATTGACGTGAATTCCGCCAAAGCCGACAAGGGCAGAGATAAGGAGGCGGCGGGCCTGCTCATCAACCGGGAAGCGGCAAAAGAGATAGCCTTTCAGCTGAAACTGAGGCGTATCGCCGGGATCGTCCTCATCGATTTTATCAGCATGAAAAAGAAGGAAAGTGAAACAATATTGCTTGAGGAACTGTCGGAAGCCATGCGGGCAAATGAGGTGGACGGAAGAGTGGAAGATATAACAAAATTGGGCATTGTAGAGCTTTCGGTCCGTCGTTTCGGCCCATCCCTATCGGCAGAAAGAAGCTTTGTTAATAGTACTATATTGACGAAGGACGAGAAAAACACCCGATAAAACGCGGGTGTTTTTTGCAGTATATGAGTGAAAAGCCTGATATAGGGGCTTTTCGGGGCTTGCCCCACTTGAAAAGGGGGACTTGAACTGATATATTTAGGGCAACATAAAGTAAGAGCGGGGAAAGTCCGCTACTAAGGAGGAAAAAAGATGGCAGTACAGGTATTTCAGTGTAATTGGGGTTCCAGTTTAAAGTCGTTTCTGTCTGCAAAGAGCCAGGACAAGCTTTATCTGCAGGTTGATACGACCAAGCCGGATGATGTTAAGATCAAGCTGAAAGGCTACATCTGTAACGAAGACGGTAAGAACGAATATATTTCCGAGTCCGATATCGCGGCCAAGGATATCCGCGATGTTCATAAGGGCGAATTCCAGGGCTCCAATGCACTGATCATCGTGACACGTCTCCAGACCCTGTACGGCGTTAAGAAGACCCAGAATATCCTCCCGGGTCTTAAAGATATGGATAAGGCTCTTGAGCTGCTTACGGATGTAGCCACCAAGGCCGGCGGTATCGGTGGAAGTGCTCCCGCTGCCGCAAAGGCTGCTGCTCCCGCTGCTGCTGCAAAGCCCGCTGCTCCCGCGGCTGCCAAGCCCGCCCCCAAAGCAGCACCTGCACCGGCTCCCGCCCCTGCAGCTCCCGCGCCTGCCCCTGCGCCCGCACCGGCTCCTGCTCCTGCGCCCGCACCGGCTCCTGCGCCTGCACCGGCTCCCGCCCCTGCACCCGCCCCTGCACCGGTTCCTACTCCTGTAGTTCCCGCATATACTCCTTCCCAGACAGCTGCCGCCGGAGTGGCTTCGGCTCCCGCAGCTTCCGCACCGGCTCCGTCTGCGCCTCCCAAGAAGAACGAAAGCTACGAAGAGAAGCTTCGTAAGCTGGAGGTTATCCATGAGAGCGGCATGTGCAGCGATGACGAGTATAAGGAAAAGAAGCTTAAGCTGCTCTGCGACGAGAAGGGCATGGGAGCTTTCTACGAAAAGATCCAGAAGCTCTTCGTGGTTATGCGTTCCGGCGTGATGAACGAGGCCGAGTTTGCAGCCAACCGCAATCAGATCGTGGATGCCTGCTTCGATCCCAACGTAACGGATCTGAACGTATTCCGCGAGAATACTTCCCGCCTGCCCATCATCCTGATGAGCGAGCTGCTGACCGAGGCAGAGTACAATTCCAAGAAGGATGCGCTGCTGGCCAGTGTTGCCTATAATCCGATGGATGATAATTCCCTCTTTACCTTAAAGCTTCAGAAGCTGCCCATCCTTGTGGATGCCGAGCTGGTTCCGAAGGAGGAGTTTGAGAGCGATAAGGCCGAGCTGAAGAATATGCTGGATCCGAAGATCAGCGATACCATCGATGCTCTGGATATGAAGCTGGCCCGCTGGCCGGCGATGGTGGTGGCCGGTGCCGCTACCGATGCGGAGTATAAAGAGAAGCAGGCAAGACTCATCTCCGAAGTGATGACCATGCCTGCAGCAGATGAGAGCTCCTTCCGCAACAAGGTCCTGCGCGTGATGAAGCTGAAAGAGCGTTCCTGGCTGTCCGAGATGGATTTCCACGGTAAGAAGGTAGAGATCCTGAAAGAGGTTGAGACCTTCGGTGATGTGGTGCTGCGTATGCGCCTGAACATGATCGCAAGAGACTGCGGCCTGATCAGCACCGAGGACTTCGAGGTGAAGAAGCAGGCTCTGATCAAGGACATCTTTGCTCCTTACGAGAGCATGGATCAGTTCCAGGAGAAGGTAACACTGCTGAAGAACCTGGCAGGCGGCAACATCATTACGGACGATGAGTTCAACTCTTACCGTAACAAGCTGATGAGCGATCTGTAAGAATAAGATTAATAACGAAGGGATGTGAAGGCTTTACATCCCGGAGGATGCGGAGGGATCTTAAGCTTCGGGCATAAGATCCCTCCATACATTTTAGGATCAAAAAATTTTTCTTGCAAAATTCGAACTATAATGTATAATAAAGAACGTTGCTGGAATAGCTCAGTCGGTAGAGCACTTCACTCGTAATGAAGGGGTCGAGAGTTCGAGTCTCTTTTCCAGCTTGAGATATCAGGCCATCAAGCACGTGCGGTGTTCATGCTTGCATGGGACACCGCACGTATTTGATGGCCGAACAGACATGAGGAAGAAGCAAGTCGCGCTAGAGCGCGACGCCGCGGATTCCGAATGTCTGTGCGGATCGCGAAAGCTGCGAAGCAGCGAAGCGATACGCAGATATCTGTTATGTGGCGATCCGACTGCGTAAAGGATCGCGAAAGCTGCGAAGCAGCGAAGCGATACGCAGATATCTGTTATGTGGCGATTTGATTGCGTAAAGTATCGCGAAAGCTGCGAAGCAGCGAAGCGATACGCAGATATCGTTTATGTGGCTATAACAAACCGTATCTACCCGAGGTACGGATTTTTTTTACAGAAAGGATTTAAGTCTCATGGAAAAGTACGGCGTAAACCAGCTTCGCAGAATGTTTCTTGATTTTTTCGAGAGTAAAGATCATCTTCGCATGAAGAGTTTTTCTCTCATTCCCCACAACGATAATTCCCTTCTGATCATCAATTCCGGTATGGCACCCTTAAAGCCTTATTTCACCGGGCAGGAGATCCCGCCCCGCAAGCGTGTTACTACCTGTCAGAAATGTGTGCGTACCGGCGATATCGAGAATGTGGGTAAAACAGCCCGTCATCTGACCTTCTTCGAGATGCTGGGTAATTTCTCCTTCGGGGATTATTTCAAGACCGAAGCTCTTCATTTTTCCTGGGAATTCCTGACCAAGGTGGTAGGCCTTGATCCCGATCGTCTGTATCCTTCCGTATATTATGAAGATGACGAGGCCATCCGCATCTGGACGGAGGAGATCGGTGTACCTGCCGAAAAGATCACGAAGTTTTATCGTGACGAAAACGGAAAGTGCGATAACTTCTGGGAGCACGGCGCAGGTCCCTGCGGTCCCAGTTCCGAGATCTATTACGACCGCGGCGAGAAATACGGCTGCGGAAAGCCGGACTGTAAGGTGGGCTGCGAATGCGACCGCTTTATGGAAGTCTGGAACGATGTGTTTACCCAGTTTGAAGGGGACGGCAAGGGCAATTATACGGAACTGAAGCAGAAGAACATCGATACCGGCATGGGCCTGGAGCGTCTGGCCGTAGTGGTACAGGATGTGGATTCTGTCTTTGATATCGATACCATGAAGGCCATCCGGGACCGGGTCTGCGAGCTGGCGGGAGTGACTTATCAGACAGATGATAAGAAGGATGTTTCCATACGTCTGATCACGGATCATATCCGTTCCGCCACCTTCATGATCAGCGACGGCATCACGCCCTCCAATGTGGGCCGCGGCTATGTGCTGCGCCGCATCATCCGCAGGGCTGCCCGTCACGGCAGGCTTCTGGGGATCGAGGGAGTTTTCCTTGCAGATCTGGCAAAGACCGTGATCGAAGGCAGCAAGGACGGCTATCCCGAGCTGGATGAGAAAAAGGACTTTATCCTTAACAATCTGAAGCAGGAGGAGAACCAGTTTGCCCGTACTATCGATCAGGGCCTGAGCCTCCTGAATGATATGGAAGAGAAGCTGAAGGCTGCCGGCAGCAAGGAGCTGGCGGGAGCGGATGCCTTCAAGCTCTACGATACTTACGGCTTCCCTCTGGATCTGACGGTAGAGATCCTGGAGGAACGCGGCTTCTCCCTGGATCAGGCCGGTTTTGATGCGGCCATGCAGGAGCAGAAGGACCGCGCCAGGGCTGCAAGAAAGGGAACCAATTATATGGGAGCCGAGGCTACGGTCTACGAGAGCCTGGATGCTTCCAAGACCACGGAATTTATCGGCTATGACCGGCTGGAGAACGAGAGCGGCATCATCGCACTGGTGGAACTGAAGAGTGCGAAGGAAAAGGAAGCCGGAGAAGAAGATGCCGTTGTGAGCGCGCTTACCGACGGAATGCGCGGTGCGGTGATCGTGGAACAGAGCTGCTTCTACGGGACCATGGGCGGCCAGCTGGGTGACCAGGGTGTGATCGAGACCGCCGACGGCAGCTTTGTGGTGGAAGAGACGCTGCATGTTGCAGGCTCCAAGCTGGCACACATCGGTGTGGTGAACAGGGGGATGATAAGGGACGGCAGTACCGCCAGCCTTAAGGTGGATGCTGAGCTTCGCATGCGCACCTGCCAGAACCATTCCGCAACTCATCTGCTGCAGAAAGCCCTGCGTGAAGTCCTGGGCAGTCATGTGGAACAGAAGGGATCCTATCAGGATCCGGAGAGAACGCGCTTTGACTTTTCCCATTTCCAGGCTATGACCAAGGAAGAGCTGGAGAAGGTGGAGCGTATCGTAAACGAAAAGATCTCGGAGAACCTTCCGGTGGTGACCAAGCTCATGAGCCTGGAGGAAGCCCGCAAGACCGGAGCCATGGCTCTGTTCGGAGAGAAATACGGCACGGAAGTGCGCGTGGTGGATATGGGCGGCTGGTCCGTAGAACTCTGCGGCGGTACCCATGTATCTTCCACCGGCAGCATCTCCGCTTTCAAGATCGTGTCGGAATCCGGTATCGCAGCTGGTACCCGCAGGATCGAAGCCATCACGGGTGAGGCTGTGTTTGCCTACTACCGTGATATCGAGCAGAAGCTGGAAGAGGCGGCAGAGGCCTTGAAGACCCGTCCCGCAGAACTGCTGGGCCGTATCGAAAGCCTGCTTGCCGAGAATAAGAGCCTGAAGGGTGAAGTGAATTCCTTAAAGAGCAAGGCTGCAGGGGATGCCCTGGGTGATATCGTAGCGGCGGCGAAAGAGATCGGCGGTGCCAAGTTCGTGACCCGTGCCCTGGAAGGGGTGGATATGAACGGAATGCGTGATCTGGCTGACCGGGTATGCGATCAGCTTGGAGAAGCGGCGGTGGTACTCTTCTCCGCAGCCGATGGCAGGGTAAACATCATCGTCAAGGTTACGGATGAACTGGTGAAGCGCGGCGTGAATGCCGGCAATCTGATCAAAGCCGTAGCTCCCCTGGTGGGCGGCGGCGGCGGCGGAAAGCCCAATATGGCCCAGGCCGGCGGCAAAGATCCTTCCGGTATCGAAAAGGCCCTTGCGGCAGCCGAGGAGAGCTTTACGAGCCAGATCGGCGGATGAGCATCGAAACGCCTGTATTTAAGGAAGAAGACTACGACAGCTTCTGCTGTCTGATGCAGAAGTGTCCCGACAACTGCTGTCACGGCTGGGGAGTCCCGCTGGATGATGATGCCCTGAAACGTTTCAGGGCCGAGAAGGGTCTGTTTGGCCTTAAGCTGAGACTTACGATCCACGGGAAGGAACAGAAGATATTTTCGCCCCTGTCCCTGTCCTGTCCGCATCTGCGGCCGGACGGACTGTGCGGCTTACAGAAGAAAAAAGGGGAAGCCTTTATTGCAGAGGTCTGCAGGATCTATCCCCGGGTGATGATCAATTACGGACCCCGGGCAGAGTTCCTTCTGGATCTGTCCTGCATACATGCGGCTTCTCTTTTTCTTTCCCGTGGGAACACCCTGCTGATCCCGGGGAAGGAAGAAGAACTGCCGGAACAGTACGGTAATAATGATGAGGAAGCATATTTTGAAAAGCTCTTAAGCTCGAGAGAGGAAATGAGCTGCAGGCTGCGGGATACAAAGGGAGACGCGGAAGGACTGGACAGCCTGCTACGCATCCTTCTTGCAGGAAGCAGAAAACTCCAGGACGGACTTTTGAAGGGCGGAGGAGAAGAGGAGTGGGCGCTCTTTGGGGCAAAGCCCTGTGCAAAAAGGCTCTTTCCCCTGCCCATCGCGGATCTGAACGAGATGATGAGTACCTGCTTCTACGAGGAGTGGCTTAAGTATTCCCTGCCTTTCCTTTACCGGATCTGCCGGCTCTACTACCGGCGTTTCGACCGCCTGAGTTATGAAAAGGGCGAGAGGGAGCTTATGCGCCTGTTTGAAAAACATGTGGCGGGCAAAGAGGAGCTGGTGAGCCTGTTTACGGAGCATATCATCTCCGTGCTCCTTCGGCGCTATCTCATGAGCTATGAAGATTACAGTCCCTTCCGTCATGTGAAGGAGGCTCTGCTGGCCTGCAATCTCTTCCTGCTCTTTTATATGTTGTGGAGTGAAAAGTACGGCCCGCCCATCCCGCTGACTATGGCACATATCCTTTCCGTTACGGAGAAGCGCATGTTTCACAATGAGTATGCGCTGAAGGATCTGCTGGCTGCCGTTAAACTGTAAGGGCATAAAGAAAAAGCCCTTGACAAAAGCGGGCGGATATGCTTAAATTTACGAGTGTGTGAGAAAGGTCTCACGAATCTACAACCGAGGGGAGGTTGAGTTTAGGGTGTCAAGGATTGAAGTTAAGCCGAATGAAGATCTGGACAGCGCACTGAGACGCTTCAAGAGAAGCTGCGCCAAGGCCGGCATTCAGCAGGAGATCCGCAAGCGCGAGCACTATGAGAAGCCCAGCGTACGTCGGAAGAAGAAATCTGAAGCTGCCAGAAAACGTAAATATAACTAAGATATAAAAGGGCTGCACTGTGCGGCTCTTTTTTCTTTTGATAAAAAGATCTTATGTAATCTTGAAAAGCAACATCATCTTGTGCTATAATCGCAAAGCTGTAACAAAATGTGGTATCGATGGGGTGAAGTGTGGGACTGCTTTCCTTTCTGCTGGGTCTCCTGTGTTCCTTTTTTACGGGAGTGATACACAGCGATATTCATAATATCCGTGTGCGCGGCTATCGTTTTGCCGACGGGAGAGTGAAGAAAAAGCTGCGCATGGTAGTGCTTTCGGATCTGCACGGGCGAGTATTCGGCAAGGGTAACCGTAAGCTGCTTAAGAAGATACGCTCCCTCAAGCCGGATCTTGTGCTGATGGCCGGGGATATCATGACGGCCAAGGAACTGTTTCACAGCATACCTGCTACGGTGGATGTGGCATGCGACCTCATCCGGGAGCTTTCCCGGGACTATCCGGTGTATTTTGCCCTGGGGAATCATGAGAGCCGTATCGCCTGGAAACCGGAGAAATACTCCTTCACTTATGAGTGCATGATGCGGCGCTTTAAAGAGGCCGGAGCCCATATACTGGATAATGACAGCGAAGTGCTGAAGGAATACGGCATAAGGATATACGGGCTGAGCCTGGGCCCCGGACATTTTCTGGCAAGGCGCTATGATCATGTATCCCGGGAGATGCTTAAGGCACTGCTGGGAGAGAAAGACAGGGAGCATTACTGCATACTGCTGGCCCATGACCCCGAGTTCCTTCCGGACTATGCCGGCTGGGGAGCGGATCTGAGCTTTTCCGGGCACTATCACGGCGGTATCGTCCGGCTGCCTTTCCTCGGAGGGCTCATCAGTCCCAAGCGATACATCCTTCCGGATTTTACCGCAGGCTGCTTTTCACTGGAAGGCAGGCACCAGCTGGTGAGCTGCGGGCTCGGAACCCATACACTGCCCGTTAGGGTATTTAACCCTGCGGAACTTTTATATGTAGAATTAAAACCATCAGGAGAAGAGTAAAATGGCTATTCCGGTAAAGCTTGAGGTATTTGAAGGTCCCCTGGATCTGCTGCTGCACCTGATCGAAAAGAATAAGGTGGATATCTACGATATCCCCATCGTCGAGATCACGGCCCAGTATCTGGATTACATCCGGGCCATGGAGCGGGAGGACATGAACATCATGAGCGAGTTCCTTGTGATGGCGGCCACCCTGCTTTCCATCAAGTGCCGTATGCTCCTGCCTAAACAGAAGAATGAGGACGGCGAGGAGGAAGATCCCAGAGCAGAACTGGTTCAGAAGCTTCTGGAGCATAAGATGTACAAGTACATGGCCTTTGAACTGAAGGACCGCTATGTGGATGCGGGAAAATCCATGTATAAGGCCCCCAGCATGCCGGAAGCTGTACTGAACTACAGGGAGCCCACCGACTATGAAGCCCTGGTGCGGGATCTGAACTTAATGAAGCTGGGAGAGATCTACCGGGAGATGCTCAAGCGGGTAGAGGACCGGGTGGACCCCATCCGCAGCAAGTTCGGAAACATCACCAAAGACGAGGTCTCGGTAGAGAATAAGCAGAACGAGATACTGAAATACTTAAACGAACACGAGATCTGCTCTTTCCGGGAACTCTTAAACGGCCAGGTGCGGCGGATCGATATCATCGTAAGCTTTCTGGTGGTACTGGAGCTTATGAAGCTGGGGCAGATCGTTATCCGTCAGGATGCGCTCTTCGATGACATCCTGATCGAGCGGGCCGAGGATGTGAGCGCCATGGAACTGGACGAAAGCTTTGCGATCATGTAGGAGTGCATAAATGGAAAAAACGGAAGTGACAGAAACAGAAGAGATAAAAGAGGCGGAAGAGAGCCTGGAGGCGCAGAAAGCGGCCGTGGAAGCGGAAACGGTCAAAGAAGCCGAAGCTTCTACAGATGCGGAAGAAAGCGCTGAAGCTGAAGCGGTGGAAGAAGCCAAAGATGCGGAAGCTTCCGGAGATGCGGAAGAAGGTGCCGAAGCGGAGGCTGCCGGAGAGAGTGCGGAAAAAGAAATAAAGGAAAGCGCTAAGAAAAAGAAGACGAAAAAGGCAAAGGAAGAAAAGGACAGGCCGGAAGAGGCGGCGGAGAATGATGATATCCCCGCTCCGGAAAATCCGGAAGCCGCCATCGAGGCTATCCTCTTTGCCACGGGCAATTCCGTAAAGATCGAGCGCCTTTGCGAAGTACTGCATATGTCGGAACTGGAAGTGCATGCCGCCATCGACCGGATGAAAAAGGAATATGCCGAGGGCAAGCGGGGGATACAGCTTACGGAACTGGAAGACGCCGTGCAGCTGGGGACCAAGGGAGAGTATTACGAATACCTGATCCGTCTGGCCAGGAGCCCGAAGCGGGCCAGCCTTTCGGACAGCGCCATCGAAACTCTTTCCATCATCGCCTACAAGCAGCCCGTGACCAAGGCCGAGATCGAACGCATCCGCGGGGTTTCCTGCGAGCACGCGCTGAACCGTCTGCTGGAATATGACCTGATCGAGGAACTGGGACGCCTGGATGCACCGGGCCGGCCGCTGCTCTTCGGGACCACCGAGCAGTTCCTGCGTTCCTTCGGGGTAAGCTCCCTGGGAGAGCTGCCCACCTTAAGCCCCGAACTGGTGGAAGATTTCCGTATCCAGGCGGAAGCGGAGGCGGAGGAAGACATGCAGCTGACGCTGGATGTGTAAAATTCGTGATGAATGTGAAAAAGTCCTAGGAAAAGTTTTTCTTTTGTGTTATAATCGGAAACGGTGTGCCGCGGCAAACCTGTGCCGGGGCGTGAGAACATTTTTATAAGCTTAACGGAGGTAAAAGGAATGGGTAGTTCAACAAGCTTAAGCCGGGGGCGGATCGATCAGCTTCTGGACGAGAAAAGTTTCGTTGAGATCGGTTCTGCCATAAAGGCCAGAGCCACCGATTTCAATCAGAAACCCGCCGATGCCGCATCGGACGGTGTCGTCACCGGCTATGGTACCATCGAGGGCCGCCGGGTCTATGTGTACAGCCAGGATGCTGCTGTGCTGGGCGGAAGTATCGGTGAGATGCATGCGAAGAAGATCTGTGCGATCTATGATCTGGCTCTGAAGACCGGAACCCCGGTGATCGGCCTGATCGATTCCACGGGACTGCGTCTTACGGAATCCACCGACGCGCTGAATTCCCTCGGCGAGATCTATTTCAAGCAGGCTATGGCAAAGGGCGTGGTACCCCAGATCACTGCAGTGTTCGGAAACTGCGGCGGCGGTCTTGCTCTGGTCCCGGCTATGACGGATTTCTGCTTCATGGAGGAGAAGAACGGACACATCTTTGTGAATTCCCCGGATGCCATTGACGGGAATTATACAGAGAAGAATGACACTTCTGCCGCAAAGTTCCAGTTTGAGGAGAGCGGTAATGCGGATTTCGTAGGCAGCGCCGAGGAGATCTGTGCCGATATCCGCAAGCTCGTCACCATGCTTCCCCAGAATGATGATGATGTGGCGATCACGGATACCCAGGACGATTTGAACCGTGTGATCCCCGATCTTGCAGGGGCTGCGGGTGATACCTCCATTCTGCTTTCCAATATCGCGGATGACAATGATTTCGTGGAAGTCGGCAGCGGCTACGCGAAGGATATGGTCACCGGCTTTATCCGCCTGGACGGCATCACGGTAGGCTGCGTTGCCAACCGCTGCGAGATCGTAGGGGATGACGGGAAGGTTAACAAGCTTTCCGGACGCATGAGCCACAAGGGTGCTTACAAGGCTGCGGATTTTGTATACTTCTGCGACAGCTTCGGGATCCCCGTACTTTCCGTAACGAATGTAACGGGCTTCGAAGCTACCATGTGCAGTGAGAAGAATATGGCCAAGGCGGCTGCAACCCTGACGGAAGCCTTTGCCAATTGCGATGTGCCCAGAGTGAACCTGATCGTAGGTAAGGCTTACGGCAGCGCTTATGTCTGCATGAACTCCAAGGGTATCGGAGCGGATCTTGTGTATGCATGGCCCGGCGCCGAGATCGGTCCCATGGAAGCAAAGCAGGCAGCGAAGCTTCTTTATGAAGGAAAGGATGCGGCTCTGGTGGATGCGGCTGCGAAGGAATTTGCCGCTCTGCAGAACAATGCGGCCTCTGCGGCGGCCCGCGGTTATGTGGATGCGATCATCGAACCGCAGGATTCCCGTAAGCATCTGATCTACGCCATCGAGATGCTCTTTGAGTGATATGGTGCAGGGAAGGAGAAGATTGCAAATGAAGAAAAAGATTAAAGCGCTTCTGCTCATGCTCGTCTGCATCTTCGCTCTGACAGCCTGTGGAGAGACGACGGTCAAGCCTCTTCTGGAGGATCCGCATTCGGAGCTGGATGAAGAGGTGCAGGAGATCTGCGCTCTTGTGGTTTCTCTCGGCAGCGCCACTGCAGAGGAGCTGGCGTATTACGACGAGATGAAGATTGATGAGGTGGAATACCTTAACCAGTTGCTGTCTCAGAGCTATGGCGTGCGGACGGATTTTTCCATCATCCTTAAGGGAGCTCATTCCTATGCGGATTCAAAGAAGCTGCTCCTGGATAATGAACTGGAGAATGCTCTGCCCGAAACCGGGAGCATCACTTACGATGTGGATGCTGACCAGGTGATCGCCAATGTTCACTTCAAGACCCTTAAGCCCAATGAGGGCGGTCATGACGGTATCGTGGAGATCATCTACGATAAGAATCTCCATGTAACGGCCGTTACGGTGAATACCATTCTGGGTCTGGGCGAGTCCATGCAGAGAGCCGGAACGAACACCCTGATCGGTATGGGCACAGTGTTCATCATGCTGATCCTTATAGCGATCATCATTTCGATGCTCAAGTATGTGCCCAAGCTTCTGGATGCCTTTAAGGCACCGGCAGAGGGAGTTACCGAGGCTTCCGTAGACAAGGCCATCGCCGGCATCGTTGAGCGCGAGGAAGCGCAGCAGGATGAGGCGGATGATACGGAACTCATTGCCGTTATCGCGGCAGCCATAGCGGCAGCCGGCGGCGAGAGCGCATCCACGGACGGTTTCGTGGTGCGCAGCATCAGAAGGATCAGATAATAGAAAATCATTCAGGAGGATTAAAAAATGAAAAACTATACCATCACCGTGAACGGCAATGTATATGATGTAACCGTGGAAGAGGGCGCAGGCAGCGGCGCAGCTGCTGCAGCTCCCAAGGCAGCCCCTAAGGCAGCTCCCAAGGCAGCTCCCGCTGCAAAGAGCAGTTCTGCCGGCGCAGGCAGCATCAAGATCGAAGCCGGTGCAGCCGGTAAGGTCTTCAAGATCGAGAAGAATGTTGGCGATTCCGTTAAGAAGGGCGATGCAGTGCTGATCATCGAGGCCATGAAGATGGAGATCCCTCAGGTGGCTCCCGCCGACGGTAAGGTTGCCAGCATCGATGTGGCTGTGGGCGATGCCTGTGAGGCAGGTCAGGTTCTGGCTACCCTGAACTGAGAGGACTGTTAGATTATTGCGGAGGTATTTGATCAATGAGTGAGATCATTAACAATCTGCTCGGCCAGATGGCGTTCATGAATCCGTCCTTTACCTATAAGAACGTGATCATGATCTGCGTGGCGCTCTTTTTCCTCTACCTGGCGATCCGGCATGAATTTGAACCCCTGCTGCTGGTACCGATCGCATTCGGTATGCTGCTGGTGAACATTTATCCGGATATCATGATGCGGGCCGAGGATTCGCCGAACGGCGTGGGCGGATTACTGTATTATTTCTACGTACTGGATGAGTGGGCCATCCTGCCCTCCCTCATCTTCATGGGCGTGGGAGCCATGACCGATTTCGGCCCCCTGATCGCCAACCCGGCCAGCTTCCTTCTGGGTGCGGCCGCGCAGTTCGGTATCTTTGCCGCCTACTTCGGTGCACTCTTTGCAGGTGCCATGGGCTGGGCGGACTTTAACGACAAGGCTGCAGCCGCCATCTCCATCATCGGCGGCGCAGATGGTCCTACATCCATCTTCCTTGCAGGAAAACTGGGTCAGACCAAGTATCTGGGCCCCATTGCCGTGGCTGCTTATTCCTACATGTCACTGGTGCCCATCATCCAGCCCCCCATCATGAAGGCTCTTACCACCAAGAAAGAGCGTCAGATCAAGATGGGACAGCTCAGACCCGTGTCCAAGCTGGAGAAGATCCTCTTCCCCATCATCGTGACCATCGTGGTCTCCATCGTACTGCCGACTACGGCTCCTCTGGTGGGTATGCTCATGCTGGGTAATCTCTTCCGTGAGTCCGGTGTGGTCCGTCAGCTTACCGAGACTGCATCCAATGCACTTATGTACATCGTGGTGATCGTGCTGGGAACTTCCGTGGGTGCTACCACTTCCGCTGAAGCTTTCCTGAATACGGATACGCTCTTCATCGTTGCTCTGGGTCTGGTGGCCTTCGCCTTCGGTACGGCGGCCGGTACACTCTTCGGCAAGCTGATGTGTGTGATCACCAAGGGTAAGGTCAATCCGTTGATCGGTTCGGCCGGTGTGAGCGCGGTGCCTATGGCGGCCCGTGTTTCCCAGAGGGTTGGTGCCGAGGAGGATCCTACCAATTTCCTGCTCATGCATGCCATGGGACCCAATGTGGCAGGCGTGATCGGTACGGCGGTGGCCGCAGGTACCTTCATGGCCATCTTCGGTGTGTTCTGAGGATAAGTGCATAGCACGGATCCCTGTACAGCGATTTTTAGGAGGATAGAGAAATGGCAAAAAATAATAATAACAGCAAGGTCGAAGTGAAAACGACCGAAAAGCGGGCAGAGAGCACCATCGAGAAGAAGCCCGTTGGCATTATGGAAACGGTGCTGCGTGATGCGCATCAGTCCCTGATCGCCACCCGTATGCCTACCGAGAAGATGCTGCCCATCGTACCCACCATGGACAAGGTCGGTTATCATGCCGTAGAGTGCTGGGGCGGTGCTACTTTCGATGCATCCCTGCGTTTCCTGAAGGAAGATCCCTGGGAGCGCCTGCGCAAGCTGCGTGACGGCTTCAAGAACACCAAGCTGCAGATGCTCTTCCGCGGACAGAACATCTTAGGCTATCGTCCTTACGCGGATGATGTGGTGTACGCTTTCGTTGAGAAGTCCGTAGCAAACGGTATCGATGTGATCCGTATCTTCGACTGCCTGAATGATATCCGTAACCTGCAGGCAGCGGTGGATGCCACCAACAAGATCAAGAAGCAGGAAGGCCGCGGTGAATCCCAGATCGCCCTTTCCTATACCCTGGGTGATGCCTATACCCTGGAGTACTGGGCAGATATGGCCAAGAAGATCGAGGAGATGGGAGCGGATTCCATCTGCATCAAGGATATGGCCGGCCTGCTGGTTCCTTATCGTGCAGCCGAGCTGGTGAAGACCCTGAAGGAGAGCACCAAGCTTCCCATCCAGCTTCATACCCACTACACCTCCGGTGTGGCTTCCATGACTTATCTGAAGGCTGTAGAAGCCGGTGTAGACGTTATAGACTGCGCCATCTCGCCTTTCGCACTGGGTACTTCCCAGCCTGCCACCGAGGTTATGGTGGAGACCTTCAAGGGAACTCCCTATGATACCGGTTACGATCAGAAGATCCTGGCCGAGATCGCCGATTACTGGAGACCTTATCGTGAGGAGTGCATCGAGAGCGGCCTCATGAGCACCAAGGTGCTGGGCGTAAACATAAAGACCCTGCTTTATCAGGTACCCGGCGGAATGCTTTCCAACATGGTATCGCAGCTTAAAGAGCAGCATGCCGAGGATAAGTACAACGATGTGCTGGAGGAGATCCCCCGCGTACGTAAAGACTGCGGTGAGCCCCCTCTGGTCACACCTTCGTCCCAGATCGTTGGTACCCAGGCTATCTTCAACGTACTCATGGGTGAGCGTTACAAGACTGCAACCGGTGAGTTCAAGGATCTGCTCCGCGGTAATTACGGCCAGACCGTTAAGCCCATGAACAAGGACGTGATCAACAAGGTCATCCCCGGCGAGAAGCGTTCCACGGCCCGCAGTGCCGAGGCTACCGGTCACGATAAGCCCGAGCTGGAAGCTATCGAAGCGGAGATGAAGCAGTACAAGCAGCAGGATGAGGACGTGCTGTCCTATGCACTTTTCCCTCAGGTTGCCACGGACTTCTTCAAGTACCGCGAAGCACAGCAGCAGAAGGTAGATGCGAAGAAGGCAGATACCAAGAACGGTGCTTACCCTGTATAAATCCGTACTTTAATGATGTGAAAGTGGCTTTGTTCTGACAAGGCCACTTTTTTTCGAATCAGGCATAATTACCGGGAGAAGGAAATGATCGAAGAGCTTAAGGAACAATACGGGCATCTGAGTAAAGGTCATCGCAGGATCGCCGATTATGTGGCGGAGAATGCAGAGAGCGCGGCCTTCCTTACGGCGGCGAAGCTGGGGGAGGCCTGCGGAGTCAGCGAATCCACGGTGGTGCGTTTTGCCATGCGCCTGGGCTATGACGGCTACGGGGATTTCCAGAAAGCCCTGGCCGACGAAGTAAAGGACCGGCTGATCCCGCCCAAGGTGAACCAGACCATGCGGCTTAAGGAGGATCCTTCGGAACTGATGCGCAAGGTGCTGGTACGGGATGCCCAGAATATCGTGGACAGCATACATATGGTGTCGGCGACTTCCTTCGATACGGCGGTGGACCTTCTTAAGGAGGCTCCCCATGTGTATATCCTGGGGATACGCAGCTGTGCGCCTCTTGCCCAGTATTTTTCCTACTATCTGGGCCTGATGCGGAAGAACGTGATATCACTTTCCAGTAACAATGTGAATGAACTCTTTGAGCAGCTGGCCTGGCTGGAGCAGGGAGATGCGGTGGTGGGGATCAGCTTCCCGCGCTACTCCTTAAGAACGCTGAAAGCCATGGATTACGCAAATTCCAGAGGGGCACGGCTCATCACCATCACCGACAGTGAATACTCTCCCATGAACATGTATTCCTCCTGCAATCTGTGGGTCAGGTCGGATATGATCACGCTGGTGGATTCCATGGTGGCTCCCATGAGCCTCATCAATTCCCTGATCGTGGCACTGTATATGCGGGATCAGGACAGGATCAACGAATACCTGGGACGGATGGAAGAGATCTGGGATAATTACCAGACCTATGCCTCGGACGATCTTTCCGAGCCGGGGGAATAAATGGAACGCAGGATCGCCGTACTTGGCGGCGGGGCAGCGGGAATGATGGCGGCCATTGCGGCGGCGGAAGCCGGCGCGAGGGTCGTTGTTTTTGAAAAGAACGAGAAAAGCGGGAAAAAGCTCTTCATCACGGGAAAAGGCCGCTGTAATCTGACCAACAGCATGGATACGGCGGATTTCTTTTCGCAGGTGGTACGCAATCCCCGCTTTTTATACAGTGCGGTATACTCCTTCGATCATGATGCGGTATGGGATTTCTTTGAGAGCCGGGGGCTTACCCTGAAAGAAGAGCGCGGCGGACGTATCTTTCCTGCCTCTGACCATTCCTCGGATGTGATACGTACCCTGGATCAGAGCCTTAAAAAGGCGGGGGGAGAACTGCGGCTTAACAGTGAAGTGACGGATATCCTTCCCTCAGGAGAGGGATTTGAACTTAAAATAAAGCAGGGGGGCAAGCTTTCCGCAGAAAAGGCAGATGCCGTGATCGTGGCCTGCGGCGGCGCCAGCTATCCCTCTACCGGTTCCGACGGTAAGAGCTTCGGGCTGCTTCGGAAGCTGGGGCACAGCCTGGGCTGCAGCCTGCGTCCCGCTCTGGTGCCGCTGTGCTGTGAGGAGGCGGAAGAATGCGCTTATCTTTCCGGCCTTTCCCTTAAGAATGTTTCCCTGAAACTTGTGAAGGGGAAGAAAAAGCTTTACGAAGGCTTCGGAGAGCTGCTTTACACCCATTTCGGCTTAAGCGGTCCGCTGATCCTTTCCGCATCTTCCTACCTGCCGGAGGAGGCAGCGGAGTGTGAGCTGCTCATCGATCTGAAAGCGGCCTTATCGGAGCAGCAGCTGGATGAGCGTATCCTGCGGGAATTCGGGGATAACAAGAACAAGGCTTTCGGTACCATACTCAGGCACTTCCTGCCGGGAAAGCTGGCGGATGTGTTTCCGGAAAGATGCGGTATAGATGCGGCAAAGCAGCTGAATGCCGTAACGAAAGAGGAGCGTGCACGTTTCCTTCATACCCTGAAGGAACTGCGCTACCATATCACCGGGACCCGGGGCTTTGCGGAGGCTGTGATCACCCGGGGAGGAGTGAACGTAAAGGAAGTGGATCCCTCCACTATGGGATCAAAGACAGTACCCGGCTTGTATATCGCCGGGGAAGCGCTGGACTGCGATGCCCTGACCGGGGGCTTTAATCTGCAGATCGCCTGGTCTACCGGATATCTGGCGGGGATCAGTGCGGCGGAGTATATAAAGGCACTGTAAAGATCAATGTAAGGATCAATGCATATCCCGAAGGGGGATCCCCCGGGATACAGGGAGGAGAAAGAGATGAGCAAAGAGATTTTTTCCATCGCCATTGACGGCCCCGCAGGGGCAGGTAAGAGCACCATCGCAAAGCTTCTTGCTAAAAGGCTTGGGGTGATCTATGTGGATACCGGTGCCATGTACCGGGCCATGGCGCTTTACATGCTGCGCAAGGGGGTGGATCTTTCAGATGCGGCTGCCGTCAGTGCTACCTGTGTTTCGGCGGATATCACCATTGCCTTTGAAGAAGGAGTGCAGCAGGTGATACTGAACGGCGAGAACGTGAGCGGCCTGATCCGTACGGAAGAGGTGAGCGCCGCGGCATCAAAGACCAGCGTGAACCCGGATGTGCGGGCAAAGCTTGTGGAACTGCAGAAAAAGCTTGCGGGAGAAAAGAGTCTGGTGATGGACGGCCGGGATATCGGTACCGTGGTACTGCCCAAGGCGGAGGTGAAGATCTATCTGAGTGCATCTTCCGCGGTACGGGCAAAGCGGCGCTATGATGAACTTATAGCCAAAGGGGAAGAATGCGATCTGGCAGCCATAGAAGCCGAGATCATTGAAAGGGACGAGCGGGATATGAAGCGGGAGATCTCTCCTTTAAAGCAGGCTGAGGATGCCATACTTGTGGACAGCTCCGATATGAGCATCGAGGAAGTGGAGGAGAAGCTGCTTTCCATCGTAAAGGAGAAAGGCCTTGGTTGAGATCATAACGGCCGAGACCGCGGGTTTCTGCTTCGGCGTGAAGAAGGCCGTGGACGAAGCCTTCCGCCTTGCGGAGGAAAAGAAGGAACTTTATACCTACGGTCCGGTGATCCATAACGATGAAGTGATGCGCCGCCTTACGGAGAAAGGGGTAAAGCTTGTGGAAAGCGAAGAAGAACTGGCGGCCCTTTCCGGCGGCACGGTGCTTTTGCGCTCCCACGGGGTTCCGAAGCGGGTGATCACCCTGCTGGACGAGAAGGGCATCGACTATGTGGATGTGTGCTGCCCCTTCGTCAAGCGTATCCACGGCATCGTGGACCGTGAGAGCGGGGAGAAGCAGATCGTCATCATCGGCAATCCGAAGCACCCGGAGGTGGAAGGCATCATGGGCTGGTGCCGGACGCCGGCGGAGGTCCTATCTACGGAAGAAGAAGCTTCGGAATACACGCCCAAAGATGACAGAGCTATATGCGTTGTAGCGCAAACGACATTTAATCATAATTTATTTAAAAAAATCCTTGAAATATTTGAAAAAAAATCGTATGATGTTACTGTTGTGGATACTATCTGTAATGCCACCTTCCGACACCAGTCGGAGGCCCGGGAGATAGCAGGCCGCGTGGATGCTATGATCGTGATCGGCGATACGAAAAGCTCCAATTCAAGGAAGCTTTACGAGATCTGCCGCAAGGAGTGCGATCGTACGGAATTCATTCAGACGGTCTCCGGGCTTACGCTCGTGCAGGACGGTTCCATACATACAGTTGGGATCACAGCGGGGGCTTCCACCCCAAACTATATTATTGAGGAGGTTCAAAAACATGTCCGAAGAGAGTTTTGAATCATTATTGGAAGAATCTTTACAAAAAAATATTCATACGGGGGATGTGGTGGAAGGTACCGTTATCTCAGTTACTCCTTCTGAGATCGCTGTCAATATCAACTATAAGTCCGATGGCATCGTCACCAGAAACGAGTACTCCAACGATCCCACGCTGGACCTGACCACGGTTGTCAAGGCCGGCGATCCTATCGAGGTCAAGGTGTTGAAGCTCAATGACGGCGACGGTCAGGTGGTGCTCTCCCACAAGCGTATCATTGCCGAAAAGGTGAGCAAGGTACTGGAAGATGCTTTCAACGAGCAGACAGTACTGAAAGCCAAGGTCACCGAAGTGGTGAAGGGCGGTCTGGTAGCTACCGTGGACGAAGTTCCGGTATTCATTCCCGCCAGCCTGGCATCGGATACCTATACCAAGAACCTGAACGTTTTTGCGGATCAGGAGATCGAGTTCGTGATGAGCGAGTTCAATCCCAAGAAGCGCCGTTACATCGGTGACTGCAAGACCGTCCTTAAGGAGCGCCGTGAAAAGGCCAAGTCCGAGGCTCTGCTGCGCATCCAGGAAGGTGATGTGGTTGAAGGTACCGTGAAGAACGTGACAAGCTTCGGCGCATTTGTGGACATCGGCGGCATCGACGGCCTGCTTCATATCTCCGAGATGAGCTGGGGACGTATCGATTATCCTCAGAACGTGTTCAAGAAGGGTGATACCGTACGCGTCATCATCAAAGAGATCAAGGGCGACAAGATCGCACTTTCCGCCAAGTTCGATGAGAACAATCCCTGGCTTTCCGTGGAGAGCCGTTATCCCATCGGTGCAGTGGTCAAGGGAACCGTTGCCCGCATGACCGAGTTCGGTGCTTTCGTTCAGCTGGAAGAGGGTGTGGATGCACTGCTTCACGTATCCCAGATCTCCCGCAAGCACATCGAGAAGCCTTCCGATGTACTGAAGGTGGGTGAAGAGATCGAAGCCCGCGTGGTCGATCTTAATGTGGAAGATCACAAGATCTCCTTAAGCATCAAGGATCTTCTTCCCGAGGAAGAAGAGGACGCAGCAGGGACGGACGAAGGAGAAGAGTAAATGCCTGTAAACGACTACAAGTATCTTAAAGAAAAGATACTGGGTCTGACCGGTGTGGATCTGAATGCTTACAAAGAAGCGCAGATGAAACGCCGTATCGATCAGCTGATCACCAAAAAGGGTATCAAGGAGTATTCGGCTTATATCGATCTGCTGAAAAAGGACAGGGATGCGATGGAGGAGTTCTTAAACCACTTCACCATCAATGTGTCCAACTTCTACCGGAACCCCGAGCAGTGGGAGTTCATGGATAAGGAAGTGATCCCGACCCTGATCAAGCGTTTCGGCAAAAGCCTGAAGATCTGGTCGGCCGCCTGCTCCACGGGAGATGAGCCTTATTCACTTGTGATGGCTCTTTCGAAGCACCTGCCCCTGAACATGATCCGCATTTATGCCACGGATATAGACAAGACCATACTGTACAAGGCTAAACGCGGTATCTACGTCGAGAAGTCCCTGGAGGACATGCCCAAGGAATTCAAGACTAAGTACTTTACCAAGATCGAAGGCAAGGAGCTGGATGCCGTTGCCAAGGAAAAGGGCAACGAGGATCTGAAGACCCTGCGCACGGCCTGGAAGATCAATGACGAGATCAAAAACCGCGTGACCTTTAAGCAGGCCAATCTGCTGGAACCTAAGGATTATCCGAAGGACTATCAGATGATCGTATGCCGTAACGTGCTGATCTACTTTACGGAAGAAGCCAAGGACGAAGTGTTCCGCCGTTTCCATGATGTGCTGGTGCACGAGGGAATGCTCTTCATCGGCTCCACGGAGCAGATCACAGGTTACAAGGATATGAACTATGCAAGGAAAAATTCTTTCTTCTACGAGAGGATAGATTGAAAAAAGGGCTTCGGCCCTTTTTTTGTGCATTGAAAAACCGGGGTCATGCCCCGGTTTTTACATACGCTTTTATCGTGCTGTAAACATCATTCGTCCCGGTACTGGTACATGCTGCTTAAGATATGCTCCGCATACATGTTGAAACCGGAGCGGCTCTTCTTGAATTCATCCGTAAGCTCGAAGTACAGATCCCTGGATTTATATTCCCGTTTGAAGAAGGGCGTGAAGAGCACTTCCCACTGGGGAAGATAAAGGGATTTTTTGCGGGTGTAGCAATTGGAAGCAGTGGCCTGTACCCGGTGTTCCTTATCCACAAAACCGGCGATAGCCTTATGCATGGCCATATCCTCTGCCGGGAGATAGTAGTAATCCCTGTAATTCGAATAGAAGTACTTAAGCTCTTCTTCGTAAAGAGGTACCTTCAGGGAACCGTCGATACCGTCGGCGGAGAAATAGCAGCCCAGAGCCCGGAAGGATATGGGCTTCGGCAGGGGAGAGATAAAGCGGAGCTTTAAGATGATCTCCTGACTGCGCTTCTTATTGGCATCGCGGAAATAATTCGCATGCACCTTCATTACACGTATGGGCTTTAAGAAGAGGTCGGGATAGGAGAGCATGGATACTACGGAGAGCATGCCCTTCAGATCCTCGGCATTGTGCTGCACCAGGCTTTCCGCCAGACGTTCGTCCTTGTCGCAGACATAATCGTGATAGCAGCTGATGAGCTGGCCGCCGGTAAAGGGATCTTCACGTTCAATACCAAGAAATTCTTCGATGGTGCGCTGCTTCAGATCCGGCAGTCCCAGAATGTCCTTATAACCCAGGATACGACGGTAGATATCGATACCGTCTACGTTTTCGAAGGTATAGGGCAGCTTGTACTGTTCGGCCTTCTGCTCCAAATAGGGCAGGTCGAAACGATTTCCGTTATAGTGGATCAGGAAGCGGTAATTATGCAGGAATTCAAAGAAAGCCGTAAGTACCTGCAATTCCTCATCGTAATTCTCCGCAAGCCACTGTATGCTCTGCCAGTGTTCGTCGCGATAGTAGAGGCAGCCGGCCATGTAGAGGCTGGAGTTCCTGGCTGTGAGCCCGGTGGTCTCGATATCGATAAAAAGCACATCTCCGAGCTTTTCCTCTTCGGGCAGAAGCTGCTCTATGGGGTATTCGGGTTTGGTATCCAATACAGCTGTGATGGTCTTCATCGCAACAATCCTTTCCGGAAATATTATGTCTACCAAATATAATATCACACTTTTTGAAATTTCTGTAGTGTTTTTTTAAAAAAATGTGGTATAGTAATCTCATGGGAAAATTTACATTTCGAGGCGGCGTTCATCCCTACGACGGGAAGGCGCTTTCAAAAGACAAAGCCATACAGACACTGGAGCCGAAGGGCGATCTTGTTTATCCTTTAAGCCAGCATATCGGTGCTCCCGCAAAAGCGATCGTTGCGAAAGGACAGCAGGTTAAGCGGGGAGAGTGTATCGCGGAAGCCGGCGGTTTTGTTTCCGCGCCGGTCTACAGTACAGTCTCCGGCACCGTAAAGGCCATCGAAAAAAGGCGTACCGTTACCGGTGATCTGGTGGACTGTATCATCATCGAAAATGATGGGGCGGATGAGATGGCTCCGCCGATCCACGACAAAAAATACGAGGATATGAGCCGGGAGGATGTGATCGCTGCGGTGCAGAAGGCGGGCATCGTCGGTATGGGCGGTGCAGGTTTCCCCACCCATGTAAAGCTTTCGCCCAAGGATCCCGATGCCATCGACACCATCATCGTCAACTGCGCCGAGTGCGAACCCTATCTCACCAGCGACTACCGCAAGATGCTGGAGGAGCCGGATGAGCTCGTGGAAGGGCTTTCCATCGTGGTGAAGCTCTTTCCCAATGCAAGAGGCGTGCTGGCGGTGGAGGACAATAAACCGGACTGCATCGAACGGCTCACTGAAAAGTGCGCAGGCAAGGATAAGATCTCGGTGGCGGCGCTGAAGACCAAATATCCTCAGGGTTCCGAACGGCAGCTGATCTACGCTGTTACCGGCCGGCAGATCAATTCGAAGATGCTCCCGGCGGATGCGGGCTGTATCGTTAATAACGTGGATACGGTGATCGCCATCCGCAATGCGGTGATGGAAGGGGAACCCCTCATGACCCGTATCGTTACGGTGACGGGAGATGCCATTGCGGATCCCCGGAACTTCAGGGTGCGCTGCGGTACCAATTATGCCGAGCTCATCGACGCGGCGGGAGGCTTTAAGAAGGAGCCGAAAAAGATCATATCCGGCGGACCCATGATGGGCTTTGCCCTTTTCGGTCTGGATGTGCCCGTGACCAAAACCTCCTCGGCCCTGCTTTGCATGAGTGAGGATGAGGTGGCAAAATGGGAGCCCACGGCCTGCATCAACTGCGGGCGCTGCGTGGATGCATGCCCTTCGGGTCTGATCCCTTCCAGACTGGCGGATCATGCCGCACATTTCAACGAAGAAGAGTTCCTGCGCATGTACGGTATGGAATGCGTGGAGTGCGGGAGCTGTTCCTATATCTGCCCGGCGAAGCGGCAGCTGGCCCAGAGTATAAAGACCATGCGTAAGCTTCAGCTGGCGAAAAGGAAGAAATAAGGCTATGGCGGAAGAAAAGACAGAAGAGAAGATAACGGAAAAGAAAGAAGAGAAGAAGGAAGAAAAGAAAGAACTCCGGTTCAGCGTCAGTGCGACCCCGCATGTAAGGGATAAGAGCAGCACCCGTTCCATCATGGGAATGGTGCTGATGGGCCTGCTGCCTGCCACCATCGTAGGCGTGGTGCACTTCGGACCCCGGGCGCTGCTGATCCTTCTTCTTTCCATCGGAAGCTGCATCCTTTCGGAATGGGGCTTTTGTGCTGTTACTAAACAGAAGAACACGGCTGTGGATCTGTCCTGTGTGGTGACAGGGCTTTTGCTGGGCTTAAACCTGCCGGTGTCGGTACCGGTATGGATCCCCGTGCTGGGCGGCTTCTTTGCCATCGTGGTGGTGAAGATGCTCTTCGGCGGACTGGGCCAGAATTTCATGAATCCGGCTCTGGGAGCCCGCTGTTTCCTTGTACTTTCCTTCACGAAATACATGACGGATTTTTCCTATCGTCCGGGCTGGCGTGCCGCTGCGGATGTGGTGAGCGGCGCTACCCCTCTGGCGGAGGTGAAGAACGGCGCGTCCTGGAATGTGATGAACATGTTCCTTGGAAACGAAGCCGGTACCATCGGTGAGACCTCGGCCCTGGCCATACTGATCGGCGGCCTTTTCCTCATCGCCATGGATGTGATCAGCTGGCATGTATGCCTGACCTACATCGGCAGTCTGATGATCTTTGTCTGCATATTCGGAGGCCACGGTATCGATCCCGCGTATCTCGCAGCCCATGTATACGGCGGCGGTCTTATGCTGGGTGCTTTCTTTATGGCTACCGATTACGTGACCCGGCCCATCACCAAGAAGGGGCAGGTGATCTACGGTATCTTCCTGGGGATACTCACCGGGATCTTCCGTATCTTCGGACCCGGTGCCGAAGGCGTGAGCTATGCCATCATCATCGGCAATCTGCTGGTACCGCTGATCGAGCGTATCTCCGAACCCAAGCATTTCGGATATAAAAAGCCCGGGAAAGAGAGGGCGAAAGCATGAAGAATATCATCAAAGATGCCATGATACTTTTTGCCATCACAGCTGTAGCCGGTGTGCTGCTGGCTGTGGTGAACGAAGTGACGAAAGCTCCCATCGCAGCCCAGAAGCAGGCGGCCATCGAAGCGGCCTGCAGGGAAGTCTTTTCCGAGGCCGAAAGCTTTACGGAGGAAAAGGCTCCCTCGGAGTACCCGGAATATGCTGCTTTTGCGGCGGCTTATCCCAAGGATTCCATCGACCGTATCTATACGGCTAAGGATGCTTCCGGAAAAGTGCTGGGGCTTGTACTGAATGTAACGAACAAAGAAGGCTACGGCGGCAGCATCCGTTTTTCCCTGGGTGTGGCCCTGGACGGTACCGTGACCGGAGTTTCCATACTGGAGACGGGGGAGACCCCGGGCCTGGGTCTGCGGGCGGATACGGAGCTGGTCCCGCAGTTTGCCGGTAAGAAGGCGGAGCGCTTTGAATATGTCAAGGGCGGCGGAGCGGCGGCGGAGAACCAGGTG
>JAFZOW010000032.1 GCA_017552715.1 Lachnospiraceae bacterium
CGAGCACCGGTGCACGGCCTACCACGGCGGTGTAGTTCTCCAGAATTGCCGCGGGAGTGTCATCCACCGTGATCCAGTAATCCAGTTCTTCCGTCTCATCCGCCACCCATTCCGTCAGGTTTTTCCCGAAGGAGACCCGGCCCGTGGCGGGATTGTTCCACAGGAAGCCGTAGCCCAGACTCGAAAGAGCAAAGGGTATGCTCACCTGGGAGTTCTTCTGGGCCAGCTCCAGCATACAGCCCTTCAGATCCAGATAGGGATGCTGATACTGGCCGCAGCCGTAGATGCGCTCACCCTCGTTGCGCTCAAAACGTACCGCCAGACGGAAGGCGTCGCTGGCCATGCCCGTGAATTCCCGGGCAACGACCTTAAGACAGCGGCTCTCCTTTGTAAGGGGCACACCGTAAGCGCGGTTGTATTCATAGAGCACCCGCTCATCGTCCTTAAAGAATGCGATGATACCGCTCTCATTTACCTCGGCACGTATGCGTCCGTTGGTGATAGATGACAGGGCCGGATCGATCTTGATCCGTGCAGGTCCGTTCTCAGCTTGTTCCGTCAGACCCCGTTCCAGGCCGGTGAATCCCGGTCTCATGGTGCTGCGTACGCGCAGGGCATTTTTCCCCCAGGCTTCGATACGCAGAGTTTCATTTCCTTCCCGCCCGATCAGGGCCTCGCCATCTGCTTTGAATACCATGCATCCTTCTCCTTTATTATTTTTGTGATAAAAAAGAGGCGCCGGGACAGGGCCGGAAAGCCGCGCTCTCCGACCCTGCGGGCGCCGTTTCCTTACTTATTTCTTCTTCAGGTTTACTTTGTCAAGATGCCAGATCTCGTCCACGTACTCCTTGATGGTACGGTCGGAAGTGAGCTTGCCGCTACAGGCTGTGTTCAGGATCGCGCTGCGGGCCCAGTTCTTCTCGTCCTTGTAAGCTGCTTCCACTTTCTTCTGTGCCTCGGCATAAGCCTTGAAATCCTTCAGGATGAAGTAGGTATCTGCCTTGGCGGTGTTCTGGGTGTTCAGCAGGGAGTTGTACAGCGGACGGAAAAGCTCCGGATCCTGGGGAGCGAAGCTGCCGTTGATCAGCTGCATCAGCACCTTGCGGATATCCGGGTCGTTGTTGAAGATATCCATGGGATTATATCCGCCGTAGTTCTCGAACTGGATGACCTCGTCGGAGGAAAGACCGAAGATGAAGGCATTCTCCTCACCCACTTCTTCCACGATCTCTACATTTGCACCATCCATTGTACCGATGGTCAGCGCACCGTTGAGCATGAACTTCATATTACCGGTACCGGAAGCCTCTTTACTTGCGGTACTGATCTGCTCACTCACATCGGAAGCGGCAAAGATGATCTCGGCATTGGAAACGCGGTAATCTTCAATGAAGACCACCTTGATCTTTCCGTTGATGGCAGGATCGTTGTTCACCACATCCGCCACGGAATTGATGAGCTTGATGGTGAGCTTTGCGTTCATGTAACCCGCTGCCGCCTTGGCACCGAAGATAAAGGTGCGGGGGAAGAAATCCATCTCCGGATGCTCCTTCAGCTCGTTATACAGATACATCACATGCAGGATGTTCAGGAGCTGACGCTTATATTCGTGCAGACGCTTTACCTGCACATCAAAGATGGAACGGGGATCCACATCCACGCCGTTGTGCTCCTTGATATATTTCGCAAGGCGCACCTTGTTCTGATACTTGATGTTCATGAACTCCTGCTGGGCCTTTTCATCATCGGCATAGACCTTCAGCTTTTTGATCTTGGAAAGATCGGTGATCCACTCGTCGCCGATATGATCCGTAACCCAGTCGGCCAGCAGAGGATTTCCGTGGAGCAGGAAGCGACGCTGGGTGATACCGTTGGTCTTGTTGTTGAACTTCTCCGGGAACATCTCGTAGAAGTCCTTCAGCTCCTGCTTCTTCAGGATCTCGGTATGCAGGCGTGCCACACCGTTTACGCTGTAGCCTGCGCAGATGGCCAGATGCGCCATCTTGACCTGACCGTCGTATACGATGGCCATCTTGCGGATCTTCTCCTGATCCCCGGGGAACTTCCGCTCGATATCCAGGATGAAACGGCGGTTGATCTCTTCGATGATCTGGTAGATACGGGGCAGCAGGCGGGAGAAGAGCTCGATGGGCCATTTCTCCAGAGCCTCGGCCATGATGGTATGGTTCGTATAGGCACAGGTCTTGGTGGTAACTTCCCATGCTTCGTCCCAGGTGAGATAATACTCATCCATAAGGATGCGCATCAGCTCGGCGATAGCCACGGTAGGATGGGTATCGTTGAGCTGGAA
Organism: Lachnospiraceae bacterium; assembly: GCA_017552715.1. Classification (GTDB taxonomy): domain Bacteria; phylum Bacillota; class Clostridia; order Lachnospirales; family Lachnospiraceae; genus NK4A136. Next base: position 2,312 of record JAFZOW010000032.1, read on the forward strand.
GGTGACCTTTTCGTAGAACTTCCGGATATCGTCGTGATTGCGCATGTACTTCGCAACCGCCTCCTGAACGGAAGCGCTGATGAAGAAGTACTGCTGCTTCAGGCGCAGTTCCTTACCTGCATAGTGGTTGTCATTGGGATAAAGGACTTCCACAATGTTGCGGGCCAGGTTCTCCTGCTCCACGGCCTTCTGGTAATCGCCCTTATCAAAGGAATCCAGACGGAACACATCGATGGGCTCCGCATCCCAGATACGGAGGGTGTTCACGATGCCGTTGCCGTAACCGACGATGGGCAGATCGTAAGGCACGGCCTTCACGGCCTGATAGCCTTCCTGGTAATAGTTATTGCGGCCGTTCTCGTCGGTACGGACATTCACGTAACCGCCGAAGTGGATCTCCTTGGCATATTCGGGGCGGCGCAGCTCGAAGGGATTGCCGTTCTCCAGCCAGTTATCGGGCACCTCCACCTGATAGCCGTCCTTGATCTTCTGCTTGAACATACCGTAACGGTAACGGATGCCGCAGCCGTAGGAAGAATAGCCCAGGGTGGCAAGGGAATCCAGGAAGCAGGCAGCCAGACGCCCCAGACCGCCGTTACCCAGTGCCGCATCGGGCTCCTGGTCTTCCACCACGTTCAGATCCAGCCCCAGCTCATCCAGAGCCGCAGCCACATCCTTATAGGCCTTCATATTGATCATCATATTGCCCATGGCACGTCCCATAAGGAACTCCATGGAAAGATAATAGACCGTTTTCGGGTCTTTCTTTTCGTACTGTTTCTGGGTCTCCAGCCACATATCCACCACCTGATCCTTGATGGCGTAAGATACCGCCTGGAAGATCTGCTGCGGAGTGGCCTCCTGAAGGGTCTTACGATACAGTGTTTTCACGTTATAGAGAACACTGCGTTTGAACAGCTCTTTATCAAAGCTGTCCCGGATCGTTGCTCCGGACTCGGATGTAGTCGCCGTAACCTTCTTTGCTGCCATGGAAAAACCTCCTCATTCATATACTTTTTTGAGCAGGGACCGCGAAGCGCGGTGCTCAAACAGTCACGCATTATTATACTATAAAAGGGCCGTAAAATAAAGCTTTTTTTCAGGCATGAGCTTACGATTGACATAAGACTTTCACTGCGCTAAACTCTTCAAAAAGGGGGACGATCCATGGACTATCCGAAGCTCTATCGCAAACGACTGATCCCGGAAGAATGTGTGGCCCTGAAGGACGATGTGGTGCTGCGCTGGGATGACGAGGTCATCCTGACAAAATGGAACGCTCTGAAGCCGAAAAAAGATCTTCATCACGGCTATTCCTGCTATTTCCTCAGAGAAGGCTATAAGGTCAGCAAGTTCTATACGGCAGACAACACGCTGCTGTACTGGTACTGTGATATCGTGGATTTTGATGAGGAAGACGCCGATCGCCTGGTGGTAACGGACCTTTTAGCGGATGTGATCATCTATCCCGACGGCTTCGTGAAGGTGGTGGATATCGATGAGATGGTAACCTGCCTGAACGAGAGCATGATCAGCCTGGACCAGCTGAAGCGGTCCCTGACACAGCTGGATAAGCTGCTTCAGATCATTTATGCGGATAAATTCGATACGCTGACGATCTTTATCGAAGAAGAGGAGCGTAAAGAAGAAGAGCATAAAGAAGAGGAGCCGTAAGCAGGCGGCTCCCGAATGCTGTATCAGTAGAAGATGTGATCCCCTATGCGCAGTCCCTCCAGACCGGGGATGGGGGTTCGGAAAAACACGCGGCTGCCCACGGGATTGGAACCCGCCATGGCATCATCCGCGGCACGGTAACAGGCCTCGGTGGCCTTATTCACCGCAAGAGCATTGGCCAGCATGCCGTTTAAGGTAGGCGAGAACTGGTTACGCTGATAGATCACGCCGGTTACCGTATTGGGAAACACGCTGGAAAGCACCCGGTTCATCACCACAGCTCCCACTGCCACCTGACCCTCATAGGGCTGGTTACCGGCTTCACAGTAGATCAGATTGGCCAGCAGATAACGGTCCCCTTCTTCAAACTGGATCTGAGAGATATCTCTCCATTCCGACTGGGCCGCCAGCTTGGACAAACGCAGTTCTTCTTCATATTTTGCCTTAATAGCCTGATATTCCTCTTCGGCCTCGTCTACTTCTTCCTGTTTCTTGGCCACTTCCTCTTCAAAGGCATCCGCCAGTTCCTCAACATCCTCAATGGATTCCGTGGTCTTGCGAATACGTTCCGCCGTATTGTCGATAAGCCCTCCGACACGTTCCTGCTGTTCCACCACATTTTCCTGCAGGGCCAGCATCTCGTCCATTTCCTCCTGAAGAAGACGTTCCTCCTCACGGATCTGCGCCTCGCCCTCCACATATTCCTTCAGCATGCGGCGGTCGTAAGCCGAAAGCTGCTCCACATAATCCGCAAAGTTCAGGAATTCCGCAAAATCCCGGGCGGAAAAGAGCAGTTCCATGTACTCGTTCCCGCCGCTCTCATAAAGGAAGCGGATACGGGTCTTCATACTCTCATACTGCTGCTGACGCCGCTCTACGGCTGCCTGCAGATTCTCCCGGGTCTCATCGATCTCTATCTGCTTCAGTTCCATCTTGGTCTCGAGCACCGCCAGCTGATCCGCCACCAGCTGCATCTCCTCGTTAAGGACCATCATCTCGCCCTGATAGCCGTTACGCGTACTGCGCAGGGCCGCCAGGTTTTCTTCCGTATTCTCCAGATCCTTCTGGGCACTTTCCAGCTCGGTCTGTTTTTCCTCTTTCTTCCGCTGGGCGGCGTCCATCTTTTCCTTTGTATCTTCGGTGGCCGAAACCGGAAGCAGGCACGTAAAAAAGACGAGCAGCAGGACAAGCAGCCGTCGCAGCAGTTCTCCTCTTTTCTGTGCCGACAATCTCATTTACAGATCGATCTCCACTTTCTTTCCGCTTCTCTGATAGCGGTAATAACGCACTCCTGCGGCATTAAAGAGCCGCTTTGCCGCGGTATTGGAAGGCGTTCCGTCATACTTGTCTTCCGCATAGACCACGGTCTTTATCCCCGCCTGGATGATGGCCTTGGCACATTCGTTGCAGGGAAAAAGGCTCACATAAAGCTTCGTTCCTTCCAGGGAACCGCCGCGGAAATTCAGGATCGCGTTCAGTTCGCTGTGGGATACGTAGGGATATTTGGTATTCAGTTCCTCCCCTTCTCTTTCCCAGGGAAACTCATCATCGGAAACCCCGTTGGGAAAGCCGTTGTAGCCCATGGAAAGGATGCGGTTGGTCTCGCTCACGATACAGGCTCCCACCTGGGTGTTGGGATCCTTGGAACGCTGGGCCGAAAGATAGGCTACCCCCATAAAATACTCATCCCAGCTGATATATCCCTGCCTTTTGGCCATATCAGTTCTCCTCCTCTACGGCGCTGATGCCTGCGATACGGCGGGCATGCTTCTCTTCCCCCGAAAACTCCGTATCCAGCCAGATATCCGCGATACGCTCGGCCAGTACGGGGGTAAGCTCCGCAGCACCCATGGCAAGCACATTGGAATCGTTATGCAGGCGGGTCATAAGGGCGGTGTGCTCGTTGTGACAGAGGGCACAGCGTATTCCCTTTACCTTGTTGGCCGTGATGCTCACACCGATGCCGGTGGTGCAGAGCACGATGCCCCGGTCTGCGTTTCCTTTGGCCACATCCTCGGCCACGGCCTTTGCATAGACCGGATAATCGCAGGAGGCCTTGGAATCACAGCCCTTATCGCTGACCTCAAAGCCCCGCTTCGTAAGATGTTCGATCAGATACTGCTTCAGATCATACGCTCCGTGGTCACTGCCGATGGATATCTTCATCTTCTCTTCCTCCTTAAACCTCAACTACTGTATATCCCGCCGCCTTGAGCATACGGTTCATCACCGCCAGCCCGAAGCCTTCTTCGGGAAAGCTCTCGGCGTAGATCTCTTCGATCCCTTCCGCATCAAACTCCCGTAAAGCCCGGTATAACTGCAGAGAGACCTGCTTCAAGTCACTACGGCTGCCCAGGCAGCGGATAAGGCCTCCGTGATAGAGGCTCTTCGTTTCCTCGGTACAGAGCACGGCGCAGGCTTTTCCGCTTTTCGAAAGCTCGTCATTGATCCGCTCCGCCACCGCCTGCGCATCCCCGTTCACGATGCTCATCCGCCCTTTCGGTGCGTAATGCCGGTAGCGCATACCCGGTGCCTTCGGGCGGGCACTGCTGCCGGGATCCGAGAGAGCCGGATCCAGTTCCACCCTTCCCAGCAGCCCCTCAAGGCGCTCCTTCGTGATATAACCGGGCCGCAGTATGGTGGGTACATCTTCGCTTAAGTCCACTATGGTGCTCTCCACACCGATGCCCACCTCGCCGCCGTCCAGTATCATATCGATACGTCCGTTCAGATCCTCCGCCACATGGGAGGCCAGCGTAGGGCTGGGACGCCCCGAAGCATTGGCACTGGGGGCCGCCACAAAACCGCCTCCTGCCCTTATCAGGCCCAGAGCCACATCATGATCCGGCATACGGATCGCCACCGTATCCAGGCCGCCGGTAGTCTCTTCCGGCACACGGGCCTTCTTTTTCACGATCAGGGTCAGGGGACCGGGCCACAGTTCATCCGCCAGGAGATGAAAGCTCTCCGGCAGCACGCTGCCCAGCTCCGATGCCGATTCCTTATCGGCTATATGTACGATCAGCGGGTTATCGGAAGGGCGCCCTTTGGCCGCGTATATCTTACGTGAAGAATCCGGATTAAAGGCATCCCCGCCCAGACCGTATACCGTTTCCGTGGGAAAGGCCACCAGTCCGCCGTTTTTTAATATCTCACCTGCCCTCCGGAGGTTTTCCTCCGTCGGGGTCACACATTCCGTTATCATTGCAGTTTGCTGTCGATCAGCGACCAGATACCGTTCTTTTCCAGCCCCAGCTTCCATCCGGCGATACTGTGCACTCCCCTCTCCTGAATGGCCGAGAGCTTGGCTTCGATGGAGCTTTCATCCTCCAGCCACATCTGATAGGTGCCTGTGCCGTCCTTCAATTCCACATAATACTGTCCGGCGTCATCCTGCCAGAGCGGTTCAAGGCTGTGGTTGTCCACCCACTGCTTTGCGGTATCCATGCCAACCGCATCGGAATTCACGCTGCTGCCTTCCGTCAGCCACAGGCGGGTATAAAAAGGCAGGCCGCACACGACCCTGGCGGCAGGTACATGATACTTCGTAAGCACATCATCCAGGCCTTTTTCCACAAAGGCCAGGGAGGCAACGCTTCCGGCATCCGATCCGGCATAATGCTCATCATAAGCCATGATCACAACATAATCGCAGACGATACCCAGTTCCTCAAAATCCCAGCTCTTATTACTCTCGGTGGGAACGGGAACATCCACGGAAAGTACCAGCCCCCGGGCACGGCATGCAATGGCAAGTTCCCGGAGGAACTGCACATAATGGGATCCGCATTCGGACAGCTTGGCATCCGTCAGCTCCACGTCCATGTTGATGCCGTCAAAACCGTATTCTCCCGCAGCGTTGATCAGACTGTCGATCAGATCGGCACGCCGTGACGAAGAGGAAAACAGGGCTGTCTCATCGAAATCCGCTTCCATATTCTCCACCAGCGCCCATACTTTATATCCCTTTGCATGAGCCCGGTCCGTATAGGAACGGCTGGCTGTGGTCCTGAACTGCCCGTCCTCACTGACCAGGAAAAACCAGGTAGGCGAGACCACATTCATCCCAACCGCATTTGCCGTGATCTCCTCCATGCCCCAGCCCGCATCCGAATCAAAGATCTGATGCCATCCCAGCAGGACACGCTCCATGGGAGGCGTGGTGCCGTAATCCGCTTCCGGTTTGTATGCCCCGGTAACAGCCGGCAGAGTACGGCTCTGGGCTTCCCCGAGGGTCTTATTCTCAACAAAACCTATAAAGGCATCCGAAGTCTTGACCTTGCTCCAGGTCTCCATGGTCTCCAGGATCTCGACCTCTTCGTCCTTCTTCACTTCCCGCAGCACATCGCTCTTTATACCGCCCTTGATACGCAGCATTGTGGCGTTCTTCATTACAGCCACTCGGTCTTCTTCCCATTTTGTATAGACCTGCACGCGATTGGAATGTTCCTCATCGGTATAAAAGCTGTAATCAAAATCCGCGAAGAGCTTCACATAGTCGGCAGCGATATAAAAGGTGCCGTCCTTCCCGTAACGGGCAATGGTACAGCCCAGGTCTGTCTCCTGTCCGTCCTTTGAGTACTTGCTTTCCCCGATAACGTTTTTGATCACCTGCTCCGAGGTGGAATAGAGCAGTACGCCCTCATCATCGTTCACGTAAAAACGTCTCGTAAACAGTTCGCGTATGGTATCAAGGGAAAAATATACGGTCTTATCGATATATTTCGCATGTGCCGCGATCCGTTCATCCTGCAGGATGATGGCCACATCATCCTCGGAAAACAGCTGGAAATATTCTTTCATATCGGCATAGGCCGTACCATAGGAATACTTTTCGGGGTACAGCAGGGACAGGAACCAGCGTCCGTTGATCTCTTCATGGTTCGCAATACTCTCTTTGATGCGCCCGCCGAAGGCCACCAGAAAGATGATCACGATGAGCAGCAGCGCCACCCCGATGGCCAGAAGGCTCTGGATAAAACGCCGTATCACATCCGTATTGGCCTTCTCCTGCCGGCGTCTGCGCTTCTTACGCCTGCTCTTTTTCGGACGTTCATCGGTACTTTCCGGCCTTCTGCTGCGGGCAGCGGATCTGCGCGGAGCAGATGCTCTGCGTGCAGGTCTTTCCTGAGGTACCTCTTCCGGGTATTCCCCGTAATACTCCTCATATGTCTCAGGGTACTCTTCGTAAGCCTCCGGGTACTCCTCGTAGTACTCCGGATCCTGCCCTTCCCAAGCCTGATTTTTGTTTCTGTCTGATCTGTCCATATCCGATTATTATATCAGAATTTCTATTGTGAAGCAAGCCGGATGATACAGCTATGGTGCCCCTGCTCATCCGCCTGTTCGGCTGTATAGACCACTTCTCCGAGGGCCCGGAGACGCTCGGCATCCATACCCTCCGGACCGTACTTCTCATATTCGCAGGAACCCAGGAAGATATACTCCACGCCATACTGACGCATCAGTTCCGCATCCGCATCAACGTACATGCGCCGCACCGCTTCCTCACGCTCATCCACGGGATCAAGGGAATTATGCCAGAGCCATTCATGGGTATGCCAGCCCAGCACCGTGGGAAGGCCGGTGATGACAGAGGCTCTGTTGTATATGGTATAGCTGCTGCCGTTCGCCTCTAACAATACTGTCCCGTCCGCCAGGTTTTCCCTGGCCCAGTACACCGCATCCGCATCCTCTTCACACTCTTTATCCAGATACCGGTCCGCCTCCAGTCCTTTATAGCGGGAATAATCCAGTATATCCCCGGCACTCATGCGCAGAGCCGTAAGGAAATAGCCACAGCAGAGACTGAGCAGTATACCGGCCCGTATTCCCACCCGGCGCTGACTCTCCTTCTCGGAACAGAGGACAAAACGGCCGATCACATAGGCCATTACCAGGTTCAGCAGTATAAAAGCCTGGTAGCTCAGCTTAAACATGGTATTGAAACGCTTAAAATCGCCGGAATAGATGTCCGCCACATAGATCAGCTCGGGTATGAGTATAAGCCCCGCGCCGCAAAAGCCCAGCAGGAGCACATAAACATCCGTACTGTTATGACCCCGGAGCCACTCCCGCAGCCCTCCTTCGGTCTTCTTTTCCAGAAGGGAAGCGAAAAAGCGTACCAGCACACAGAGGGGCAGCCCCCAGAGTATGGCCAGCTGGTAAAGGGGTGTGTGGTTTTCCGCCCGCATGATGCCGTCGGCCATGACCTTAAAGCCAAGGTGAAAGGGAAGACTTACCAGGATAGCCGACACCACCACCGATACTCCCTGAAGTGCCGTTATCCTGAACACACTCATGCCATGCATATCGCTGCGAAGATGAAGGGAGAGCAGCACAGCCCCCGCCACAACATAGTAGATGGGGCAGTCCCAGGCATTCTCCATCATACAGATCCCCAGCAGGAAACCCAGGGCCCAGAGCTTCGGATCCGCCAGGGTCTTCTTCCAGGATTCCGTATGCTCCTTTTCTTCCAGGACTATGGCATAGAGCAGGGCCAGGATCGTAAGCACCACAAAGATATTGATCACATGGGCATGCAGATCCCCCAGAAGGAAGGAATATGCCGGATACTCATGGGCCGTACGGTCATTGGTCTCCGGATGATAACCGATGTATCTCGTGGAATCGGCATACCAGTAGGAAGGTTTTTCTCCGGGGATCGCCAGTATATCCCAGAGCCAGGGCACCAGGAAGTTGAAGATCAGATAATGCACGCTGGCAGATCCGCAGAGGACCACTCCGCCAAAGACCGCCACCGGTATGGCCACGCTCTTCCGGCTGCTGTCACGCCCTTCCATCCACTGGGAAAGAAGAGTGAAGGCAAAGGAAAAGCAGAAGGCAAAGCACATGGAAAGGGCGATGTTATAGCCGTAGGATACGGTATTCAAAGAGAGTTTGCATAAAAAGGTGCAGAAGTACTGCCCGAAATAGTAATAATTCAGGCTCTCTCCCGCAAACCAAAAATCCTGGGGCGGGAACACAGCGCTGCGGTAGATGCTCTGCATAAAGCCGTAATCCATCATGCGCTCGGTCCCGAAAGCATCGGGATTATAGCATTTGATATAACAGAAAAGCAAAAAGGCCGAAGTAAAGACCAGTTCATTCCTTAAGAAGATATCTCCCGAAGGAAGGGACAGCTTTTCGCTCCCCTCTTCCGAAGCCCGGTTTTTAAGCACAAAGCTTACGACCCAGATAGCCGCAAGTACCGCAAAACTCAGAATAATGACCCGAAAAGTACTGAAAGTGGCAATATTGAGCGAAGCCATGAGCCAGAGCAGCCAGGCGGGGATCAAGCCTCCCAGGAGCTTTCCGAAGAGACAGCCCCTGTCGGAAAACTTTCGGAACAACAGCGCCGTAAGGGGAAGGGCCCCCAGCTCCAGCAAAAGCAGCATGAGCCACCAGCGGAAAACCGGCACCATATCTTTTTTCAGGAGAATGAAACCCACCACAAGTTCCAGGACGATCATCAGCCCGAAGAAGGCTTCCCGTATGATCTTCTGCATTTTCTCTTCGTTGATCTCTTCCTTTTCCATCATTTACTCCCCTTTACGTCATAAACAGCCACATCACCGTACGAAAACACACAGGGAAAGGCCGAAGCGATCACATCCTCACGGACAAGATAATCCGCACTAAACCGCAGGCCGTCATCCACCAGGACAAAGCGTATGCCTGCTTCCTCCATCTCTTTCCGCATGCGCTGCGGATCCCCTTCCGAAAAAAGCTGCCGGACCTTAGCTTCCCTTCCGTTGGTATCGTAGCCCGCACTCCAGGCATAATAAGGCCAGCCGTAATACAGCATTGCCCCACCCAGTACGGATGCATGATTGGAATACATATCCGTAAGCCACAGATCCTGCGAGCAGCTGTTCTCCTTAACCCACAGCGTCAGAGCATCCTCCCGGGCAAACTTAAGATTGTCACGGTCTATATTATACACGATACGGCACTCATATATGCCCGTGGCCGTCAGCAAAAGCAGCAGGATCGCTGCCGCAGCATACGAAGCAATGGAAACCGGCCCGCTCTTTTCTTTCTCAGGATCCTCATCATCGCATTCTGGCTTCCTATTTGTGCAAAGTGATGTTATGAACCCCGCCACAGGAATTCCCAGCAGGATAAAACTCAGCATCAGGTACTTATGGTTCACGGTTATATCCGGTGTAAGAGATGCAAAGAAGCCAAAGATCAGGGGCATGCTGAAGGCCGCTACAGGTACACGTGCCCGCGCGTTGCAAACGAAAGCCGCTGCCGCAAGGATGAGCAGCACGCCGCTTAAGGCCAGCAGATAGCCCAGGCTGCCGAAGAAGGTTGGATTCTCCGCGATAAAACCAAACTCGACCGAGGGAGACACCGCACTGCCCCGCACAAATGCGGCACTCTGGAGCAGGGAAAGAAGCAGTGCGCACACTGCCAGCATCAGGTATTTCGGCTTCTCCTTCGAGAAAAGGGCAAACACGAAAAGCACGCCAAGCCCTCCGATCACCATAGCCCCGTTCCAGAAAGCCGTAAGACCCAGCAGCACTCCGGGAAAGATCCCGCGCAGAGCCGTCCGGAGAAGACTTTCTTTCTCTCCCTCCGTCTTCCGCCCCGCCTCATCGCAAAGAAGCAATACCAGAAAGACCATGGCCATACCAAAGGCCAGATGCCGCTGGTTCAGATACACCTTATAATTCCACAGCCCCCAGTCTTCCTTGGGTGTATAGGAAAAGAAAGTCTTCCGGTACAGAAAATCCGCCAGATCAAAGCCTCCCTTCGGAAGCTCGGAAAGCCAGCGGAACAGGCTGGGGGAAGAATGGAAGATCATAAAGAAAACGCTGAGTCCCGCGGCCGCAGCGGAACCCGTACGCTTCCGGGCATAGGAAAACAGGAGCAGGCAGGCACTCAGCATGGAAAGGATACTCGGGATATTAAAGGCGTGATCCAGCCGCAGTCCCAGATACTCCAGATTCCCGGCCAGGAACTGGAACATGAAATGATAGCGTATATCCTCTCCGCCGAAATGGGAATACTGTGTAGGGAAATTATTACCGTAGGAAAAAGAACGTATCATACCCAGATGGGTGGCAAAATCACTGAAGACACTGTATCCGATATGGATGATCCCGTCGCGGACAAAAAAACTGCGATAGCACATCCCCGTCACAAAGCACACCAGCAGCAGCCATGGCAGGCAGCGTAAGAGGAAACGTCCGCTAACAGACGGCAGGGAAAAAGATGCTTTCTCCTTACGAAAACGCCGGAACTCACAGAGGGCGATAAAGACAGCCGCAGCAGGCATTACCATCAGGTTTGCAAAAAAGAGGGGATGCCGGCTTCCACCCAACGTCGAAGCCAGATATGCCAGAAAATAACAGGGCCAGCTCAGTGCCAGGGTGCCCGCAAGAAACGAAGCCGGGAGTACACAAAATACAGCCGGGGTTCCCGACTGTCTTAGTCCGGGCGCAAAGCGCTCAACGATCTGTTTGCCGCTCAGTATGCACAGAGCGATATAGAGTATCCCTAACATAATCCAAAAACCGTGCGACCGGTAACCAGGCTTCCCTGCGGCACATGCGAATTCCCGCTTAGTGCTGCTGCGTTCCCGCCCTGACACGGTTCGCAGGCACGCATTGCGCAGGACCCGGCTGCCGGACCGCACGGCTGTATTAGTATATCACAGACCGTTCGTATCTGCAAGCCATGGGATGAACGGAACATGACACAGCCGTCCGGGCAGACAATGGTTTTGGAATACTTACTTTCAGCTTCCCCTGCTTTCGGGCCCTCAGCCGTTCTGTTTCTCGGCGCGCAGCCGGAGACGGAGTCCGGCAAAGAAATCCTTTAGCATGGTGCTGCATTCCGATTCCAGTACTCCCCGGGTGATCTCCACCTGATGATTGAATTCCTCCATCTGCAGCAGATTCAATATGGAGCCGGCGCAGCCAGCCTTGGGGTTCATGCAGCCCATGACCACCTTGTCCACCCGGGCCTGTACGATGGCTCCGGCGCACATCTGGCAGGGCTCCAGCGTCACGTAAAGGGTACAGCCCTCCAGGCGCCAGTCCCCCAACACCTTGCAGGCCTTTTTCATGGCCGTGATCTCGGCATGGGACAGGGTACTCTTATCCGTGTTCCTTCTGTTATAGCCCCGTCCGATCACCCTGCCTTCATAGACGATCACGCAGCCCACGGGGATCTCCCCCAGCGCCGCCGCCTTTTTGGCCTGGGTCAGGGCCTGCCGCATATAGCGCTCATCTGTGTTCAAGATACACCTCTATCATAAGGGCCAGTTTGAGTTTCATGGCCTGGTCAAAATGCCGTATATCCAGACCTGTCTTTTTCTGTATCTTTTCCAGGTGATAGACCAGGGTATTGCGGTGCAGGAAAAGATCCCGCGCGGTCTCGGAAATGTTCAGATCATGTTCCAGGAAACGGCTGACGGTCTGTAATTCTTCCTCATCCAGACGGGAATGCTTTTTCGTACCGAAACACTCCTCCAGAAAACGCTCACAGCTTAAGGGACTCAGATCCCGGATCAGGCCGCCCAGCCCCAGTGAAGCATAGTCCATAATCAGGCGCTCCCCATAGAAACATTCCATCACTTCCATGGCAAGGAAGGCCTGACGGGTACATTCTTCCAGCTCTGCGGGTGAATCGGCCACACCGCCGATGGCGATGCGTATCTTTTCCATCAGCTCCGTATTCACGGTGCTCAGGATATGCTGCGCATGGTTTTCCCGGTCTTTTTCGGAACGAAGGCTGTGGATCAATAAGAGGCTGTCCTGCCCCTGCCGCCGTATGCTGTCTTCCTCATACAGCTCCTTGAGCATCGCCTCGCTCTCCTCCATGGCCTCCGGCTGAAGCCTGAGGAGATAGACTGAGCTGCGGCTGAAGGGCATATCCCGGGAGGATGTCCCCGCTGCCCAGTCCTGCGCACTCATATCCCCGCGCAGCACACTCTCCAGCTGTTCTACTTTTTCCTTATCAAATCCGGCCGCCGAAAGGGCCTCGGACAGCCGCTGTTTTTCCGCTTTGTTCATGTTTTTATCATAGCACACTCATGCATAAAAAAAAAGTCCCCGGCCTGCGCCGGGGACTTGAGGAAAAGCTTAGTTGGTGATGGTCTGCTCGGTCTCTTTGTCGAAGACGTGGATCTTCTCGGTATCGAAAGCAAACTTCACAACATCGCCGGGGCGAGCGGAAGTTCTGGGATCGACGCGGGCGGTCATAGGGAACTCGTCCAGATCGAAGTACAGGAATACTTCTGCACCCAGCAGCTCGTATACGCGGATGGTGCTCTCGAATACGCTCAGAGGAGAAGCCTCTACCATCATCTCGCTGTCGTACACATCCTCGGGACGGATACCGAAGGTAACGGTCTTTCCGTCGTAACCACCCTGGATCAGCTTCTGGCTCTTGGCAGCATTCAGAGGAATGGCCTTGTCAGCGATCTTCAGGTAAGCGGTCTCGCCCTGTACTTCCACAACAGCATCCAGGAAGTTCATCTGAGGGCTGCCCATGAAGCCTGCCACGAAGAGGTTCGCGGGCTTCTCGTACAGGTTCTGAGGAGTATCCACCTGCTGGATAACACCGTCCTTCATAACTACGATACGGGTACCAAGCGTCATAGCCTCGGTCTGGTCATGTGTAACGTAGATGATGGTGGTGCCCAGACGCTGATGCAGCTTGGCGATCTCAATTCTCATCTGCACACGCAGCTTGGCATCCAGGTTGGACAGAGGCTCGTCCATCAGGAAGACCTTGGGGTTACGCACGATAGCACGTCCCATGGCGACACGCTGTCTCTGACCGCCGGACTGAGCCTTCGGCTTTCTGTCGAGGAGCTGTGTGAGGTCGAGGATCTTAGCTGCATCTTTGACCATCTTGTCGATATCCTGCGTGGGAACCTTGCGGAGCTTAAGTCCGAATGCCATGTTGTCATACACGGACATATGCGGATACAGAGCGTAGTTCTGGAAGACCATGGCGATATCGCGGTC
>JAFZOW010000033.1 GCA_017552715.1 Lachnospiraceae bacterium
ATAGCAGGACACCGGGCAGGCTTCCCGGTTCCACCGGCCAAAGAGGCGGAGCGACCAAAGCTTTGACCTGCGCTTCCGCATCCAATCCCCCCCGCGTGGCGGCATACATCTGCAGTGTCGCACCTTTCCGGAACAGATAAGGGCACATGGGGAGTCCGATCAGGTGATCCAGATGCGGATGGGTGAGAAGCATGGTGATTTCGGGCTGGGCCAGCAGCTCCTGCGCGATATTCAGGATACCGGTACCCGCATCCACAAGGATCGTTTCTCCGCCCAGCTCCAACAGAAAACACGTGGTGGCGCAGCCATAGCGCCGGTAGGCTTCGCCGCTTACCGGTATCGAACCGCGTACACCCAGGAAGGTGACTTTGTTACTCATGTCCAGCACCGCCGTCAATGACTAGATAAAGGGTATAAGCTATAACATTACAGAATAAAACTACTATATCTATACAGCACTGTCAACAAAAACTTCTGCCTTCTCCCCACGCCGGGGCAGCAGAAAAGTTGTAATTCCTTTTCTGTGATGCTATACTGGAATTGTTTCTGATCCATAATACCCGAGCTGAGCAGAGTCCCTCTCCGGGAAGGGGGCTTGATCCTGTGCTGGAACTGAAGGACGTTACGCTGCGGCTGAAGCGGGAGGATCGCATCCTGGCAGAGGAATTTTCCTTTACTATCGCCAAGGGGGATAAAGCAGTCATTATCGGCGAAGAAGGCAATGGGAAATCCACATTGCTGAAATTTGTCTTTGATCCTAAGCTGGTGGAGGATTATTGCGAGGCGGAAGGCAGAGTGATCCCCCGCGGACGTATGGGCTATCTTCCCCAGAGTATGGATGCCGCACTCGGTTCGATTCCGATCCGCCGCTATTTTGAGCCTGTCGAGCCGTTCCGTCATGCCGATATCCCGATCCAGTTGGAGATCGACCCGGACTTACTCTTTTCTTCGCAGACGATGGGGTCTCTCTCCGGCGGGGAAAAGGTGAAGCTGCTTCTCTGCCGCATCCTGATGGAAGAACCGGATATCCTGCTTTTGGATGAGCCGAGAAACGATCTGGATCTGGATACGCTGATGTGGTTGGAACGGTTCCTGGAGAATACCCGTCTCCCGGTCCTGTATATTTCCCATGATGAGACGCTCATTGAGAATACCGCCAATACCATTATCCACATGGAGCAATTGATCCGCAAGAGCCGCTGCCGCATCACCGTATCCCGGGAGGATTACCGGTCTTATCTGGACCGGAGGCGGCGGCAGATGGATCATCAGGATCAGGTCGCGCAGAAGCAGCGGGACGATTTCCGGCGGCAGCAGCAGCGCTGGCAGCAGATCTATGACCGGGTCGATCATGTGCAGCGTACCATATCGCGCAAGGACTCTTCCGGAGGCAGACTGCTGAAAAAGAAGATGCATGCCGTCATGGCCACAGGCAAACGCCTGGAGCGGGAGAAGGAAGACTTTCTGGATTTTTCTGAAGAGGAAGAGGCAATCATCACCCGATTTGATGCGGATATCCGTATACCCTCTGGGAAAACCGTCCTGGACTGGTCTCTGGACTGCCTGCAGGCAGGTGATCGGATGCTGTCGCAGGACCTGCATCTTTTCCTGGCCGGGAGTAAGACCGTTGGGATCATCGGGCACAACGGTGTGGGCAAAACCACTCTGCTGCGGCGTCTTTGGGAGGAGCTGCGGGAAAGAAAAGACATCACTGCCGCATATATGCCCCAGAACTACAGCGATGTTCTAGATTACCAGCAAACCCCAGTGGAGCATCTTGCGGAGAATTATACGAAGGATGAGATCACCCGTGCACGAACTTGCCTTGG
>JAFZOW010000004.1 GCA_017552715.1 Lachnospiraceae bacterium
GCTTACTCCGCGACCTCCCAAAAAAGCCACGGAAACACCCACAGAGCCTCCCACGGAGACGCCGACGGATACGCCTGCAACGGAAGCTGCTACCCCCACTCCCACCCAGGCTGCTTCGGATGAGTTTGACGAAGACAGCCGGGAGTGCAAAAACATGATACTGGATATGGATTTTTCCACGGACGTGGATGATGTGGTAGCCCTGCGCATCGCAACCCAGCTGCACAAGAGCGGCCGGATCAATCTTCTTGCGGTAATGTCTTCGGTCCAGGGAGAAGATGTATGCAAAGCCATGCATGCCCTTCTCGGATATGACGGACTGCCGGATGTACCCATCGGCATGAGCGTCAAGGATGTGCCCAGCAATTCCCCCTACTGGCAGGCCTTTATCGAGGAATACTATGACGAGGACGGCTATTCCACCAAAGACAGTGTCAGCCTTTATAAACAGAAGATAAGGGAATGTGCCGCCCGGGGTGAAAAGGTCCGTATCGTTACAACAGGCTTTCTTGTGAACATCGAAGAGCTTTTGCGTGACGAGCCGGGATATGAACTGGTGAAGGAACACGTTGATGCCATCTGGATCGTGGGCGGTGCTTATCCCAATCACGGAACGGATTACAACTTCTGGTACACCGAGGATTCCATCCGGGCCGCCATATACGTAAATGACAACTGCCCGGTAAAGCTGGTCTATTCCACGGACCAGACTGCCGGACAGGGTAATGATCATAACGAAAACCGCGCAATAAAATGCGGGAAATATCTTACCGAAAAAGACCCTTCGGGAAAGGATCCCGTCAATCTCGCTTTCCGCCGCTACGAAAGCTACTACGGCGTGAGGATCGACGACGGGCATATCGCCTGGGATCCCATGTGCGTATGGGCTGCGGCTCTCACCCGTGAGGAATGCCGTATCAAGCTTTCGGAGGTCAATACCGTGATCTACGAAGACGGTTCCAACACCTTCACTCCGGGTCCCAACCCGCTGCGCAAGATCATCGCCCGTACCAGCGAGGATTTCGACTGGTATGAGACCCAGCTGGATGCCTGGATCTACAGAGGGATAAAGAAATAATACTCAGGCCTTCTTCTTTTTCTTGTTGGCCGCGGAAAGCATCAGCTTGATGCGGTTTAACTGGTTCACTTCACTGGCTCCCGGATCGTAATCGATGGCCACGATATTGGACTCGGGATAGTGCTTCCGCAGGGCCTTGATCACACCCTTACCCACCACATGGTTCGGCAGGCAGCCAAAGGGCTGCGTACATACGATGTTGGGCGTACCGGAATGGATGAGCTCCAGCATCTCTCCCGTAAGGAACCATCCCTCACCGGTCTGGTTACCGATGGAAACGATATCCTTGGCATAATCCACCAGCTTGAAGATGCTGACAGGCGGATCGAAATGCCGGCTCTTTTTGAAGGCATCCACGGAAACGGCCCGGACCAGATCCATACCCTTTATCCCCAGCCGGGAATTACGGGCAGTCTTCCGGCTCATCCCCAGATGCTCCGCCTTATATATCTGATTGTAGAAGCAATAGTACATGAAATCGATAAGATCCGGCACTACCGCTTCCGCTCCCTCACTCTCCAGAAGGTCTACAAGATGATTGTTGGCCATGGGGGCAAACTTCACCAGGATCTCACCCACGATACCTACACGGACCTTACGCTCTTCATGGATGGGAATATTGTCAAATTCCGCGATCATCTCACGGCACATGCGCTTGTAAGTCGAAAAGCCGGGATGAGGGGATGTGATGAAATCGTTGCAGCGTTTGAGCCACTTCTGATGTACCTCTTCCACACTGCCCGGCGTGATCTCGTAGGGACGCATGCGGTAGATGCAGCGCATAAAGATATCACCGAAAAGCGCCGCATACAAAACTCTTATTCCCAGCTTCAGGCTCAGCTTGAAGCCCGGATTGGCCTCCAGGCCGCTTAAGTTCAGCGAGATCACGGGGATATGCCCGTAGCCTGCCTTCTCCAGGGCACGACGTATAAAGCCCACATAGTTGGTGGCCCGGCAGCCGCCGCCGGTCTGGGTCATCATAAGGGCCAGATGATCGGTATCATACTCACCCGAGAGTACGGCCTCCATCAGCTGTCCCACCACACAGAGGGACGGATAGCAGGCATCGTTGTTCACGTATTTCAGGCCCACATCCACGGAATGCCGGTTATCATTGGTAAGTATCTTAAGATTGTATCCGCAGGCACCGAAGGCCGCGGCAAACATATCAAAATGCAGGGGTGACATCTGGGGAGCCAGTATGGTATAACCCGCCTTCTGCATCTCCTTGGTATAAAGCACACGGTCGAAATTGGTGGGGTTCACCTTTCTTTCCTTCGCACGCTTCTCCTTGACCTCCAGTGCGGCGATGAGGCTGCGTATGCGTATACGCGCAGCTCCCAGGTTGTTCACTTCATCGATCTTTAAGCAGGTGTAAATCTTGTCGCTGCCCGAGAGTATATCGTTCACCTGATCCGTGGTCACCGCATCCAGACCGCAGCCGAAGGAATTGAGCTGTACCAGATCCAGATCGTCCCGGGTACGCACAAAGCTTGCCGCCGCATAAAGCCTGGAATGATACATCCACTGGTCCGATACGATCAGGGGCCTTTCGGGATTGCCCAGATGGGATACGGAATCCTCGGTGAGCACCGCGATGCCATAGGAATTGATGAGTTCCGGTATGCCGTGATTGATCTCGGGATCGATATGGTAAGGACGGCCGGCCAGGACAATGCCCCGCCTGTGCTGCTCCTCCATATACTTCAGCACCTTCTCCCCTTCTCTGTGCATGTCCTCATGGGCTGCCGCCAGCTCGTCCCATGCCTTCTGCACTGCCAGAGCCACCTCTCCCCGGGGGATCTCGGAAAACTCTTCCACCAGGGAAGACATGATGGTATCCACCGACGCAAAGCTCATGAAAGGATGCCTGAAGACCACCTCTCCCCGGCTGATCTCTTCCACATTATTCTTGATATTCTCGGGATAAGAGGTCACGATGGGGCAGTTATAGTGATTCCCCGCATCCTTGGTCTCGTTCCTCTCATAGAAAAGACAGGGATAGAATATGAAATCCGGTTTGCTCTCGATGAGCCACTGGATATGACCGTGAGCCAGCTTGGCCGGATAGCATTCACTCTCGCTGGGTATGGATTCGATGCCCAGTTCATAGATCTTCCTGGTGGAGGTGGGCGACAGGATCACCCTGTATTTCAGCTCCTTAAAGAAGGTGGCCCAGAAGGGGAAATTCTCATAAATGTTCAGTACTCTGGGTATACCTACCACGCCCCGGTAAGCCTGATCCGCAGGAAGAGGCTCATAATCGAAGAAGCGCTTGAGCTTGTAATCGAAAAGATTGGGGATATTATCCGCATTCTTGGGCTTTCCCAGTCCTCTTTCGCAGCGGTTCCCCGAGATATACTTACGCCCGCCGGAAAAGTTGTTGATGGTCAGGCGGCAGCTGTTGGTACAGCCGCGGCACTTGGCCATGCTGGTGGAAAACTCAAGATTTTCTATCTCGTCAAAGGAGAGCATGCTGCTCTTATAGCCTTCCTCGTAACGTTCCCTGGCGATGAGTGCCGCCCCGAAGGCTCCCATGATACCGGCGATATCCGGCCGCACCGCCTCACAGCCGGCGATACGTTCAAAGCTCCGCAGCACCGCATCATTATAGAAGGTGCCGCCCTGCACAACGATATTCTTACCCAGCTCCGAAGCATCGGAGACCTTGATCACCTTAAACAGTGCGTTCTTGATAACGGAATATGCCAGCCCCGCGGAGATATCCGCCACGCTTGCACCTTCTTTCTGGGCCTGCTTTACCTTGGAATTCATGAATACCGTGCAGCGTGTACCCAGGTCGATGGGATGAGGTGCAAAAAGAGCTTCTTTTGCAAAATCCTCCACCGAATAGTTCAGGGATTTTGCGAAAGTTTCGATAAAGGAGCCGCAGCCGGAAGAGCAGGCCTCGTTCAGCATAACGGAATCCACGGTCTGCTTCTTGATACGGATGCACTTCATGTCCTGGCCGCCGATATCCAGGATGCAGTCCACTCCCGGGTCAAAGAAGGCTGCCGCATAATAGTGGGCTACCGTCTCCACCTGGCCGTCGTCCAGAAGGAAAGCGGCTTTCATCAGCATCTCACCGTAGCCCGTGGAACAGGCCCTGGCGATACGCACTCCTTCCGGCAGCGCTTCCCTGATCTCCTTAAAGGCCCGGATGGCCGTCTCCAGCGGCGAGCCGTTATTGTTACTGTAGAAGGAATATAGCAGTTTCCCTTCTTCATCCACCAGAGCCATCTTGGTAGTGGTGGAACCCGCATCTATACCCAGGAAGCACTTCCCTTTATGCTCTTTAATATCCGCCGTTCCCACACGGTGGGCATCATGTCTTGCCGTAAACTCCTCATAATCCGCATGGGTGGAGAAAAGCGGCTCCATGCGCTCCACCTCGAATTCCATGTGGATCTCGCTGCTCAGGCGGTCACACATCTCCTTCAGAGTGCACTCCCCTTCCTCCGTGGCATTCAGGGCACTGCCCATGGCCGCAAAAAGGTGGGAGCGTTCCGTGTCGATGATATGTTCATCATCCAGTTTGAGGGTACGGATAAAGGCGGCCTTCAGTTCCGGCAGGAAATGAAGGGGGCCGCCCAGAAAAGCCACGTGCCCGCGGATGGGCTTGCCGCAGGCCAGGCCGGAAATGGTCTGGTTCACCACTGCCTGAAAGATGGAAGCCGCCAGATCTTCTCTGGTGGCCCCGTCATTGATCAGAGGCTGGATATCGGTCTTGGCAAAGACCCCGCAGCGCGCGGCAATGGTATATAATGACTTGTACCCCTTTGCATACTCGTTCAGGCCCGCCGCATCGGTCTGTAAAAGGCTGGCCATCTGGTCGATAAAGGAGCCCGTGCCTCCGGCGCAGATGCCGTTCATGCGCTGCTCCACATTACCGCCTTCAAAATAGATGATCTTGGCGTCCTCGCCCCCCAGCTCGATGGCCACATCCGTCTTCGGAGCAAAAGTCTCCAGGGATGTGCTGACAGCCAGCACCTCCTGTACAAAGATGACCTTCAGATGTTTCGCCAGGGTAAGTCCGCCGCTTCCGGTGATCACCGGGCGGATACGCATGTCTCCCAGTTGGTCATAGGCCTTTTCCAGAAGACCCTTCAGGCACTCTCTTATGTTTGCAAAATGCCTCTCGTAATCAGCAAAAAGTACCTCGTTCTTATCGTTCAAAAGGGCGATCTTTACGGTCGTTGAACCGATATCGATGCCCAGGCGGTATATCCCGTCAAGCATTTCCTCTTTCCTCACTTCTTTAGATCATTTCCCTCCGGGAAATCAAGGCTAATCCTCACCGCTTCCCGCATTCCGCCCCGAATCCTTCACGAT
Organism: Lachnospiraceae bacterium; assembly: GCA_017552715.1. Classification (GTDB taxonomy): domain Bacteria; phylum Bacillota; class Clostridia; order Lachnospirales; family Lachnospiraceae; genus NK4A136. The sequence continues at coordinate 5,411 of JAFZOW010000004.1, forward strand.
GAAATAAAGGAAGGCCAGGGTGATGGCAAAGACCCAGCCGCCGATCATCCCGCCGCTTAAGCAGAGCAGCAGAGATTGTCCGGATGTCACAAACAGAAGCCCGGTCCCCACCAGAGAACCTACTGCCCAGCAGATATAAAAGAAAACATAAACATCCATTGCTTATCCTTGGGCTGCCTTCGCCGCCTCTATCTCTGCCTGTTTGGCCGCTTCGTCCGCAGCTGCCTCGGCCTGCAGACGCTGGAAGATCTCCATGGCCACAGCCGCCGCCTCCGGATCCATGCCGGCTTCCTCGGAAAAGACATCCTCCGCCTGGGGGATGCTCAGATCCGAACCGTCCAGCCCATAACCGTACCCCCGGCTGTCCGTATGCGTAAAGAGAGGATCGTCATTTTCAGGCTCATCGCTTCCCTCTCCCAGTGCATCCGCCAGCAGCTCTTCCGCAGCGGCATCCGCATCGTAATACTCTTCCTCTTCCGTTTCTTCTGCTTCTTCTTCAGGCTCGGTCATATTCACGAACCACCATTTTACGAGATTGGAATGCATGGTGGAATAGAAGTTGAGGCGGTCAAGTTTGTCCATGCAATCGATACGCATTATGCCTATGCTCCCAGCTCATTCTTCAGCTTTATCTCGTTTACATACATATCGGTGTCGGCATGCTTGTAGATATCATCCACATCCAGATTGCCCTCACCGTAGGCATCTCCCCAGGCAATACCGCATTCGAAATTATCCGATCCGCGGTTCAGTCTACCGACTCTCTCAACCCAGCGCTTTATGAAGGCATGGCCGTCTTCCTTCGTTACCCCCACCATGATCACAAGGAAATGATCATCCACGATGCGGTAGGTATGGATCTTATCCGAACTGATGCGTCTCAGTTCCCTGGCCACCTTGGCCATGATGGAATCACCGGCCTCCACACCCAGCCTTTCATTCACGATATGAAGGTTTACGATATTCAGGCTGGCGATATAGAGCCGGTCCACATAGGGATAAACCTCCCTTGCACGCTTTTCGTACTTTTCCTTGTTATCCAGCATGGTCATGGTATCATGCTCTTCCTCCCAGCTGCCCTTCTGCATATCCAGAAGGAACTCCGAGGTATCTACCTGGAATTTCTGCAGTGCACGGTAGAGCTCTTCGATCTCATCCCCGGAATCGATCCCGAGATTCTTGAGAGCCAGACGGCTCTGCTTGCTCTCCCGCTCATCGTAATTCCCGGCCCTGTCGTATTCGATGGAAGAGATAGCCTCCGTAAGCCGCTTCACGGGCTTGACCACATACATGTCAAAAAAGACGGAAGCCACGGAGATCAGCAATATGGCCACCAGTATCTCCGCACAGGTAAAGATCAGGAAGAAACTCCGCCGGTCCGCTTCCGGATCCGAGGTCACTCCCAGCGTGATGGCGTTGGAGTAGAAAAGGTAGGAGACCACGATGGAAAAGATCACCAGTACGGTTATGCATACCGTCATGGTCGTGATTGTTTTTTTTCTGAGACTGGAACGTTTTTTCATTTTTCATCCCCCTGAAGAGACATTAAATAGCTTATGGCCGCCTCCAGCCCTTCTTCATCAAAGCTGTAGCTGCGGCTGTGTTTTTCCTCATCCGCTGTTTTCTCGAAACAATACGGTTCGGGCCATATCACCAAAGACAGGCTGTCTGCCTCGCCTTCCTCTCCCGCTTCACGTTTTAGCCTGAAGCGCAATCCCTCCATGCTGCCGCTGTATGCTTCTTTTTTCAGATAAGCGATGTTGGGGCGGTACAGCGGATCCCTGAGATCAACCGACATCCTGCACCTCCGCTTCCTGTTTCAGCGCGGCACTGATGGCTGCGGCCAGCCTTATCATGCGTATCTCATTCAGCAGTTCTTTTTCATGCCGCTTACGGTCCATATCTGCCTTACGCTCATTCAGCTCTTCCGTAAGCTTCTGCTTATAGGCAGCCCTGCGTTCTTTGTATTTTTCATCGAAGCGCCTGCGGTCTGCGGTCCTCTCCGCCGTGGAAGTCCTGTTTCCTATGGGACTTCCCATGACACGTACCGCCGGGAATTCCACAGCCTCTTCCTTATGCGAGAGCATGTAATCATAAGCTTCCGTCACCAGAAGATAGGCTTCCCGTATGCTCTCGCTCTGATTCGGATGGGCATCCGGATGCAGCTGCTTCGCCAGCCTGCGGTATGCACTTTTTACGGTCTCCGGCTCCGCCCCGGCTTCTACCCCCAGCACGGCGCAGGCCTGCGCGTAGCTTGTTACCATAATATTCTTCTCAATAAATATATATGATACCACAGGATCGCTCCGCGATCCCGTGGTATACAGATACCCAGGATCGCTCCGCTTCTTCGAAGCTCCCGCGATCCTGCCAAACATTCGCAATCCGCGAAAATGCTTGTTTCACAAGCATTTTCGCTACTTGCTCATGTTTGGGCGATCCTCAAGCATACGAGCCGAACCATGCAAGCATGATCGGCTCGCATGCTTTCGTCTCTTGTATCATATTATTTTCTCATTTTTTTATGTAAATTGCAAGATTTTTTCATCCGGATGTGTTATACTAAGTATTCAGCAATTTAACACCATAAAATCAGGAGATCACCTTATGCCGATCAGAGTGCAGAGCGAGCTTCCCGCGAAGGAGCAGCTGGAAAAAGAAAACATCTTTGTAATGGATGAGAACCGGGCCACCCACCAGGACATCCGTCCCCTGAAGGTTGTGATCCTGAACCTCATGCCTCTGAAGCAGGCTACGGAACTCCAGCTCCTGCGTGCCCTTTCCAATACACCGCTGCAGGTGGATGTGACCTTCCTGATGGTGAGCGGCCATGTGGCCAAAAACACCCCGGTAAAACACTTAAACAGCTTCTACACCGAATTTGACGATATAAAGGATCATCGCTTCGACGGTCTGATCATCACCGGCGCCCCCGTGGAACAGATGCCCTTTGAGGAAGTGGATTACTGGGATGAGATGGTCCGCATCATGGACTGGTCGGTGACACATGTCACTTCCACCCTTCACATTTGCTGGGGAGCCCAGGCCGCCCTGTATCATCACTTCGGTATCGAAAAGATACAGCTGCCGGAGAAACTCTTCGGCATCTACCGGCATCGTGTGCTGCACCGCCGCACTCCGCTGGTGAGGGGCTTCGACGATATCTTCTGTGCCCCTCATTCCCGCCATACCACCATACGTCCGGAAGCCATCCATGACGAAGACCGGCTCAAGGTGCTGGCGGAATCCGACGAGGCAGGCATACTGCTCTGCATGACCCACGACGGAAGACAGATTTTTCTCATGGGCCACCCGGAATATGACCGTTATACCCTGGATGAGGAATACAAACGCGACAAAGCCAAGGATCTTCCCATCCATCTGCCCTTAAATTATTATCCGAACAACGACCCTTCCCTCCGGCCGGTGCTCCAGTGGCGCGCCCACTGCAATATGCTTTACAGTAACTGGCTGAACTACTATGTCTACCAGGTGACCCCTTACGATCTGGGCTGACCCTTCTCCTTAAGCTGCAAAGCGGGAGCTGCTCACTCCAGATACTCTTTCATGAATTCTTCCTCCGTAAGGATCTTCACCCCCAGGGAACGGGCTGTCTTATTCTTGCTCGAAGCGCTGGCCGCATCGTTATTGATCAGGCACTCCGTCTTAGCGCTCACCGAGCCCGCCATCTTTCCGCCCCTGGCTTCTATCACAGCCTTCAGTGCGTTCCTGTTTTCGAAATGCTCCAGGGAGCCCGTAACAACAAAGGTCTTTCCGCCTATCCGTTCATCCGCTGCCCCCACTTCTTCCTTACGTATCTCAAGTTCGGCGCAAAGCTCGTCAAGCATGGAAATGTTCGCCGCATCCCGCATAAAAGAATAAAGATCACAGGCCATTACCTCACCCACACCGTCAATGGCCGACAGCTCTTCCTTTTCCGCCTTTCTTATGCCATCCAGCTCCTGATCGAAATGCAGAGCGATGGTCCTGGCATTGGCCACTCCCACTCCCGGAATGCCTATGGCGGCAAGCAGGCGCATCAGTGTGGTGCTGCGGCTCTTTTCAACGGCTGCCAGAAGCTTGTCTGCCGCCTTATCCTTAAAGCCTTCCAGCCCAAGCAGAGCCTCCCGCCTGTCCTTAAGGCGGTAGATATCCGCAAAGCCGCGGATCAGCCCCGCTGCTATAAGCTTTTCCAGTGTGGCTTCACTCAGGCCGTCAATGTTCATGGCATCCCGCTCCGCGAAATGCACAAAACGCTGGAGCTGCTTGGCAGGGCAGTCTTCGTTTAAGCAGCGCAGCACCTCACTGTCGGCATCCTTTTCGATACGGGTAGCCCCTCCGCATACCGGGCAGTGTTCCGGTATGGGCAGTCCGTCGCTGCGGCTTAAGTTCTCCGCGATCTGGGGTATGATCATGTTGGCCTTATAGACCTTTATCCTGTCTCCTATACCCAGCTGCAACTGCCGTATGATACTCACATTATGAACGCTGGCCCGGCTTACCCGGGTACCCTCCAGTTCCACAGGAGCAAATATGGCCACGGGATTTATGAGCCCTGTCCTGGAAGTGTTCCACTCCATGGCCAGGAGCTCTGTCTCCGCCATTTCATCCGCCCATTTGAAGGCGATGGCTCCCCTGGGGAATTTGGCGGTCCTTCCCAGGGATGCGGCATAAGCCAGATCATCATAAGCCAGCACCAGTCCGTCGGAGGGGATGTCGTTTCCGGCGATACGTTCTTCAAAACGCGCGACAGCCTCCTCCACATTGGCCGCATTCACCCTTTCATATTCCACCACCTCAAAGCCCAGCTCCTTCAGGAACAGGAACTGCTTTTCCATGGAATTGTCGAAGTCCTTTCCCTCGGCACTCACCAGATTAAAGATCATCACCTTGACATTCCGTCTTGCCGTCACCGCGCTGTCCAGCTGCCGCACGGAGCCACTGCAGAGATTCCGGGGATTCTTATACTTTGCCCCCTCTTCCGGGATATCAGCATTGATGGCTTCAAAATCCTTATAGCCGATCACCGCTTCTCCCCGGACCACAAGCTCCCCGCTAAAGGGAATGCGCAGCGGCAGGTTCTTAAAGGCTCTCGCATTTGGAGTGATCACCTCACCGGTCTCGCCGTTGCCTCTGGTAACGCACTTTTCCAGTTCCCCGCCCCGATAGGTGAGGACCACCGTAAGCCCGTCCTCCTTCCAGGAAAGCAGGCCCTCATGATCCCCCAGCCAGGAGGCAAGCTCTTCCCTGGATTTGGTCTTCCCAAGAGAAAGCATGGGAGATGCATGCTTTTCCTTCGGAAGGAAGTCCACGGATTCATAGCCCACCTTCTGGGTAGGACTGTCGCTCAGTACGGTCCCGCACTTCTCCTCCAGCGCAAGCAGCTCATCATAGAGCGCATCATATTCCAGATTGCTCATCAGCTCCCTGTCTTCCGCGTAATACGCCCTGGAAGCCCTGTTGAGCAGTTCTACCAGTTCCTTCATCCTGGCCTTGTCGTCCATCTTCCAAACCTCCGTTTTAAACTGTTCCGTGCAGTAAAAAAGGGGCGAAGGCTCGCCCCATTCATAATCTTATCCCGATCTTATCAACCAAGGGCCGTATTCAGCATACCCATAGCATCTTCCATGCTGATGGCCAGAGACACTGCCATCTCGCTGGTCACTATACGCTCCGCATAGGTCAGGAGCTTGGCATCGGCAATATTCAGCCCCTTGTGATTCTTTTTATTCTGTATCCGAAGGTTACGCAAAAGGCGGATCAGATTACTGACCTCCAGACCATCCGCCGAATGCAGGATATCCTCGCAGCCTTCCCTGTCGGGCAGTTCTCCTTTAAGCCCGCTCTCTCCGATCTGTTTGATCAGCTCCTGCGCTTTCTTCTTTCCGATCACCTTGCGGACGATCTCATCTTCTTTGGCTACAGGAACATAGATAGTGTCCCTCGCATCATATACCGGCTTTAAAGAATAATAAACCTTATCCGGTCCGGCAAAATCCAGAGTCCCGATCTCCACGATCTCGCAAGCCCCCGAAAAGCCGTACATCACATGATCGCCGATCTTGTATTTCTGCATAAAACCTCCGTTTCGCAAATGCCGAAGATGACAATCGTATTATAGCAGAAATACGGCTTAAGTACCAGTGAACAAATTATGAACTTTTAGAAAATTCACAAATAAAAAAAGCGCCCCCTTATGGGAGCGCTTGAAAAAACAAAGCTTATTTCTTCTTAGCGCCGTTAACAGCATCCTTGAAAGCCTTGCCGGCCTTGAACTTAGGAGCCTTGGAAGCCTTGATCTTGATGGTCTCGCCGGTGGACGGATTGCGGCCGGTACGAGCCTTTCTCTCGGCAACTTCGAAGGTACCGAAGCCTACCAGCTGAACTTTTCTGTCACCCTTCTTGTTGGCCAGCTCCTTCTTGACCACATCAACAAAAGCGTTAAGACCTTTCTCCGCATCTGCCTTGGACAGCTTGGACTGCTTTGCCATAGCTTCGACTAATTCTGCCTTGTTCATCTTTTTCTCCTCTCAAATATAATGATTTACGGCATTTGAACTCCTGCCATTAAGCAGAATACCACTATTTACGGGATTTGGCAATAGGCAAACACTATTTTTTCAAAAAAATACACTAGATATTGTGGTCTACAGACCGCTCCTTTTCTTGAGCCGGTCTCTCTCCCATTCAAAGATGAAATGTACAAATTCTTCCCTGGCTTCCCGCTTCATATCCACAAACTGTAGACGGTGATCGTATATATCCCGTGACCCGTTCAAAAGCCCCGTACGAATAAGCTTTCCGAGGAACACATAGTTCCTGTTCTTTCCCGCGGGAGTCGTTGCCACCAGATGCGTGATGATCATTGAATTCTGGGGAATGGGATCCGGCGCGGTAAAACGTATCCCGCCGCCGCTGATATCCAGCGTAGTGCATTCCTTAAAGCCTTCCATCGTAAGAAGGCTGCCGTTTTTTACAGCCTCCTGAAAATCCTTGGCATTATCCGCCGACAGCACAAGGTAACGCAGGGGTACGGAAACCTCCAGACGGAAGAATTCCCTGCGCTCGTATTTCTGCAGCGTGCCGGTAAGCTCGGCTTCCACAAGATGAAAAGTGCCTTCCCGCCTGTTTCCCCGGATCACGATGGGCGCCTGGTAGATCTTATTCGAGAAAAAGAACGCGTTGTAGCGCTCCCCCTTATGCATGGGGATCATCCTCGACCGGATCAGCGGATTGGTGAGCACGATATGACTGCTGTCGATCACCTCATGAACGGAGGCGGCCATCTTTTTTTCCTGTGCCTCCGCATCATCAAGATTAAAGCGGGATCCTACAAGTTCCAGCGGGATCCCTTCCTTCAGGATCTTATCCATGTATACACCCTTTTATGCTTCCAGAAGCTTCTCAACACTGGCAAGTTTAACACAAAGAACAAAAAGCTCCGTAGCCGTCTTAAGCTCTTCCACCGGAGGAAGAGTCGGTGCTATACGGATATTCGAATCCTGCGGGTCCTTTCCGTAAGGCCAGGTAGCTCCGGCCCCGGTCATGACCACACCGGCTTTTTTCGCCTTGCTCACGATCTCCTTTGCGCAGCCGTCAAGGGCATCAAAGCTGATGAAGTATCCGCCCTTCGGCTTTGTCCATGTGCCGATCTCAAGGCCGTCCAATCCTTCGGAAAGCATCTGCTCCACCATCTCGAACTTGGGTCTGATGATGTCGGCATGCTTTCTCATATGCTCCGTCATACCGTGGATATCCTTGAAGAAACGCACATGACGCAGCTGGTTCACCTTATCATGGCCTATGGTCTGATTCTTTAACTGCTTCTTGATATCTTCCAGATTGTTGAGGGATGTGGCCAGAGCCGCTATACCGCTTCCCGGGAAAGTGATCTTGGAAGTGGAAGCAAACTTATATACCATATCGGGATGACCGGCCTTCTTGCATTCCGCCAGGATCTCCACAAGATAATCCTGATCGTCATCATAAAGATGATGGATGCAGTATGCGTTATCCCAGAAGATACGGAAATCCGTAGCTGCGGGCTCAAGCCTTGCAAAACGGCGTACGGTTGCATCCGAATAGGAATAACCCTGGGGATTGGAATACTTGGGCACGCACCAGATCCCCTTGATAGCAGCGTCTTTCCTTACCAGCTCCTCCACCATATCCATATCCGGCCCCTCGGGACTCATGGGCACGGGGATCATCTCGATGCCGAAATATTCGGTGATGGCAAAGTGACGGTCATAGCCGGGTACCGGACATAAAAACTTTACCTTATCCAGCCTGCACCAGGGGGTATTGCCCATGATGCCGTGGGTCATGGCCCGGGCCACGGTATCGTACATCACGTTCAGCGAGGAATTGCCGTAGATGATGATATTATCCGGATGATTCTCCATCATATCACCCAGCAGCTGCTTGGCCTCGGGTATACCGTCCAGACAGCCGTAGTTCCGGCAGTCCGTGCCGTCCTCACAGCGCAGATCCACCTTGGAATTCAGCACATCCATCATCCCCATGGAAATATCCAGCTGCTCCTTGCAGGGCTTTCCGCGGCTCATGTCCAGATGCAGGTTCTTGGCCAGGAATTTCTGATACTCCTCGTTGAGCCTTGCACCCTCTGCCTTCAGTTCCTCTTTTGACATTTCCTTATAACTTTTCATCATAGTTCCTCCCCTATGTATTCCTATTCAGCTTCGCGCCTCTTCCGTTCTTCCCTCAAAAGACGGTGGGCTTTTTCCTTTTCCTCGTACATGGATTCGTCCGCCATACGGATGAAATCTTCAACGCTCCCTTCATCCTCCGGCAGGATCAGGTGCGCTCCCAGACTGGCACTCAACGTGAACGGAAGCTTCATGCGCTTGGTGATACGCTTCATACTCACCTCAAAACGTTCCCTGCATCCTTCCACGGTACGCCCGCCGGCAGGTCCCACCGCAATGAATTCATCCCCGCCGTAGCGGCCGAAGAGCCAGCTTTCCGGCAGTGATTCCTTCAGTGCCTTGGCCGTGACCTTAATGGCCAGATCCCCGTTCAGATGACCGTACTCGTCATTGATCTCTTTCATGCAGTTGATATCCACAAAGAGCAGCATGACCTTTCGGCGCTCTTTCTTCTCCCCTTCGATATAAGGAAAGATGACATTTTCGCAGCCGTTACGGTTATAGGTCTCGGCCAGATAATCCGACATGTAGATCTCCCGCAGGGCCCGGTTGTCTTTCTGGGCGAAGATATACTGCCTTATATTGATCATCAGACTTTCCAGATTATTGATCCAGCGCCGGAAACTCGACTCATAGATGATCGAGGGATTGTTCTTCAGGATCAGGTAACCTATACCCATGTTTTCCGTATACAGGGCAGCGATCACATACAGGTTGGATACACCCTCCTCGTTTTTGTATCCGGGATAGAGATCCGATGTCATCATCTCACCCTGCCCCGCGGGACCACCGTCCCTGTGCTCATAGATGGAGAGGATGCGCTCGCTGTAGCGTTCCCGGTCCCTCAGATTCTCCTCGTTCCTCTCGGCAAAAAAGATGGGATCGATGCATATGCTGTAATCATTTCCGAAGAAATGCCGCTTTCCAAGGGTCCTTTCGGCCACCTCCAGGAACTGCTCCTTGCTTTCCACCTTTGCCATGGCCAGCCGGATCTCCTGAAAGAAGAAATCCACCATGCTCATGTCGCTCATCTCGCCCCGCAGATTCCGCATCTTTTCCAGGCGCCTGCGTATGGCTTCCTCCGGAGCCGGACATCCGCAGCTCTCGGAAGGGATAAAGTACGAAGGATAAAGCTTTTCGTAGCCGGGGTCCGGAGCCTCCAGCTGTTTTGCCAGAAGCCTGTATGCGTTCACACAGAGCTCATCCCAGCCCCGGCTCACGGTAGCCACCAGAGGTGAAGTATACTGTCCGTCCCTTATATTGTCAAAGCCCGTAACGATCACATCTCCGGGCACATCAATGCCGCGCTGGAAAAGACTGGAGATGATCCCCAGTGCCATATGATCATTCGCGCAGACAAAAGCATCCGGCAGGGAATTCCCGTCTTCCAGCCATCTGCCCGCTTCCACACTGGTACGGTAGAAATCAAAATCCCCATAGATCGTATCCTGGATCACCAGATCCCGTTCCGCAAGTGCGTCCGCCAGAGCCTTTTTCCTTATGGCGTTCTCTTCGTTCCCTTCATAGCCGCTGACATAGACCACATTCTTTACCTTGTGCTCATTCATCAGATGCTGTGCCAGCTCGTATACTCCGTGATAATTATCACTGCCCAGGAAGGCTGCCCCGGGGAAGGGAACTTCAGTGGATACCACGGGGATGCCGCTGCCCTCCAGGCACTCCTGTATGGCTTCGGTTTCCTCTTTGGTATTCAGGGTATTGGCTAAAACAATGACCCCGTCATATTCCTTCGCATCAAAGAGGTTAAAAAGCTGCTTCTGCCGGTTGGCCTTGCTGTTCACACCCCCGGGAAGATTATAATTCACAAAAACGAAGACATCCGCGCCGTCCTTAACAGCTTCGCCGCGGATCGCTTCGATGGCTATACTTAAGAATTCACAGCTCCAGCCGTTCGCAAAGATCGCAATGCGGCGAAGCTTCTTTTCTTTCTTTACCCCCATATACCTCTCCCTACGGACCTATTGCCCGTATTGTGTATTATACTCCAAATATATCCAACTTACAAGTTACGTAAAGGCGGATCGTCACAGGTATTTTTTCAGAAGATAAATAAAGCCGAACACTCTGGCGGAGGGCTCAAACATGCCACCCCGGAAGCTGATACGAAGGGCCGGCACCTCACCCTCTTCGCTTTTCCGATCAAGCAGATTCCGGCGCACCAGCTCCTCAGCAAGGGGGAGCTTCAGCACATATTCGGACAGTCTTCCCGTATAGTGCAGCCGTTTGCGGAAGATCTCTTCCTCTCCGACGCTCACGGCAAGCATCTTTCCGTTATCCTCCCGCAGAAGGTGCAGCTCCAGAAGCAGTTCTTCTCCCTCCGCCGCTCTCATAAAGTAAGAGAAATATCCCCCCGGGCCGGCCTGGCGCGAAGTCCCCAGATCCGTCACCCCTGTGGTATTCTTTTCCTCCATGTCATGAAAAGCGTCATTCTCGTACTGTCCGTATCCGGGCTGCACGGTATCCAGAAGTGCTTCCCTTCTCTTTTCCTCCTCTTCCCGCGCCCTGCGCTGCTCTTCCGCCGCTTCGTTCCCGCCTTCCCGGTCCAGGAAATACCAGTAGATCCCATAGCGTTCCCTGGTCTTACTGAAATGCGGTGTAAACGTAAGCTCCATATCCGTACCCGTAAGAATAAAGCGCAGCTCCTCTCCCTGACGGATGAGGTGTCTGTTTATATTCCGGATATACTCCTCTGCCGTCCCTTCGGAAACGGTCAGATACTCATTCTTAACCAGCTTATTGGCCGGTATGGTCACATCCACGCCGGTGGATGAGTCTTTCATATCTTCAATTCCCAGCTCCGCCGACAGAAGCAGAGGCCCGTAGGAAAAGGCAAAAACATGATCACAGTCCGGCAGCCCCTTTGCACGGACGCTCATTCCTGAGCGAAGCTCAAGAACAGCTCCGTCCCTGAATAAACCCTCCGCAACAAAGTATCCTCCCTCTTCTTTAACGCCAAGCCCCTCTGCCTTAAGCACACTCTCATCCGCCCAGTCCGGCTTGCGTATACGGAGCTTTAACTGCCGTGCGTCCCTTCCGTCCGTTGCTTTAAGGGTAAAACGGGCCGTATTCCTCCGCGGGAAGTCGCTTTCCTGAATGAGCTTTATCCCCAGAGCCTCATCCTTAAGCTCCGAAGAGATAAAGAGATTTACAAAAATGCCTTCCTCATCACTGAAATATATGCTGTCGTTCAGCTTGGTGAAATTCTCCATGCCGCTGCCCGTACAGCACCAGAATTTATCGAACTCCGTACCGTAAACCTTGAAATAGCCCGTTGCCATGGGCTGGAAATACATGGTCATACCGCTCTCCGGGTTCTGGGAGGAAAGGATGGCGTTGATCAGCGTATTTTCGTAATATTCCGCATATTTCTTCTCTCCCGTGATACGGAACAGCTCCCGGGTCATCTTCAGCATATTATAGGTATTGCAGGTCTCGTTATTGCAGTTGGTACGCTCCGCATCCAGTATGTCATCTTCCCCGAAATGCTCCCACTCGCTGTTTCCGCCGGTAGCATAGCTGTGATGCATTATCACCATGTCCCAGAAGCATTTTACATAGTCCAGGTATACGGTATCTCCGAGGGTCATATAGCGCTTCAGCGCTCCAAGGAATTTGGGAATGGTGGTATTGGCATGCCGGTTGTTCAGAACATTGCGTTCCCCCTTCATGACAGCTTTAAACAGTTCCTCTTCATCAAACAGATGGGCCGCCATAAGGTGCTCCGGCTTCTGTGTGCACTGATACAGTTCGTAAAGGGCATCGTTCATGCCGCCGTATTCTATGCTGAGCACCGTATGATGGGTCTCCCGTGACCAGGCTGAGGCCCTGGCATAGGTCCAGTCCCCTATGCCGCTGCCCAGTGTAAGGGCCGGTTCATAGGCGCACAGGCGGTAACACTTTACCACTCCGTCCAGGATCTTATGCATGGTATACCAGGGTACCCAGGATTCGGTGATGATATTGGTCTTTCCCTGTTCCACCAGGTCGAACTGCAGCTCAACATTTTCCGGATCCCGGATGATGGCTCCGAAAACAAAGCCCGACTTTCCTTTGGAATGGGCCTGGCATTCAAGCAGTCCGTCTATGATGCGCCGTATCTTTCCGAAAAGGATCTCTCTGTCCTCTTCGGAGCACTGCGCATTTGCATAAGCCTGGGAGGCCGCCGTCAGATAATGCCCCAGGGTATGTCCGCCGATCAGCATATTCTCCCATCCGCCGTAACGCATCTTTTTTGATGCCAGCCCGGCTGTTTCATAAAAGCCCGCAAGGAGCCTTTCCTCATCCAGCCTCTTAAGATAGGCCACATCCTTTTCGAAAGCATTTATGCAAACGGGGTCTTTCAGCAGTACCCCTCCCAGGGGATATTCTTTCAGCATCCTTTTTCTCCTTTCAAAAACGGCGGCTTAAAAAGCCGCCGTGGATAAACACTGTAGTGGTATTTCTTACATCCCGCCGGAAGCGTAGATACGCAGATGCATATCCCAGATGGCATAGGCCGCGGCGGTCTCGTGTACATAATGGTCACTGGAATAAGCGGGCAGGATCGCTCCGTCATCACCCTTAAGATAGGAGTTGATATCCACGAAGCCCGTGTTGTGCTCGATAGCACCCTGCAGCAACAGGATGTTCAGTGCATCGATGCAATCGTTGTTCAGATAACCCTTGTTGGTTCCCGCATATACCGGCGTCATGCTGATGATGTTCACTTCCACCCCGGGCTTGGCTGCACGGATCTTATCCACCAGCTTGTAGATATTGGTGCTGATGGTTCCGGGCTCCAGACCTACCAGGTCGTTGGTACCCAGCATGATAAATACGCGGTCCACATCCATCTCGGCAATGCTCTTCCATACCGCCTGCTTTACACCGCGGTACATGGGATGCATATTGCTGTCTTCCTTCAGGGCATGGAAGGTGGCATAGCTGGTGGCTGCCAGGAACTTGGCTCCGCTGGCCAGGGATTCCTTATGGGCTCCCAGATACAGCTGGTATCCTACCATAACGGAATCACCGATGAATACGGAACGGTTGAAATAGGAACGTACCACCGCATCGCTTAAACGCTCGTTGGTGGAGCCGATGGTGGCAATGCCGCGCATATAGATGCTGTTCATGGAAGCCGCGTTCACGGAAAGAGCTTCCGCATCCTCGGGTGAAAGGGGCGCTCTGCCTTCCATACGTCCGAATTTCTTGTAATGCTCATACATGAGCTTTGCATTGGTGGAACCGTAATAAGCCACCACATCCGGATTATTGGCGGCATAATATTCGCCGTCAAACCATTCCCCCTCCGGCATAAGCTCGGGAGCCGCCAGTGCGGAGACCGGCTGTGCCAGAATGCTTAAAGCCATGATCAGAGTAAGTAAACCCGATGTGATCCCAACGATCTTTTTCATTTCCTCACCTCATCCGTTTATCATATCCCGTGACTGTCCGGGATAAAAAACCTTCGTCAGCGCAGACATTATAACATGTGCGGCTCACAAAGAAAAGACTTTTTTATCGCACTTTATAATCCATAAAACAGAGGTTCAGCCTGGCACCGCCGGCGATACCGTCCACCTTTCCTCCCAGATCGTACTGCCACATCACGAACTGATAGGGATAATCGGGTATATCCGCCTGTTCGGAATACCAGATATCATAAGCGATCATGGAGCCCAGACTGTATTTCTTGATCAGCGTTGCCTTGTCCCCGTACAGCAGGGAGAAAAAGCCCGCCTGCTCCACCGTGCGCATAAAGGTCAGGGCACAGTTGGTCCGGGGCATCTTCTCCAGATCGTCCGTCCTGGCCTTGCCGCTGCCCAGCTGTTTCGTGGAAAGAGCCAGGGGATAGGTCAGTACCACCTGGTTTTCGCTGAGTGTACGTATGCAGAAGTCCGCCTCTTCCTTGGCTTCCTCCGTGGTGATGGCCGCCGTAACGAAATACACCCCCACATCCAGCTCGGCCTCGGCGGCCCGTTGGTAATTCTCCACAAAGTTATCATCCAGGCTTATCTCCCCCGTGGAATAGCCCCGCTGGCCCAGGCGCAGCATCACAAAATCCACACCCGAACGCTTCAGCAGTTTAAAATCCACAAAATCCTCATCCTTGGAAATATCCACTCCGGTAAAGCTGCGTTTGCTGTTATTCTCGTAATAGCTCATAAAGGGCTTTTTATAGACCAGGCCGGAAAAATCATAATTGTTCCGGGAGAGATAGGGATTGATATCCGCCCACTCCTGGGTACCGTCATCATAACGGATCAGGGTATGCATCCCGTCCTCGGATACGGAGGGCTTATCTTCCTCCGGTGTCGCTTCCTCCGCAGACTCGGTGGGTGTAGGTTCATTAACGGAAACCGTCAGCATCTCCGGTGTTTTGGTGGGATAGGCATACCAGAAATCCAGATCCTCTGCGGTACCGCGCCCCCCTTCCACCAGAGCCGTAACCTCTTCATGGTCCGGATTGTTCCAGGAATCCGCTGCGGGAGAATGCTCCACCGGCTGTCCGCTGCCTGTCGTATTCCCGCTTCCCTGATTGGCGATGACCACTATGCCTATGGTGAGCAGCACAAAAAGCGCGATGATCATTCCCGCGCCTTTCATACTCCGGGCCGAACGCCCCCGAAGCTCCTCTCGCTCCTCATCATATTCGTCGTAATCTTCTTCCAGCCGCATATCCGCTCTTCCGTTCTCAGCCGCTCCAAAAGCATCCTCCGCCTGCGAAGCGTTCCTTTTCGTCCGTGTAAACCCCCGACTGTCTTGTGTTCTCAGCGCATCGACAATGTTGGAACCGGACACAGACAAGCGGCAGAGCCGCCTCTTGCGAAGAATCGGGGTTACTACATTATACGTAATGGCCGTTAAAATGGCAAGTATGAAACAGGCAGCCCCGAAAGGGCTGCCCGCTTAACATATTTAATATTTGACTTATCCTATCCCTGGACGGGAACTATGGGGATCTCCACCACCACGGAACCTACCCAGCCGGGTGTCTCCTGCGTTACCGTTTTCCCCCAGCCGTCTATTCCGCTCAGGACCAGGGTCATGGTGCCGCTGTAAGTATTATTCAGCACTTCTACGGAGTAATCCTTATCATCCAGTTGGAATACGTTACCGTCGCGTCCCTTGCAGCTTACCCTCAGGTCAAAATCCCTTCCGAGGGTCTGACGGTCGCCGGTATAGACCAGCTTGTCCAGTTCGTTTCCTTCCATATCCGTGATCTTGACAGTGGCTCCTGACATGTCATAGATATACGGATCGTTCTCGATCTCGCCGGGATCATAGACCCAATAGAATGACTCCCATACGCCCTTGAAGTTACCCTTGCCGGTGATCTTTACATCAACACGGATGCGGCGCTCACCCTCCTCAAGCTTGATCTTTTTGCTCTTGGTGATCTTATTACCGGTATCATAATTGAAGTATTCTATCTTGTACTGTTTTTTGGGTACTGCTTCTCCCTCATAAAAGATATAAGGGGCCGAATAATAGGTACCGGCTTTTCCTTCGTACTTCACATCCGTAAGGGCGATGTCACAGGAAAACAGCTCCGCTTTTGCAATGGTGAACTTCCTGCTGACCGTGCCCGTTCCCTTCAAGTTGCCGATAAAGCGTATGCTCACCCTGGCTTTACCTGCTTTTTTATTATTGGCATATTTCAGGGTATAGTCCACATCCTGCTTAAGAGGGATCAAATTCCCGTTGATCTTTGCAAAGATGCTGATAGCTTCGTCGATCTGCACCGTCCCGGGATAATAATCAACCGCAGTGGGCATCTCTATATCAAGCTGGCTTTTCTTCAGTTTGGCCGGAGATACCTTGATCGGTACAGTAACGGTACTGCCGCTGTACTCATCCAGGCCCACGATGGTGATATTCTTGGTGCCGGCGCTGATCATATCCGCAGGATAGATCACAGCATAATCATCCCCCTCCTGGAGCGCCGTCTTTTTCTTATCCGCCGCATCATATACACGGATAGAGGGTTTTTTATTCTCGCCGTCATCAAAAGTCAGTTCCTGCTCACGGCCGGTAAACTTATACTTTTTCACCAGGAGTTTAGCATTCAGCTTCTTTGTACCGGTCACAGTGGAGGCTTCCAGGGTTCGGCTGCCTTTGAAGTTTCCTTTGCCGTTGACGATGATGCTTTCTCCGCTTACGCTGAATTCGATATCATCTTTACCCAGACGGTAATCTCCGTAGTACAGGGCGGGATCCTTCGGATCTGCAGGTTCCACAGCTTCGATCCAGGGCGTATTTCCCCGGTCATCATATTTAGCGATACTCTTTCTCTCGATCTCGAAGTATATGCGCCTCTCTCCCGTAACATTGCCTTTCACCTTAACCTCGGCCACAGGAGCCTTCATGGTCTTCAGCTCGTCATCGCTGTAATCCGCGAAGCTCTTTCCTTCCGGCAGTTCAAACGCAGCCGTATTGTTGGAGTATTTTACTTCATATTCATCATAATCACTTCCGGAATAATACACATAGATCCCCGGTTCCTTGGGAGTCCCGTCATATACCAGGGGCTTCTCGTCCACCCGTTCCACATGCAATGTGGCGCTCTTATCATGCTGATAGCTCCCTACCTCCACCTGCACAAATTCGCCGGCCAGCTCATGATCCGTCTCCGCATAACGCACTTTGTACTTACCGGGAATTACAGCTGTCTCCCCATCTCCGCAGGGTTCATAATCTTCGTATTGAAGTGAAGCATATTCCATGGCGGAAGTAGTGCCGAGGATGCGGCCCTGTCCGTACAGATTCTGAGGTGCACGGGTGCTTAAGCCTTCGGGTGCAGCAGGGCCGGCATTCTTCGTGATCTTGACCGGGATCAGCAGCAGTGCCCAGTATTCATCCGATTCATACTCCACTGTGACAACGGTACTTCCCCCGTTCCCCGCTGTAAGCGTTCCGTCCGCATCCACTGTGGCTATCTTTTCATCCGCAACGCTGTAGCTGAACTTACCGTTGGTCCCGGCAGGTTCTGCCTTTGCAGCCAGCTGTATGGGGGCGGCGCCGCAGTTCAGTTCCACCTCCTGATAAGCCGTCGTAATGGCAGTATCATCTTTTTCGTTCACATAGATATTGATCTTGTATGTATTATAAGGAGTGGCCTTGAATTCCGCCGTACCGTCTCCGTTCACATCCACAGCTTTGGCCGTAACTTCCAGGGTGATCACGCCGTTTCCGTTCTGGATCTTCATCGTTGCATTATCAACTTTAGTGTACAGCTCATTTCCGCTAACGACCCGGAAGGAAAGATCTCCTCCGCTTACGCCGTTTACCGAGGGAGAACTGAAACGCACGCAGCTTTCAAAATCATCCGCTGTGATCAGATCGCCGGGCTTGGCGCGCAGAGAACGGATCACCTCCAGCTTCTGCTGCACCGGCTCGATACTGAGTTGTGCATCCCAGTCGTTTTCCCAGCGCAGTGTAAAATTATGCACATCATCCCGAAGCTTCAGACTCCCCTGGGATATGGGATAGAAACCCACATACTCTCCGGGTTCGCGGCTCAGGCTTCCCTCCAGGGATGCAAGGAACTCATCCCGTATCGCATAAAACGCATCATTAGTAAATTCCAATTCCGGATCTGCCTTCCCGTAGGTCTTGTATGCAGGGTAGGGTTCGACCGTGACCTTGCTGGGTTTTATCTCAAAACTCTTTTCCACCTTGCCGGAGTATATACCGGTGCCCTTGACCACCAGCTTGTACTTGCCTGCATTCAGCGGATATCCCTCCTCACTTAAGGATGACCAGTCGGATACAAGGATATATTCCTCAACAAAGGTACAATAGTTTTCTGCTTCACTTCCGCTGAAGGATACCATAGCCGGCTTCCCGCTCCCCAGGTATTCTTTCCCATCCGGGACCTCGATCGTTAAAGACGGCAGTCTTACCATTTCATCTCTGGAGGGAGCCGTGTAGGTATACACCCAGTAACCTTCTCTGTCCGTCGCAGCCTTTACGGCTTCCGTACCGTTGGGGTTTTTCGTGTCGAAAATGCCCTCGTAACTCATGGAAGGTGTAAAGTCATCCGCAAAACGGTATCCCTCCAGGGTTTCCAGCTTAAAGTAAAAATCATATTGACCGTCATTTACACAGCTACTCCCCTCATCCTTCCAGAAAGAATCAACGATGCGTACGCCTTTATGACTGTGCAGTTCTTCGTCCAGGTAGCCGCAAGCCCTCATGCGTGCTCTCTTCGGAAGGGCCTCATTTACTACCGGTGCCGCCCATTGGATCACTTCCGTATGAACCAGGGTTTCGTCTTCCCCCACCTCATAATCGGAAAGGGCGCCATCCGGAAGAACGGTCTCCTCCTTCTCTTCAACAGGCTCCGCTTCTTCGGGATCGGAAAGATCTTCTCCTTCCTCCGCCAAAGCTTCCTCTGCTTCGTCAACGGCTTCCGTTTCTTCCTCCGCCTCGATGAGCGGCTCGTCCGCTGCCTGCACGGCTATGCTCCCGAGTTCCGAAAAGCAGAGCAGTACCGTCGCAAGCATTGCCAGAATGTTACGGAACTTTTTCTTCATTCCTTTTCCCTCCATGTCATATTTTTTATTCTTTAAGCCATCCGGGCTTATGATCATGAATAATTATACTTTTTTACAGCGGATATAGCAAGGCACAGTTATCGCTCATCCGCCTTAAGTTCCTTTAGTTTAAGCAGCGTACACTGTGCATCCCCGAAGAGCACCTCAGTACCGTAGCCGGCTTCCGACAGCCAGCTTTCCACTGCAGAGACCGTCTCCCCGCTCCCGTCAAAAAGGATAAGGCCGCTTTGTCCCGCTGCAGAGAGCATTTCCTCTTTACGCCCCTCCCAGCCTTCATCCGTTGTGAGCAGGTACAGCCGCCTATAATTGGAAAGCAGCGGTATCTTGTCGTATCCGCAGCCGTGATCCCGTACAAAGACCATGGTATCCGATGGATACAGGGCCATCTCTTCTTCCAGCATCAGATTCACGGCCCGCTCGTTCTTTTTATCCTCCACAAGGCCTGCCATAGTACCGCCAAACCAGATGAGCAGCACTGCCGCAAGCAATGCGTTTTTCCAGCGGCTCCCTTCCCCGAAGGCGTAGTCTGCGGATATGGCCAGCAGGAGAAAAACAAGAGGTATCATGGTACTGATCTTTACCACATGCATAAGCAGGGTGGACAAAAGCATATAAGATAAGGGCAGCGCCGTAAAGAGCAGGCTCTTCTTATCGAAGCTGCGTTTTTCCGACATAAGGAAACGACCGAGGGCCGCAAGGAGCAAAAGCCCCTGGATCAGCAGAAAGAGCTTGTCCCCGCACACATCCCGTACCAGTATGCGCCAAAGTTCAGCGAAGGAGCGCAGCAGACTGTCGCTTTCCGTAACGCTCTGTTTGGATAAAAGCCCCAGAACCGACATAGGATCCACGCAGAGGCCCAGAAAGACCGCAAGGATACCCGTAAGCAGGTAGGATCGGATAAAGCTTCTGTTCCGAAAAGCCCGGCACAGCGTATAAGCCGCCAGGCAAAGAGCCCATATCCCTGTAGTGTAATGGGCGGTAAAGCCAAGGATATAAAGAAGAGCCAGCCATTTGAAGTCTTTACGGGCCACGGTCTGTCCCTGTTCCTCCAGCGTTTTCAGCATATGCAGATGCAGGAGCAGAAGAGCTTCCTGAAGCACCGCTGCCAGGGCATAAGGCCGGATATTGGTAAACATGCCCACCGCTCCCGAAGAACAGGCATAAGCGGCGACCGATATAAAACGCGCAGCTTTATTTCCGATAAGATACCCCGATATGAGATACAGCAGATACAGACAGGCGGCCATACAGAGGAGGTTTAAGATAAAGCCGCTCCACTTCGTATCCGAGATCCCCGGAAAAGCGGAGGAAACGAAATGAAGGCAGCTGTAATACAGAAAGGAATTGGCATCATCCCCCATGGCATTCAGATATATATCCCCGGGACGAAAAGCTTCTCCCTCCGTGATCTTAAGATAATCCTTAAACTCCGCCCCGCTGTACCAGCCGCTTTCCTCCGGCCGTTCCATACGGAAAAACTCCGCATCCCTGCGGTTTGCAAGCACATCCTTTACTGCTGCAAAGAGATTCGCCGGTATTCCCATAACTCCGTCCCGAAGGATATCCTCCTCCATATATGTACGGATCTTTCCTTTGGAAAACATCCAGCCCTGTTCCGGCTCATTCGCCATCCCGTAGCTTACGATCTCATCCCCGGTGCGGTAACTGTCCAGCTTCATAAAAAACAGTGTGGGCAGAAGGCATAGCAGGATCAGGAGTGCCGGGAAGCCGGCGGCGTATTTGTTCATTTTTTTATCCATCGTTTCTTTCATCGCTTAATACGTCTTTTCCATAAACCTTCGCTATTCTACAACTTTTTATATCCGCAGGCAAGCATTCCCGGCCTTGCGCGAAAATGGAGAAGGGGCTAAAATGGTGGGCATGAAAAAACTATGCTTCTGCCTCATCCCCATATTGCTGCTCTGTTCCTGCAGCCGGGCCGCACAGATCACAGAGGTGAACGGTTTTTATTTTGATACCTATGTGAACATCACACTCTACGAAGACAATGTTTCCGTCAAAACAGAACTGCCGAAGCTCTTAAGCAGCCTGGAACTCATCTACTCCCCCACCCTGCCGGAAAGCGAGCTGTACCGCTTAAACCACGCTCTCATCCGCAAGCCGGAAAGTGAGGAGCTGCGAAAGACCCTTGAAGAAGCCATGTATTACGAGGTGCTCAGCGGCGGTGCGCTGAATGCTTCCATAGGCAGCGTAAGTGCTCTTTGGGATTTCCATACGGACAGCCCCGCAGTGCCGGACAGTGCTTCCGTAAACGCCGCCCTTAAGCAGATAAAAAAAGGCGCCGACTATTTAAGCGACCGGGAGCTTAGCCTGGATCTGGGCTGTATCGCCAAAGGTGCCATCTCCTTCCGTGTACGGGACTACCTGCTGGATCAGGGTGTGAGTTCCGCCATCATCGATCTGGGAGGAAATGTGGTGGTGATCGGGGGAAAGCCGGACGGACGGCCTTTTACCGTGGGAATACAGGATCCTCTGGCAAAGGATAAGGTATTGCGTACGGTACAGGTCAAGGACTGCTGTGTGGTCACCTCGGGCACGTACGAACGCTGCTTTGAGGCGGACGGTAAGCTGTATCACCATATCCTGGATCCGCAAACGGGCTATCCTGCGGAAAGCGGTCTTTCTTCCGTCACCATCCTCTGCGCCGATCCCGTCATGGCGGACGCCCTTTCCACGGCCTGCATGGTACTGGGAAAGGAAGAAGGCCTCGCCCTCATCGAAACCATCGACGATTGCGAAGCCCTCTTTATAGACGGGGATATGAATATGTATCCCTCTTCCGGCTTTCCTCCTCAGTGATCCTTTAAAGCTTTACGATCACCTTCTTCGGGCATTTCTCCGCGCAGGCACCGCAGCCCTCACACTTTTCCTGATCGATATGTGCCAGGAAATCTGCGATCTCCACTGCTTCCTTCGGACAGTTCTTTTTGCACAGCATGCATCCCACGCAGCCCGTTTTACACTTCTTCATCACATCCGGCCCCTTATCTTTGGAGGCACAGGCCACCGCATATTTCGCATCGTAAGGGATCAGTTCGATGAGCTTCTTCGGGCAGGCTTCCACGCACTTTCCGCAGGCCTTGCAGGCCTCTTTGTCCACCACGGCGATACCTTTTTCAACATGAATGGCATCGAAGGGGCACGCTGAAACGCAGCTGCCGTAGCCCAGGCAGCCGAAATTACAGCTCTTCTCTCCTCCGCCGGGCAGGAACATCGCCATGCGGCAGTCCTGTTCCCCGTGATATTCATAATCCCTTCCGGCCTGTTCGCAATCCCCTGCGCAGCGTACAAAGGCCACCATGCGGATGCTCTCGCCGGCATCCACGCCCATGATCTCGGCCACTTTTTTCGCTACTGCCTCTCCTCCGACGGGACAGCCGTTAACGGGGGCATCCCCGGCCACGATGGCCGCCGCCAGTCCGGAGCAGCCCGGATATCCGCAGCCGCCGCAGTTATTCCCCGGCAGGGTCCCGGTGATCTTCTCTTCCCTCGGATCCGTTTCCACATGAAAAGCCTTGGCCGAAAAGCCCAGGAACAATCCCAGTATAAGCCCCAGCAGGGCGATGACAATTACAGCAGTGATGATAGCAGTCGTGTTCATTTTTTACCTCTTATAATAAGCCCGAGAAGCCGCAGAATGCTATGGCCATAAGACCTGCCGTGACCAGAACGATGGGCATACCCTGAAAGGCTTTCGGCACGTTATTGTATCGCATCTTTTCCCTTATGCCTGCCAGGATGCAGATGGCAATGGCAAAGCCGGCCGCAGTCGCGAAACCGTTCACAACGGCATAAAGTACATTGTATTCCTCCTGCACGTTGGTGAGGGCCGTGCCCAGCACCGCACAGTTAGTGGTGATCAGGGGCAGGTAAACCCCAAGGGACTGATACAGGCTGGGAACGTTCTTTTTAAGGAACATCTCCACGAACTGCACCAGGGCCGCGATCACAAGGATGAAAACGATGGTCTTCAGATAATCCAGACCGAAGGGTGCCAGCAGGAACTGATAGATCAGCGCACTCACCAGGCTGGCCAGGGTGATGACAAAGATCACGGCGACTCCCATGCCCCCGGCTGTCTTTAACTGCTTGGATACCCCAAGAAAAGGACAGAGCCCGTAGAACTGGCTGAGCACCACGTTGCTGACAAGTGCCGATCCGATGGCTATGATCAATAATTCAGATAAGGTACTCATTTTTCTTCCCCCTTCTTGCCCACCGCTTTATCTTCTCCGTCGGCATCATAGAAACGGTGCACACAGCCCGTATCTCCGCAGGATGCGCAGTCCTTATCGCAGCCTGCACGTATCTTGCTCTCCTTGCCTGCAGCCAGCTGCCGGGCCCGTATGGTGGCCATCAGAGCATTCAGCGCAGCCAGCACAAAGAAGGCCCCGGGTGCCATAACAAAGATGGCAATGGGTGCCAGGCCGATATTCTGCAGAGGCTCGGCAAAACTGATGCCGAAGACCGAAAAGCTGCCCAGGATCTCGCGGACGCAGCCGATGAGGGTCAGGGCTACGGAAAAGCCCAGGCCCATGCCCAGTCCGTCCAGAGCGGAGGCAAACACACCGTTCTTGGAAGCAAAGGCTTCCGCCCGCCCTAGTATGATACAGTTCACCACGATCAGAGGTATGAACATACCCAGCGCCGAGTTCAGTGCCGGGAGGAAGGCCTCCAGGAACTGTCCAACGATGGTAACAAAGCTGGCGATGATCACGATAAAGGCCGGGATACGGACCTTATCGGGAATGATATTGCGCAGAGCCGATATGATGATATTGGACAGGGTCAGCACCACCGTAGTGGTAAGGCCCATACCCAGCCCGTTGATGGCGCTGGTGGTCACGGCCAGCGTGGGGCACATGCCAAGCATCAGCACAAAGGTGGGGTTCTCATCGATAAGGCCGTTGATAAAGGGCTTCCATACAGATTCTTTCTTCATTGCTGCGCCCCCTCTCCGTTGATCATGCGGAAGGAGCCGTTTTCGACCGTCAGCACGAAATCCATGTTCACCATCACGCCGCGGTTGCACAGGAGGAAACGCCTGTCCCCGCCGATGTTTTTTTCAAAATCCGAGAACGTCGTGTTCGTGCGCAGTTTCAC
>JAFZOW010000034.1 GCA_017552715.1 Lachnospiraceae bacterium
ACTGGCGCTGGTGGTTTTCGTACAACAGGGAGCGGATGGAAGGATATATCCGGTCGGCGGGATACCGCCTCCACGGTTTTGCAGGCGGACCAGGCAGAGCCGGGGATTCGATGCTCGATAGGTACCGCGAAAGAATAAGTCCCGGCTGGCTCGGAAAGGTCTGCCGGATTGTGAACAATATCGGAGGTTCCCTGGCGGTATCTCCGGGATACGGATGATGCACCGACTTTTGTTCGATGTCAGAAAGCCATAGGTATACAGTACCCACATAAGGAGGTACAGAACCTATGGAAAGCAAAGAAATAAGGAACTGGCGGGATGAGCAGGCCTTAAGGCGCCTTGAGATGATCTCGCCTCTGCTGGATCCTGAACTGGACGACGCAAAGCGTACCCAGATGAGGGAAGCCATAGCAGAAAAGAACGGTCTCACAACGAGGAGCCTTTACCGTTATGAGAAGTATTACCGGGAGAACTCGTTTGACGGACTGCGCCCGATGAACAGACAGATGCGGCGGTCGGCCAGGCTGCCTGACAACTATGATGAGATCATCGGAGAAGCGATACAGCTGAAGAAGGAAGTGCCCAGGAGGAGCGTGCGTCAGATCATAAAGGTCCTCGAGAGCGAAGGCTGGGCACCGCCCGGAACGGTAAAAGCCTCCACCCTGCAGAGGTATCTGTTCAATGCAGGACTCGGGAAGAAGCAGATGCGTAAGTATGCGGAGGCAAGAGAGACAAGCTCCAGGCGCTTCTGCAGGCCGCACCGGCTGGAACTGATACAGGGAGACATCAAGTACGGGCCGCAGATCAGGGATAAAGACGGAAAACTCATAAAGACATATCTTTCAAGCCTTATCGATGACCATTCCCGCTATATACTGCAGTCGGAGTTTTACGATAACCAGAGGGCAGAGATCGTAGAGGATACGTTCCATAAAGCCGTCCTGAAGCACGGAGTTTTTTCGTGCGGCTACCTTGATAACGGAAAACAGTACATCACGGACCGGCTCCTTAAGAGCTGCGGGATGCTCGGGA
This sequence comes from Lachnospiraceae bacterium, assembly GCA_017552715.1. Lineage (GTDB taxonomy): Bacteria > Bacillota > Clostridia > Lachnospirales > Lachnospiraceae > NK4A136. Next base: position 1,033 of record JAFZOW010000034.1, read on the forward strand.
TAAGGCTGCTTCATGCGAAACCGAGGAACTGTGAGGCCAAGGGCAAGATAGAAAAGTTCCATCAGGTGGTGGACGGCTTCATATCGGAGATCCGCCTGGCACATGTCCACAGCGTGGAAGAACTTAACGAACTCTGGAAGTACTACCTTGAGGAAGAGTACCAGAAGGAGCCACATAAAGGCATCCGGGAGTATTACGAGGCCATGGATGTCACAGTCCCTTCAGGCGGCATATCCCCGGAACAGGAATGGAACAGGGATACAAGGAAACTTACATTCATTGATGCCGGAACGGTCGCAGAAGCCTTTATGCGTCATGAGACCAGACAGATCGATAAGGCCGGGTGCTTTTCCTTTGAAGGGAAGATGTATGAAGCGAGCACGGCCCTTGCAGGAGCTGAGGCAGAGATCGTTTACGATCCGCTCCATACGGAAGAGATAGAAGTACGTTACCGGGGCATCACCCCCATAAAGGCAAAGCGCGTGAGGATCGGATCCTTTGCGGATAAGAAACCGTCCGTACCGGTCGGGATGACGGACCGGATCCCGGAGACATCAAGACTTCTCGATGCGCTTGAGAAAAAGTATAAGGAAGACCGTAAGCTTTTAGCGGATGCCATCTCCTTTGCCGGATACGGAGAGGAGGCGGACAGCGATGTATGAAGCTTTTTACGGGATGAAGCATACCCCGTTCGGGAAGGACATACCGGCGGAGAGACTGTATGAATCAAAGCAGGTGCAGGATGCAAAAGGCAGGCTCATGTACGCAGCCGACAGGAAGCAGTTCGCAGTCGTGACAGGAGATCCGGGATGCGGGAAATCAACACTGATACGGCTGCTCGATTCAAGCATACCGAAGGAGAAATATACGCTCCTGTACGTGTCCGATTCACAGCTAACTCCGAGGTGGCTTTACAGCGGACTGCTTGAACAGCTGGGGATAAAGGCCCACTTTTACCGGGGAGATGCCAAGAGACAGCTGCAGAAGGCTTTGAAGGCACTCAGGGAGGAACAGAAGAAGAACACGATATGCGTGCTTGATGAGGCGCATCTTCTGGAAAAGGAAACGCTGGAAGAATTCAGGTTCCTCCTGAACAGCGAGTTTGATTCGGCAAGTCCGTTATCGCTTGTGCTGGTAGGACAGACGGAACTGTGGGACAAGCTTAAGATGCAGAGATATACGGCCATAACGCAGAGGATAGACATAAACATCGTGCTGAAGCCCATGGACCGGAGCGAGACCGGTCATTACATAGGATCACATCTGGCATATGCCGGCACGGAGGAAGAGATATTCACTCCAGGTGCCGAGACGGAGATCTTCAAGGTGTCAGCCGGTGTGCCGCGCATGATAAACAGGATATGTGAAAAGAGCCTGATGTACTCGGCGCAGCAGAAAAAGAAGCTGATAGATGAACATGTGGTCAGATACGTGGCTGAACATGAGATGGTGGGAGGTGCGTTATGATACCTTTCCGCTATCTGGACGGTCATGATAAAGAACAGTCAGGCATCATCCGGATCCTTTCAGACTATGATCCGATAGAGATGGAAGTTGAGGCTAACGGCTGGTCGTTTCATGTGCTTGTCGGTGAGCATCAATACGGAAGGTATATATGCATCCCGGATTGGAGCATAGGATCTGAGTATTCGAGTGTCGATGACGAGTTCTGGAACATCGAAAGACTGAAAAACAATACGGAACTTCATCCGGATAATGTAGCTGCTGTAGTAAGGGCAGTAGCTGTGGCCGGGGAATGGATCCGCAAGTACCATAGTAATGAGTGCGGCTGATGCCGCACTCCCTTATCAGAAATCCATGACAGAATAATGGGAAATCTGGTGACAGCGAGAACAATCATACTGAGGACAGAGGGAAGAATTAACAACAGGAATAGGAGAAAAGCATGAAAAAAG
>JAFZOW010000035.1 GCA_017552715.1 Lachnospiraceae bacterium
ATGTCAAACACATGATAGGTCGGGGTCTTGATCATCTTATCCCCTTCCGTCAGGATCACGGCCTGCAGCACGTTCACCAGCTGGGCGATGTTTGCCATCTTCACGCGGTCGCAGTGCTTGTTGAACACGTTAAGGCTTAAGCCGGCCACCAGAGCGTCACGTATGGTATTCTGCTGATAGAGGAAGCCCGGGTTCGTATCCGGTTCCACCTTAAACCAGGTACCCCATTCATCCACGATAAGGCCGATCTTGCGCTCCTTATCATACTGATCCATGATGGCTACATGGCCTTTGATCAGCTTTTCGATATCCAGGGCGATACCAAGGGTCTCGTACCAGTCCTTTTCATCAAAATCCGTTGCGATCTTCTTGTTATCCCAGCCGTTGGGAACCGTATAATAATGGAGGGAGATACCGTCCATCAGGCCGTGGGCATTGGGAGGCGTAGGGTTCCTGAAGCAGGTAGCCATCACCTTATCGGTCCATTCATAATCCCAGGCATTGGCTCCGCAGCAGATCTTGAAGATCGGCTTCTTCGGATCGTAATTACGGACATAGGTCTGATAACGGCGGTAAAGATTTGCATAATATTCCGGAGTCATGTTTCCGCCGCAGCCCCAGTTTTCATTACCCACTCCAAAGTAATCCAGCTTCCAGGGGTCCTTCCGGCCGTTGGCGGCACGCCAGTCTGCCATGGGGGAAACACCCTCCATGGTCATATATTCCACCCATTCGCTCATCTCCTGCACAGTGCCGCTGCCTACGTTGCCGTTCACATAAGGCTTGCAGCCCAGCTGGCGGCAGAGCTCCATAAATTCGTGGGTACCGAAGCTATTGTCTTCCACAACACCGCCCCAATGGGTGTTGATCATCTTTTTGCGTTTCTCTTTGGGCCCCACACCGTCCTTCCAGTGATACTCGTCCGCAAAGCAGCCCCCGGGCCAGCGGAGCACCGGTATATTCAGAGCCTTGAGAGCCTCCACCACGTCCGTACGCATGCCATTAACATTGGGGATCTCTTTGTTGTCTTCTCCCACATAAAGACCTTCGTAGATACAGCGCCCAAGATGCTCGGAAAAATGTCCCTGCAGCTCGGGGTTGATGTGACCCAGCTGATGTGCCGGATTGATGAAAAGCTTCATTGGAAATACCTCCTGAGATTTGTCAGTTACCTTTCCTGCCCCCGATCTTTGATCGGGGGAGCCCGTCGCGGCTCCCCGCGACTTCAGAGCTTCGCTGTCTGGCTAAGCTACCTTTTCAATTTACACTATAGACGTTCATTTTGCAATAATTCTTTCGTTGTGATATGATGTTTTTCATGGATAATCGGATCATAACAAACATTGAAGTACGGGGAGTTGATTTCTCCTACCGCAAGAACCATGTGCTGAAAAATCTGTCGTTTGATCTGCCCCTTGGCGAAAGCATAGCCATCCTGGGTGCCAACGGCTGCGGCAAATCCACGCTGCTTTCCATCCTGGCAGGTGTAAGGCGCTGCAGCGGAGCTTCCATGCTTTACGGAGGCAGCGATCTGTGCAAGGACAAAAAGCTCCGTAACCGTCTTATCGGCTACGTTCCACAGACCGACCCGCTCCTTCCCGAGCTTTCGGTACGGGATAATCTGCTGCTCTGGTTTTCCGGCCACGCATCAAAACTGAACGAGGCTCTTACGCTCCCTTCCGTAGAGATGCTCCGGATCAACGATTTTATTAAGAAACCCGTCCGAGCTCTTTCCGGTGGTATGCGCAAACGTGTGAGCCTGGCCACTGCCCTGATCAACGATCCCCAGATCCTGATCATGGACGAGCCCGCCGCAGCTCTGGATCTCTGCTATAAAGCGGAGATACGTGAATATCTTTCCCTCTTTCATCAAAGCGGCAAAACGCTGGTACTGACCACTCACGACGAAGAGGATCTTTCCATCATCAGCGTGCTGTATCTTTTGCAGAACGGCCAGATCTTCCGCTCCGGACAGATCCTGCGGGGAAACGAACTGATCAATGCCATCCGCGGAAACATCAACATCACCGCTCCGTCCGCTTACGGACTCCCGAATGCCGGAGGCTTTAATGCTCCTTAAACTCTTCCGTCTTGAACTGAAGAAAAGCCTGCGCTGTATCCCTGTGCTCCTTGCAGGTGTACTGCTTTTCGGTGTGCTTTTCACCCTGGTGGGAATGGGACTGTCCAGCGTCATCTATTCCAGCGAAGCTATAGCGCATGCCACAGTAGCCGTGGTCTCCCGGGAAGAAGATGACCGTTATATCAATATGGCCATTGATTATGTGGGGGGGATGGAGTCTGCCGCACTGGCGTTGGATTTCGAGATCATGGAGGAAGACGAAGCCATGAACGCCCTGGACAAGGGCAAAGTGATCGCCATCATCCTGCTCCCCGAGCATGTGATCGAGGGTATACTTTACGGGGAAAACTATCCGGTACGTATCCTCTTTTCCAACGAAAGCGCTCTGGCTTCGGTCTTTCTTACCGAACTGACCCGCTCCGGCATGATCATGCTCTCTTCCGCCCAGGCTTCCACCTATACGGCCGCCGAGCTGTATTATAAGAACGATCACGTACAGGATCTTTCCAAAGCTTATGACGAGATCGACATGATCAATTTCAACTATGTGCTGAGCCGCGAAAAGCTCTTTATCTCCGAAGATGCCCTTCCCGCTTTCTTAAGCTTTGTGGCTACGGGAATACTGCTATTGCTCTGTTTTTCCCATATCTGCTATGCCCCGGCCCTGAAGCGCGAGAATCTGCCTTTCTACCAGCTGCTCTTTTCCAGGCAGATCTCCCCGCTTTTATATCTGGCGGTGAAATATCTGGTCAACAGCTTAAACTGCTTTTTCCTGCTGCTCCTGGCCTTTCTTATCCTGAGCGGTATAGAGTTCCCTCTGGACGGGCTCGAACTGTATTTCAGCGGTGGTGCGGTACTGCTCCTTGCCCTTACCGCTCTTTTGCTTACAGCTTTTGCCCTTTTGCTGCAGCAGCTTTTTTCCGATGCGGCAGCAGTGATGCTGGAGATCGTATTCAGTATCGTCATGCTTTTTGCAGGCGGCGCCATACTTCCCTCCGCCTTTCTCCCTTCCGCATTGCTTAAGATCGGGCGTATACTGCCGCTGCCCATGCTGCACAGCCAATGGCTGTCTCTTATCTCCGGCGGCTATGAGTTTTCCATACTGCCCATAGGCATATATTGCATATGCTTCTTTGTAATGGCATATCTGGTCTTTATCCTTAGAAAGGAGGCACGCTCATGAACCCCTTCCGCCTCCTCTTCTTCCGTACTCGCATGCTGCTCTGCCATCCGGCCTTCCTCTTCCTGCTCTTACTGATCCCGGTGGTAGCCCTGATCAACGGTGCTGCAGGCCCCGTGGAGGAAAAGGACGATACCATCGCCGCTGCTTTCTGCATCTGCAGTCCGGATCTTTCGGAAAGCCGATATTTTGAAGATGATGAAGAAGGAGAGCCTCCCTCCCGGGAATACCGGGAAGATATGGAGAAGCTCCGGGATGCTCTTTGCAACAGCGATTCCGTTTTCCGCTTCATCCCTTACGATTCCCTGGCCGAAGCCAGAGCCCTGGTTGCCGCAGAGGAGATAGAATGCGCATATCTGATCCCTGAGGATCTGTTTGAACAGCTTCTGGACGGAAAGAAAAAGAACCTCATCCAGGTTCTCTCATCCCCCAAGTCCACCATGATCCCGGTGATCAGCGAGGAAGTCTACGCTCTGATCTTCCGCCAGCTCACGCCTTCCCTGCTGAATGATTATCTGAAGGAAGAAAGTGCCATCGCAGAGCTGATCCCGGAAGTGATCACTGAAGAGGAGATCTCCAGCCTGCATGATACCAATCTGCACAACGGCTCCACCTTTGCCATCGAATTTGACAATGCTCCGGAGGATTATGTGATACGAAAGCAATCGGTACTGCTCTCTCCCCTTAAGGGGCTGTTTGCCCTGCTGATCCTGCTGGCCGGCTTTACCGGAGCCCTTACCTATTACCGTGCCGCAGAGCACCCCATCTATGCAAAGCTCTCCGTGCGTATCGTGATGATACTCTCCCCCATGCTGCTTGCCGCCCTGCCGGTACTGCTGTGCATGATCGTGCTACCGGGTATCCCGGGAGTTGAACACTCCATCCCCGGACTGGCCCTGGAGCTTTTACGCATCGTACTTTATCAACTGCTCTGCCTGGTATTTCTGCTGCTGCTCACGGCTCTTATACGAAGCCGTTCGCTGATCTATGCTTTCCTGCCGGTATATCTGCTCTCCTGCCTTATCTTCTCACCGATCTTCGTAAATGCGGGACAGTTCATTCCTTTCCTGGGAAAGCTCAGCTGGTTCTTCCTCCCCACGTATTTCCTCTTATAAGGGTATCCCGGATCCGTAAAGGATACACCGCCACAAAAAAATAACTCCCTTTTTACAAAAGTGTTCCTAGTAGCTTATTGTTTCACTAAGTACGTCAAAATCACGATAGATACTTTTTCTTTCTGCTTCGATTCCGTACTTTGCAAGTTCATCTAAGATTTCGTGGATTGTAAGACCATGTTCATCATCGGTCTGTTCGAGCATAATTTTATAGAGATAATAGAGTTTGAGTTTCAGATTCTCTCCGGATGGCATATCTTTTTCCTCCTGCTAAAATTCAGGGATAATAGTGGTACTGTATAACCATTATAGCAGAAGTCACAATATGGTTCAAAATCTCATATTTAGCAACGGGAGTAATAATTTCTTTCTGTTTTTACTCATAATAACCCCTTTACTATCCCCACAAGATAAATCAACTCCAATTACTCTACACTATCCAGATAATTCCTAACATAATTCCTGAATTCCTCAGGTTCGGTTTTGTATATAAAATGGCTGCCCGGAAGATAGTCTATCTGATAATTGCCCATTTTGTTAAGATACGGGAGCAGTTCTTTTTTATTCGCTTCTTCGCTCTCAGAATCCGACAAATCACCGTGCCTTGCGGAGATATAGAGTTTCGGAACGTCCGTCTCTGTGAGGGCGTTCCATGTGGTATTGCGGTTTCTGTTAATCTCAGCGCCTTCCATTTCAACCGCATCGGATGAAATAGACACTTGCTGAAGTACGCAATAAATGCGCCATTCATCCTTTGAAAGTCCACTGTCGTTTCTTAAAAGTACAGGCAGGAGAATATCTCCGAGTCCGAGATTAACACCCACTTTGTACAGTAATGTGCTGCCGGCTTTCCTGTTCATTTCTTCCTCTGTCATCGGCTCTACATATGTACCGTCAATGTTGATGAAAGCTTTGATCTCTTCAGGATACTTGCTAACCCAGTAGGAAGCATATGTGCCGCCCATGGAGTGTGCCATGAGGATATAGGGTTCTTCGATGCCTGCAGCTTTTACGGCGCTGCGGCATTCTTCGACGATTGCTTCGACACTTCTGGTTTCCTTGGTGTCGTCGCTTGCGTCCCATCCGCGTCTTCCTACGTAAATAAACTGATAACCATCTTCTAGTTCTTTGAGTGAAGGCCTCATTTCAACCGCCATTCCGGCACCCATTCCGCTTAATACGACAATATCTCCCTTGCCGTTTTCATTGCCGAATTTCATCACATTCATCGAATAATCTCCGACCGAAACCGGATTGTAATATCCTTGTTCGGCCAGGAATTTCATGTCCGCAGCATGTTTTATTTTATGAAAAATAAATAACCCTGCGAGGAGCACTATGAGAATAATAACAATTACAAGCAATACTTTGCCTAAGTTGAATTTCTTCTTTTTATCCTGATTCATTGTAATTCCTCATTTCCGGTATTTCTTTTGGTATAAAATAACCTTATACATTATACCATAAAATTTATCCGCATCCGTAACCAATTTCCTCCGCACTTACCATTTTTTCATTAACAGTTTTGAGTATATTATCATTTTGCTCCTATCATGTTCCTAACTCTGTTGCTTATGTAATTAAAACTGCTGTTGTGCTAATCAAAACTGATTAAACTGTTTATGCAGTTCGTTACTAATGTATTCTCTTTGTTGCTTCAATAAAATATGAAATGCCCACAACATAACAATGCCTACCTCAATTTCCAGAAACATCTATGCACCCATAGAAATCAAAAAGCCTACCGCGAAAATCGCGATAGGCTCTTGGACTCGGTATCAGAATAGGTTATACTAACTATGAAACTGTAGGGCAATTTCCTTTTGTGCATATTGCACAAGCCGAATTACTGGCAACACAAATGTAAAAAGGGACAAAAATAAAACAAAAAAGGAGCGGATCGTCCGCTCCTTTATATCATATACTTTCAATTCTTACGCATCTTCTTCGGTAAGGATCTTCTTTGTCCCCTCCGCAGTCCCTTCCTCGGCTGTTTTCTCTTTTTCCTCTTCCGCGCCGTTTATCCGCTTCATGGCACTTTCGGCGATACTGCCCAGCTGAGGAGAATAATTCCCGCTGCTGTTATAGAATGCTCCCGCATTCTGCGTGGCCCTGCTGATGCTGCCGGCCTTTGCGCTCACCTGCGAAGCATAGGAATCGATCCCGCTGAAAACATCCTTAACGGTGGTCACATCCGCATTTTTAAACTTTTCCTCGTCGAAGGAAAGCTTATCGTCGGCGCTTATACTTATACCTACCGTTGAAAGCAGATTGGAATTCTGTCTGCTCATGCCGGCCAGCCAGCTTCCGTTACGCAGTACGGATTTCGTCTCGGATTCCGCTGCAGAATCGATGGTGCTGTTATAGGCTTTGACAAAATCCTTCACAACACCGGCCAGCTTATCCCTGTCGGCAAATTCTTCCTTCGTCTTTCCGTCGTCGCCCGTGACCGTCTTTGTCTCGTAAAGCTTTTTATCGTTCAGAGCATCCGCTGCTTTGACCAGCTTATCCGCATCCGACTTGATACCGGTAAGTTTCGCATCCGTATCTCCCAGCTCGGAAGCAGCCGATGCCTTGTCCTGTTTGTAGTAGTTCTTCAGCAGCTTTCCGTAGCTGCCGTTCCGTACGGAAGCAACATCCGCAAGGTCCAGATTCAGGATAGAAGAATAATCCTGTCCGCTCTGCTGGTTATTCGACGTTCCGAAGAGTACGGAATAATCCACACCCGAACTTAATCCACTTATCCCTGCCATAGCCTTTTCCTCCTTGAAATATGCATGACATGTACATTTACATAAGTATTATACCATAAGGCTGATGATCTTTCCAGTACTATCTTGGCGCATTAGTGGTATATATTTTGTCACAGGCGGTCAGGAAATCAAATTCCAACGGATAATGTATCAGCTGGGCCACCGTATAATTCACGTAGATACTGGGAGCACTGGTATAGGTGCAGGGCAGGCTGCCCGCCTCCTGTCCGTCCAGGATCTTTACGATGGCATCCGCCACAAAACGTCCCACGTTATCAAAGTCATAAGCGGAGATGATCATCAGCGCACCGTTTCTTACGGTCTCGGGATCATCCATGCAATAGACGGGAATGGCCTTCATGTACAGGGGCTGAAGGATATCCTCCAGACGGTCCAGATCGTTCACCAGGTCCACCGTCAGGAAGAAGGCATCGATGTTTTCCTTGGCGATATTGATGAACTCCCTGCGGACCATGGCATAATAGGCATCCAGCTCCTCCTTGGTCTCACGGGGCTGTTCATCGATATGGTGCATGACCAGTTCAAAGCCCAGTTCCTCGGAAGCCCTCTTGATATCGGGCACGCCGGAGATGATCTCGTCGCCGTAGACGATGATCCCCAGACGGTTAAAATGCTTCAGGGAATCATAATATTTCAGCTGACGCAGGAGCAGGTTCTGCTCCACCTGCGCCCAGACATTGGGATTTCCGCTGCCTTCCGTTGCCGAATCGATGATGCCCGAAGCAACGGGATCCGTGGCGGAGAAATCCACCATGGGTACAGGCAGGCCCAGTTCTTTAACAAACACACCGGCGGAGGTACCGAAGGTGATGACCAGATCCACATCCTTTCCGGCCCGTTCCGTGAGGGTTTCGGCGATCACCGCCTCATCGTCATAGCCGAGATAAAAGAACGTCCCCTCGGCGAACTCGATATATTCTCCCAGATCCGTCTGCCAAAGAGTCTCCACCATCTGTTGGGTGGACATATCATTTTTATTGATATCGTCTATGGTAAAGGGAAGACTGCCCTCTTTGATCCAGCCGCTCTCCTCAAGGCCTTTAAGGATGTAGAAGAGCTGTCTGCTGGCGGGAAGGTACTCGTCGTAATCCACGTAAGCCAGCCTGTAATGGCTGCCGTCCTCCTTGGTGTGGGGGATTATGGCATCACTCTCCTCTTCCGTTTCCTGCGTCATACCGAAGTTCTCCGGAACGATGTCCGAAGACTGACATCCGCCCAGCAGCGTAAGCACCGAAAGGACCGCTGCTATGAGCTTTACGGATCTGAAGTTGATCATACCTGTTTTCTTTCTCATCTTGTCCTGTCTATCCTTTCTCCGCACCAGGCGGCAATCGTCCTGTACCAACCTTCCTCCCGCCCTTCCGGGGAATGAAGGTCATAATATATCTCAAACAGGCCTCTGTAATGGCTCTCGCCCGTGCCTGTATCCATCCATCTGTCAAAGCTTCCCTCATCGGGCCTCATCTGAATGAATTCCAGCGGTCCTGCGGCGGTCCCGTATCTTTCCCCGGCCTCATCCTCCGCCGGTACCGTAAACTCATTCAAAGCATATACAGGGCCGCTTATATATCCCGTACAGTCATAGGCTGCTATCCTGTCCGCTTCCTCCTCCATCCCGGCCATACGCAGTACCTTACAGGTCAGCTCCTTCCACTTGGAAAGATATACCGACTGGAATACCCCGCCATACCAGGTAAAGCCTCTTTCAAAGACCAGCATCAGTGCGGCCGCGTAGCCGCTCACAAGGAGCTTCCGCTCTTCCATCAGCTCCCGTATCTCTTCTACGCTGTTCCCGTAGGTAAAATGCTCGCCCTTAATGCTGATCCCTTCAAGGCTTCCGTCCGGTGCAAGATGTACATGCACCTTTCTTCCCCTTGCATCCGATCCCATAAAGAGCAGGCAGGAAAGAGTTATGCCGTCTTCCGTCTTCACCTCATCCAGAGCCTTTCGAAGGGCCGGATCAAAAAACATGCGGTACAGTATGGAAGAAGGCTCCCCAAGTTCCTTAAGGAACAGGGGACGGAGCGCTTCCTCCATCTCCACATAACACAGCGAAGGTGCGTACGTCCCTTCGGAAGCAAAGCCCGCAAGAGCTCGGTTCCCGAGCTCCAGCCCTACGGCAAAGAGCTGGTCGGCATAACGCTCCATACCCAGCAGCTCCGGGCGGCCATAGATCTCCGAAACGATATCGGCCATGGGCTTAAGTTCTTTCTTTTTACAAATGGTCTGCAATACACGGGCCAGTTCGTCTTTATTATATGCCCGGCTGCAGGCGACCATCTCCCGCTCCCGGCTTTTGGGCATCAGCGAAAACTGCTGTCTGCCCGTTTCGGACCCGTAGGCCAGTATCCCTCTGGCAAAGGTGGAATTATCCAGATCCACCTGGGATGTGGTAAGATAGGGGATCGCTTCCCGCACGGCTGCGTCAGGTGCTTCCTCTCTCATTCCCTCTTCCCTGAGAAGCTGCCGGAAAAGCAGATCTCCCTGGAAAGCCTGGGCCGAATAGAAGCCACCATGATGATCCGCCGTAGCGATGGCGCCGGATGCCCAGGAACGTATACATCCATCGGCGATATCGGCACTTACCCGGCTTTCCAGATATTGCCGGAGAGCCTTCAGTGCATCCTCCTTCGGGAGCAGGGGGGTAAGCTTCTTATTGGCCCTGTTCTTCCCGGCCTGGATTTTCAGGAAATCCCTAAGGCTTCCCTCCTCTTTTGCGAAGTGCGCCACCGTTTCATTACGCCGGCAGCAGCTCTCCATGAAGCCTTCGATACGTTCCTTCAGCTCGCGATCCATCACAAAATATCCTTTACGTCTTATACCAGTTTTTTCTCGATGGTGGAGATATTATATCCGTCCTTGTACTCGTAGGTGAAGCTGTCCATACGCTTCTTGACCATAAGGATACCCAGGCCGCCGATCCCGCGTTCTTCGGCACTCAGGGTGATATCCGGATCGATATGCTCCAGCGGATTGAAGGGTACTCCCTTATCCGCAAGGCTCATCCAGAACACGGGTTTTTCCCCGTTTTCGCCTTCTTTCACTCCCATCTTAAGGGTCACATCCCCCTTTTCCGGAGCATAGGCATAATTGCAGATGTTTACGAAGAGTTCCTCCACGCAGACATGCAGTTGTACACCTGTACGTCTGGAGCAGCCGTAGGGTTCGATCTGCTCGTCCGTCCAGACCAGTACATCATCCAGTTTCTCTCTTACCGCGGGGATAGTTTCTTCACGCATTTCTCTTTTTCCCTCCTATCTTCATAAGGATAAGTAAGACTGTAGCTACGGCATACACACAGGCGCCGATGTTCATGGGAGTAAAGAATCCCTCCCCGGGCTGGATCATGAGCTCTGCGATCATCGGTGCAAAAGTGAGCAGCACATAGGAAAGCACAACCGAAAAGATCAAAGCCGTGGATTCGTCCACTGCATTTTTAACCACCTTCAATTCCATGAACTGGTCGGTGACCATGGGAGTCCCGAAACCGTCCAGGAAACCGAGGGCCATACTGCTTAAAACGATCATCACTGCCACCGGCGGGATATGCAGGATAAAGATACCCGCAGAAGTGAGCAGGAAGGCAAAAGCGATACAGAGCGGGATACCGAAAGTCTTCTTGGCTTTCGCCACCAGCGCCGGTCCGATATAGATACCTGCGATACCGTTGGCAATGTAGCAATAACTCAGCATAACGGATGAGATATTGTTTGCCTTACAGATCGCCGGCACCAGTGTTACGCAGAGCATTACACCGATATTCAGCGGGATCCCGATGACCAGGATGAAATAGAGCATCTCCGGTGAGAAGATCATCTTCTGTATACCCGAGAAACTGATGGGTTTGGTCTCCTCGGCCTGAGCATCACGTGCCTTGAGGGCTTTCCAGGGCACTGCCATGGCTGTGATGGCCAGGTATACCAGGAAAATGCCGGCCGAGATCAGGAAGGTCATGGAATATCCCATATTGGCGGAAAGTATAGCACCCAGACCGGCTCCGCAGGTAGCACCTGCCAGCAGCCCTGCATTATCCTGGGAGATATTGTTGCTGCGGCCGCTGTCGGTCTCGTAACCGCGGGTGATCAGGTAGTTGGAGATCTGCTTGAAACCGGAATAGGCAAAACCGGCCATTGCACGGCAGATGATGATGGCCAGAGCCCCTTTTACACTAAAGGCAGTCACATTGCAGGCGATCATCATGATGGTAGCTACAAAGAGCGGCACCCTTATATCCCGCTTGCGGACCAGCTTGGGCAGGCAGAGCATACCCAGCATCTGGGTAAAGCCTTCCAGAGTCAGCGGCAGGGCTGCCGTAAGACCCACGGAAAGCCCGAAGAGGGATTCCCCGCTCTCACGTATCATCATAGCCGCATAGGGCATACACATGTATTCCGCCGTGGAACACAGGAAGCCGGTAAGCCGCAGGGAGGTGGAAACCTTCTTCTCCGAGAAATGTGACTTTCCGTCTTCCTCCTCGGAAGGTCCCAGCAATTCTACCAGATGTATGAGCTCGAAGACGAACATCAGTAAGATGATCAGCGTGGAGATCAGGGTCAGCACGATACTCTGGATCTGCTGACGCATGGCCGTATTGGATACTTCAGCCTCCAGATACAGCACATCCCCGTCCCCGGAGTCAAAGATAAAGCTGATGACGTCGGAGGATTCTTCCGTACGTTTAACCTCAGCGATATGATCCGAAATACGTACAGCATGCAGCGTCTCCAGACTCTCGACACGATTCTGGATGTATTCCTGCAGGCCCTTCACCTCCCGCAGCTCTACCCCCTGATCCTTCACCTGCTTGATGGTATTTTCCAGATTCTGCAGGGATATCCGGGTCGCCGACTCGATACGTTCACGATAATCCTGCTGATAACTTACGATACAGAAGACGGAAAGGATGATCACACCTACAGCCATGATCACCACTGCAACGATACGCTCAAATACACGGTCAAGTTCTCTCTTATGACGATCCCGCCAGCTAGGATTACGGAAATACAGGGACATGATCAGCAGCGCCAGCAGTTCAAAAAACGCAGCGATGGCCGTCTCCCGGATGATCTCATCCCTTACGGGCACCAGACTGTCCGCAAAGATATCCTCCGTAAGTATGGCACCGAAATAACCGAGCACATTTTCTTCCTGCCGTATGGCCGTAAAGATCGCTATTTCCCTTCCGGAGGAGACTACACCTTTTCCGTTGGTCTCCATCTCGGGCAGAGCCTTTGAAAATTCCGTGGTCTGCAGAAAAGCCTGGATCCTGTAGGGATTCTCCCCCGCCGCATCGGCCGCTTTATACAGGAGTGTGCCGTCATTGGTGATGATGAAGGGCTTCGGGCCTGCGATCTGCCCCGAGAACTTAGCAAAGACCTCATCCGTTCCGTAAAAAGTCGTGAAACTCTTACCGAAACCGATGGCGTTCTCCATCTCGGCTACCGTATCCGCCTCGATCCGGCTGATCACCTGTTCCTGCAGCTCGATCACCGTGGTGCGGTAATTCAAAAAGCCCATAAAAGCAACAAAGGCCATAGCGAAAACGCCCAATATCATCTGAACGGCCGCTTCGATCCCGGATTTGTCCTTGTTCTTCGTAGTAGTCTTGTCTTCAGCTCTCATAGATATACTTTCTCCAATCTACCGGCGGTCAGGCACATCCACTCACTGTGCACATAATCGATCCGGTTTCTTTCCAGTATTTCATTGATGGTCACACCGTTCTCTCCCATCAGGTATGCGATATCTCCCACTTCGATATCATCGGCTCCCGTGATATCCACGCAGAGATTATCCATACACACTTCATCCGCCGGCGCATACAGCTTCCCGCGGATACTGATCCTTATATTCTCCTGTGTCAGGAGCAGCGGAGAATCCCAATATCCCAGCATGATACGGGCGATACGGCGCTTCCCGCCGTCCGTTGCCTCTCCGGTCTGCAGATAGGAAAGAGGCACGGAATCCGGCACATCCCGCACGTCAAAGATCTGCGCACAGATCCGCATGATGGGTACCAGCCGTCCGTTGTCGCCGCAGGGCAGGCCGTACATGGAAGTCCCGGCACGTACCATATCATAGGAATATTCCGGGAAATGAAAGATCAGTGCCGAATTAAGGATATGGACCGTAAGCCTCCTGCGGTAGCCCTGGGGAATGGAATTGACAAAGCTGTCAAAACGCTTAAGCTCCCCCTCCACCTCCTCGCGATCATCGGAATAGGCGGTATAAAGATGGCTGTACAGTCCGCACACTTCAAGGTGCTTCATGTTGAAGATCTCTTCCTCGTGCTCCTTGAATTCTTCCATGCTCAGGCCCATGCCTGAATTCCATCCGTCGATGCGGATATGGACCCGCAGCGTGACCTTTGCCGTCTCCGCCACTTTATCCAAAGCCCGCAGCATAGCGATATTGTAGATGGAAAAGATACTGCGGCGCGGAATGATGCGCCCGCAGTCCACCGCCATGGCGATCTCTTCGGGAGTTGCCACCCCCAGCAGGAGGATCTCCAGTTTATCGACTCCGCATTCCGTGGACAGCTGCATCATCTCACGGAATTTTCCCACGGCAGCCATGTCCGCAAAGCCCTGTCTGGCCAGCTCACGCACAAAGCCAACCAGGCCGTGTCCGTATGCATCCGCCTTCACTACGGCGCAGACCTTCACGTTATCCTTCAGCTGGCTGCGTATCACTCCCAGATTATAGGCTATACCTTTTGTATTGACTTCCGCCCAGGCGGCTCTCTGCATCATCTCTTTACTCCTCGCCTTGAAAACGGAAAGCCAGCATGGTCATATCATCGAACTGGGGAGCCTTACCCACAAAGGCATCCACATTCTTTTTCACCTCAGCCAGCAGCTTACGGGGAGCATCCTTCGTATGCTTCGTAAGGAACTCCTCAAGACGCTCCTTGCTGTACAGCTCCACATCCGCGCTGGTCGCCTCGGGAACACCGTCCGTATAGAGGTAAAGGATATCGTTCTTCTGCATTTCAAAGTCATACTTCAGATACTTGATCCCTTCCACGGTGGACAGGGGCGGTTTCTTCTTCTTGGGCTTGATGGTCGTGACCGTTCCGTCTTCATGCATCAGGAAGGCAGGCTCATGACCGGCATCGCAGAAATCCACATGACCGCTCTTGAGGTCCACGATACCTACCCAGGTGGTAACAAAGAGCATCTCATCATTGTTTTCCAGAAGCTGCATGCTGGCCGCGGCCAGAGCTTCCTCAACGCTCTCCCCTGCCAGCAGATGGTTCTTGATCAGGGTCTTTGCGATGACCATGATCAGTGCCGCCGGTACCCCTTTACCGGAAACGTCTGCCATCACCAGTGCAAGATGGGTATCATCCAGCAGGAAGAAATCGTAGAAATCTCCGCCCACTTCCTTGGCCGGATCCATGGTGGCATACAGTTCGATATCGTCCCTTTCGGGGAAAGGCGGAAAGATACGGGGCAGCATGGAGGCCTGGATGTTCTTTGCAACATCCAGCTCGGCACCGATACGCTCTTTTTCCGCCGTAACCGTCTGGAGGTTGGTCATGTAATCCTCCAGTTCATCGATCATATCCGCAAATTCCGTAGAAAGGGAATCGATCTCGTCCGTACTTCGGATCTGTTCCCGTATCTTCTCGGCAACCTTCTGATCCTTATCATCGGAATAGCTGGCCACATTATGTTCCAGCTGGGAAAGGCGTACGATCAGGTGCTTACGTATGATCATGTACAGACCGATCACAGAGCAGAGCACGATCAGTACCAGGACCGCCGACTGACGCAGCACTGCGGAAAGGATGGCGGAATTCACATAGGCCACGCTGATATCCGCACAGATCAGGCCCAGCTTTTTCCCGTTGATGGTCAGGGGATAGTAATAGGTATATACATAACCGTATTCATTGTCCTCGGAATCAAAACCCACGGCAGGCTGGCCGCTCCTCCAGGTTTCCCAGAGGTTTTTGTATTTCAAAGAATCCTTATGGCTCTTATAAGCCAGGGCCAGGATCTCATCTCCTTCTTCCGTCACGGTGGTATCCAGGGACGGATCCAGAACATAGATGATATCATCCGAGCCGTCATCGGAAGGGATGACAAAATAGAGGTAGCTCAAGCCGAAGTTGTCCGTAAGGGAAAGAAACTTATCCAGCCAGTCTTCAAAGGTAGCGGTGCAGATGAGGCGCTGCCCTTCCGCACTCAGATCTCCGTAGCTCAGATTGATGCCATAGGTCTTCATCGGATGATTCGCAGTAACGTATTCATTGAATTCCCTTCTCTTTACTGCGCTGTCAGCCCGGAAATCCTTAGGGATCTTAAGTTCGTTCCTGCGTTCGTTAAAAAACTTGACCATATCATAGAAATTCGGGCCATCCTGCCGGATCAGGCTGGCGGTATGCGCGGTGATCACCTGCAGGCTGTTCTCACATTCCTTATGATAGGCTTCCGTCTGGTTCAGAAAAGCTATAAACGCACTGACTACGATAGTGATCAGGCCGAAAATGCAGAAAAACAGCCCGAACTTGAAAGCAAGTCCACGCCTTTTTTTCTCCTCAGTATTGTTTTCGACTTTCTTTTCTTCGGAAGATCCCTGTTCTTCGACCGCCTCTTCTTTCTCTGTTACTTCCGAAGGTTCCGAAGCCTCTGAAACTTCCTCTACTCCGGCTTCTTCGGTCTTTTCGATCTTTTCTTCTTCCATCTTATCCTCCCGGATCTTTAAAAATTTCCGTAACGCTACGGGAGCGCATCACGTTCAGGTCTCGTTATTCTTCGTCGAAAAGATACAGCTCCGCATTGTAAGACTGTTCACATTTTTCGTAATGCCCTTTAAGCAGGCCCTCTGCCAGCTTGCGTGACTGGGCATTCAACAGCGGTATGTAGATCTTTTTATCTTCCGGATAATCTTTTGCCCCGGCCACGGCATGGCGCAGCATCTTAAGCATGTTCTCCGGCTGGTCTCCGTCATTCCTGGCCCAGGAAAGATCCAGGCTGCCGTCTTCCGCATTGGTAAAGATCAGACAGCCGCAGAGCTGCGAATCATCCATCATGATGCAGCTCATCTTACCATCCACAACACCTTCGTTCATATAGGGCTCCAGATCCATATCCTCACTGCCCAGCATTTTCTTCTGCAGGGAAGTAGTATCTTCAAAAGCGATGCAGTTCGATTTTCCGCTGCTCTGAAGAACACTGATCTGCTTAAGGTCACCTACCGTGGTACGGATACAGCAGTCTTCATCTTCCTCGATGTTGAAATCAAAGGATTTCAGGAATCCTATAAAAGCTTCCTGCTCCCCCGTATCGTCATAACTGCAGTAAAAACGATTCACATCCGTCCGGTCACAGATAAAATCCGCAGCAGCCGCCAGCATTTCCGATGCAAGCCCCTGCCTGCGATATTTTTCGTCCACGCATATTGAAAGCAGCTCGGCTCCCCCGTCATCCCCGATGCGGAAGACCTCCGCTGCGATGGCTACATTATCCTCTGTCACCCCGATCGCAAAAATATCGGGCATCAGCAGGAAAGGATAGGCCCCGGATACGATCAGTTTCCGAAAAGCCATTGCATTTTCTTCATCGATCTTAACATATTCTGTCATTTTTTTCACCCCCGGATTTCGGATTAATTGAACAGATCATCGATCTGCTGCCGACTGAGCATTTTCCCGCTCAGCTTATCCGCCAGATTCATCAGTTCGGCCTGCGCCTGTTCGCCTTGGGGACCTCCGCGCTCTGCCAGATCCATCCTGGTATTCATATAGCTTTCCAGCCTGGTCATGAGTATCTCGAAGGTTCCGGAATCTATTCCCGAAAGATCCACATAACGTCCGCCGTACTTGTCACCGATCTCGTCACAGCGCATTCCGCCAAAGCTGGAAGCAAACTCCGGAGATGCCTTCCAGTCATGCTTATGCCCGGTCATGTTCATCACACCCGGAGCATCACTTTCAAAACCGATGAGCAGGCCGCCGAATTTATCCTCTTCCGGTTTGGAAACATGCATGTAACAGTGTCCGCAGCTGCCGTCATTTTTGAGCTTCCTGGCTCCCTGAGGCCCCGGTATCCCTTCATTCCCGAGTCCGCCCACGGCAACATTCATTCCGTACTGCCCTTTGAAGGTCGTATTTAAGATCGAGTTTTTGATCTCCTTAAAGGATTTTCCGCCATTTGCACGGCGCTTTCTCCTCAGATTGTGCGTCGCCGCGGTACGTTTCTCAAAGCCGTGCTGTGCCCCTGTATCCCTTCCGATCATGGACTCCATGGTCTTCATATCTCCCGGCAGTGAAAAACCAACACGGGAGCAATGCGCAAAGGCCGATGCCATACTGCCGGACCAGTCTTCGGAGTGTTTTTCCTTATGCCACCACTTTCCCGTCGTAGTGGTCTTCTGCAGTCTTCCCAGATGGGCAGCCAGCAGGGTCTTTGCCAGAAAGATCTGGGACTGGCGGTTTCTCTGTACCATGGCGGCATCGATCTCGTTACCGTCTGCCTCCGGTGCCGTATAGATCGTGGCGCTCATGATGCGCTGGTTGCACAGATCTTCCACCTCAGCCCAGAAAGCTTTATCGGTGCTCTTATAGATCGACGGCATATTTGCAGTTGATTTCATCAGTACGGAAACACCCAGGCGGAAAAGCGGGTTCATAAGCTGGGAAACTCCTCCCAGTTTAAAAAGTCCGTTTACCAATGCCTCCGGAGTTCCGTCGGACACAAAATTAGCGTTCAGTCTTTCCATATACTTTCCTGCAGCTGCGGAGCGCAGTACCGGGTCAAGCTGCTGCAGGTTGGAATAATCCCCTTCAAGCACACGCGAAAGGATCCATTCCTGAGAACGTTCGACGCTCTTTCCGTCGGTTGTGGGAATACTTTTCTTCTTCGAAAGCACATGCTCGTGCATCCAGTGAGTAGACAGTTCATCCGGCTGAACGAAACGGCTTCCCGCCGTCTTTTGCATCTTGGCGTAACTCTTTTCATTTGTCTCTTTGTATTTGGATTTCTCTTTTTTCTTTTCCGTATGACTCTGGCCCGGATACTGCACCGGTCCGTCATTCGGAGCCACCCTGGCCTGTCTCTCGGTTTCGGCCCAGAGTCCCTGTGTAACCACCATAGCCGAACCGTCCGTATAACGGCGCTGTAAAAGCTCGGCTTCCGTCATGCTCAACTGCAGAACATTAGCCGTCCTCTGTGATGCTATTGCCAGATCAACCGAATCTTTGTAAGCATCGGTAGTCTGATAATGCGCTGCAAATGAATGCGCTGTATGCACAGCCCGATACATTGCATCGTCTCGCTGGGTCTCGATTCCGCCCTGATTTCCCGAAAAAAGCTTTTCCTGTTTTCTTTGTATCTGTGTTCTTGCTGAAGGTGGCATAACGATTCCTCCTTAACAATTATTGTTCATCCCGAAAAACGCGGGATCTTTCCCAACGAAACTCAGTTTACCATATACATAATTATCTGTGATACTTAATGCACCAAATGCACGAAATTGAGCGTGAGAAGCACAAAATAGTCAGATCCACAAGCTTTTTTGCAATTAATTGATATATAAACTCTCATTCATAGAGCAGTACAGATGCACTGAATACACCCTGTATCCGGGTAAAAGTACAGATCCCGCTGTAAATGGCTGCAATGCTTTTTACGGATTCTATACCTATACCCTCTCCCTCATGCTTACTTGACTGATAATGGCCGTTCTTCAGCTCCGGCTCCGTGATATAAGAATTCTCTACACAGATAGACAGCAGATGTTTATCGGATGAATCCAGATCATTTAAGCTGGCATGCACTCTGATAAAACGCTCTCCCTCACAGCGGAGAGCCGCTTCATAAGCATTCTCCAGAAGATTTCCCAAAAGCACGGCAAGCTTGGTACTTTCCACAAAAAGCTTTTCCGGAAGAGCCACTCTCGCTTCAAAACGGATGTCCGCACTTTCGGCCTGGGAGGCATAATAACCCAGTATCATATCCGCCGTCTCATTTTCACACAGGGAAAGGGGCTGTTCCAGACGACTCAAGGCCGGATAATCAGCCAGCACCTCATCGAGAGCATCAAAATCCTTATTATCCCTGATCTTCTGAAGCAAAAGGATATGATGGCGCAGGTCATGCCTGGCCTTTCTCGTCTCCATGACCCTGGCACGCAGATGTTCAAACTGCAGTTTCTGCACCGCAAGCATATGGTTTTCCGCTTCCAGTCTTTGCTGTTTCCTCTGCAATTCCACCAGACGGATGATCATGCGATAGATCAGTACGCTTCCCGCATCGATCAGTACAAGATAGCCCGTACTCACCGGATCCAGTGCATTCTCCAGTGCCGATTTGCCGCTGCGATAGAAATGCTCCACCCAGAACATATAGAAAACTCCCGGTATCAGCCAGAGCCAGCGCCACATGACGGAATGAAGCTCCGTACGGTCCGCTCCTTCCTCAGACGCCAGATCCTTAAAAACAAGATACCATACCACAGGGATCTCGATCAGGAGCACGGGTATCGCACAAAGGGAAAAAGTGAAATGATATTTCAGCATTGCAGTCTCACGGGAGAACAAAAGCCCTTCCAGAAATTTGGCCGAAACAAGGGTGAGATTTCCCATATCCATCAGTACCAGTATGGTAAATATGAGTTTTCCCAGCTGTTCCCGTATGGGGATAACAACAAAAGCTATATAGAATACCGTGACAACAATGTCGGCGTATGGTCCCACATCTTTCAGTACCAGCAGCTGTACGGGCAGATAGATCATATAGATCACACAGGCTGCGCTCATCAGTATACTGACCCAGAAGGGACTGAAACGCATCCTCTTCCGGTAAGCTGCCGCTACCAGAAGTATATACGGAGCAGAACTAAGGAAGCCGTATAATACGGCTTCCCATGCCTGATAGGGCTGTGTGACCGGATCCATGGCGTCAGCGGGCGTTGGGATCGTCGCCCCGGGCGGTCTTTATCGCCACTTTATTTGCATACATCTTCTCATCCGCTTCTTTGAGCATAGCCTCCAGATCGTGACCGGGCCCGCCGTAAACCAGTCCGCAGGCAATGACACATTCGATACCGTCGTCCGCTTCATTCAGCTTATCCAGCTCGGTATGCCATTTCTCCAGGATCTGCTCGGCTTCCTCTTCCTCCAGATCCCAGGCGATCACCATAAATTCATCCCCGCCCATGCGATAGGCCGCCACATGATCGTTCTCCAGAGGCATCAGGCTTTTGGCTGCCTTGATCAGCAGCTTGTCACCCGCTTCGTGTCCCATGGTATCGTTCAGACGCTTCAGATAGTTCACGTCCATGTTGTATACGGCAATACGCTCACAGTTCGGGAAGAACTCTTCCATCATGGAAAGATATTTTCCCTTGTTATAGATACGGGTCAGCTGGTCATGCTCGCTTTCGTAAATGATCTCTTCACGCAGCAGGGCATTCTCGATAAAGAGACGGATCACATTATAATGCATGGGGAAGTTTTCTTCATTGACATCCACGCTCCCCGGGAGATACATGGCATATTTCTTTCCGCTGACAGTGATCTCACTCATATAGCAGAAGTAATCCGCCCGGTCGGGGCCCTTGGAACGTATATGCCTTCCCCGGGCCGTGACAAACTGCTTATCCTGCTCCTCCAGCTGGCGGGTCACTCCCTCCCCTCCCTTACGGGCATAGAAGCTTTCCACCACCTTGCCCCGGTCGACGCAGAGTACAACTTCATCCACCGCAAGGAAACGCACGATCACAGGCAGACAGTCGGAAAAGTTTCCGCTCATACGCTTCATGAGCTCGGACTGGAAGTTGGACATCTGCTGTCTTTCCTTCGAATAAGCCGAAAGCTCCCGGATGAGACCGAAGTCATCACTCACATCATATACGTGATGCATCACGTATTTCTCGCCTTCATCCGTTGCAGGCACGGAATGAACACGGTATTTTCTTTCCGTCTTCTTGTCCGATATCTCCCATTCGGTATACTCCGAGATATCACATTCTCCCAGATTGCGGTCCATCCAGCGCAGCCAGTCGGCCTCCCGGAAATCCATGGAGTGATTCCGGTACAGCAGGTTTCCCTGGGTATCCGAGATCAGGATCTCTCCCACATTCTCCTTCACAAATTCAAGGATCATTTTTTCCGTATTCATAAATCTTTCCCCCTATGCTTCAAAGCTCTGGCTGCATACTGCCAGGCGATAGTGCTCTTTTGCTTCTCCGAAAACTCCTTCATAAAGCTTCTGCCCCTGTTCCGTGCCCAGAAGCATCTCCAGCTGCGTATCCGCAGGGTAAGTCTTCTTCAATTCGGAAAGGGCGGTGGCTACAAGGCCGGTCAGCTTATCCGGCCCCCCCTGATTATACAGATAATCCAGAGAGATCACACCTTCCCTTTCTTCGCTCAGAAGTACAGCGGCGATCAGATTTTCTCCGTCATAGATCACATAGCTGCCGGGCTTATCCTTAAGATACAGTTCCGAATTCCCGGAACTGATACGGTCAAGAAGCAGGCGCAGTTCTGTGCGGTCATCCGCCGTATGATTCTTTACAGGACATCCCAGCTTTTCCTTTAACAACCCTTTGGCGTTCAGACTTTCAATGGCTTCTCCCAGACTCACGCTGCCCAGCGGGATCTCTTCCACATCCGTCTGCAGCCCGCAGGCATTCAGGAAAGGCCGCAGGCCTAAACGATCCTGATATTCCCCAAAGCTGCAATTTACTCCCGTGAGCTTATCGGAGCGCATCTCCTTTACGGCCTCGCGGATCAGTTCCGTTCCGATCCCCAGTCTTCTCGCCTCCGGGATCACATCGATGGCCAGCAGCCTGCCGTAGCCATCTTTCTCATCATGCATCCACACCACGCTTCCGGCATTCACCCCGGCAAAATCGATCCCGCCTGCCCTTGCCCGTCCGTCACGGATCAGAGGAGCCAGTTCCACGGGAAGGGTCTCGTTCCACGCATGCAGCTCTTCTTTACGTATGGGCATATAGCGCATCACTCACCCTCCTTTTTAGCTTCCTGTTTCATGCTCATCATGGGGATAGTGCCAAAATCCTCCGTGTCTATATCAAGCGCCGGGCCATCTCCCAACTCCTTCTGAATGGCATCCAGATCAAGAAACTCTTCATCCAGTTTCTTTGCCTTATCCTCCAGCTCTTTCTTATAAGCCGCCAGTGACTGCGCCGTGGTCCCGCCGGGGAAGAGAGCGCCGGGCAGCTTTGTATATGCGACCGAATCCGCACTGCGTATGAATTCCTCCAGAGGCATATCAAACTGGCCGCAGGTCTCATCCGCCACGGAAGAGAAGTAGGAAGTGCTCTTCTCTGCTTCACCCACCTCATTTACGCGGTACGACATATTGGCATAGGGATTACGCAGGGTCACGTATTTCTTCCCATCCACTTCCTTTGCTCCCAGGACTGTATAGGCATGACCGCTGTTCATGCCGGCACCGACGGAAGACTTTGTCCCCATATGGATGATCTCCCTGTTTTTTTCGGCATCCCGTATACGCTCAAAGACTCCGTCCGCACCGTTCACGCCCATCCCATAGGTATCCGACCCGCCGGCTTTATCCGCGGTCATCAGCTTCCCGGTCTCGGGAACGCCGGTGAGCATCTGGAAAAAGCTGCCGCCGGTCCCGTACCACAGGCTGCCGAAGCCCTGTCTTCCTTTCTTGAACATCCCCACCTGGGCAGCCGCCAGCTCGATGAGCTGCATCCACAGCGGCCCTTCGGAAGCAATGGCTCCGCCGCTCCTTAAGTGCGCGACCTTTTTATCCACGCGGATGAACATGGGCTTATCACCGTTATAAAGCCGCACGGTCGCCGACCCGTCACCGTTATCCCTGATCACCTGCTTTATGGCCTGGGGGTCGTACTGTATGAGCTTGGTGACCGTAGCCAGCATATAGCAGTTTGAGATCTTGCCCTGCCGCAGATCGTTGATGGTGGGTTCATGGGCAAAAAGGGGCTCATCGGACTTATCCTCCCACACACAGGCAGCACTGTTGGTCATGAACCAGTTCCGTATGGCGCCTTTATCATGAATGCTGCCCTTTTCCTGCAGAGACTTTCCCATAAAGTCAAGCCTGTACTCCTGCGGGATATTCTTCCAGTCGGGCAGGGAAGACGCATTCAGCGAAAGGAGCAGATCCTTGAGGGGTTTCAGCTCCGCCATCGCCGGCCCGTCTTTGGGGATACGCGATTCCACGCTGTTAACCAGCAGCAGGAGGGTCTTCAGCATTCCTGCCTCCGTATCATTCCCCTGCACATAATGCGAGGTCTGTGCATATTCAGCAGCGAGCTTCTTAAGCGTTGCGAAGTTCGGATCTGTCAGACCTTCCGCCGCTTTCTGTACACTTTTCTTAAATCTGTAATTCTTCTTATCCGACTCCGAGGAGAGGGCCTTTCCGCGGCTCATCAGTTCAGGTCCCCCCGCAGAGGAGATCATAGGCAGCCTCTCTTTATGACGGCGCATGCGTATGGCGCGGTAATCGATATAAGCCGCTTTTGCCTTTTTCTTCAGATCCTCCATTTCCTGGGGTGTGGCTTTCCCTTCTGCCAACACCACTCTGGCTTCCGCCTCCGCCAGGTTTAAGCAGGCCATGAGCTCCAGCCTGTCTTTTTTCAGCTGAAAGACCATATCCGCAGCCGCAGCCCTCTCTTCCGGCGCTGCATTCTTATCTGCCGATACTCTTTTATGTTCCTCGATCTGCCGGCTGACAAGGATCACATCTCCCCGCAGCATAGCGATATTCTCAATGCGCTCTTTGGCGCTCATATGGGCGTAACTGTGGTACGCGGGCATGGTCTTGGAAAGCTCCGCGAAAGCAGCATCCCGCTTTTCTTCATCCCTCATGAGGGCAGCAAGCCGGGTCTTGTTGACATCCATATGCTCCTCCGGAGTATAATCGTCCTCCGCAGGAGCTTTAAAGACCGTACCCTCCATCAGCTGTTTCCGGTCGACATGGAACTCCTTTTCCTTTTCGTCATCCTTCATGTAGCTGCCGTCCAGATGCAGGCGGTTTTTGGAACAGAAAACATCCATACGCTGTATCAGGATCTCCATATTCTCCTTTATGGAGTCCAGCCGTTCCTTCAGACGCTGATCCTTTGCCGCCAGCTCATCCAGATGCCGGTAATATTTTATCAGCTGCATATATTCCGCAAAATGTGCGCGGATGTTGGAGCTGGTGAGCATGCGGGGCTTGAATTCCGTGGAACGCAACAGATAGAGCTGCTCATCCTCGGTCCCGAGCAGCGTGATATCATCCGCATTGATGATATCATGCAGTCTCTTCGTGTCCGCCGTAGCCTTCTTTAAGCCCGTTTCCTTTTGTGCCTTATCGATACGGGCATTACGCCTCTTCTGTTCATCGTTGGGCTTGTAGGTCTTCTTCTGACCCAGGCTCACGGCATCCTGCTGCAGCTGGGAATCATCGACAAGCTTCTCTCCCTGCTGCCTGACCAGGTCCTCCTGAAGGGTCTTCTCCTTCTCCACCTCCTGATGGACAAAAGCCTGACGTTCTTTCTGTTTTTCCGATTCAGCGTAAAGTGGCATGTATCCGTTCCTCTTATCACGCAATCCCGCCTACTTCTGATATCTGTATCATTCCGCTGCAGGAGGCGCAGCAGGAAATTTACTCATATCATAAAAATTCGGCTGCGCTACCATATAAAGCACTATCTTGCGGGTTGTACCTGCCAGACCGTGACCGGTATCTTTTTCCTCCATTTTCAATATCCTGAATTTGGTCCCCGCCTGTAACAGGAATTCATCCTCCTGCGAGCTGGAGGCGGCTTCTTTTATAAAACATCCGTGTGTCCCCTTGGGTATCAGCATACGCATTTCCACAGGATAACTTCTGAAGTTTTCAGACCCCTGTGCCAGAGTAGTTGTACTGGTAAATGCTCTATCCTCACCTACGACACCCTGATAATCTATTTTCTTTTTACTCTTCATTGCCTGCTCAATGGATGAGCACTTTCCAACGCTCTTACCTAAAAGGTGCGGTAATGCATCTAAACCGACATGACGTACAGTGATCATATCCTCCTGCGCCTGCTGGCTATTAAGAAACTCCACGGCTGCCCTGGACTTTTCATATGTCATCTGCCTAAATGGCGCATCCACCCCATCATAACCTCCTGTTCTGAGCAGACTGTTAACTTCGGTATAGTGCGTAGAGCCATAGTACCTCATGGCCTGTCCACCCGCTGTCATGACCTGTTTTCCTTCTTTCGTTTCATACAAAGCATCATGATAGTAATCCATCTGCCTTTCAATGTTAGCTCTATATGTAGCATCCGGTATCCCTTCCCACGATAAATGATGACCTTTATAAACAATACTTTGAGTCCCCTGACTTCTGTCGAGTTCTCCGATCTCAGGCACCCCTGTGTCCGGATTTTTTTCAAAATATTGGTCTATCAGCTCACAGGTATGATCGATCGAATCCTGATACGCCTGCTGCGCTCTCTGTTCCTCGGCTTTCTGCCTCTGTTTTTCGGCTTTTTTTGCCCTGTGGTCATCAATTTTTTCTTTTACTTTGCTTTTGACCTTGGTCTTTTTCTCATCAAAAGAACTGCTCTTCTGCTGCTGTACAGGAAGCTCAGGTGCTGTCGTAACCTGCTGGGCATCCAGGGTCACAGGTGCCATAGTAGCAAGAGGTGCCGGATGTGTCAGCTGAACTCCATCTGCCGGAGCCGGGTTCATGAAATGCAGCCGTGAAGTAACCATCGAGGAGGTCAGCGACTCAGTTCCTGTTTTTTGCTCTTGTCTGGTTTTAGCAGCTGTTTTCTGACACATAGCTTATACCTCCCCCTCTTTTCTGTATTTGGGACAGCTTCCGCCTCCCAGTACCTCTCCTGGTTTTGAATCAAACTTATGACAAATGTCGGCTCCCATGCCGGTAATCCTGTATACACAGTCTCTGCAAGTCAGATCCGCATTGGAGAGTATATGAAATACCGGATTCTGTGCCATCGAAGTCTGAGGTAAACCCTCTGTCAGGTCGCCGCTTATTCCAACCATTCCGGGATCTCTGTAAGCGTCCTCCGGCTCTTCCTCCACCTCCTCGGAAGGATTTGAAAAATCAAAATAGAAACGATTTAATCTGTCCCTGCTTTGAGACGCAGAAAAGAAATAATCGGCAATCTTTTCTGACTTTTCGTTCATCGTTAATATTCTCAGCTTTTTATCATCGCCGTATGCGCTTCTCGACGCCTCAAGCGTACGGCTCATCATACGGAACAGAGCGATCCTGTCAGAAAGATCAGCGTTCAGAAAAACATACTGTAACTCAAGGGTGTTTCCCTTTTCCCCCATCAGAACACAGCCGCATATTTCTCCTTTATCTTCGTATACACAGCTCAGCTTTTCCAACAGCCCCTGTCTGGGGAAATTGTGATAACCCGCCTGTACGGAAAGGATCTTCCCCAGCTTCTTCTTCTCCATCTCCGTAAGCTCGGATAAAAGCCTGGTGTTATGATTGGTCTTTTCGCCTGTCACACGGGCAAACTCCTTATTTGCGGCCACCTCACCCAGGCTCACTTCCACATCAAGGTAGCTTTCGTCCTGAATGAAACCACAACGCCACAGGAATTGAGAAAGCCCCTTATAGTCTTCCTCATCTGTCCCAAAGAGCAATGCCTCCATGCCTTCTGCTCCGGCCTCGATCAGTCGACCGGCCAGTTCATCCATCAGCGTACTTCCCACTCCCTTTCGCTGATAGTCCTCATTTACAGAGATACTCATAACCCTTACGGGATCATCCTGTTTAACCACCATAACGCCCACAAGTGCATCTCCGTCCAATGCCCCGATCACCAGAACATCTTCATCCTGAATATGATCCAGAGCATTCTCAAGAATAAAAGACCTGTACAGATCCAATTGTTCCTTTTGTAATGCTGCGACCTTCAAATCCATTTTCTCTCCTCCGATCTGAATGTATTTTGCTACAGTGTCCGTTAATTCGCTTCATCTTCTGTTGATCGCCGACGGTCGGAAGTTTTTCCCCTTACTTAAAACAGCTCTCAGGGGAGCGGGGGAGCTTATGCCCAACTCATTCGCTCACGGGCTTCCTTGAATTGCTTGACTGCTTCCTGAATCTCCTCAGAAGAGGCACCGCTCTTCTGGAGCATCTTTATCTTATCATAATACTTGCGGGCAATCACCGCCATCATCTTGGGATCGGAAGAAGTGGGATCGATGTCAAAACGAGGATCACTGGCAAGCGCTCCGATCTCATCGCTGCGGTAACTCATGAGCTCCTTGGGACCCTGTCCTGGAACAAAGGGCTCGGCGGGTTGCTGAACAGGTGTAGCCGCGGGCTGCGGATCTGCGGACTGCGGAGCTGTGGGCTGCGTATCTGCGGGCTGCGAAGCCGCGGGCTGCTCCTTGGCGATCTGCCTCAGACGAACCATTGCAGCGCCGCCGGCGTTGGCAAACTCACCCTTCTTCCCGCCGATGTACCTCTTTTTCTCTTTGTCCCATTTACCAACAAGCTTCCGAAACTGCCACCACGAAAGGCCGAGATCCTTCGCCTTGACGCGTTTGGCACTGATCATATCAAACAGGTTGTGCACGTCTTTGTTCTGCGCGACCAGTTCGCCGCCATGCTGCAGCACCCAATCGTCACTCTGCACCTTGGAGGCGTCGAAGTCCAACATGCGCTGCGCTTCCTCCCGGAAGTAGGGCATCATAGCCGCATCGCCGCGCGTCATCACATCCTTGAACAGCGCATCATTCTCCTCGTCTGTGCCCGTCATGTGACGATGGAGAAAACGCTGCCGTTTCACATCACCCTTATCCATCTCAAATTCCGCTCCATCGCCGCGGCTCTGATTGTATCGCGCAATAGCCGCCTGGAAGGATCTGTCCTTGGCGGCGTTGTCTGCGAGGTAGAAGTCATTCTGAGCCTGCGCCATCGATGCGCGTTGGCTCGGATCAATTGTCGGTACAGGAGCTTCTTCAGGTTCCTGCTTTTTCTTTTTGCGCTTAAACCAGTCGAAAAGTCCGCCCTGGGCCTCGCCGTAATCCACGCTCTCCTGCATGCCGCCGTCCTGCTGCATCACATGGGTCAGCTCGTGAGCCAGCAGGCCGTTGGCCGCGGGATCCCCGCTGGAGAGACTGCCCTCACGCATATACACGTCCTTACCGCTGGCAAGGCCGTCACGGCCCACAGCCCGGACCTTTGCGTCCGCAGCCGCATCGTCATGCACCTTCACGCCGTCCAGCGCCCCGCCGTAATCCCGGATCATGTCCGAGAGCACGTCCGACGAATTCATGTAGCGGAATCCAACGTCATTGGCTTCCTTTTCCGCTGCCGCATTTTCCAGTAAGTGTTTTGCCATTTTCTCTACCTCCCACTTAAATGATCAACTGTATATGATCCAAACATCTTGTGTTACATAAAGATCCTTTACGGTTCTCCTGTATCAAAACGGAAAGAATCCCGACATAACCGGCACTTCTTTTGCTTTCGGGAAAAGTCCCCGGATCAGCATAAGGCTCTTTGAATTAACGGAACTCATTGTCAGTTCCGTATCCGGTCCGTATCGGCTGTTCAGATGGTACAGTGCATGCCGGAACAGCTTGATCAGAGCCGCCACATCCTTTCCGGAACTGTATACCCAGGCAACATTGATCTGAAGTCCGGCTTTTTTCAGAAGGAGGAGTGCTTCGATACATTCCTTCTTGATCAATGCAGCAGATTCCGGCATATAGTCCTCCGCTTTTATGGGAAAGCCGACTCCGATGGAAAGTTTTTTCCCTTCCTTCAGCCGCTTAAATATCTCTTCGTAAAAAGCGTTCAGCTCTTTTTTGCTGAGCTGCTCAAGCTCCCTGGCCTGTTTGCACTCCGCCGGCTCTCCGACACCGCTCATATCCGAGATCCTGGCCGTAAACTGTGCGGCTCCGTCCGACTCCCAAAGATAAAAGCCGCAATGATCCAGAAAGTTCTCCATCCCTTCATACTCATATGTATAGCCTGTCCATATACCTTCCAGTTCCGGAAGATTATATGCAGCCGATAAAAGCTTCGTCAGCAGCCTTTTTCCTATCCCTTTTCTACGGCATTCTTCCCGTACATAGATCCAGTCCAGAATCAGCTGCTCTTTCCGCGGCGTTGCGATCAGAACTGCTGCCGGCAAGGCCTCATCTCCCTGTCCGCAGATAACTCCCAGGGCGATATTTCTTTCCCCAAAGCTTTCCAGAAGCGTATCGTTCAAAAGCTCACGAAAGACCGCCAATGTCCCCTGATCCAGCCGAAAGATCTCCATTTCTTCCATCTGCCGGCCTCCTTACTCTACCCCGGGCGCTGGTGCCGCCGGATGCTTCACAGTCATCCCAAGCTTCGAAGACACAAAACGTTCAAAGGTTTCCTCGGGCAGATGCTCACAGAAATGATCAAATTCCGGAGAACTTTCGTCCTTCCTCCGTTCCCTCACTTTTTTGCCCAATGCGTCAGCTTCTTCACTTTTGGGCCTCATTTTGCTTGCAAAGGCATATTTATCAAAGATCCCTGTCCGATCCAGAGAGAGATGATCCGAGGAATCTCCGCTCACAAACAGGATCGGAATATCAGGCTGGTTCTTAAACAGGACTCCCAGATGTTCCTCGGTAGAATAATCACCGCTTGCCATTCCTGCAATGGATCCCAGCGCTTCTCCGACGCCTCCCAGATGAGTCATGCCTCTTGCAGCTTTGCTCATACTGGCCATGGGAGAATCCAGTATCAGTCCTCCGATCTTAGCCTGCGCGGTCTGATCGCCCTCTTTATGTCCTTCCGAATCCTGTTGAGCTACATGGGCCGCCACATAGGAAGCCACTGCAGCTCCCATGGAATACCCGTGTAACAGGATCTGTGAGGGAGAACAGTGGTTTTCTTCCAGCACAAACTGATAGATACATTCACCGTCCTCATAAAACCCCGCTTCACTCAGGCTGTAAGATCCCTCCGGGCCGCTGTCACCATAACCGCGGTAATCCACCTGATAGACCTTGAACCCCTGCCTTAAGTATTCCTGGATCGCAGTACCTACACCGTATTCCTTCTGCCCCGGCTCACCCGAACCGGTATAGCAGATCACGATCTTTCCGCTCTGCAGATCAAAACCTTTGGGTGTGAAGCATTTTCCTTTAAGCTTCGCTTTC
The DNA here is from genome assembly GCA_017552715.1 of Lachnospiraceae bacterium. GTDB lineage: Bacteria > Bacillota > Clostridia > Lachnospirales > Lachnospiraceae > NK4A136. The sequence continues at coordinate 30,287 of JAFZOW010000035.1, forward strand.
TCTTCTCCCGTTTTCGAACGGAGCGGGAAAGAAACCTCGCTCCAGCACATATCCCCATGGATCGCGTCCACCTTCCCGTATTTATCCTTTAGATGACTCCAGGAGATGGTACTGTAATCCCCTGCTTTATGGCGCGGATCCATATCGCGCCGATCTGTCTCCGTGGAATTGAACAGCCGGTGGACCAGACTGTTAAGCAGCCCGGAACGCTTCTTCACTTCCAGTTTTTTCCCGAAACGGGCTTCATACAGCTGTTCCTGTTTCGAATGTATCTGGTCAAGCTGTTTCTGTGCTGCACGTTTCCGGGTCCCGAAGGTATCCTCTTCCAGCTTTTTAACACCGCTCAGAGAAGCTGTATTTTTCAGCCGGCCCATATCATACTCCGCCTGCTGTACCAGCCCGGGATACTTTTCCCGCAGCTGGTCTGCGCTGTAGGTATCGACCATGAGCTGTTCCAGCAGCCGTTCCTTAACGGCATACAGCTCCGCATCCGGAAGCCCGAGAGGATTATCCTTCTGATATACAGCATCCAGCCGCGATATCGTCTGATCATCCATCTGCTGACTGCTTCCGTATATCTCTGCTCTTTTATCGAGCTGTTTTAACAGCTGTTTTCCATCCATGCACTATTATCCTATACAGAGATACTCATCCTTACAAATATCCTTCCGGCAGCATTTCGCCGCTTCCGTGGTTCTTCCGTCATTTTACCCTATCCAGGTCCTCATGGCACAAAACCCGCACCACTTGCAAAACTTTTTACACGAATTACGGTAAACCGCCCCTTCAGCGAAAAATTCCGAACAGCTTGTTCATCCAGCCGCCCTTTTTCGCCCGGCTCTTCAGGCCTTTACGGTATTTTTTTGCTTCCTTCTCCGTCATGCCGGGCCCCTGGATCCTTGTCTCCATCTTTGCTGCCTCCGCCAGGACCAGATCACGGTCAGAATCCATCTTGTTGCGGTAATACTCCGGATCCTCTTCATCCTCCAAGAGCTTTCCGGTCCCCATATCATGATAGTTCATCAGATAATTCATCACCATCGGCTTTACCTGATAATAATAATTGGTCAGATCCCGGAATTCCTTATCTTTATTGTCGGAGAAATCGAAAAGCGGCTCGTCAAAGCTGTTCTTCTCCTGGGCACCCAGAAGCTGCAGGCAGTCCTGAATGAAGCCGAAGTGTTCGGAAAAAGCTGCATAATCCGGGATCTGCCGTACAAAATCCTCCGGATGCAGGTCGGTAGCTGCCGTACCAAAGGTCGCCTCCAGTCGCTTGAGCTTCCCGTAATAGACCCCCTTCATTGCCTTCAGTCCGGAAAAAACATCTTTTCTGCTCTGAGTACTGTCCCCGTCCCGTTGCACAGCAGACATATCATGGAGCAATCCGAACATCTTCTCGTCACTCATATCATCTCCAAGCTCCCCCTCCATGGAAGCAAGGATACGTGAAACATTCAGACCTCCGATCGTCTTTCCGCCCCCGAGCGCGACATTACCGGATAAGGCCGCATATGCCTCATCCCCGTATTTTTCCCTGTAACGGTCTCCTATCCCGGCATTTTTCTTAGGAAGCCTCCCGCGGGCGGTTGCATCCAGCTTCCCCTTACCTTCCAGGAGCCAGGCCACATTATCCCTGTCCTGATTGACAGTGCCGACCCTGGAAAGATCGATCTGTTCTCCGGCATAAGGCGCATAAACTTCCTCCCAGTCATCTTTTTTGCCCTCCGGGACGCTCATCGTAGCGGTAGCTGCAGTACTCGGTTCTTTTATCTCCGGCATGGAAGCATTGGAGGATACTGTTTTTCGCTCCTTTTTCTTTCCCCCGAACAGACCCCTGAACCAGCTGAAAAGCCCGCCCTGATCCGATCCGTAATCCACGCTTTCCCGGACTGGTGCAGCTGATACCGCAGAGGAACGCGTCATTTCCGGTTTAAGCTCCGGAGAATTCATATAACGCCGGGTAGCATCCATGCTATCCCCGGATTTCATATGTTTTTTTACAGTCATTCTGGGCATAAGTACCTCAATGCTTCCGGAATGCCTTTATGCTTCAGTCATGCAAAAGATAGGCATATCCGCCGTAGTCTCCGTCAAAGGCAATGCGCTTGAGCTTGGTATTCTCGCGATACAGCGCCTTCATGATATGGGGCATGCCTACCTCTCCGCCATCCGCGGCCCCGTAAAAACAGGCATTCAGCACGATATTCTTTATCTCGCCGCCGGAAAGCTCAAACTTGTCTGCAAGGAAGTCGTAATCGATATCCTTCGACAGAGGCACATCCTTCCCGAAGGCGCTCTGCCAGATCCCCTTTCTCGTCTCCTTGTCCGGCAGCTGGAAGCTCAGTACATAACGGATACGCCGCATGAAGGCCTGGTCGATGTTCTGCAGATTGTTGGTGGCCAGCAGTACGATCCCGTCATATTCTTCTATGCGTTGCAGTATAAAAGATATCTCGGTATTCGCGTATTTATCCTTGGAATCCTTGACCTCCGAACGCTTTCCCATCACAGCATCAGCCTCGTCAAAGAAAAGGACCATATTGCTCTTCTGTGCCCGGGTGAAAACTTCCTCCAGCCGTTTCTCGGTCTCCCCGATATATTTATCCACGATCTGGGACAGATCCACCTTGTAGAGTTCCAGTCCCAGCTGTCCGGCCAGGGCATGTACGGTCATGGTCTTACCGGTACCGGGAGGGCCTGCCAGGATCACGGATACGCAGCGACCGTAAGCATATTTTTTCTTTAAGTTCCAGCCGTCATAGACCGCGTGGCGCAACTCCACCTGCTTGACGATATCATTCAGGATCGCACGGTTCCTCTCATCGATCTTCAGATCGTCCAGGGAGAAGCCCGGTTCCACACGTTTCACATTATCGTAACGCCCGTCATCCAGCACCTCATAGCAGAGACGGCAGATCAGGCGCTCATCCACCTTCTCGCCGGCAGCCGCTTCCGTCTCCATGGCCAGTGCCACACGCCGGATCTGTCCTGCGCTGAGGATCATCTTGGAGGCCAGGGATTCCGCCAGGCCTTTCTGCTTCTTCGGCAGATAGCCTTTCCACAGGGCCAGGGCCGCTGCCGCCCCGGTCGGGATGCGCAGGGCAAAATATTCGCTTAAGAGTGCCGGGATCAGTTTCACATCCGGCTCTGTTAACAGGAACAATGGTGTTGTAACATATGCCCGGTACAGACGCTCCAGACGTCCGATCAGGAACTCCGTATCTTTCGTCCGTTTGATCCCGCGTACCACCAAAGCTCTGCCTTCCAGCGCACAGCTGCGGACCAGCCGCTGCAGTACGATCTTCGGCTCCTGAGTACCGCAGAGATAGTCAAAGTCTACCGCCAGCAACGGCAGGCCGCACTCTTCCGCAGCAGCGCATGTCAGGCTGTAGCGACCGCTCTCCCTTGCGCCGGAGATCAGCAGGGTAAAGTTCTCACCCATATGCTCGGAAATTCGTTTACTCAGGCGTTTTATTTCCGCATCCACTCCATACAGCGGCGGAAGTGCATCCACGCAGTTACGTTTCTCCGCAAATTCGGAAAAGGCTCTGTCAGTGGCCGTACTGCCTCCCAGAAATGCCAGCAGGTATTCGTCCAGATGATAGAGCGCCGTGTGAAAACCTCCGGTCCCTTCCTCCGGATTCCCCAGGAGAAAACGTGCCACATCCGCAGCCTCCCGCATGGAAGCCACAGCACTATCGATCATATCCGTATAGCCGGCCGCCCTTGCAGCTGTGAGCAGGCTTACTCCCGTACCGTTTCCGGGATTGGCCAGTTCCAGAACTTCCGCGCTTTGCTGTTCCATCATGCGCAAAGCCAGTAATTCAAGCAGGGAAAGGGCCACGGTATTGGTCCCCAGACAGGCAAGAAGCCTCTCCGAGCGTTCATCGACAGGCAGCAGTTCCTCCCCCAGCGCCAGTTCCTCCGGTTCCACGCCATCGTAAAGAACTCTCGGATAACGTTTAAAAATCTCCGGATCCAGACGATCCTTCAAAAGGAGGGACAGTCTGAAGGTCCCCATGGCTGCCAGAGATCGCAGCACACTCCCCTCCGAAGAGAGCATTTCACGGACCGCTTCTTTTTTTTCCGCCTTTTTCCTCGCCATCTGTCTTATCCGTGCCTGAATTTATCTTTTAACATTCCCACCAGTGCATCATCTCCGCCCTTATCCCCCACGGCAGTCGCACGGGTATTTATTTCTCTCATCAGTGCTCCGTGAGACGCCACCACCGAAGTGGTATAATCCAGCTGTGCCTGCCCTGACAAGCCCTCGGGGGCATCCAATGTCAGTACACGAAGGAATATGGTGTTGATGAGCATTGCTGACTGCATGCTCCCGTCTTCCTTATCCATACCCGTACCGGAAAATGCAGGTCCAAGCTTCTCCAGGACCTTCCGTATGGGTTCCAGCTCTCCGCCGTCTCCCAGATCGGCAGTGATACGATCAATAGCTGTCTGGATCGCTGCCTTGTAAGCTGCTTCCTCCTGCGGTGCCGCAACGGGATCCGGATTCTTCTTACGTTCATTTGCCACCCTCTGGCATTGCGTAACTCCGGTCTCTTCCAGGATACGGCGCATATAATCCGGTTTGCACATACTCTGAAGCAAAGCGTTCAGGGACGAGATCTCGGGGGATCCCTTCCGGAAGGCTATCTTTTCCAGCGAATTGATACGTGTTGCAAAATGGTCATTAAAGTTTTCGACTATGTCCTTCTGAAGGAGCGGATTATTCGCCAGCATCTCGGGAGTTGCAGTGATCGAGCGCATATAAACGATGAAATCCTTTTTGCTTGCAAAAACCTTATCCTGGTCCCCGATGAAATCCACCTTGAAATCATGCGCATCATCTGCGATCTTAGCCGCCTTATCGGCAAACTGGGCATCCAGTGCGGCGATCTGATCCCTGAACTGCTTCTGACGCTGTTCTTCCGCATAGGCATCCTGTTTCCGCTTAAAATCCTTATCCCGCTCGGTCTGCCGCTGGTGGGTATTCAGACTCTGTAACAGCCAGCCTCTGTCGCGGTATTCCTCGGATCGGCTCTGTATTTCCGTTTCATCCTTAAGCTGTTCGGCGAATTCCTCTCCCGCATCCCCTGTGACCGCCATAGCCGGCAGGATCACCTGTTTCATCAGGAGATTGACCATGAGCGCTGAAGCATCCTCATCCGTGTCGTGATCCGATCCATTAAAAGCGGCTTTGCAGCTTTCCGCCAGATCTCCCAGAGCCTGCAGCGGTCCTCCGAAACGAAGGTCATTCCCGATCTGTGTAACCGCTTCAAATACATCTCCCTTGCTGGAGCTCATCAGCTGCTCAACATAGCCGTCCGGGATCATACTGTACATCACCCGGAGCAGACTGCGTACCTCACCCACCTGGGCCAGGTCATCCACAGAACCGCCCTCAAGATCCGGTGCCGTACCGTCTTTTATTTTCTTCTGATAGGCCAGAACAAAATCCTGTGCACACATCTTCTGTACGGCCACATCCCCGGCCAGCTCATCCAATGATGCGCTCTGGACGATATCAGAGATCGCAGCACCGCGTTTTGATACAAAGCTCTGTTTATCCGAACCCGCACCGGTTTCTGTCGGCTCGTTCTTCGCTCCTGCCTGAAGCTTTGCCGTGATCGTGTCCACCATATTGGTGTATTCATCCAGCAGCTCCAGAAGTTCCGGAAACTTTTGGGCCATCTCCTCACGTCGCTCTCCCGTGATCTCCGCCTGCAAACGGGGAAGGGCCATCAGGTTCATGACGCAGCTGTTCACGTACTCCAGCATATCGGGCGGCGCTTCGCTTTTTAGGGCCCCGACTTTTGTAGTAAGCAGCTCCTGCAGATGAAAGCCGACAAATTTCTTCAGATCCCCTTCAAAGACCTGGGCTCCTCCATACAGGACATAACTATCCTCCAGAAAGCTTACAAACTGGTCGGAGTCCACTCTCTTCCGGAAAAGAGAGAGAACGGAATGGCCCAGAGCCTCTACCCCGCCGCCGGTCGCAAAGCGCATTGCCGAATGCCGGCTGATGGATTCCTTTGAGATCATCTTTTCCATCTGCGCTATAGGGATCCCCTGTTCCTTAAGCCCATGATACAGATCGTGATAATCCGCAGTCAGGCTTGTAAACATGCTCCCCAGCATATGGTCATAAGCAACGGCTGTCTTATTGGAACTGTGACGTATCCCCAGAGCCATAAATCCGCCGGAATTTGCTTCCCTCATATTTCCTTTGAGCCGGCCCTCCTGATATTTCGCATCGGAATCTGCAACGGCTTTACGGCCCTGTACGTCCTGCAGGCCCTTATGCATCTCTTTGAAAGTATCCGTACCACCGGGGGTACCGCTCAAGTCCGGATTGGGATTCTCCGCAGCTTTCAACGCTTTTCGGAAGCTCTCGGCCTGCGCCTGCGCATAGATCTGCTTCTCATCCGCATCCCTCTTTTTGATCATATCCGCGATCCGGGGGATATATCGCTCCCTGTACTTTTCTCCGGTCTCCCGGGCATGATCATCATAAGCCGGATCTGAACCCATAAGTTTCCGGGTATTCATGGATACGCCTTTGGATGTACCGAAATAGTTCACGGCTGTTCCGATCACTCCGGCAAAGGACAGGGCTCTGGTCTCCAGAAGCTGCCGCTCCAGCGGCTCCATATCATCAAAGAATGCCTTGTTACCGGGATCCCTCATCAGATTCTCGTACATCATGAGCTTATCCGAGAGCCACTGCATCTCTCCGTAATGAGCACTCATGTACTCTTCGGAAAACATGGAGATATCCAGATTCAGGTTTAAAAGCTCATCCGTGATCTTCCGCAGGAAAGGAGTGCGGCGCTGAAGATCGGCAGAAGCATAATCCTCTGCCAGCCGGATATCCGCATCCCTCTTTTTTGCTTCCTCCTCATTCAGGGGATCACCGTTTTTATCGGTCAGATAGCCCGTCATATAGGTCATCACGATACGCGAATCAAAACTGACTCCGGGATCTCCATGCCCGTCAGAAAAACCGGGAACTGTCTTTTTGATCGCAGCTACGGAATTCGTCTGCGCCGTCTGGCGGGTCTGCATGGCATCCAGTACATTCCAGGTGCCGTAATCAATACATTTCAATGTGCTGGTCTTCCGCAGCTGTTTCTCGTGCTTGGCATCCTTCCTGCGCTGCTTAAAGCCCCGTTCCTGCACGGGAGCCTGCACCGGGGTTCCTTCCGCAACATCCCCGGCAGAAGCGGGAAAGATCTTTTTTTTGCATTTCGCCAGCAAACTCTGGCTTCTCTGTACGTCGCGTACAAGAACGGGTGCAGCAGGAGCATCTTCCTGCCGCTGACTCTGGAAGCTAAGCAGCATACTCTGGGAAAACAGCTCCTTCTGCTGCTCTTCCTCCGCCGCGATCAGCTGTTGCTTCTCCTGTTGCTTTCTTAAAAGTTCCTGCTCTTTCCGACTCATCGCCTGCCTCCCCTCAATACGTTTTTTCCATGACCCGCATGATCTGTCGTGCCCCGGGGAAGAGCCGCCGCACAATAGCATCCGAAGTATCATCCGTAACCGGGATCAGCAGGGGATACTCTTTCCCGTATTTCATGATACAGCGATCCAGCGCTTCCCGAAGCAGCATCAGGAAAACCTGGGGCTTCCCGCTGCGGTTCAGGGCAGAGGAGACAAAAAGCTTCTCCTGTTTCCTTTCGATGGTGATATAAGCCGTGATCTCGCCATCCGGATCGTAAACCAGACTCACTTCCGGATCAACGGATCCGCTCTTAAACCCGCCCTGGGGCAGGATGTCCGCAACCGAAAGAGCCCTTTTTTCCTCCATATGCAGGCGGTGGTCCGTGGTCTGGGCAAAACTGTGGATACGTCCGCTGTCGATCTTCATATTCCCCATCCCGGCCGGATCCGCAGCACCCAGGGATGTCTGATACATGGTACTGTTTTCTTCCGCCTGCAGGGCAAAGCCGCGGCTTAAGAGAAAATGCTCCAGCAGATCCTGCTCCGTGGAAGTCGAAGAAAAAGCGATACGGCAATACAGCCCCTCATCGGCCAGCAGCTCGGAGAGTTCGTCCAGCAGCATGCTGCCGCCTCCCATCTGCCGCCATTCGGGAGCCACGTAAAAGGATGCGATCTCAAAACAGCCGCCTTCCACATACCCCGCCAGGGCACCGCAGGCTGTATCCCCAACAACCCAGCCCAGGGCTGTGATGGGTTCTCCTCTTCCGATGGCCGCTGCCACAGCAGGAAGTAAAAGGGAGCGGAAAGGATCCAGGTTTTCCGCCCCGATCCATCCCACTTCCCTTGTCTGTACATCCGGTAACAAAAAGCTTCCTTCTGCCATAAAATACCTCTCCTATGCTAAGCCCACCTGTTCGGCATAAGGCTCGAAATCGGCTTTCGTAAAGACCTTACCTACTTTGACAAACTCATATTTGATGGCATTCAGATAATGCCGCATGCAGACCTTGCCGTTGGCGGTGGGGTCCGCCGCAGCCAGAAAGGCCGCGTTCAGGATACAGTTCTTGATATTACCGCCGGCAAACTCATACTTTTCCGCCAGGAAACGTATATCCACATCCTCGTCCAGAGGCGTGGTCTTGGGGATCGTGGTCCTCCAGAGCATCTCGCGGGTATCCGCATTGGGGAACTGGAACTCCACGATGTATTTCATTCTTCGGAAGAAAGCCGGGTCGATATTGTGCTTGTAGTTGGTGGCCAGTACGCAGACGCCGTCGTAAGCTTCCATTTCCTGCAGGAGCAGGGCTGTTTTGTTATTGGCCGAAGCCTGATTGGAACCGCCGTCATCGGAACGTTTTGCGAAGATGGTATCGCACTCGTCGAAGAAGAGTACCACGTTACATTTCTTGGCTTCACGGAAGATCATGGAAAGGGATTTTTCCGTTTCACCAACGTACTTATCCACAACCTTGGAGATATCTACACGGTAGAGTTCCAGGTTCAGCTCGTGGGCCAGAACCTGGGCCATCATGGATTTACCGGTACCGGGTGCACCGAAGAGCAGCACCGTAAGGCCTCGGCCGTATGGATACTTCTTGGTGTAGTTCCACTGCTCGTAGACCTGCTTCTTGAAGTTCATCTGCTCAATGGCATGGGTGATAGTCTCCCTCTGGCTGGGGTTCATGACGATATCGTCGAAACCGAACTTGGCATCCACACGGGTAGCCTTCTGTGAAAGCTCGGAGCTCATCTGACGGTTGCAGCCCTTGAACAGGTTCTTACGGGAGATCTGTGTCTCCTTATCCATCACGGAAAGATTCCTGGCTTCCCGAAGGGCATCACTGATCTTACCGGCGGTGAACACGAATTTCGTGGACATTTCCAGCAGATCAACATCTTCGTCAAAAGTATATTTCTGGGCGAAATACTTCCAGCACTCATAACGCTCGGTGGTAGAAGGCGTGGGAAGTTCGAATTCCGCAAAGTCTTCCTTCGTGATCTCCTTCATGGAGATATTGAGCTTGGACATGGCGAACACGGTGATGTTCTTTTCGGTGAGCTTGGAAAAAGCCAGATCCATATAACCGAAGAACTTTTCCTTTTCCTCATCCCTGTACTGCAGCTCCGTCAGGCAGCAGCAGGAATTCGTCAGTATACATTCACGGGTCACCGCCCACAGCGCCCGGCTCACAAACTGGAAATCATACTCGAAGAGCTTCTTGCAGTTGATGGCCATGGCGCGGAGGCCGTTCTTTTCGCAGAATTTCTTAACGAAGAATTTACGTCCGCTGCCGTCATCCCCGTAATAGTAAAAGATACGAGTCCCTTCGGCATAGGCGATCTCCATGGCGTCCAGAGTGGACTCGTTGGCCAGGATGGGGTTCAGTTCCTCATCGCTGGTGATCATGCTGAAGAAACGGTCGTAGTTCTCATCGGGACGAAGCGGGTGACGTCCGAAAAGGAAATCGATCATGCGCTTGTCGGGGGAAACCGCGGTGGAGAAAGGCATGCTCTCCCGCACATCCAGACGCAGTACCGGCATCAGCTGTTCCAGACAGGCCGACATGTCACCGTAGGCTGCGGTAATGGAGAAATCCTCGCCGTAATAAAGCTTGGCGGCGGATTCGATGGTGGGAGCCGAAAGGCCTCCGTTTTCGTTGACGATCTGGAATACCCCGGCATAATCCGTCTGGGTGGAGGATATCACACCGCAGGCAAAGGTAAACATCGTAAAGGGTTCGAATTCCAGCTTTCTGGCCAGCGTATGCAGCGGCAGCGGGACTCCCGCCTCTACGGTGGCATCACCGCGCTCCATCAGCGCCAGGATCTCTTCCGCGGCAGTCAGCTTCACTTCCGCCTTATCTCCGGTGTTAGCAGCCGACTGGGAAGCATCCGCTTCATCGCTCATACCAAAATCGGCAAAGAGGTTTAAAAGCTCCGGATCTATATCCGCATCGCTATCTCCCGCATCCGCTGAGGAAGTGTCTCCGGATTCTTTTTTCTTTTTCCTCTGCTGGAATTCCTCCAGCTTCATCATAGCCAGATCCCCGGCGATCTCCAGATCCGGGTACAGCACATTCTTGTAGCCCCCGTTGCCGGCGGCATACACGGTCTTCATCTTATCCAGATAACGGCTGATGGTCTTGTTCAGACAATAGAAGAGATGGTCGGTATACTCCCCGTAATCCGCAAAAGGTTCCGCATCCCCCGTTTTTCCGGGCTTATCCTCCGCTGCAGGGATATCTTCTGCCTCGGACTCCTCTTCAGCTGCGGCTTTCTTTTTGGACTTAGGCGCTTTTTCTTCCTTTACCGCTTCTTCGGTACTCAGTGTTTCTTCTGTACCGATCGTTTCTTCTGCCTTCTTTTTTCTGGCTGCCATGCTACTCTCCTGTACGAAATACCGCTGTGCGGTCGAATACGCTCTCTGCCGTGTTTATCCCGCCGAAGTTTTCCTTCTCGAATGCGCCTTTCTGCTTGTTTATGGGCTTTGATCTGTAACTCGGCGCATAGCTTAGGGTTTCTTCATCTTCTTCCAGCTGCTGCTGTCTGCGCCTTTTCTTCAAAAGCTCCAGATTCTGTTTTGTAAGCCGGTCATCGATGCGCATCCTTTACCTCATCATCTTCAGCACACTGTTCGGGATCTCCGAAGCTTTCACTTCAACAAACTCCAGATAGTCATTGCTGCTGTAGCCTATCAGTTCCCCGTCATCCGTTACCAGCTTCGACCATTCCGTACCCTTTTCCAGGATATAACCTTCCGTACCGGGAGACATGCGTCCCAGGGTTTCGGCATTCATATCCGGTGCTTCCCGGACCCGCAGCCAGCTGTAAACATTGGCCATGCGGAAACGGTAACAGGTCTTCTTTCCGCTTTCCGGCTCGGGCGTGGGTGTGGGCGTCAGGTCCGCGTCCGTCACCGTTCCGTCCGTGTATTTCCAGGAATCGTCTACCGGTGCATCACTGCTGGCATCTCCGATAACCCGCGCCTCCTGTCTCGTCGCCACGAATTCCGGTTCCTCAAACTCGGAGTCTGCCGCTTTACCGGTGGCTCCCGGGAAAAAGCCGGGAACAAAAAGCAGTACCACCACACCGGCGATCACGATATAAACTCCGATCATCATCAGCAGGAAATTGGATCCTTTTTTCATTCCTCATCCTCCTTTATCTGCCTTTTTGCCGGCAGCTGGATATAGATGCCCATTCCATTGTTCGGTGTGGACCGGCCGTAAATGGTCCCGCCGTAATAATCCACGATAGCCTTGGCCTGGGTAAGTCCGAGTCCGTTACCGCTGATACGGTTGGACCCCTGATAGTTCAGCTCAAAAATATGCTTCGTTTCTTCTTCCTTTAGTCCCGCACCGGTATCCTTCAGCACGATGAAGATATCATCCCCCACCAGGGAAAGGGTGATCACCAGCGAACCCGAACGCTGCATATACTTGATGGAATTGTCGATGATATTGCGGAAAAGGATACGCAGCCAGTTCGGCTGTGCCTTAACATACAGCTGTTCCTCCGAAGAAGAGATACGCACCGTCAGTCCTGCATCCCTGGCGGCCCCCGCCAGTTCGTCTGCCGTCTCCCGGGCAATGCGGATCACGTCCACCATCTTGGGAGCATCCTCCACCGGCGGAAGAAAATCGTTTATATCCTCCTTCTGCTGTACCAGTTTATCCTCTGCGGTTTTTACTGCCGCCTTCAGGGCACTGATCTTTTCTTCCTTCTCTCCGGCCTCTTCCGTAAGGCGTTTCAACTCCTCCCCCTTCGTGCGGAGTTCCGTTTCGCGGGCATCCAGTGCCTTCTGCATGGTATCGCGCTCCGTCTCCCGCTCTTTCTTAAGTGTTGCAAGCTCTTCCGTAAGTTCCTGGCGGTCGGAATAATCGTTGCGTTCTGCACTGTAAATGAAAGCAAGGAGCATCAGGCACGCGCTGTGCAGCAGGATCAGGAGCATAAGGATCCAACTGGGCCAGTCCTTGAAAAGCCCTGCCAGCGCCAGTCCGAAGAACAGACAGGCCAGAAGTCCCATGACTATTTTAGAATTTCGCATCTTTCCTTCTCCCTTGTTTCCCTTATTCATGCCGGGCCAGCTTCAGCTGCCGGAATTCCTTTATCTCGGAACGCATGGTCTCTATATCATGCGTTACCAGGATCACCGTTTTCCCCTGTCTGCGGATCAGCTCCAGAAGCTGCATCAGCTCCGATGAAGACCGGGGATCCAGATTCCTGGTAGGCTCATCGCATAGCAATATGCCCGGATCGTTTAAGATCGCGCGGGCCAGACAGAGCTTCTGCTGCTCTCCGCCGCTCATCTCTTCGGGATAACGCTTATGCATATGGTCGATCCCGAGAAATTTCATCACACTCCGGATGCGCGCCTCGCTCTCCTTTACTCCCCAGCCGTAGATATTCCGGCTCAGGTTCAGGTTCTCGTAAGCCGTCCGGTCTTTGATCAGCCGAAAGTCCTGAAATATCACTCCCAGCTTACGACGATAGAAAGGTACCTCGCTGTCTTTCAGCGCAGACACCTCTGTCTCGTCTACCATGATACGCCCGGCTGTGGGTACTATCTCCCGCAGCAAAAGCCGTATAATGGTCGTCTTTCCGATACCGCTGGGCCCCGTTAACGCCAAAAATTCACCGTCGGCCACTTTAAGATCCATACCCTCAAGTACGTATCCTTCTTCGCCCCGGTAACGAAAGCTCACATTTTCAAAAAGGATCATTCTTCCTCGATATCAAGGATATCGGAAAAGCCCGTATCCTCAAAGATCTCCATCACATCCTCGTTTACATTCCGGATCGTCATACTGCCGCCCTTGGACATGGCCGTCTTATGACCCAGAAGCAGGGCCCGCAGTCCCGCAGAAGAGATATACTCCAGCTCTTCAAAATCCATGATGAGCTCATTTCCCTTCTGAAAGGATTTCAGGATCCGATCCTGCAGCTCGGGGCTGGTGTTGGTATCCACACGTCCCTCCACCGCAAGCACGATAATCTCATTTTCCCTGTTCTCCGTGATCCTCATTCCTAACCTCCTGTTTACGTTAATGTAAGCGCGCTTCCCATAGCCGAATCATTATCCAGCACAGGCGTCTGCCCTTCGGGAATAGTCGCGTTCATATCCAGATAAGCATTCCCATCCATTGTAGCATTTTGTTCGAGTTGAATCAAATGTAATCTTGCACGAACCGGTTTAAACTGGTCCAGCAGAAACATAAGCCAGTGCCGCATGGTCTCCTCAATGCGTCCGTGCACCAGGATCGTAACATCCAGCACACCGCCGGCCTTCAGCTTTGCCGGGATCTGCGCCCCGTCGTTCAACAGATAGCCGCGCATGGTATTGTGCTCCAGCACATCCGCTTCCACCCCGAGAACGATCTGAATGATACGCTCCAGTGCTTTTCGTGTGCCCTTGTATTTGCAAAGCTGATAACCTTCCTTCACCAGGGTGCGGCATACATCCTCCGGCAGAAAATCCCCGCTGATATCTATCCCCAGCCAGGAAGCATATTCCGGCAACAGTTCTGCCGGGCAGGTATCCACATCCAGAAGCTTCGGCAGCTCATTGATCTCCTCCTGGAAATCATTGAATATACTGGAATATACCGACATCCAGCGGTGGAAGAAGCTGTTCTGCTCCCGGTACACCTCGGGGAAGGTCTGCATGAAGTTATCCCCCTGTGCGAACACCTTCATGGAAGGCAGGGAAAAATCCCCTTCCCCCACCACATCCAGAGCAAGGAAAAGATAGCGCCCACGTTGGGAATAGAGCAGTATATCGCTCTGGTTCACGCCGCGAACGGCACCCAGCTCCTTCAGTATCCTCAGCTTTTTCGCCCGGTCGGTCTCCGGATCCGCCAGAAAGAGCGGCAGCTTTTTCCCATCAAAGATCTGGTTCAGATCATCTTCTTCCCGGGCCAGGGCATAGATATAAAATGCGCTGTCCCCGTCATGGGATGCCTTAAGGGAAAGCCTTCCCCAGCTGCCGTCCGCCGTTCCGGAATCCAGAGGCTTTAAAAATGCCGTATGCCAGAGCGCCGGGACCGTTTTGACTCCTCCCTCCGGAAGGATCTCGAATCCTTCCATGCAGGCGTTCTGCCAGCGGTTTTCTTTGATCCTGTATTGTCTGTCAGCCATCACTCATATCCTCAATCACTTGCTACGGTTTCGATCAGTATATCCCCTGCGCGGCAGAGTACATCCGCTCTGGGGTAGATATCCGAGTCCCTGTATTCCGCCAGAGAGCGGTCATCCGGCAGGAGCGAAAGCTCATATACAAAGGATACGCATTCCAGCGATTCTATAGCAGAGAACACATCCCGGAAATGCAGCACCTGTCCGAAACTGCGATCACTGTGCACGTCATCCAGTATATGGTTCAGCAGGCGCACGATATCGCCTTTCGGATCCGTGTAATGACGCTTTACATATACGGTGGCACGTACATGGATGTCCACATAGGAAGGAGACAGGATACGTATGCGGGTAGTCAGCAGTCTCCGTTCCTCCAGCCGCTTCTGGATCTCTTTCCGGTATATATCCGAAAGCTCCGGCTTTTCACCGCCGTAACCCGGCAGCACCGCGATCTGTACCAGATTTTCTGCTTCATCGATGACTGCATGGGCCTTACTCAGGCACAATCCCGGCGTGGTAAGGGCAAGGCGTTCATAATCCGCCGCAGTTACTGCCGTATAAGGCGCATCCAGATCCTTCCGGAAACGGATGACCATATCTCTTAAACTCTCCCTGCGGGCGCCTCCCGTTCCGGGGCCGGGTGAGAACCATCTTCCCTTCGGCACTTCACTTAAAGGCTTAAAGCTTGAATGTGGACGCACATTGCCCTTCTCGCCTTCAAAGACAGCTATACTGCCTATAAAAAGATCCGCACCGATATAATTCCCCGCATCCTCGATCAGAATGCGTCCGTCATTCTCCAGCAGATGGTAATACAGGGATCCTTCACCCTTCTTTTCCGGCCGGACAAAATCATACAGATAAGTTCCTTCCTCATCCCTCCTCCTGGCGATCAGGCAGAAGGAATCCTGTACCAGCATCTTGAAGGGCAGATCGATCTCCTGGTCATCATAGCCCAGCACCCGGCCGATCTCGTAACGCTGCATCACTTCCGGATTAAACAGAACCACCCTTACAGGGTCCTTAAGCTTGGTATCCGGCAGATGATCCTTTCCCACAAATTCCAGTGTAAAGTTCCTCTGACGGTTATTCTTATCCAGCTCTCCCTGGATATAACGCACCTTTCTACCGGGTTCGGTCCCGTCATAGGAAAGCTCGTAACGCCGGTAGCTGGACCCCTTCTCCTCTTTTCCGAAGACAAGTATGTGTTCATACTCAGCCAGCGGATGACGGATATTGATATGATCCGCACGGTTAAAGATCAGGGAGGCCGCCCGGCTGTCCCTCTGCCAGAGTTCAAAGAGAAAGCTCTCTACCGCTGCCAGCCTCGGCGCCACATCATAACAGGCCCTTTCCAGTGTTGCCTTGATACAGTATCCGTGTACCGGAAGCCCGCCAAACTGTGCCGCGCCTTCAGGGATACGTATGCGTATCTCTCCGTCCGTAAGAAAGCAGCCCGTATAATCCCTGGGCTTCACCTCAGTAAACCCGTTATCCGTATAGCACTCCCAGCGTACGGAAGCAAACACATTCGCAGTCCGTTCCTCCACAGCGTTCCGCGAAGGGGCTCCCTGCAGCGTCACGTAGAGGATCAGCTCCTTATCCGCCTCCGGGAGGGAATCTGTCACAAAATACAGCTCACTGCCTTCCCTGGGTTTTCCCCCGAAGATCTCGGCAGATACGGGTATATCCGAATCTGCCAGAAAGCTGATATCCCGCTCCTCGTCCCCGCACTTGGAATAGATGCCCAGCATCTTTCCCCCTACGGAAGCCGGCCGGTTGGTCTCGAAGATCATGTCACCCAGGGAAAAACGGCTTCCTGCCGGGATCGTGGTCTTTTCCTTCAGTCCTTCCGCCTTAACCAGCACACGGGCACATTTGGCTTTGTTCGGTTTGATACCGGCCAGAGCCAGGAGCTTGAGCCTTGCTTCATAGCTGACCCTGGGGATACCTGCGGCCTGCAGGGCCGAAAAGGCACTGAAGTTCTCCAGTATGGTGATACCTGGATCCGAGACATTGAAATTGGTCCACTCTTTACTGTACAGAGGGATCTCGGCTATGGCCTCATCGATATTTTCTTCGTAGGTTTTTGTTTTGGCTTCTTCGATCCTAAGCATCGTTTTCGTCCTTATTGATCATAATGTTTACCTGGTGTTTCCCGCTTCGACAGATCATAAAGGGTCCGGTCACAAGATCCTCATAATCCGTCTCGTGCTCCCCTTCGTGATCGATATAGCGGACTGTTATGGAAAGCTTGCGTATCATGGCCTGATTCTTCATGCCGGAAAGCTGCAGGATCAGCTGCGTCTTCTTGGGCATGGTACCGATCTCCCAGCCTTCTCCCGAACCTCCGCTCACCGGATCCAGATAACGGTCCAGGAGTTCCCGTATCCCGTTCTGTACCTCAAAGGATTCATCCATGCTCATTACCTGCATCCATACGGTAACGGATACATAGGCAAAGACCGGTTCTACGATATGCAGCCGCTCCGGCACCACCGAAAGCTCGCAGCGCCCCAGAAGATAACGCTTCAGCTGCGCCTCGATACGGTGGAAGGAGAAGGATCCCTCCTTATAATCACGCATCAGCAGGGCAAAGGACAGCTCAGATGCATTCTCTTTACCGTCCACGGTCAGTCCCGGGATAACTCCCACCTTGTCGATCATGTTGGAAAAGCTCAAAATGGCCCGGCGATAATCGTTGGCGCTGACACATCGCCCCCGG
Source organism: Lachnospiraceae bacterium (assembly GCA_017552715.1). Classification (GTDB taxonomy): domain Bacteria; phylum Bacillota; class Clostridia; order Lachnospirales; family Lachnospiraceae; genus NK4A136. Next base: position 47,586 of record JAFZOW010000035.1, read on the forward strand.
GAATAGATACGGTCCGCACCGCGAAGGAGCGCCTGCGGAACACTTTCCATATTGCTGCCTCCATAGGCCTGCACCGGATTCGATACGGAATCAATGAAATGCAGCCCCTCCGGAAGCACCGTAAGGACCCCTGGTGCCACATTTGCACGCTCTCCCGCACTGCTGCGGATCTTTATCCGGAAAGTCACATCATCCGTGACCCGGGGGATCGCGCTGTGAATCCCGTCCCCAAAGATGATCTCGCTGCTCAGACGATCGATGCGGTATACGCGCCGTGCATCCCAGCTTTCATTGATCTCCCCGGAGAAATCCCATTCCGGGAATTCCTCCACCTCATGCCAGAGTACAAAACAGGAAGCGATATTTCCGATCAGATCCGTCTCCAGCGTCACCTCATCCGGATGTTCCGCCGCAAGAAGGCGCATCTCGTCGCCGCTCATATTGCCGCGTTCATTGACCCACACCTCTGTATCCAGGATATTGGGCGTGGCAAGAAAGTGACGCATCCCGGCCGAAGTCTCATCCAGGAAAACATCATCCCAGTCTTTACTTACCGCATTGGTCACCGTCATCGCATTGGTACGTATATCCAAAATGCGGGCCATAAAATGCTTACGTTCTTCCAGCGGCTGATTGGTCTGACGGCTGATCCTCAGCCAGTGCCTGCGTTTCCCTTCCAGGGTATCCGCCGCAAAGTCCGAAGGCGGGATGAACATGATGATACCGGAATGGGTAAAACCTTCGGTACCGTCCACCACCTTCAGAAGCTTGAAGCCCCTGCGGCTGCTGTATTCGAAGCGGCAATCGATGCCCTTCTGCCCCGCACCGCCTTCCAGAAGGAAAAGTATGCCTATCGGGCCGTTATCCAGAGCCCTATCATATCCCAGATATACAGCATCTTCTGCATAGCACATAGGCGTAAAGATCGGGAAAGCTTCTCCCTGCCGGCTCTTCGAAGTAAGATCCGTAAGTGTGGTACCGCAAAGACTCTTCAGCACTGCGGGCTTCAGCTCACGGCCTTTATAGCTGTAGGAGAACTTAAGCTCCGTGATCTGGGGATAATGATGAATAGCCGGACGCATATAACAGTTATCCGAACGCAACAGGCGCAGTCGGAGCAGGCGTCCGTGATAAGCCCCGCTTTCCGTTTCTGCCCAATCCGGAGGACAAACAAAGCTCAGTGTATGATCCCCGGGATTATCTGCCGAAGCAAAGAGGCTGCGATACTCCTTATCACAGTTTAAATATTTCCAGCCAATGCCGTTAAAGTATTCGATCACGATCTCATCGGCATAGGCTTCGGAGACTGCTTCCTCCCTGACCGCACGGGAACGCCGTTTGATGACTTTTAACTCCTCCTGCTCTTTCTCGTGAGTGATCTCGATCATATGATCAAGGAAGGACAGATGGAAATCCATATGTACCAGCGCCCCTGCCTTGTCAAAATAATCCTCCAGTCCGATATAGCATTCCGCATAAGCGGAAAGCGTTTCCGTAAAGGGCGCAAAGTTCCCGGGCTGCATCTCACGGTTTCCGTCGCCTATATATTCGGCAGCTCTTGCCTGCCCTTCCGAGGAAAGCAGGATATCCGTATCTAAAAGGGTTTCCGTAATGGGCTTCTTCGATTCCAGGAGCACAACGCTCTGTTCGGCTCCGTCCAGTGTCACCTTGGCACATTTATCACTCTTCTTGAGGCGGAAGAAACCGTCCGATGTAACACTCATATCGTCAAAATCCTGAAGTCCGTCCTCGGAAAGCCAGCGGAAGTTTAATTCACCGGATGTGATATGCCTGCACAGAGGCTCGGCCCCTTCGAAACGTATATCGATGGATTCGTTCTCCACATCAAAGACCCCGGGGTGAAAGATGGCCAGCGCATGTCTCCCTATCCCTTCTCCGCCGCCGAACAGTACAAAGGGCTTTAATTCGGAATTCTTTACTTCCTCTTCCCCAGCCGTGATCTCCTTATTCTCCGAATTGGCCTTGGGTGTAAACTCATAGAGCAGAGGTGCCTCAAAATCTCCCTTCAGCGGAACAATAGTCCCATCCTCACGATCCGTCATAAACACATCCGAAATACGGGAGGAGCTGACATACAGTTCCCGGTCGGTCTCAAAGACCGGCGGCATCTCGGAGTTCTCACCGCCTTCATCGGTGGTGATCTGGGTTCCCTTAGGCACTCGTACACCGGTCACGGTGCTGTCCATCGGTTCGAAGCACACGATACTCCCCGCCGGTACGGCCCGACGCAGGTTCAGATCCAGGAAATTTACAAATTCCGCATGATAGATCTCGCTCACGTGGTTTACGCAGCGTATGCTGTCCTGCATCTGCCTCGCAAAGATACGAGAGATCGTCGAACCGATATCAGGATCTTGAAGAGTAAAATGCCATTCCGGCACATACTCCTTTGCCAGTTCCCCGATCTTAGCCTCGATATCCTCTGCCGTACGAGTATCCGGCTTATACTTCCTCATCATTTCCTGCTTCATAGATCTCCGTCTCTTCCTCCGGGCTTTCTTCCTCAAAATCTGCATTCAGATAAAAGGGAAACACCAGGTTATCTCGTATATTGGAACTTCGCAATGTATAGTCCACATTGATCAGGAGCGCTCCCTTACGTTCTAAATATTCCATATTGATCTCGACCGCACCGATCCTGGGTTCCTGCTTGACCAGAGTATTGGTCAATTCCTGTTGCAACATACCCAGGGTTGTACTGTTCGTATCCATAAATGTGAATCCCAGAAGAGTGCTTCCGAAATCCGGCCTGAGATAACGTTCCGAGCGACTTGTCATAAGGATCAGATACACTGATTCCTTTACGCTATCTTTTTCCGAAGATGTAGCGATCCGCCCCGTGGCGGGGTCGATCTGCGGCGGAAATTTCATCCCGGTTCCTAAAAATGATCCTGCCATAATCCCTCCTTACCCAAGTTTAATGGGTGTACCCGACACATTCACCGGACCGCTGCTCTCGATCTTGGTCACGGAATTGCCCTTCAGTGACGAATTGGCCCCACTAAGCTCCAGACTGCCTGTAGCTTCCAACTTGATATTTCCCGTGGACTTCAGATTGATCTTGGATGCGGAGAGCTCTACGGTACCATTGCTTCCGTTCATAGTCAGGGTGATATTGTCCCCCACCTTGACCGTCAGCTTCTTCTGGCAGGTCACCTCGATACTGCCCTTATCATCCGCTGTGTTGATCTTGATGATATTCTTTGCATCCTTATCCGAGATGATGATGGTATCCTTTTCATCATCCAGCTCGATGCGGTGCTCATCTTTTGAGGTTTTAAGGAAGATCTTATCCTTACTGCCCTCCTCATCATCCGGTGTATCTTCAAATCGAAGGGTGCTGCCGTTCCGGGTCACGATACGCTTGATATCATTCTTTTCCTTGACGGATTCCTTAAGGATCTTGTCATTTAAGAGCGGCAGACAGCCGACCACATAAGGCCGTTCGACATTCCCCTGTTCGAAGGCCACCAGTACCTGATCCCCCACCTCAGGCAGAAAATAATGCCCCCAACCTTTCCCACCGGAAGGCTGGATCACCCGGCACCATAACAGCTCGTTTGCCTTATCATCCCTGGATGTAACGGTAACACACACGCGCCCGGGCATCTTCTCCTCATAGTTTTTTGTGACCTGTCCCAGTACCAGCCCCAGCATACGGTTATCACCGGTATCCGTTTTTTCAACCTGTTTCTGGGCAATCTCGTCAACGATCTCTAACAAAGCCATGAATAATCCCCTATCAATTTACGTTAATGAAGCGGCCCGCCCTGTGATGTGCGTCTGATAAAAGCTGTCCCCCATCATACTGTGCCGCACACTGCTGATATAGAAACGATTGGAAGCTCCTTTCCCCAATCCTTTTATCTGAACGAATTTACCGGCCATAAGCTCCGGGATCCCGATCAGATCGGCTTCAAGGGTTCCAAAGCGATAACTCATCTCCTCCAGCAAATAATCAACCCTGTACTCGGCATCCTTCTGTGTGGCCGCCGTAGGATCGATCACTATTTTTTTCTGATTATTTACCAGTTGCTTCGCTTTACTGCCTTCCGACATTTTGGATTGAAGCTTTTTCTTGGAAGAGAACACTTTTCCCTTTCCGGGATCAACATTCCTAACTTCCACCTGCCCGGTCAGCCCCGTTATATCATATCCGATCTCAAATGCCATCATCCCGGTTTCCGGCCCCAGTTCGATTAGATCCTGAGTATCTGATTTTGCCTTACAGAATATAACGGTATCACAGCTTTGGAAAAACTCAAAATTGAAACGTTTGGCGGCACGCACTACGAATTCATAGTCACTCTCGTTTATCATCTCGATCGACTGATCCGTAGGCTCATTATTTCTTCCTCCCTCCTGCTTATCCGGTGTATCAACAATACTGACATTATTAAATACACCGTTATCGCCTTTCAGCTTCTGATAAAACGATTGCTCTAAAAGCTGCTTGACCGCTTCGGAATAGCAGGCTGCCGTAATCTGTTTTGCATAGCTGTTGGCCATCATGATCCCTTTGATGTCCATGCAGTGCACTTCCACTGCCGGGATCTCCTCAAGGCGGTAAACAAAATTCACCTGACTGATAAATCCGCGAAAGACAGGCCGGATCGAAGATTCGTAACCCATAAGGATCTCCACCGCCGATCCAAGGGTAATGTATTTTTTTACATCCTCAAAACGAAATTCATGTTTATACTGATCATAAGTATTAAAGATCTTAAATTCGGCAACGGAAGCTTCGAAACCGCTGGTCAGTTCCACCACGATATCACTCACAGAGAATTCACCCTTATCCTTGCTGATATCCTTTCCTCCAACCCTGATCTCTACAAGGGGCCCGACAAAATTCCCATATGTATCCTGTAATTCGCTATATGTAAACATCCGCCCCTTACCCCAAATTGATAAAGCTTCCGTATTTCTGTGCAGCACCCACTGCCCGGTTATTGGCTATGCCATTCACTCCGAACGCTTTCTCATAGGCTGCCTCCCAAGGTCCCAGACTGTTTGGCAAAGGATCGTCGTGGGTGCACTGAAGTGACAGATTGATATACGCCCGGACCGGTTGTCCCTTCCGGTTGAACATCACATATTGGGCATTCACATTGTTCATTACTCCGGAATAATTCATCTGTCCCCAATGAAATGTCACGATACGGGTATCGGTACAGCGCAAAGCCCCGATAAACCCCTCCACAGTATCTTTCACAGACGGCTCCTTCTTAAACTTGGGTATCTGCTTAAGGATATTCTGTCCAAGCTGGGTAGGTGACAGGTTTGTTTTATCCTCCAGAAAAGCATCAAAATTATCTACCTGATCCACAACCAGACGCACGCTGAAAAAAATACGCACACTTTGTTTGTCCGGCTTGGGATCCGTAGTCTCTTTCGTGTAAGAAATTGTGGGGACATATCCCTCTCCGTGTCCTCTCAGGGTGATACTGCTGGGGTTGAACTGCACCACATAACGTTTTCTGGATGCACTTCGCTTAACTCCGCCTTCTAATGTATTCAACAGACTCTTCTGACCGGCGGCCTGCAGATAAGAAGCCGGTCCGTTAGCCGCCTCTCCGGGAACCGCCGGTGCTGAAACAAAGCTTCCGTAACCTCCCTGCCCCGCAATATTGACGCCGACCGGACCGTTGACTTTTAATTCAGTACCTCTGTTATCGACGATCTCGATCACGGCTTTCTCAATATCACCGAAAAAAGAACCGAAACTGTTTACACCCATCTTTTTATCCTCACATGGTCACATTAAGAAGATTGTTGTTCTTTATCTTATCCCCAAGGCTTTTGGCACCCACGGTATTATCCATGCCCACGTCTCCAAAAGCCTTTGTGAAAGCCTTATTCCAATGGCTGTTCTTTTCGAATTTCTCTGCGTCCGAATCCTGTTGAATGGCAATCTCAACCGTAGCACGGATAGGATTTCCCTTTTTATTGAACATAGTATAATTTGCATTTACCGTATTCAATTCACCTTTAAACACCATTCCGGCCCATGCAAAGATCACACGCCGGGTTAACGGGGAAAGCAGACACGCGATCAGTCCCTCCACCTGAGGCCGGACCGTAAATCCTTCTGAGATCTGTTCTACTCCATTGACTTTTTTATTCTTATTCTTCGCCACATCCATCCCTAACGAGAGGAGTCCGCCGCTGCTTAACATAGACGCATCCATCATAAAGGCGTCCATCTGGTTCATGGCATCAAAGACCAGCTGCAGCCCCAGAGTCGTGATCGCTTTGGTATTGATCTGGGTTCTCTGGTTACTCATGATATTGGAAATACTGCTGTTTTCTATCTCTCGAAGTCCCGCAGAAGTATCCAGATAAATAGTGGACGGATTATACTGTACTTCCATGGCTACATATCCCGCATTCTTCGCAGCAGTCTGTGCCGCTGTAAAAGCCGTAGTACCATTACCCGAGAGTGCATTTCCTCCTTCCAGTGCCTGTTGCAGATTATTCATATACATGTTCGTCGAACTCATGGCATTAGAGGCAGCTTCCTGCTTCCAAGCATTCACATTATACTCTACGTTTTCGGCATATGCATCTTCTCCTTCAAACAAAGAAACCAGCACACTATTTTCTTCCGCTTGCACCCGTGCAGCATCCAAATTTCCCTGTGACCAGAGAAGATCTTTCTGATACTCCCGGACAAAAAGGATCGCCTTAGGCAGATTCCCCGCAAGTGAACCTATACCGTCGCTGACCTTGCTTCCTGCGCTCTTGATTGCTCCAAGTACTCCAGCCATCAGATCCCTCTCCTTGCTTTTTCACTTCTGAGTCTTTTTTCCAGACGATTATAAACCTCGTTAGATATGGTCCCAAGTTGTCTGCGTATCCCTTTTTCGATCTGCTCCGCGATCTCCTCTTTATACGAAATCTCCACCGGACGGATCGCATTCTCAATACGCTGCGGTGCCTGCACCTGCACATTGCGTTGTGTTACCGTACTTTCCTGCGTGATATGTTCCTGCGCAGCATGGGTTCTGCGGTATTCCTCCAGCAGCTCCTGCACATCTTCTTCCGTTAGCTGCTCCTCCACACGATGGGTCATGCTCACCAGGGATCTTACCCCTCTGCTCACCTCTACCGCCTGGACCATATCCGCATCAGTATGCCCCGAAGCGGTCAGCCGCTGCAGCAGATACAAGGTTTCCGCCGGATTCTCCACAGCACGGTAGATGCGCTCCCGCTCCTCGATCCGTTCCTCACTTTCCTGGATCTCCCGGGTGATGAACTGTTCATAGCTGCGCACCACTTCCAGGCTTCTCTCATCCAGGAGGATACTGCGGATCAGCTCCAGCGTTTTTTGCCGGTAATCGCGTATCTCCGAGCTTTCCTCAGTATACTGATCCTGCCGGTAGATCAGCTCTTCTTCCGAAAAGCTTCTTTCCGATGCCGGTCCCGTCTCATAGCCTTCCGGAAGCTCGCCGTTCTCGATAAGTATCCTCTCCTGCTCCTTCGTGATCGTCCGTTCCAGAAGAGCGGCAGCCTCCGCCGCTTCCTGTTCCTTCCGGTCCTGTGCGGCTGCCTCCGCGGCAAGCCTTGCCGGAGAAAGCTCTGCTTCCGCCGCCGGCCACGAAACGCTTTGGGCCTGTTCTCCCTGCATCTCCTTAAGGATGGCTACCGTATCACTGGGCAGCAGCTCGTAGATACGCTCCATAAGCAGCTCGGATGCATCCGGTCTGTCATCGACGCTCTCCTCTAAGAGGGTCATGATATGAGAGGTATCCTGCAGGCTCTTTAAGCTCTCCCGCAGCGTGCGTTCCCGGTCACTGATCCGCTCCTTTTTCTCCCTGCTCTCGTTTAATATGCGGCGGATCTCCCGGTAACGCTCAACATTATTCATATTTTCACGGTTGACACGCTCCAGCTGCTGCTCCAGCGTTTCGCTCTCGAACGTCTCCGTCTCGGTGCTTTCCGCAAAAGTCTCCCGGACACGCTCAAAATTCTCCAGCTTAAGCTCCCTGCCGCTGAAAATCTCCCGCAGCATGGACACTTCTCTTTTTTCCGTTTCATTGATGAGCTGTATCACGGTCTGCTTTTGCAGAACCGGACTGCGCCCCTCTCTGGCTTCAATGAGGATGCGGCTTAAGCTATGGTCCGCCGTCCGGTAAAAGCTCTCCCGAAGATCCGTCCAGCGCTTCTTTTCCCGTTCGCTCCGAAGCGTCATGGCGTGGTCAAAGCTGCGGATCAGCTCCAGGAACACGGCGGAATTGATCTTCTCCCGTATCCTTTCCTCGCTCTCATCCTCGCCCTGCCTCGTTTCTTCCTCAAAAACATTATCCGCACGATAGATCAGCGGCGTTTCCATTCCGGCAGCCATGCTGCGGAATTGTTTAAGCAGCATCTGTCTGGCCGTGTAGCTCTGCTCCGAGATGTTGATCTCGTCATAAGACAGGCGGGCGCCCGTCTGGCTGTGGATCATATTCTGCAGGATCTGATAGATTGCTCCACTCTGCAGCCGGTTCATGATCTGCATATAAAGGAAATTGTTTTCTTCACCGTTATATACTTCGACCGGTGCTTCCCCGCGGCGCTCCCGGATCTCTTCCCAGTTCTCCAGAAGTTCTACCAGTTGCGGCATATTATCAAGGTAAATCTGCGTCAGTTCCTGACTGTTCTTACTCTCCTCCAGGATATTTCTCGCTTCCTCCATGAAACGGCGTTCATCGCGTATCCCCAGTTTATGCAGGATGCTGCTGATATAGACCTTATCCTGATAGCTTAAGTTCACGTCCGAGCTTAAGAGGATGCGGTTGGCCACATTATTGATCAGGGTTTGGGACAGCTCGTTAAACGAATATATGTTATTCTGTATCCCGGTATAGCTCTCGCTGCCCTCGGCGATCAGGAACTGGGGCGGCGTGTGCAGCATGTGGGTCAGGCTCTGCTCGGAGAGCTGCGCGCCCATCACCGAGTAGTTATCCCTTATGCGCTCGCCAAAGCCCGAATCATCCAGGGAAAACTTCGTGCTCTTCAGTTCGATGGGAACCTGGATCTTCAGCATCAGGTCTTACCGCCCTTTAAGGCCTCCACCATACGGGCACGCTTATCCTTAGGCCAGAGCACCTGCGGAGCCCGGGCGGAATCGTTGGGTGCCGATACGGCGCGTGCTTTTGCGCCGGGATCGGCCAGTCCGATATAGGTATCCGCATCCACCTTCGACGAGCCGCCCCAGAGCACCTGCTCGGCTCGTTTGTCATCATTTGCGGCAGATACGGCACGGGCCGTCATCGAAGAATCCTTTGCTCCGAAATAATTCGGCGCATCCGGCGACGCGGAAGGCTGCATCTTGGTCGAACCGCCCCAGAGCACCTGCTCGGCACGTATATCATCATTCGCCGCTGATACGGCGCGGGCCGTCATCGAAGAATCCTTTGCTCCGAAATAATTCGGCGCATCCGGCGACGCGGATTCCTGCATCTTCGTGGAGCCGCCCCAAAGCACCTGCTCGGCGCGTTTGTCATCATTTGCTGCAGATACGGCACGGGCAGTCATCGAAGGATCCTTTGCGCCAAAAAAGTTGGGAGAATCCGGCGATGCGGATTCCTGCATCTTCGTAGAGCCGCCCCAGAGCACCTTTTCGGCACGGAGACTGTCACTCGCTTGCGCAGAGGCACGAGGGGTAACGGAGGGATCCTTCGCTCCGAAGAAGCTCTCCACATCAGGAGCGGGGTTCGGCTGCATCTTCTCGGAACCGGACCAGCGATAGGCATAAGGATTCTCGAGCGGTTTTCCGTCTTCACCCAGGACCGGCGTAACCTTTCTTGCCCTGGCCGTAACGTTATCATCCACTATTCCGAGACCATTTTCCGTCTTTGTGGATCCGGCCCAAAGGAACGCATCATCACCGTCCTTCGACCGCGTAGCGTCATTTTTGGAGGCTTCCGCACGGGTAGTCACCGAAGGATCCTTCGATCCCATAAACGGTTTGACACCCGGAGGTGCCGGCTGCGTAGTTTTGGAACCAGCCCACTTGTATTCATATCTTGACTTGGTGAGCTCCTTTCCGCTTGCATCCTTCAAAGCGGCCACCTTGGCGGCTCTGACTTCCACAGTCGAATCCCGCTCTCCCATGAAGCTGGCAACTCCTTCTACCTCAGGGGCTTTGATCTTCGTAGATCCCTTCCAGCGGAAGGCAAAGGTAGATTCATCACCATGTTTAGAGTCGTTGACGGGGGTTCTGGCCCTGGCTCCGTCGATCGTCATGGCTTTCTTAAGGATATAATTCCCATCGCTGTCAGTGATCAGATTTCCTTCGGAATCCTTCATATAGATGTCGCCCTTACTCTTTTGGGCATCCACCAGCTTAAGGAAGTGCTTCGGCTCCGGGATCATGCCGTCCGGAACCGTCACACGCATCAGCTCACGGTAACCGATGGTCGTTGTCTCGGTCATCAGCCCGCTCTGCTCCGCATTCATTTCACCGTATTCCTTGCTCATCACGGTACAGCCCGTAAAGGTAAAAATACGGAAAGGTGTAAAATTCTTATAGAACGGAAGGCGCCAGCACAGAAGAACGATGGGCAGTATCAGATCCGTTCCCGGCTGCAGGGGATCCACGATCCTCTCTATACCGACATAGCGTTCCACCTGGAAGGTAAAGGGCTGACTGTTTGGCTTGCGGCGCATATGCACATAGTCGTTCAATCCGCCTTCCTGGATGTATTCATACTCATTGGCTTTGGTAAAATTATGCACCTTCCGGCAGGGCAGATCAAAAAGCCCCTCCACACGCAGCATGAAGTTGAAATTCGGTGCAACATTATAACCGGTATTATATACAACCCAGTTTTTATCCGGATTTGTCAGGGAATCCGGTGCATCCAGATATTCGATCGTAGTAGATTCAGGCATTTTCTTTCCTTTCCCGCGTCATCAACGGTTCGGTTTCATATCAAAGATACTCTTCTCTTTCTTATCCCCGGAGGGGTTCAGCTTTTCGTTGATCCCCGAGATCTCGGCACACCAGCGCCGGCGGCTTCTGTGGTCGATGGACTGAACTTCCTCGTGGCTCCAGTGGAAGTAGTACGAGATGAAGGCCATCTCCCGGTAAAGCTCATCCTCAGGGTAAAGCTTAAGCCCTCTTAAGTAAAATTTAGCGGCACCTCAAAGGTCCTTCCGCAATCCGGGCAGGTCACCTGCATCACCGGCGGCTCGATATCATTGATCCGCTGGTACATATCCTGCAGATAGGCCAGATCCGCAGTAAAGAGCTTTTCGATCAGGGTGGCGGTGATACCTTCCACACCTTCCAGCTCGGTGATCACACGGCTTAAGACCACAATGGTAAGATAGGAAGGATTGGAAAGCACACGGGGATCATGGGTTGCACTGATCTCGTCCCCCGCGGTCGCCAGGCGCATCTTGCCGCGCCGGTGCAGCTCCCCCGTATTGTCCATATAGCCCTTCGGCAGGGTGAATTCGTATACTGTTTCCATTGCCCTTCTCCTTTCGCACGATTATCGGCACTCCGGGACGCACATGCCCGAAGGCATGTACGCCGTGACTGCCGATAAGCAGCCGTTCTTTTTTCTTTTTACAATGCCTTCGGATCGCTCCGTTGCTTCGCAACTCCCGCGATCCTGCGAATCTTCGCAATCCGCTGAAATACTTGTTACACAAGCATTTCGCTACTTGCTCAGATTCGGGCGGGTCCCAAACTGCATAAAGCCATCCATGCAAGCATGTCTGCTTTATGCAGCTTTGTCCCCTGGCATTGATCAGTTCGGGATAACCAGCTCTTCGTAGGCTATTTCCACGGATTCAATGGCCACATCACTGGTCTTTGCATCCAGATCGGGAGCATTGTACTTGGTGACCCAGGCATTGGTCAGAGTCCACTGTCTGGTACCAACGGCGCTGGTGACCAGTGCGGAAGGTGCCCCGGAGTTGATGTCGATCAGCTCGATCGTCACATCGTTACGGGGGATCTGGCCGCGGATCTCACTCACACACTCCTTGATCCACTCCTTGAACGCGCTGTCCAGGATATAACCCATCTTCAGCGTCACATTCCCGTGCTTCACCAGGCCGGGGATCTTCACCGGTGCCAGGGAGCCGGAGTTGCCCTGACGGAACTCGATCACATCGACCGAAGCTTCCACACCGGACACCTCACTGAATGCCGCTGTTCCCGCCACGGAAGCCACCGTGACGAGGAAGTTCATTTTTGTCAACGGATAAGCGGAACCTTTTCCGTTATCATATGCTGTAGCGTTTGCCATCTGTTAACCCTCCGTTCTCTTTACTCTTCACTTCCGCCGCCAGCTTCTGCCGTGTGCTGAGTCACACGGAAGATCACGAATTCAGCCGGTCTGGACGGTGCGATGCCGATGTTACAGATCAGTCTTCCGTTCATGATATCATCACGGGACATGGTGGAAGGTCCGATCTCCACAAAATAACTCTCTGACGCGGAACTTCCGGCCAGCATGCCGTTTCTCCACAGACCATCCAGGAAGGACGAAACCGTAAGAGCAACGCGCTGCCAAAGAGTTGCATCATTGGGCTCGAATACCACCCAGTTGGTGTTGGCCTTGATGCTCTCTTCCACAAAGATGAAGAGACGGCGTACGTTGACATACTTAAACGAAGAGTTACTGGATGCGGTACGGGCACCCCAAACGCGGATACCCTGACCGGGCAGAGCGCGGATCAGGTTGATCCCTTCGGGATTCAGGATGTCCTGCTCAGCCTTGGTAAAGTTGATGGAAAGACCGGTACATGCAACGGTCTCGTTGGCCGGAGCCTTGTGCACGCCGCGTGCGATATCGGTACGGGAGTACACACCCATCACTGCGCCTGAAGGCGGGATGAATGCCGGCCTGTTGGCTGCGCGGTCAAATACCTGTACCCAGGGATGATACATAGCTGCATAAGTGGAATCCACCATGCTGCGATAATCGATCAGATCCTGAGTCTTGTACAGCTCTGCAGGCATATCCAGTACTGCAAAACGGCTGTGAAGATTCTCGCAGTGTGCGATCAGGGATACCATCACCTCAGGTGTGGTCACACCGGGCACTGCCATCATGCTCACATTGCTGTTCTCTAAGAAGCTCTGGATACCCGTGCGCTTGCCGGGGCCATTGTCCTCACCGATGAAATCACCGGCAGCGATCTTGCCGATGGAGCCGTTGGTGCCGCCTTCCAGCATGAAGGAACCGGTCTCGCCGCCATTGTCCAGGATCGCATCCACGGGATCAACGGCTGTATCGGGTGTTTCCACCTCGATGGTCACCAGTTCGCTGTTATTGGTGCGGGCACCGATATAACGGGGTGAGCGGGTGTTCAGGGTCAGATCGGTGTAAACCTCGACCTCATCACCGTAACGAACCTGCAGATCAAAGCTGGTCAGATACAGCACATTGGTAGGTACCAGTGCGGGATCGATCGCCTTGGCGGGCAGGGAAGCATCGAAGGTCACGATATTATCCATGATGGACTCGATCAGATAAAACGCGCCGTCGAACTCAACGGTATCGCCCTCACGGAAGCCGTCGGTGCTGCGAGCCTTGTAACCGTTCTCGGTATCTTCAAGGATCTGCATCTTCAGCTTGCGGATCGGAGATACGGATACCTGGATACGGTTGCCCCACTTACCGGGGTTCTTGGCTGTTACGGTCAGGATACCGCTGGTCAGGCTTGCGCACTCCGCATCCTTCGGAGCCACACGGCTCACATAGCAGCGGGTGCCGCCGTTCACGAAGAACTGCTCCACACTGGGTGCAAGATAACGGTACTCACCGTATTCGAATTCGGACAGATATCCGCCGAACTGCTGCGTAAAGCTCTTGTAGCTTGTTACAAGTGAAGGCGCCCCTTCTACCGGTCCTTTTTCGGCCAGACCCACAAAGCCGGCCGTGCTTGTTCCTACTCCTTCAATACTCCGCGGAGAATTATCATACTCTTCTACATATACTCCGGGTGAAAAATATTCAGCCATCTGTTTCCTCCTTTTAAAATTTGTATCGTGTCTTTCTGATCTTTGTTATGAGGCCGTAACCTTCATCTGCCCCGGCATCACAATACTGATATTGCCGGCATAGGCACACATCATCTTGCAGTCCGAACAGAGTACCGGTATCCCCGAGACGATGATCGTCGGTTTGGTCGGGATCCAGGTTCCTGCCGGTGCGGGTACGCAGGGTTGCGGTGTGAGTACACCAAGGGCCGCTGCCGTGGCTGCCGCCACTGTAGGATTGGCCAGGGAACTGCAGAGTCCGAAGGGACCTATGTTCGCCATGGGTGATACATCCTGTATGGTCGCAGTCGGCTTTCCGTCCGTCAGCACTTTCTGCTGGGAGGTGACCTTCAGATCTGCGGGCATCTGCCCGAAGGAGCATACACATTTTGCCCCCATAATCGCCAGTTCGCTCATACGCTCTCCTTTGTTTCCTCTTTTTCTTCAGCTGCTTCGATGACAGGCTTTTTCTTTTTCTGCAGGTGTGCGTTCAGAACACATTCCTCAGGCACCTTCAGATCGATGCGCTGGAAGTACTCCTCTCCTTTGCGGACATAGCGTACCAGCAGTTTGCTGCTACCGCCTTTGTCGCGAATACGGAGCAGGTAATTCCCCTTCGCATCAACGCTGCCGAAGATGATCCTGCAGACCGCAGCATTAACGGTGTACGGCAATTGCAGATCTTTTTTTAAAATGGCTGTTGAATCTGCATCGGTTGAAGACACGATGATCTTCTCGTAACTGTTGCCGTCCGCCTGTAGAATTCCGTAGTATCCGTAATCCATATCCAGCGCGCGTCCGGCCTGCTTGATCACGGTCATCTTGTGACCCTTCACATTAAAGCTTCCGAGACGACACAGCGGATAGTCCGGTGTTATGGCTTCTAAGGCTTCCAAAAAAGGAAGGTTTCCGAAAATGCCGATGACTGTCCCCCTTTGTGCATTCCTCTCTGACGGTATCAGGAAGATATCGCAGGTTGGGATCCTGTCGTCCAGTTCCTCATAACGTACATCAGCGCCTGCTTTTTCAAAGCCGAAGGCCTCCACGTCGAGACGGATATCCTCTCTTTCTGTGTTGATGAACACGAAACAGCCGCCTCCACGGGGTGCCGGTCGTGCGCTCTGTCCGTTCACGAAGAACCGTACATTGCTTTCTTCGACCGCAGCCCCTGTTGTTGTGTCGATCAACCGGATCAGCAGACCCAGTTTCGCACGGATCACAGAAGCTTCCACTTATTCCTCATCCCTCCTTTCATCGTTTAATTGCAGCGAAAAGCTCGCATCCACCACGCGAGGCGTATCGATGATGTCCGCACTCGACAGGAAGACCGGGGCCGCTCTGTAAAAGAGACTGACCTGGTAAGGCTTGTTGATGGCCTGCCATACCCGCACCTTCTCCTCCAGGCTTATCTTCGCCTGAGACAGCACGATAGGAGGTTCTTCGGTGGTGAGCCATTTCTGCAGTTTACCGGGTGAGACGGCACTGTTGTCATTAACGATCTGTGCCACCTTTCCGATAATTTTCTGTACATCGGGGTCTTTTAAGCCCATCTGACCCCCGCCGTTTATGAAAACCATATAATAAAGTGCATATGGTCTGGGCGCTCTCTGAAGCTGAACCCTGCCCCTGCGGATATATTCGGGCTGGGTCACCTGTGCATCCTCTTTGATATCGTAGAGATACAGGCCTACGATATAGTCCACGTCCTGAGAGGCCGGGGAGGATATCTCGATATTGTTGGGCGACGGTATCGGTTCCGGACACATCTTCTCACGGAGTGTCGATACGATAAACTGGCTTACATCTGATATTATGGAATAATCCGCCATATGTGTTCTCCTTACCCTTCTGCCTTATTCTCCGAACATGGCCAGCAGCTCTGAGGCCATATCTTCGATATCCTCGCTTATGCATACCGCGTAATCCGTACCGTTCAGATACTGGGCCCAGCATTTGAAGTTATCCTTCACATCATCCTCACCCAGATAGAAGCCGCCGGACAGTACAGGTTTCGTCTTAAGGTTGATCGTTCCGCCTCCGTGTCCGCCCTCAGGATTACCGGCGGTAAACTCGTAGACATCTGCTCCCCTGGTCAGCTTGGCCTGCTGCTTCGCATCGTCATATACGTAACGGTAGCCCGAAACATAAGCCAGTGAGGTCACCAGTACATATTCCACGGATACGTTGCCGCTATACTGGGCGTAGATGAATCCGTTCCCCTCCCCCAGGGCCATGGCCAGGAAATCTTTGAGCAATCGTTTTGCTGCAGCGCAACCCTTGTCGGAAAGCTGCGAGAGCGCATCGACCACCGCTGCCAGCTTATCCCCGCTCAGGGAAGCAGCATCCCCGAAGAGCGCCTCGATGGCATCCAGCAGATCATCCTCGGTAAGGTTCGCAATACTCTTTCCGTCGCTGTTTCCGTCACCGCCCATACCGCCGTTTGCATTGGCCGCCGCATCCGCGATGGCATCATCCAGGGCGTTCTTTACGCTGGCCGGTGCTCCCGCCCCGTCCAGATCATCCTTCAGATCCTTCAGGGCATCTTCCGCCCCGATGGCCGCCAGGGCGTCGATGGAATTCATCAGTCCGTCAAAGTCCCCGTCATCGATACGGGATTTGGCTCTGTCCTTCAGCCGGTCTTCCAGGGCTGCCATGGAGTCTCCCATGTCTACCAGAGCCGCTGCCGCATCACCGGCATTGTCGGCATTATCCATCTCGTTCTTGAGGCGTTCTTCTTCATCCGCGATATCCTGATCCACTGCCGCGATCATCGCATCCAGATCCGCCGCCCCCGACAGATCGTTATCATCCAGAGCTGCCGCCTTCTGGTTCTGCAGATCTTCCTTCTTTGCTTTCAGTTTATCCAGATCCGAAGCCAGGCTGTCGTTTTCGTTCTGTATGCTCTGTGCCTCATCCTTCAGCCATATGATATGATCCTCCAGGGACTGCTTGGCACGGGCGGAAAAGGCATCACCGGGTACGGCATCTTCCATATTGGTGGTATCGGTGATACGCTGATAGATATCCGCAAGCATCACTTCGGCTTCGGTACGTTTACGTTTCTCACCGATCAGGAACTGCAGCTCACTGCGTTTGGCTTCCAGCCTATCCTTCTGATCATTGAGTGCATTCTCTTTGGAGGCTTCGCCCTTGCCGTTGGCAATAGCCTTGGCATAGTCTTCCCCGGTCCCCTCTTGGGCGGCGCCGCTGTATTTGGCCAGCGCCTTGGGAAGGAGTGTATTATTGAGCATGTCAAGCTCGCCCGTGCTGTCGGAGATGATACCCTCCTTGATGTTGCGCACATTCTTCAGATTGGTGGTATCGCCGCTTAAGCCCGCCGCCGAAGCGCTTGCTATGACCGCCATACTGTACTCATACTCCGCATGGCCCAGCACGTTATCCACATCGATCAGCCGGTTATTGCTGTGAGTATTATAGCTTTCTTCGCACTTCTCCAGTGAATCGGATACGGAGCTCAACAGGTCGGAATCCACTGCCATCGCATCTTCCGGATCAGCCTTCTCCTCATCCTCATCATCGTCTTCATGGGAATCCGGCACGATGGGGATCCACCAGTCGGTATAATTCCCGTTATCCCTCTGCTTACGCTCATAATTGTCCGTGGAGCCGAAATCATGCTGTACGGCCAGGCGCAGCTGCAGCAGGTACTCGGGAATACCCCCGGATTCGCCCTCGGAATAAGCGGTCTTGAAATCTCCCTTGGCGGTATAGTATTTACCGTTGATCAGCTCATATAGCTCACCGATGGCATTGTCGTCCCCCTGGGTCAGCTTTTCAAAGACTATGGCACGACGTCTGGCATCCACCTTGGCCATCAGGGAATAAACCAGTTCCGCCTCTTCGTCATTCTCATTCGCTTTCAGCGTTTTGTAGCAGGCATAAAGTCTGGCAAGATCCTCGTCACAGCGGTTGGTCTCTGCATCCCGCAGGTCCATATCGAAGAAGATAGTGATGATACGATAATAATATACGTCCGCACGTACTGCCTTCTTATCCCAGGAATTCCGGTTGGTCAGGAATTCTTTTTCTTTGATGGAGGTCTTTTCCTCGCTGTAGGTATACTGCAGGCGCAGGGGCTCCAGCTCCGGAAGCTTTGTCAGATCGTAAGGATCCACCAGGTCGAAGGGATTCTTTTCTTCCCCGTTCATCACATCGATGAGCTTTCCGTCCTGTCCCATGTAATACTGAACATAGAGATTTGCCAGCTCCTCTTCCTCTACCGGCTCGCCCCGGTCGGTAATGGACTCCAGGGAACCTCCCTCGCTGATATTGAACCAGCTGCCGCCGCCCAGCTCGGACTTGTAGTAGATATCCTGCTGTCCCCAGTCGCTGGCCGACTGCTGTGCCTGTTCGTAAAGCTCGTCCGTGATGGCATCCTTATGGATCAGATAGGTACCGATAAAGAGTATACCGTCTTCGATATTGTGCCCCGCCTTATATACCGCATAGCGCATAGCCAGTGATTCATTGGCAACAGCCTTTACGCTGTCCCCCTGCAGGAAGATCCCCAGCACCATGGCCAGTGCCGCCAGTTCCACCAGGAGCCGGCCGGTAAACCCTACTAAACCCTTCTTCTTTTTTCTTTTCTTATCCGCCATAATCTACTCCGTCACCTTCTTGATCTTACGGTTCTTCATGTCAAAGCGCGCATTGTACAGCAGATTGTCATCCTTGCCGTACAGTTCGATCTCGCAGTCCCCGAGACCGTCCTCCACAAGAGCCAGATGCTTGAAGCTCTTGCCGTTCTTGATGGGCTTCTCGCCGCTGATATACTTACCGTCTGATGTCTTCACCTTATAGGATGCCACAGCGGGATCTTCCGTGATCTCCAGCTTGATGGTGAGCAACCCCGTTACACTGCTGGTGCTCAGATCCACCAGTCCGATCTCTCCGTCTTCTTTCTTAACGATGCGCCTGTCCTTGACAATGGGCAGTGGTCCGCTGCTCTCCTGCGGATCGATGACCACGTCATCCACAAATTCCTCTCCGTTGTAAAGACGGATCTTCACTTTGCTTACACCGCTCTTAGTCAGGGCCAGATGCCGGAGCCTCTTGTCTATCGGCGTTTTCTCTCCGATCCTGGTATTGTCGCACCAGAGTTCGAAGTCGGTGATATCTACCTCAAAATCCTCCGGAATGTAGACCGACAGCTCAAAAGCTTCGTTCTGGATGATCTGCTTCAGGAAGTAGGAAGCCCCGTCCGCCATATCCTTTTCCACATAACTGGTGCCGGTCTCGCCCGTCTCCAGGGAAGCATCCGTACCGGAGATGAAAGCCGTCACGCCGCCGCAGGTCAAACGGTCAAAAGCATAGAGCGTTTCGGAATAGGTCTTCATCTGTTCGAAGAAATCATTCTGCAGCTGCTCGTAGTCGCTCATCGCGGAATCATATTCCTCGAAGGAAAGCTCACCCAACTGGTTACGCAGAAGATCCGCTTCCAGGTTTGCTTCGCTCGTCTCCAGATCCTCAGCCATCTTTGCATAGGCATTTCGGGTAGAGATATAGTTTTCAAAGCTGTCGATGACCTGTTCCTCCAGATCCCCTTCTGCCGCCTCCTTATCGGTCACTGCAGATACGTAATCCAGCGTGGCCTGGTAGCACACATAAGGATCGTCATCGATATAGCGGGTACCGTCCAGGCTGCCCTTGAACCAGAGCCTCGGGATCTTGATGAAAAGGATCCTCTTTTTACCTTCCCAGTGACTGTCGATCTGCTTGATGAAGGCGTCGTAATCCTTTTTGAAGCCCTTTGCCAGGCTGCCCTTGATCTTCTCACCGTTCAGAGCCATGGTCACATAACTGGAGATCATCCCGTATTCACTGCCGTAATGATTCCTGAAAAGGCTGTCGTTCATCTTCAGCTCGGCTCTGGCCGTGGTCTCGTCCAGGCAGGCCTTGTAATAGGTCTGGTCTCTGTCCAGGGTATACTGGATCAGCGCCGGCAGAGCGGTTCTCGGGATCGAAGCCTCCAGGAAAGGCGTTTCAAAACGGTAATTGGTAGTCACATCGGTGCCGATCTTGTCGGAAAGCTTCCGAAGATCCGCTTCCAGCGTACGCTGATCGGTAGCAAGCTTTGACTCCGCCGCATCCAGCTTTTTCTCCAGCCCGTCCACATCCGCCTGTGTCGCCTCGCCGATCAGAAGCCTTGCACGGTTCTTCTCAAGTCCCAGCTTGTACGCATCGATACGCTTCTTGCTGAAGTCGATGGTGCGCTGCAGTACAACGATATCCACGTAAAGCTTGTTGATCTCTTCATAGATCCCCAGCTTCGTATCCGTAAGCTTGTGCTTTGCTTCGTCGATCTCGGCCTGGATGGACACGGGCTTGAACTGGAACTCCAGTGCCTCTGCCTCGGTGGGCTTGGTTGGGAACTTGAAGGAAAGCAGGGGCGACCAGCGGAAGGTGGACATGCTCTTCTGCTTCAGCTTGATGGCTTTCTGGGCGCTCTTTAATGCCGCCTCTTTGGAAGCGATCTGCTGCTCCACCTGGAAGTAAGCCGTGCTCTCTTCTACCGCAAGCGCTCTGGCAGCTGCCATGGTCAGTACGCCGCCGACCCGTAAGGGTCCGATCGGAGGCGCCGCAGCCGTCTTCAGCGAGAAGCCGAAAAACACCGCTCCGAGAAAAAGGATGATCAGTTTTTTCAGACCGCCTTGCTTCATTCAGCTCCGTCCTCTGCCGATACGATAAAGTAAAATCCGAACTTTCCGTCTCTGTCTTTTGATACAAAGGTGTAGACCAGGCCGTTATTTAAGTAGCTGGTCAGATACACACCATAGGTTCCGTCAAAACGATCCACCATGGTCACGTCGCTGAAGGGATGGCTCTCCTTCATCTCCACCGGACCGTAGAAGGACGGTGCACGCTCATTCAGGATATTGATCACCACAGCTTCCGGCAGTGTGGCTGTGGAATTACCTTCGTAGTAAGGCTCTCCCATACTGGCCGTGATCTCGGAAAGCTCCTGTGTCCATCCGCTCCCCAGCGGGAAGCTGTCGGAAATGACATAGATCTCGTTGATCATCACATCGTCGCTCAAGGCCCCGCCGTCTACCTGACCGCTGTAAAGAGCTCCTATATCACTCATGTACACGCAGAACCTTTCTTCGCCGCTCCATACGCGCCGTGCTCCGCTATAGATCTCTCCCACATCACCGGTACTCTTACCCAGGAAGGTGGAAAATACGATCTCATCCGCTGCGAAAGGTCCCGTAAAGACCTGGCTGCTGTTCTCCCCGAACAGGGTTCCCTGGCCGCTCTTCTTTCCGAGCAGGAAATTACCGTCGTATAAAAGGCTGCCGTTTTCCCTGTAAAGCTTTCCCAAACCGTCGAAAAGATTGTTATGGAAGCTCCCTTCGTACTCCTGGGTACCGTTGGGATAATAAAGCTTGCCCTGCCCCTCGAAATTATTCTTCTCGAAGCTGCCCTGATAACACATGGTCCCGTCGGGCCGGTACAGGGTGCCCTGACCGCTTACATAGCCCTTTTCCACCGAACCTTCGTAAGCAAGGTAACCGCTCTTCCCCAGGATACGTACCTGATCCTTGGCCAGGCGCAGCTGCACGGAGTCGTATTTATAGCTTCGGATGCCGTTGCTGCTCCCGATGCCGGCAAAGACCTGCTTCACCGAAACGATATACCAGATGCTTATGACCCCGCAGATAATGATGATGGAGGTAGCAAGTTTTTTGCTGACCATCCAGCCGAAGATATGGAAATAGTCATTCTTGTTCTTCGGCTTAACATCAAACAGCTTTGTAAAGAACTCACGGATCCTGGTGATGACCCGGGACTGTATGAAGTTCCAGCTGGTCCAAAGCCGTATCCTCGACGTAAAGTACGCGAAACGAGAGCGTATGGTCGAGAGCAGTATTGAAAACAGATTACCGCCGTTCAACTTAAGCTAACCTCCTATTTCACTTCCGGACGGAGCGCACCGACCTTCTCCTCAGGTCCGGGCGCGCTGTCAAGCAGACGTTCACATTCAAAGACATACCAGCGCGCGATCTCGTCTCCCGGATTGCGCTTCAGTATATCGGAAAAAGCATTTCTCGCGATGTAGAAGTCCCTGCGGTACAGAAGGTTCAGGGCTTCGTTGAAGCGTTCGCGGTCGGCAAGTCTCGCCTGACGTTCCCGCTTCGGGCAGGCATCCAGCATCTCGTAGAAATGCAGCTCCCTGCCGGTACTGTTGATCACTGTATAGCCGATATAACGCAGGTCATAATCCCCGCCTTCACGCTCGTGCACTTCCTTGGTGATCACGGCGTAGAGACGCTGTTCGCGGAACCACTCGGCCAGCAGGGACAGTTCCCTGGTCTCGGGAGCCAGCAGGAAAGGAAGGCTCTGCTCGCTGTTACCTGCGATGCCGTAGGTAAAGCTCCCGAAATAGAGCAGCATGCACATATCGCCGATCTTCTTACGCAGGTCCTGCACTCTGGCCAGGAAATCCACTGCAAATTCCTGGGTATTGTATGCATCATCCAGGAAGAGCAGCTCCGTTACCGCCTGGCCTTCGCTCTGGCCTACGATGATACCTTCTTTATCCTTGTTTTCGGCCATGAAGTTCAGCAGCTGATCCAGCTGGCCGACTCTCTGCTCCGCATCCTCGCCACGGGTACCGGCCGCAAATGCCAGGGTACCGGCCAGTACGGAGGCATCTCCGCTCTTCACCTCAAAGATAGAGGCTCTGTGCAGGATCTTCTCGATATTTCGCGGAGCAAAGCGGTAATAGGCTTCGTACACACGGAAACGGTGATAATCGATCTGCTCGATACGCTTGTCGATCTCGCCTAAGCTGTTCCACATGCTGTCCAGGTCATGCCCGGCCACATGGGTCTTTTTCTTTTTGCTCTTATCGTAATTGAGGGTTCCCCGAAGTGCCACTTCACGCAGGGCTGCCTCAAATCGCCGCAGGTCTCTTGCCTGCAGCCAGATCACCAGGAAGAGCAGGGCACTGCCTACCACAAAGATCAGGAGCAGGTTCCGGAGGAGCTGCATGGTATCGGTACGTCCGCTGCCCGAGAAGGTCTCGTTGATGATGGCTACCAGGGCATAGCGGCTGCGGGAACCGTTCTGTAAAAGCCCTTTGGCCGAAAAGCCGTGTCCTACGATACCCAGTTCGTATTTCCGCCCGGCGGAACCTTCACGCAGGTCCTTCCAGATATCGCTGGTGCCGTAAAGCTCGGAAGCTCTCTCCGCACTCTTTCCGCTGGCACTTAATACGATCTCGCTGTCGGCGGTACGGATCAGGAGTACGTCATAAAATACATCCCTGTTCCCGTCCTGCTTCACGAAGCTGCTGAGTCTTCCCTGCGCCCCGCGGTAAGCGGTGCTGTCGTACCATTTATCACTCTCGCTTCCGGAAGCCCAGCGGTCGATCTCGCCAAGCTCCTGGGAAAGATAACTCAGACCGTTATCGGCATAATCCTCTCTCGCGCGCTGCTGCAGCTCTTTGGTCTGCTGCGCATAGGCAACAAAGAATACGAAGAGCATTGCCGCGAAGATCACCTCCACCAGAAGGCCGGTATAGACCAGACGTCTGCGGTTGGCAAAAGCCATGAAGCAGAGGATCAGGAATACCAGGATCAGCGCCGTACCCGCTACCCAGTAGATGGCAAGCGTTGTGGAAAGCCGCAGGTTCTGCCCAAAGCTTAAATGTATATCCTGGATGGCCGACTTCATCTTTGCCGAATGTACGAAATAGCCGTTGGGCATATCGCTGTCATTACGGGTATAAAAGATCCCTTCATGATAGGCCGCATCCACAAAGAAACGTCCCTTTACACTGTTCTTGAACATGATGCTGTCGGCCAGCAGGGGATCGGGCTCTTCATAGAACTCACCGTTGGCTTCGGTCTCTTTCTTCTCTTCCTGCTGTTCATCCCCGGCCGTCATACGTTCTTCAAGATTCACTTCATATACTTCAGCCGTTTTTCCGTCTTCACTGATAGCGGAAATATACAGATTTCCGTTCTCAACGGAAAGGCTTTTGGCCTGTGCTCCGGCATGAAGCTCGAAAGCTGCGGAAGTGCCTGTGGGAAGCAGTTCATCCGTAAACTGGCGGATACGGTAGCTGCGGTGAGTCCCCTCCGGATCCATGCGGAGTTCGTTCTCCATCAGCACATAGATATCATCGCCGTCATTGGCAAGATCTACACCCCGCATCTCGGAAGACACATAGACGTGGTTCACTTTCCCGTCTTCCTCAAGGGAGAAGAAACGGAACTCTTCCCTGCCTCCGTCGATGTAATAGAAGGTTCCCTCATGCTCTATCCCGCTTCCGAAAGCGTCGCAGGAGGGCTGCTGTCCCATACGGCTCAAGGTCAGCGTAAAAGCGCAGCCGGAAAGGATCAAAAACAGTATGCAGATTAATACAGCTGATTTTTTATACATCGCAGTTCATCCTTATCTTATTGCAGAAGGGATTCCGTTCCGATCCGCTTGAAGTTGTTTACAAAGAGCCTGAGCCAGGGGATATCTCCCATTACCAGGTTGGAAAGCAAAAGCGCCAGTGCAATGATCACCAGGAACAGGCTCAGCCAGAAGAGTATCCCCAGGAAGGTGTCCGAGCGGGCGGCCAGCCAGCGGCGTATCCTTCCGAAAAGTCCCGTCTTCGACTTGGGCACTGCGGCGATACGCACATCCCGGTACAGCTCGGTGAACTTGTTATAGCTCTGGTTCGCGATCTTTTTCTCCAGAAGGATGTAGCTGTCCGCCTTCTGGGTAGCCTTACTCTCCAGCAGGGAGGCCAGGATACGGGCACAGGCGGTAACACATTCCTTTTCCCGAAGCTTCGGATCCAGTTCCCGGATGTCTACATCATAACTTAAGTAGATGGAGTCATCCCGGCTCAAGTTCAGTCTCTTCTGTTTCAGTACCAGATAGAGGAAGGGCCAGGGCAGACCGCTGGTCATGCAGGCCAGGATCACATTGATGCAGATATCCTCACAGCGTTCCAGAGGCATCACATCGCCCATATAAAATTCTGAAAGTGCGCGCTCCTTACGATAGGGAAGCACAAAAAGGTATGCCCCCTCCGCAGAAAAACTGTCTATCAGCACCGTTTCCTTTTCCTTTTCGAAAACAGTGATCAGCCGCCGTACACTCTCGTGATCCGTTATCTTCAGTACCGTATAAAGTGTGGCACCGTCCACATTCAGATCACGGCAGATCAGACAGTCGCAGGCAGGCGAACGGTAGATACAGCCTACCTCCTCAAGCTTAAGCTTTGCCGACTCAAAGATCATTTCAACCTGCTCTCTTTATCCAGCGCCGCCGAATCCGCAGCGGCTTCCTCCAGATGCTCTTTCCGTTTAACGATGGCATATGCATAGGTGCAGATCACCGGCATATCCGTGCAATAGATGTGGATCTCGTATACACCCTCCTTGCCCGGAGCCGTATAGATACCGTCCGCACTGATCTCGCCGCTGCCCGGAGCCGTCAGCTCGTAGGTGATGCTGCAGGCCTTCATATTGTTGAACTGCACACCGAAGAAGTGGCTCTCCTTGGTGCCCATGGTCACGGTAGGGGTCTCGGCAGAAATGCTGCGATCGTAGAAATCCTCCAGCATCTCCAGATCGTTTCCGGTAGGGAAGCGCATGGCCACCCAGCGGAAGCTCAGTACCAGATGATCCACCGGGCCGAGGATACGGGCTGCTACTACGAAGCTGCCCTTGTCGTTCAGCACACGTACAGCCGTCTCCAGCTGCAGCATATCATCGCTGTGTCCCGCAAAGAGTTCGGGATTGCCGTAGATCGTGCTCTTGGCGCTTCCTCCCAGGGTACGGTCTTCCGAGATATATTCATATCCTACATCCACATGTACGTTGCCCTTGCCCAGACCGTGGGCGATCTCACCGGAATAACGGATATCCCCGGGCTTCACATTTCTTCCCAGAGGGATCTCCAGCACACCGGTAGCGATCTCGGGAATCTCGCCTTCAGCCGCACGCTGTGCATAATCTCCCACAGGCGCTGCGCCGGATGCAGGTGTTCCGTTCAGATCCACGCTCTTATTGAAATACTCCAGATAATGACTGCGCAGAAGCTCCTGAGCCGGGGCTGCGATATGCTTACGGCGTCCGCTTTCCTGCACCTCTTCGATCAGGTAGCTGGAGTCGGTACGGGCGATCTTGATATCCGCCAGACGGATCAGGTTCTTTTCGCCGCCCATGCCGCGCATTTCCAGGTTCATACGGCCGATCTCGTCATTCACCAGCTCCAGGGGAGAATCCTTGGTGAGGCGGATCTTCTGGGTAAAGCTCTGGCTGGTGCTGACGGCGGCATCATTTTCAAATGCCTGAAGGGAGCCGCTCTTTAAGATGATGTTGGTCTCGTTAGCAGGCACATCCTGTACGCGGATCCAGTAATCTCTTCTCCATACCTCGCCCTGGCTAAGATGCAGATCCTCGGCCGAGACCTCCAGTTCCTGTTTCCCGTCGGGTGTAGCGAACACGGGAAGCTCCAGGATACCGCGGGTGGAAAGCCGCACATCTTCGTCCGAGATCTTCTTGACGGAAAGCACGATACGTACATTCCGGTCCTTACTCATGATGGCGGGAATGATCAGCTCTGCCAGGTAATTTGTGGTCTTGAAAAGGGTCTCACGGAGCAGGAATTCGGTCTGCAGTTCGTAATCCTTTACCTTGGCTTTCTTCTCGGTCAGGAAAAGCTCGTAGCCCTCGCTGATACGGTTGAATTCGTATTCCTTGTCTGTATCCTTATGGCTTACGGAGTAAACCGTGTGCACCGGCTCCTCCTTGAAGCGCACACAAAGGGTGGCCATATCTCCTTTAATACTGTCGAAGCCCTCCACGGCAGACAGCTTTCGTACCACTGAGGAATCCACCACGATCTCGCGGCCCGTTCCGTCGATGGCCACACCGCTCTCTACCAGTATGGATAAGTCATCCAGGGAAAAGACACCCAGACCGCAGACAATGCCGGCACCATACATCAGGCTGTTCATGAAACGGCTTTTGTTGATGTAGTAGTCCTGCTCTGCCTGGAAATCGGCTGTGGTAAGCATCTTCCCGGGGTAGTAGCGGTTCCTCTCAAAAGGATACAGTTGATTGTTCATGCTCTTGCTCCTTCCTTATATGGGTTCAGGTTTGATCCTTATAATTTTACACTTTTAAAGACATATATTTTGTATATTCGGCCACCAGTTCATCCTTTTTCGCCCGGCTCATGGTCACATGACTGCCGTCCGAAATGTAGATCGTATCCCCCTTGATCCGGATGATATGATCCATGCGGACGCTCAGGCCTCTTTTCACGTTCAGAAAACCCTCGTTGAACTTTTCCGCAACTTCCGTAAAGCTCATATGGATACGCTGGACCGAGCCGTCCCGGCTGACGATACGGGTATAATGACGCTCGCTTTCGATCTTCACCACATTTTCGGGCGAGAAAACAAGAAATTCATTTCCGCATTTCAGCAGCACCTGACTGCCGCGGCCCTCTCTTTCTTCCACATGGGCCCGGGCAAAGGCCCGCACGATATCCAGTTCTGTATAGGGTTTGAGAAGATAGTCTACTGCACGTATACGAAAGGCATCTACAGCAAAATCCCGACTGCTGGTGCAGAATACCAGCTCTGTCCGGGGGGAACATTCCCGCAGCTTCCGGGCGATCTCCATGCCGTTTTCTTCCTTCAGATAGATATCCAGAAAGGCCAGATCGATCATGGGTTCCTCTTCCGCCGCCGAAAGCAGGTCATAGCCGTTCTCAAAATACTCAATGACCAGATTCGGGCTCACATCCATGAGCGCGAAACCGATCTTGTTTGCATCTGTCCGGCTGTCATCGCATACCGCAATACGCATTTCTTCCCGCAAACCCTTTCTGTCCCGTTTCCGGAGCATCCTCTTTTGACGAGTCACAGTTTAACATAAATCCATCTTATCTGTGTTAAACTATGCACGAAATACAGAAAAAAGTTCACGAAAAGCCCAAAACCCTCAGAGGTCCACACTTCCGCTGTATTTTTCGTTATTTGCCGTATAATAGGCCTTTCCGTCCTCGGGTTTTACGTAAAGTTTGATATTCTCAATACGCTTCTTGGACTTGGCCCGGCAGTCCTTTTTTGCCCTTTCCATAACCTGGGCCAGGTCATACTGGGTGCCGTCCACTTCCAGGAAGACGGCGGTCTCGCCGGTGTAGGCTGCGTTGGATTTTTCCATAAGATAGTCCTCCTTCCTCATGTTTGTACTTTCTTTCAGATACAACGGAACGCTACGTGCTCCGCACTCCCGCGTTCCTGCAAACATTCGGAATACGCTGCGTTGCCCTTTCCGGGCAACTTGCTACTTCCTCATGTTTGGCGGCCTCCGGATTCATAAAGCCCTCCATGCAAGCATGTCGGCTTTATGAGCCCTGAGGCCTGTTGTATCACATTTTTTCCGGTGCTTCAAAGCCCAAAAGCCCTATGCATTCGCTCATCATCGCATGTACTGCTGCTATCAGGGCCAGATATCCCGCCTGCTTCTGCTTATCTTCCTCTGCCAGTATTCTTGTCTCATGGTAGAAGGAATTCATATCGTTGGCCATCTGGTACAGGAAGGCGCAGACTTTATGCGGTGCCCGCTCGCTGCAGGCTTCGGCGATCATACGCACAAATGCGGTCATATCCATGTAAAGTGCCTTCTGCGCAGCGTTCCCGGGAAGGGGCAGCTCCGCCGCCGGGGCGATGCCGGCTTCCTTCGCCTTGCGCAATATGGAAGAGATCCTTGCCATCGTGTAAAGGAGATAAGGCCCCGTATCCCCTTCGGAAGCCGTAAAGCGTTCCACATCGAAGATATAATCCTTGGAAGCCTGATTGGAAAGGTCTCCGTATTTCAGCGCGGCCAAAGCCGTCATCCTGGCAGTCTCCTTTGCCTCCTCCTCCGGAAGCGGCGTCTCCCCCTTGGCCTGTTCATTCTCCCGTATCCTATTATACATACGGTCTTCTATGTCACGGATCAGATACTGCAGCCTGGGGACCCCGCCGTCACGGGTCTTGAAGGGATGCCCATCCGCCCCGTTGATGGTACCGTTGCCGATGAACTCCAGCCCCGTGCTCTCCTTAGCGATGCCGCATTTCCTGGCGGCACGGAAGACCTGGGTAAAGTGCAGCTCCTGACGCTTGTCCGTGATATAGATGATATGATCCGGGGAAAGCTCCCGCTCCCGCCACAGGATCGTGGCGATATCGGTAGTCTGATAATTGGCCGAACCATCGCTCTTTAATATGATACAGGGAGGCAGCTCCTTTTTATCGCCTTCCTCCCGGATATCCACAACCAGGGCACCTTCGGAAATGACCGCATGCCCCTTTGCCTTCATGTCTTCCACCATGGCCGGGATCAGATCGTTCACATCGCTTTCGCCCATCCACAGATCAAAATCCACATTAAGCTTCCGGTAGTTCTCCTTCAGATCCGGTATGGAGATATCCACGATCTGTTTTAAGAGCGCGCGGTAGCCCCGGAGACCTTCCTGCATCAGCCTGGTGTTTTCCAGCGCACGGGCATGGTAATCCTTCGCCTGCTCTGTCAGCTCACCGGCCTCATTCTTCTCCTTGCTCTTCGAGCTGGCCGTGGGGTAGATCTCTTCCAGCTCCGCCAGGGTAAAGGGCGGCTCCTTGGGATACTCCCCGTCAAAGTTTTCGTCAAAATAAGGCAGCTCCGGCTTTCTTTCTTTGATCTCGGTGATGATGAGTCCCATGGGCATGCCCCAGTCGCCGAGATGCACATCGCCGATGACCTTGTGCCCCGCATAACGGGCTATGCGCTTGATGCTCTCGCCGATGATCGCGGGACGCAGATGCCCAACATGCAGCGGCTTGGCGATATTGGGCCCGCCGTAATCTATCACTATGGTCCGGGGATTTTCGGGAGCATCCACACCGAAACGCTCTGCAGCCATCTGGGCGCGTACAAACTCCGCAAGATATTTCTCACTCACATTCAGATTCAGGAAACCGGGCATGACAGCTTCCACCGAGGAAAAAGTATCCGAAGCCTTCAGCTCCTCCGCCACCGCATTTGCGATGTCGATGGGCTTTTTTCCATATTTCTTCGCCCCTGCCATAGCTCCGTTACACTGATATTCGCAAAGATCCGGGCGGTTGCTCACACCGACCTTACCCAACGCAGCATCAAAGCCCGCCTTTTCAAAGGCGGCTCCCGTCACTTCACTCAGCTGATCCAGAAATTGTTTCATGATCTTTCTCCTTTTTTTGTTTCTCACGTTCCGCCTTACTGAAAGCGCAGCCGCAGTAATCCTGGCGGTAAAGTCCGTATTTTTTTGAAAGCTCTATGGAGCGCTTTGCCCCTTCTTTCTTCTTAAAATCCGATGTCAGATATTTTACCCCATAACGCTCTCCTGCGGCAAGCCCCAGTTCATTCAGAAGCTGCGCATCCTTTAAAGGCGATATCGTAAGTGTGGTGGTAAAATACTCAAAATTCCGGGAGGCAGCAAATCCCGCGGCCACATCCAGCCGCAGTTCAAAGCATTTCCGGCAGCGTTCTCCGCCTTCGGGGCAGCTTTCCAGACCGCGGCTCAGCTCAATAAAGCTTTCCGGTTCATACGCTCCCTCCGCAAAAGAAAAGCTCATCCCCAGATCCGCTCCCAGTTCCTTAAGGAGCCTCCGTTCCTCCGAGACCCGGTGTTCATATTCCGCCCTTTCCGTGATATTCGGATTATAATAGAAGACACAGATATCAAAATAGGGTGCCAGCACCTCCAGACAATGGCTGGAACAGGGTGCACAACACGCATGCAGACATAAGCCCGGCCGCCTTCCGCCCAGCTCCTCTATGGTCTTCTCCATCTCTTTCCGGTAATCAGTTTTCGCTGCCATTTTTATAGTAGCGCCGTATGAAATCAGGCTCCGAGACCGGTCTGGAGAAATAATATCCCTGGACCTTACGGCAACCGATACGCTGCAGGAAATTCACCTGTTCCTCCGATTCCACGCCTTCGCAGACTACCTCCATGCCAAGACTGTCCACCATTTCCACGATCTTTGTAAGGATCAGGCGTTCCTTATCATTCCTGGCACTCTCCGCAAAAAACTGCCCGTCGATCTTGATCACATCGAAAGGAACCTCGGTAAGCATCTTCAGTGAGGAATAACCCGCACCGAAATCATCCATGGAAAGCCGTACTCCCAAAAGCTTGAGTCTTCGTATGATCCCGATCATCTCATCGCGCTCGTTATCAAATACGCTCTCCGTGATCTCCAGCTCGATGGCCCCCGCCGGAACGGAATACTGCTTGATCAGTTTTTCCACGTTTTCAACGTAATCGGGACTGTGGAGCAGAAGACGGGACTGGTTCACCGAAACGGGAAGCGGCGCCACCCCTTCCTCGATCAGTTCGTGCATGCGCCTGCAAACGGCTTCCAGTGTATAAAAATCCAGCTGCTCGATAAAACCGTTATTTTCAAACACGGGAATGAACTGCCCGGGCTGGACCACCGTTCCGTCCGCGCGTTCCCAGCGGACCAAAGCTTCCGCCCCCGTGATGCGGTTGGCATATATATCCCACTTTGGCTGCAGCCAGACCTTAAACTCGTTTTCCGCAAGAGCCTTCTGCTGTCTGGATTCGATATGATCCACCTTGCGCATGTCATCCACGATATGCTCGGAATAAACCGCCCGCAGATTCCTGGAATCACTGCCCACGGTCTTTCTTGCCACATTGGCATGATCGATCATCACATCGATATCATGGTCCTGCTTTTTCACCGGATAGATACCGCATTTAAAGCGGACGGGATACTTGATGTTATTTCCCCGGGCATCCGCGTTCACATCGTTGTTATATTCATCAAAACGCTTATCCAGCAGGGAATCGTTGATCATGAGCGCCAGGAACTGGTCCGCATCCATACGCACGCACAGCTCCTTCTCGGAAAAGCGCTTTGAAAAGTTCTCGATACAGCTGACGAGCACCTTATCCGCCCGCTGATGTCCGTAGGACTCATTGATATAACGGAAATTCGCGATATCAAAACGATAGATGACAAAGGGAGTCTCCCTCGACTGCAGCATGACATTAAAAGCAAACTCCCGGAAATAATTCAGGTTCTTTCCGCCGGTCACCGTATCCTCATAGGCCAGACGTTCCACGGTAAGATTCGTATTCTTGGCTGTAGCCCACACATAGCCCAGGGCCACGATCATGAACACGATGATGATGCTGCAGGCGAGCACACTGCCGAAAAGCAGGGGCTGCAGCCTTTTCTCCAGAAGATTGTCCTTGTAGCAGCTGATAAAATAGAGCTTCTGCGCTGAACGCAGCGGGCAGTAACTGATCTGCATGCGGTAACCGTCCCGGGTAAGTATGGTCACATAACCGGAGGCTCCGCGGGTCACATCATAGGTATAATTATGCCAGGCCTGCTTGCTCGTCCTGCCGCCGTCGGAATAATCCAGCACGGCCTGCTGCAGGCTTTCCGCCCCCATATCCACGATAAAGGAATCTTCCGACCAGGCGATGATCTCTCCCACTTTTGTGACCACCAGACATTCTCCCAGGGAAACCTGATACGAAAAGACATCCGTTGCAAAAAGCGCTTCCAGATCCAGAGGGATAAATACAAAAGCCCCATCCCCCACGGGAACGGCGGTCATGGCATTCTGTCCCAGAGGCCAGCGCAGCGCAGAAGGTGTGATACCGATATAAACACCGCTTTCGTTATACTCCAGCTTCATAAGAAGGGTCAGAAACAGCTCCACGGGCAGATCTTCCTGAGGCTCCCCGTTCTTCAGAACCCCCAGTTCTGCATCCACATACCACAGCTCATCAAAAGAGGAAAACTCTCTTCCTTTTTCCAGTTCGCTTGGGATATCAGCCCTCTCGGATCGGAGCAGCTGGACAGCCAGACGGCTCAGTTCTTCCCCGTCGGCGTTCAGAATGCGGTTCAGGCTGTTGCCTGCAGCCACATGCTGCGATTGAAACTCGGACGAAACCTGTTTTCTGTAGGTATCCTGAAGGATAAGGACCAGCACAAGGCTTACCACAAGACAGGTAAGCAGAGCGACAGTCCCCATAATGAGGATCCCCCGCACAGCCCTGCTTTTTCTACTGCTTGCACCGCTCTTCATCCGTCCCCCCCAGGCATCAAAAAAGGTTGCAATCACATGCCTCTTTATTATAAAATACTTTTTATAATATAACAAGGAGAAAAAAACATGAACGATAAAGCCGTCAGCATCATCGGCGAGATCCGCAAGGTGATCCACGGAAAGGACGAAGTGATACGTCAGACACTCTGTGCCATCCTGGCCGGAGGCCATGTACTTCTGGAGGATATCCCCGGCGTAGGAAAGACCACTCTGGCCGTAGCCATATCACGGGCCCTGTCCCTGAAATACCGCCGTGTCCAGTTTACTCCCGATGTACTGCCTTCCGATCTGCTGGGCTTTAATCTCTTTGACCGCGAGAGCAACAGCTTCCGCTTTCAGGAGGGTTCCATCTACACAAATCTCTTTCTGGCAGACGAGATCAACCGAACCTCACCGAAGACCCAGTCGGCTTTGCTGGAGGTAATGGAAGAACGCCAGGCCACTGTGGAAGGCGAGACAAGAAAGCTTCCCGATCCCTTTTTCGTTCTGGCAACCCAGAATCCTTTCGGTTCCTCCGGTACCCAGCGTCTCCCCGAATCCCAGCTGGACCGTTTCATGATCTGTCTTTCCATGGGCTATCCCGAGTTTTCGGACGCCGTAGCCGTGTTGAAGGGTGATTCCTCCCTGGATCTTAAGCAGGTCATTCCCGTGGTCAGTGCCGAAGAGCTCCTGGCCATGCAGCAGACCGTTCATGACCTCTATGCTGACGATTCCATCCTGGAATACATCGTCCGCCTTACGGAGACCACCCGCACACCGGATTACTTTTCACTTGGCTTAAGCCCCCGCGGCTCCATCGCGCTGCTTAAGATGGCACGGGCCAATGCCTTTATCGCCGGCCGTAACTATGTGATCCCCGAGGACATCCACGATATCTTCCGGCCGGTCTGCATCCACCGTGTTCACTTAAACGCCAGAGCCCGAGCCGAAGGGGAAGACCTCCCTTCGCTGCTGGACAAGGTACTGCGTCAGGTGGCCATACCAAAGGTCAATCCGTGAGACGCCGTAACCTTCCTTACATCCTGAGCCTGATCCTGGCAGTTTTTTTCACTTTTCTGCTCTGTTTGTTTTTTCGCCAGAGCCTGCTCATTGTGTTTCTTCTGCTGCTGCTCCTTCTTCCCATCGTATCCGTGGCAGCCACCCGTCATGCTGCCGGAAGGCTTAAAGTATCGCTCCGGCTGCCTGCGGAAGAGCTATCGGTCCCGGCGGATGTCCGCATCACCCTCCGTCTGGAAAATCCCACGCTTTTTCCTCTCCTGAACTGCGAATTCAAGCTTCTTGCCCAAAACCGCTTTTACCCGCCCATGCCACCGCAGGAGATCGTGGTGGCCGCCGAAGCCAGAAGTGTGAGCGAGACGGCCTTTCCCATACATTTCACCGCTGCGGGGATGTTCTGCCTGGATCTGGAAGAACTATATGTCACGGATTATCTTCATCTCTGGTCCTTTAAGCTTACCCCCGGTATACGCCGCGAACTTCCCCTCCTGCCTTCCAAGAGGGAGCTGGCACCGGTCAGGCTCACCAAAGCCTCCGTAGAAAGCGAAGACAGTGTAGTCTCCCCCGACGGGGAACGCAGCAGCGAGATCAGCGAACTCAGGGAATACCGTCCCGGTGACCGGCTGCGGGATGTACACTGGAAGATGACAGCCCGGACGGATCAGATGATGATCAAGGAATACGAACACTCCCGGGATCTTTATTTTCTGCTGCTTCCGGAACTGGAAAAACGCAGTCTGCAGGAGAGCCTTATCTCTCTCTACAGCCTGGGGCACAAACTGATACGCGACAAAGAAAGCTACCGCGTGGCCCTGTACCATTGTGCGGACCACAGCTTTGAATTCCTGCCCGTCAGCTCCGGGGAAGAACTCCGGGATGTGATGTACAGGCTGTATCTGGAGCCTGTGGAAAACTCTTCCTCCGCTTATGTCCAGCTCATGCGGCAGAAACCGGAACTTAACGGTGTGATACGCATCCACGGCGGGAATATCCTGCCGCCCGAAACTCCCGAGGTATACTGATGCCCACGATAGTGAACACAGTAAAAACCGAAAAACACATGCGGCTTTCCGCCACCGCTAAAAGGGAACTGTCCTTCCGAAGCGGAGATGAGGAAAGCTACGGCTTCTCTCTGGGAGATGTGAAGAGCCTGCGCTCTTCCAATCGCTTCTTCCTGTGCTTTATCCGGGCTATCCTGATCTTCCTGGCCTGTTTCGGCACCCTGGGAGGCCTGGTCAGTTCCTTCGGTCTGCCTTTTTCCCTGCCGGTGGTTGCCCTGGGGATCTTTTTCCTGTCCCTGATCACAGCCTTCCTCTACTATAACCGCCTCACTTTTTACCTGGGCTATTTTCTCGTCTTCGGCGGCTTCATCTTCCTTTCCTTAAGCTTTTACTGGTATGTCAATTCCGGTTACCAGGCTTTCATGAATGAGGTCTTTAACAAGTATTCCGATTACTTCCGCCTGCTGGCCACCCGCGAAGCCACGGAGTTCATCGAGAACCGTTACCTGAGTGTTACCACGGCCATGCTCTTTATGGGCTGGTTCTTCTGCATACTCTTCAACATCACCATATCGGGTTATATGAACCTGCCCGCCACTTTCCTCTTAAGCTTTCTCCCTTTGCAGGTTGCCTTCTATATCGATATCGTCCCTCCCATTCCCTATCTGTGCATGCTGATAGCAGTTTACATCTCTGTGGCGGTTCTGGGCCGGAGCGGTCATTTCACCCTGCCCTACAGAAGGGAACCCGGCCAGGATTTTTCCCGGAAACGCAAAAAGAAAAAAACAGAGCATGTCTACTTTGCCAGTTCCCGCGGGATGCTGCAGATCGCCGGGATAAGCATCTCCCTTTCCGCCGCCTTTCTGGTCCTGAGCGGAAGTCTTTTTGCAACCGAGATGAACGGGCGCTATATCTCCAACACAGTAAAGGACCGTACGGACGAGCTGGTCAAATCCGTAGTCCAGGGTGGTATCTATTCCCTGTTCAACCGCTATTATGCCGTAGGCGGGCTGGCTCACGGCAAACTTGGGGGCATAGGCAATGTGAACCCCGATTTTGAGACAGACCTGATCATACGTCTGGTCCCGTCCAATTCCACAAGCCTTTATCTCAAATCTTATACGGGCTTTTACTACAAGGACAATTCCTTCTTTGCTTCCGCCGGAGAAGGCGAAGAGATCCTGGGCGAGGACGAGCTGCTGGAAGCCGAGGATTATCTCCCCCGGCTGCCGGCCGGCCGCGATGTGGATATGGACAGCCTGTATGAGGATCATGATTATGTCAGCAAACTGTGGATCTCCATCGTAGGCGCCGATACCAGCTATGACTACCGTCCCTATTTCACCATACTTGGCAGCAGGGACAGCGCCCTTCCCGGCAGCGGCATCTCCGAAGAAAGGAAGAGAAAAGCGGAAGAGAGATTCGCTGCTGATCTTGATCTGCTCGACAGCCAGGAGGTCATCGACAGTTATAACGAATACGATGCCATTGAAAGCTATGAACAGCTCTACCTGCCCTTTGACGAACGCATCGCCTACGATCCCAATCCGGATATAAGCCCGGAATACCAGCAGCTGGTCTATGACACCTGCCTTCAGGTCCCCGAAGAGCTGTATGGCTCCCTGGAGTATATCTGCCGTGATGCGGGCCTTTACGATACTGCCGGCGCTTATGATCCGGATTCTCCCCATCCCCTGGCTCCCGAAAGCGAGGCGGAACTGCAGCAGTACAAACAGCTGCAGACACAGCGTCTGCTGATCGCAAATGCCCTGCGCCGTTACTTTGTAAAAAACTATGAATACACCATGTCACCGGGCACTACTCCTCGCCGTTCGGATGTGGTGGATTATTTCCTGCACAATCAGAAGCGCGGCTATTGCGCTCACTTCGCTTCCTCATCCACCC
The DNA here is from genome assembly GCA_017552715.1 of Lachnospiraceae bacterium. Classification (GTDB taxonomy): domain Bacteria; phylum Bacillota; class Clostridia; order Lachnospirales; family Lachnospiraceae; genus NK4A136. Next base: position 84,635 of record JAFZOW010000035.1, read on the forward strand.
TTCTGCTTCGTCATATGGGTATACCGACCCGTTATGTGGAAGGTTATGTATGTACCATCAGCGACATCATGGACGGCAATCCCGTAAGCCGCGATGTTTCCGGCTGGCAGAGCAATGCCGACAGCTTAAGCGACAGCGGTGTGGTGGAAGTTGAGCTTACGGACGGTTCCGCCCATGCCTGGATCGAGATCTGGCTGGACGGCTATGGCTGGATCCCTTACGAGATGACCCCGCCCTCTTCCGAGCAGCAAAACACAGCGCTGGACCTCTTCGGCCTCTTCGGCGGCTTACTGAACACCACCATGCGCGGAGCCGGAGACAATAGCACAGACGCCCAAAACGCCAACAACAATATTACCCGCGGGAATTTCCCTCTCTTTAACGGCAGTCTGAATTTCCTGCTCAAGCCGCTGTCGATCCTGCTGGCAGCCCTTGTTCTGTTTTTGCTTTCGATCCCGCTGCTTAAACGTTTCCGTGAGGATCTCCGCCTAAGCCGGCATAAAAGGCGCGGTGAATACGGCGAGGCCCTGCTCCTGCTCTATCGCCGTTTTCTTCGCCGCCTGAAAAAGCAGGGCAGGCTTCCCTCTTCCCATCCGGCTCTGCGGGAAGTGTTTGATATGCTGCGTCGTAATGATGCCGGGAAAAAGTTACCTCCGGAAGAAGAGCTTACTTCGCTTCAGTACTGTCTGGAGCAGGCCGCCTATGACCGGAGCGGACCGGATGCGGCTGCCTGCAGAAGCGCCGCCGTATCGCTTAAGAAGCTGATGCGGTAAAGAACTTCTCTATCACATTTTGTATCACACTACAGGGGCTTATGACACTAAAAAACCGTCCACAAACGTGGACGGTCATTTATGCGGGAAAAGGGACTTGAACCCTCACGGAAATACTTCCACTAGATCCTTAGTCTAGCCTGTCTGCCAATTCCAGCATTCCCGCAAACAAATGATATATTACCAAATAAAATCGCTCTTGTCAAATAAATCTGAAATATTTTTTCAAAAAAAAGATTGACAAGCCAGGCGAAAAATAGTAATATACATATGTTGCGCAGGAATGGCGGAATTGGCAGACGCGCACGGTTCAGGTCCGTGTGAAAGCAATTTCATGAGGGTTCAAGTCCCTCTTCCTGCATGAACCGGGACGAAGGTCCCGGTATTTTTTTTCAGCAGGGATCTTAAAGCCCCGCATTCCCGGAGGAAGTCTATGAAAACTATCATCGAATATATCGCTGAATATGCATCGTCCGACGGACACAAAACACGGCCTGCCCTGATAGATGCCAGAGAAAGCTTAAGCTACGAAGAGCTCTGGGAACGCATCCGCCGTTATTCTGCCCTGTTGAGAAAAAATGGCGTAAAAGCCGGCGATCATGTCCTGATCCGATGCACACAGGATGTTTCCTATCTTACTGCCATCTTTTCCGTGCAGCTTCTTGGTGCAGTCTCCGTTCCCCTTGAAAAAGACGCCTCCGAACCACGCATCCGCGAGATCGCAGCGGACACCGGTGCCGGCCTTTTGCTGGACAGAAAAGCCGGCTTCCCGGGTCTTTCCTTTGTTGAGCTTCCCTCCGCCGCCACGGATCCGGAAGAGCCTCTTAATGTCACTGCCTTTCCCGATGCAGATGCTGTGGCCGAGATCCTCTTTTCCACCGGTACCACCGGCAAATCAAAGGGTATAGTCATCACCCACCGGAACAATATCGCCCTGGCGGAAAACATCACGGAAGGTGTACAGATGAGCCGCGAAAATGTGGAGCTCATCCCCATGCCCCTCTCCCACAGCCACGGCTATCGCAGAAGCCTGGCCAATCTTTATTTTGGTAATACGGTCATCATCATAGGCGGTGTGATGGCTGTGAACCTGATGTTTGATATGATGGAGAAATACCGGGTTAGCGCCATAGATCTGGCCCCCACACTGCTTTCCATCATCTTCAGGCTCTCGGGAGACCGTATAGGAAAATATGCGGACCGGCTCGACTATATCCAGCTGGGCAGCGCCCCTCTTGTGGAGGAAGACAAACAGCGTCTGCGGAAGCTCCTTCCCAACACCCGTCTTTATAATTTCTACGGCAGCACGGAAGCCGGCTGCAGCTGCATACTGAATTTCCAGGACGGTATCGAGCGCCCCCACTGCATCGGAAAAGCCACCCGTAACGCTTCCTTCATCTTCGTGGATAAAGAACGGAAGGAAGTTTGTTCCGATAAGGATCATCCCGCTTTTCTTGCCACGGCAGGCGGGCAGAACATGAAGGAATACTTTCATGCTCCCGAACTTACCGCTTCCGTTATGAAGGACGGCTATATCTATACCAATGATCTGGGATACATGGACGAAGAAGGATATATCTACTGCCTGGGCCGCGAGGATGACGTGATCAACTATGCCGGCATCAAGATCAGCCCCGACGAGATCGAAAAGGAAGCAATGAAATTCCCGGGTGTGAAAGACGCAGCCTGCGTCCCCATGAAAGATAAGACCTACGGTCAGGTCCCGAAGCTCTTTTTAAGCCTGAAAGAAGATTGCGCTGATTTTTCCGAAAAAGCCTGCCTGGACTTTTTAAAAGGCGTTCTGGACGGCAACAAGATCCCCAAAAAGATCGCCGTGATCGAGCTTATCCCCCGCACCGCCAACGGAAAGCTCCAGAGAAAAAAGCTCCTAGAGCTCTGAGGAGAGCCTCCCTTCATACAGCGCCTGATGAAGCTGTTCCCACAGCTCACCGTAACCCGGGGAGGCGGGTGTCACAGGTCGTTCCATCTCGTTTTTCCTGTCAAAGAGTATCTGCCCATGCTGCCCCAGCACCAGGATGCGTGTCCCCAGGATCACAGCCTCCTGGATATTATGGGTGATAAAGATGATGGTACTCTTTTCGCTCTCGCTGATACGCAGCACTTCTTTCTGAAGCCCGCTCCGGGTCATGGCATCCAGCGCCGCAAAGGGTTCATCCATAAGGATGATGGGCGAGCCAAGGGCCAGAGCCTTGGCAATGGCCACACGCTGTTTCATCCCTCCGGAAAGCTGATGGGGATACTGGTTCGCAAAATTCCCCAGCCCCACTTTTTCCAACGCCTCCAGGGCAAGCCTGCGTATCTCATCCTTGTCCCCTTTCCGGTTGATGGAAAGAGGATAGGTCACGTTCTTAAGGACCGTCTTCCAGGGAAAAAGCTGGTTAAAATCCTGAAAGACCATAAAGCGGTCCGTCCCCGGCTCCCGTTCTTCCCTGCCGTTCACCTTAACGGAACCCTCATATTCCTCAAAGCCCGCGATGCAGCGAAGCAGCGTGGATTTTCCGCAGCCCGAAGGCCCCAGGATACACAGAAATTCGTTGGCTTCCACACTGAGCTCCAGGTCCCGGAGCACTTCTATGCCCGAACTGCTGTCACGGTAACTCTTGGTAAGATGTTCGATCTTAAGTAAAGGAGTATCGCTCATTTAGACATTCCCCATTTACGGACGGTGCAGATCTCTATGGGACGAAGTATCCCGTATTGAACGATCACACCTATGATGATGATCACCAGCAGAGTCGCATACATCTCCGCGTTGTTCATATTGGTTCGCATCTGGTTGATAAAAAGACCTATCCCCGGGCTGGACGCGATGCCGAAGATCATCTCGGCGCTGATCAGGCCGCGCCAGGCACGGGCCCAGCCGCTCTTCAGACCGGAAACGATATAGGAAGCCGCCGCCGGGATATAGACTCCCAGGATCAGGCGCATCCCCCTCAGCCCCATATTTCTTCCGGCTTCCACATAAATACGGGGTGTGGAACTGAAGCCGTCCAGCATATTCCTGGACATGGGCCATAGTACGGCATGTACCACCAGAAATACGATCACCTCCCTGCGGACCCCGAAGATGATGATGACAACGGGAAGCAGGGCAATGCCGGGAAGCAGATCACAGATGGAAACGGTAAAATCAAAGATCTTCCGGAAAGTATAGCTGACCATGGATATCCCGGAAAAGATAAAGGCCAGGATGATTCCTATGGCCAGCCCCGTCAGCAGAAGCTTCATGGAATTGATGATATAGATCCATAACGATGTTCCCGCATAACCCCGAACAAAATTCTTTACAAAGGCTGCGGCGATCTGCTCCAGGGAAGGAAAGATCAGAGCGGAACGAGGCCCGAGCATCCCGGACCTCGCAACATATTCCCATATTGCCATTAAACACAGCACATATACGACCCTGATCAGGATCGAACGAAGATGGGACTCCTTCTTCTTCATTTAGTCCCCCTTGACATTCTCAAATACCAGATCGGAATAAGCGGAGAAAGCGTTCTCGATAAAGCCGTTCTCATACATGAAGCCGGACAGCTCATATACTCCCTTCGTATCCGGCGTATATACGCCCTTTTCAAGATACTTAAGCTCGTCTTCAGCGCTATTCCCGTCGTATTCGCAGGTCATGGAAGCAACTTCTTCCTTATTGCTGTTCAGATAATCGATGGCTTCACTGATGGCACTGCAGAGAGCTGCATAAAGCTCCGGATCCTGGTCGTGCAGTTCTGTGGAAGCCACACCTACGATAAAGGAATTCCGGACCGGCCATGCGGCATTGATCTCGGGGATCTCATGCAGTTCCGCATTCTCATGTTCCCGGAAGATGTACGGACTGGAAGTCAGGTGACAGGCTACGCTGCCGGATTCCAGTGCTGCCATACCGTCGGGATGCTTCATGGCCACGATGTTCGCATCCAGAAGATGGGCATCATAACCGTTATCGGAAAGGGCCTTACCCAGGATGATATGCTGAATGGAACCGATGTTCACCAGAGCGATCTGAGCCTCACTGCCCGCAAGATCCGCAAGGCTGTTTATACTTCCGTCATTGCTCATCATTCCGTGCTCCTGGCCGGAAAGGTTTGTAAAGATCTTGTATCCCACACTCTTGGATACCCCGGAGATCGCAGGGGCCACTCCCATGAAACCTACGCTGAGCTCACCCGCGGCGATACCCGTATTGATATCTGCTCCGGAGCTCATCTGCGTCCAGGTAACGGTCACTTCTTTTCCCGTAGCCTTACGATAGGCCTCTTCGATCATCTTCTTTTCCTGGCATACCACCAGGGGCGCATAGGCCAGGCCGTACTGGTATGCGATCTTGATCTCCTTCGCTCCTTCGGAAGCAGTGCCCGAAGTTGTTTCTCCCCCGGTCTTCCCGCAGGCACAAAGGCTTAGGATACAGCAGATCATGATGATAGCTTTAAACAGTGACTTTTTCATTATAATTCTCCTCCGAAATCCTTATCAATATTTGGCGCAGTCAATCCTTTTCAAATCAACATCTTGTATTATTACATAAATATCGCTCAAAATCAACCGCTTCCCCTTTTCTCCGGAAAATAAAAAAACCGGAGATTCCTTTCTCCGGTTTTATTCTTCTATTCAGTTTTATTTTGCGTAGTCCACAACTCTGGATTCACGGATCACGTTGACCTTGATCATGCCGGGATACTGCATCTCGTCTTCCACTTTCTTCGAGATATCTCTTGCCAGTATCACCATATCATCATCGGATACCTGCTCCGGTACCACCATGACCCGCACCTCTCTGCCGGCCTGGATCGCAAAGGATCTGTCCACTCCCTTGAAGGAATTGGTGATCTCCTCCAGCTGGCTTAAGCGGTTGGTATAGGTACCCAGGGTCTCGCGCCTTGCTCCGGGACGGGCTGCCGAAATGGCATCCGCCGCCTGAACCAGACAGGCGATCAGCGACTGAGGCTCCACATCTCCGTGATGGGCTTCCACTGCATTGACCACAACGGGCGATTCCTTGTACTTCCGGCAAAGCTCCGTGCCGAGCTGCACATGGGATCCTTCCATATCATGGTCCACCGCTTTACCGATATCGTGCAGGATACCTGCCCTTCTTGCCATACGTGCATCCAGTCCCAGCTCCGACGCCAGATGGCCGGCCAGCTGTGATACTTCGATGGAATGGGTCAGTGCGTTCTGCCCGAAGCTGGTACGGAATTTCAGACGTCCGATCAGTCTCGTCAGTTCGGAATGAAGACCGTGTACACCACACTCCAGCAGGGCAGCTTCGCCCTCTTCCTTCATGATGCTGTCCACTTCCTTGCGTGCCTTTTCCACCGTCTCTTCGATGCGTGCCGGATGGATACGTCCGTCCACGATCAGTCTCTCCAGAGCGATCCTTGCCACCTCGCGGCGTACCGGATCAAAAGCGGAAAGTACAACAGCTTCCGGTGTATCATCAACGATGAGTTCCACACCGGTCATGGTCTCCAGCGTACGGATGTTACGGCCCTCGCGGCCGATGATGCGCCCCTTCATGTCATCACCCGGCAGATTTACCACCGAGATGGTGCTTTCCGATACATGATCGGCTGCGCAGCGCTGAATGGCCGTGATCACATACTCCTTGGCCTTCTTGTCCGCTTCCTCCTTTGCACGGGCCTCCGCCTCTTTGATCTTGATGGCGGTTTCGTGCTTCACATCCTCTTCCACGGACTGGAGCAGGAATTCCTTAGCCTGTTCCGTGGTGAGGCCGGAGATACGCTCCAGCTCCTGCTGCCTCTGAACGCTCAGCTTATCAACCTCTTCCTTCTTTTTGTTGAGGCTGGCTTCCCGTTGGGCCAGACTCTGTTCCTTCTTTTCGATCGCTTCCGCTTTCTTGTCGATGTTCTCTTCCTTCTGCTGGATCCTGTGCTCGGAACGACTCTGTTCGCTGCGTCTTTCCTTCAGCTCACGGTCCAGTTCGTTCCTGGCCTTGATCGTCTCTTCCTTGACCTCGATCATGCTTTCGCGCTTTTTCTCTTCAGCTGTTTTAAGAGCATCATCAATGATGGTCCTTGCCTTCTCTTCCGCATTCCCAATCTTGGCTTCCTCTTCCTTTTTATACTTATCTACGGAAACTTTGGCCGTAAGGGGAACCGCAATGATCAGTGTGACCACAAAAGCGATCGCTGCGCCTATTACATACTCCATAGGTGCACCTCCTTATTAAATTTTCATGGTGCAAACAAAAAAACTGTTGACATCACAACAGCAACATTATAAACTAATCGCTTATTTTATGTCAAGTGCGAAAACGGCCGCAAAGCCCTGCGGCCCTCAGATCTCAAGAGCCGAATATCTGATCTTTCCGGCTTCGGAACGAGGCAGTTCTTCTATGGTCCTAACCTCGATGCCATGGGCATAAAGCCCGGTCCTGTCAGCCAGAACCTTCTTTATGTCATCCCTGTATTCTTTTTCGGGAACATATACCACCAGCCTGCTGTCGTTTCCCACACAGGCATTATCGATCTTCAGCTCGTCACGGATGATCTTTTCACATTCATCCAGGCCGACTCTGTGGCCGAAAAGCTTAAGGAAGCGCTTCAGCCTCCCGGTGATATAAAACATGCCGTCTTCATCAAAATAGGCAAGATCCCCTGTAGGAAGAACACCGTTACGCTCATCCCCCCTGGCAAGATCCTCGCCGCACTCCGCATAGCCCAGAGTCACATTGGGCCCTTCGTAAACCATCTCTCCCTCTGTGTTCGGAGTCGTAATGACCGTGCCTTTCTCATCCTTCAGATAAAGCTTCCCTTCCGGGATCGCCCGACCGATGCTCCCGATCTTATCCAGGGCATATTCCGGCGGCAGGTATGCCATTCTTGCCGAGCCTTCCGTCTGGCCGTAGGTGGCGATATAGCGTCCGCCCCTTTCCCTTATATAAGAGGCAAATTCCTTCTGCAGCTCCGCCCTTAGCTTTCCTCCCCCCTGGGACAGCAGGTTCAGTGCGGGAAGGTTCAGTCGTTCCAGGCGTACCCGCTTTAACAGCTCATAGGTATAGGGTACTCCCGTAATGCTGGTGATCCCTTCACTGCGGATGAAAGTGGCAAAGGGTTTTGAAAGTATGCTCTCATCGGTGAGCAGTATGCTGCATCCCTTAAGCAGATGGCTGTTGGCGATGGAGAGTCCCATGGTATACATGAGCGGCAGGTTCAGTAAAGGCCGGTCCTCCTCTGTCAGTTCAAAGAGCTTCGCCACGTTCCCTGCCTGCCTCTCCAGATTGGAGTAGCTGTGCCTTACCAGTTTGGGGCTTCCCGTGGAACCGGAGGTCGTCAGCAGCAGCGCCAGGGAATCATTAAGCGGCCAGGGCTCATAATCCGTACGGACAAGACAGTACTCCCCCGAGGACTCGGGAAAAGCTATCTTAACACGCTCCCCCTCCGCCTTTATATCCTCAGGCCTGCCGAAGAGATAAGCGGGATGGTAGATATCCGCAAGCTGCAAAAACAGCTGCTCATCGATATCCGCGGAAAGCATGAGCGGAACGATACGCTTCGCCATACAGGCCACATAGACCGCCAGGGTCTCGATATTGTTCCTGCAAAATACAAAAGCGATCCCTCTTTCCAGGGAATAAGCAGAAGGGAAAGTATCACAGAAGTCCGTCAGCCGACCATAGCTTAACGAGCATCCGTGAGAATCCTTCGCAGCGATCCGTTCACTGTCGATTTTATCCAGATTCAGAAACATGCAGCACTCATCTCCGGTCCGGCACAGGTCTGTCCCTGTACCTTCTCAGATCTCCACCTCATATTTTTTAAGGATCTCGATCCCCGCATTAAAAGAATTCAGCTCATAGATATCATCAATATCGATCATTATATCGAAAGCATTTTCCAGCTCCGTGACCAGGGCCATCTGGCTTACAGAATCCCACTTTTCGCAGGCATCACTTGTAAAGGCATCCCCCAGATCTTCTTCGGAAACCTCAAATACATTTACGAAAGCCTTTTTGTACAGCTCCAGATTACTCATATCAGAAACTCCTCCCCAAAACACTTTGCTTATTTGAAATCTATATCGTAAAATACCCGGCTCAGGGTATCGTTACCGCCCGAAACACTCATGATCTGCCCGGTGGTATAAAGAGACATATCCGAAGCAAAGTACAGGCAGGCTTTTGCCACATCTTCCGGCGCCCCCCATCTCTCCATGCCGGTCTTGGGCATTATCCCCTGATACTGCTCCTTGACCTTAACCTCCAGGCGCTCGGTTGCGATCATCCCCGGAGCCACCGCATTCACCCGTATATTCTCGGCCGCAAGTTCTTTTGCCATGGAGCGGGTGATGGATATCACAGCCCCCTTGCTGGCAGAATAGGCCGTCTGCCCTTTGCTGCCCTCCACACCCACGATGGATGCGATATTGACGATACTTCCGCTTTTATGCGGCAGCATCAGCTTTACCGCTGCCAGCTGGGAAAGCTCCATGAGCCCGAAAACATTTACATCAAACATCTGCTTCATCCGCTCTATGGAGATCATGCCAAGCCGTTCATTGCAGATCATGCCGGCATTATTGACCAGCACGTCCAGTCGGCCCCGTTCCTTTTTAAGACGGATCACGGCACCTTTTATCCCGGCACTGTCCGTCATATCGAAATACAGAGGTATAAGCTCTCCGGGAACCTGGCCGTTCTTTTCCTTTGCCCACGCATCCAGGGAGCCTTCGCTCCTGGCCGTTGCATACACGATCCCGCCCTCGGAGGCAAAGAGCTCCGCGATCCGCTGCCCTATCCCCCTTGCTGTCCCGGTCACCATACAGACCTTATCTTTTAAAAGCTCACTCATGTCTCACATCTCCCCTATCTATGACCGTACTTGATCATTCAGTTGGGCCGGTCCTGGTCTCCGTCTGCCTTGCAGCAAAAATATCCCGGTTCCTGCGCGTGATAATAGATCTCTATATTACTCTGTTCAAAGGGAGCGAAGTAATTCGGGATGATATTCTCATCCCCCTCCCTTCTCTCCACAAAGCCGGCGCTTTTCACATCCTCTTCAGCAAAACCGTTTTCGTAAAAATCCACATATTCGCAGCCTTCTTTTGAAATGATGCTGCGAAGGAACCTTCCCGCCTCTCCGATACGGCTCCTGTTTCCAAGAAAGTCCATGATACGCAGGACCCTGGATCCGTCATACTCCACTGTCCGGGTGACCAGCAGGGCATCGGCCTTATCTCCTCCCACCAGGAAAACCCGATAGCGATGGATCGGATACTCAAAATATCTTCGCCCGATATACCACCTGTCCTTATATGGCTCTGTTCCCTTTAATGCCTCGTAATCAAAGCAGCGGTCCAGATCGGCGATGCTGAAGGCCTCTGAAAACTCCGTATCTGTATCTTTAAAGCCGGCCTTCTTTTTCTCACATATACGGGCGATCCTGTATTCCGCATCCTCGTTCAGGATATACCAGTGCTTAAGCCTCCCCACCATATCCCCAAGGGTTCTTTTTACCAGCTGTCCGGTGGTGGATCTGTCCATGCCGATGCCGGTAAAATTCCGGTGGGGGACTATAGCCAGCAGTCTCTGCATCAATTCATTTCCCAGAAACATCCGGCTCCCGCTTCTTACCTTCCACATGCTCCCCCACAGATCGGGACGGCTTTCCTTCGAAGCCGGGAGAAAACCCAGCATCCCGTCGATCTGAGCGTTGTCCTTACGGAGGGCTATGATGACATTGAGCATTCCTTCATCCGAGGTAAGGAATTCGTGCAGAAAAAGCTCCTTATTCACCGACATGATATGTCCGGCTCTCCAGTCTTCGGCGACATAGTGCATCAGCTTTTCCGTCTCATCCGCCCGGGCCAGCCGGATATCGTATATCTCGTCAAATACGTTCATATTCCACCCGTTCTATAGCATCCCAAGATAATCATCGCTCTTGGGAGGAAAATCATTACAATCCAGCCGGGGGAGCAAAAGCAGATCATCCTTTCCCGGATGGGCGATGCCGGTCTCAACCGTAAGTCCCAGGCAGGCCCCTCTCTCCCGCGCATATCTCACCACATCATCATTATAGCTTCCGTAAGGATAGTTCATCACCCATTCCTTCGGATCAATAAATTCCTCCATGGTCTCAAGGGCTTTGGAAATATCTTCCCTCATCTGTTCCGGAGAAAGATTACCCAGCCAGTAATGGTCATATCCGTGTATGCCGATGAACATCCCGTGCCGCTTCATGGTACGGATCTGATCCTCCGTCATATACAGCTCATAAGCAAGTTCCTCTTCCGTCATCCCCACATACTTCTGAAACAGGTCGCTGGCTATCCTGGAGCGCAGCTTTTCCGGAAGCACCTTCTGCAGCATATGCTTTACAAAGATGGTATCCCCGCCGTCGAAGCGGTCGGCCACCGCATATTTCTCCCACAGCTCTTCCGTGGAAGGAAAGTCATACTCGCTGCCGCGATAATGATCCATCTTCTCCTTCACATCCGTGACCAGCTTTGTGATATCCGCACTGGCAAGGATATAGTGGATCTTGTTCACATCCAGTAACTGATGTGTCCGGAAGGATTTACCCGGTATGAAGAAGGATCCCTGGAAGGCAAACTCCTCCAGTAGCGGCAGTACATAGGTGTAATGATCCAGGTAGCCGTCATCAAAGGTTAAGAGCAGGGCCCTGTCCGGCAGGGGCGTTCCGCCCTTTACCGCCTCAATGACCTGCTCCATCCGTACCACATTGAAGTTTTCCTTAAAAAACGCTAGCTGCTGCCTGAACAGAGCTGCGTCCAGGCCCTTTATCGCCGGGAAACGGCTGTGTCCCAGATCCCTCACATAATGATATACGGAGATATACAGTTTCCCTTCCGACATCCCGGAAATCCTCCAAATCCTCTTCGTATCAGAGCTTCCTGCCCAGGAGCTGCCATACAGGCGCTTGTCCGGCCCTGCAAACAGCCAACAAGATTCTATCAAAAAGCGGCCGGAGCGTCAAACGCCTCTCCCCCGTCACGGCATCATTTTTCCGTCCATTTCAGGGTATAGAGGAGGCTTCCGTCCGACAGTTCGAAGCTGTCACAGATCTGATAATCCTCATCGATCAGATCCTTGCTCCTGAAATATGTATTGACCTTATCCGCTCTGGAAAGATCCTTCGTCAGCAGATATACATCGGGATAGAGCAGATAATGTTTGTCGCGCTCAAGTCCCAGTCTCAAAAGCCGCTGCTCCTGCCAGGGAGAATATACGGACCAGCCGGTGGTACCAATCGTATTCAGGTTCGCATCCTTCTCCCGGAAGGTAAACTTTTTCAGTGTGCTCACCGTTCCAGGCGTAAGTACAAAAAGCTTTTCCGCTTCGCTCCCGATATAGGATGCCGCTTCCTGATATTCATTCATGTTCACATGATAAACATCCAGTTCCGTCTTAAACTGCGAAAGGGCCGTGAAAAGCAGAAAGCAGCCCACTGCCGCCTCCAGGCAATAACGAAGCCGTGGAAATCTGCTTTTCTTTTTCTCTTCCCCCATCAGTATTCCCGCTCCCCAAAGGACAAGCTGGTAATCATAGATCATCTGTATACGGGCCGGCATGCGTTCCTTATAAAGCAGGTAAAGAAGGATGGCCGCCTGTATCATCACGCCCCCGAGGATCAGCCATCTTTTGTACGTCTTCTCCGTAACGATCCTGTACAAAAGCATCAGAAGCATCAGAAAAAGAAGGATGTGCTGTACCCTGCATTCTCCGCTCAGGGCCGAGCGCAATAAAAGCTCCCCCATGGAAGAAAGCTTTTCTCCGGGCTTCCGTTGATCCGTGCTTTGCTGCCCGGCATACTCTGCGATCCGTACGATCTTTTCTCCATCGAGCTCCGGGAGCATGCCGTACATGCTTATGCATTCATGGGCTTCCTTCGAGACTCCCAGGGAGGACCAGAAGGCTTCATTCCCTTCGTATTCCGGCCAGTGATAATAATCCGTGATCAGTGAGCGGGCATGTTTGTATTCCGAATAGCTTTTCCACGGCTCGGCACTGTACGCCTTACGCTCCATAAACCGCATTCCTGCAAAGAGCAGGATCCCAACTGCACTGACTGCCAGGATCCCTTTCAGTGTACGGCCATGCTTCTCCCAACGCTCCTTCCAGGCCGTTCTTTCAAAGAAAGGCCGTTCATCTTTAAGCAGCTCCATCAGTTTCCATATCAATGTAAAAACAAACAGGGGGAGGGTCATAAAAAAGACTTTTGCCCGCAAAGCTCCGGCAAGGAATAGGAGCAGCCAGGCAAGGCCGATATCCCTGATGCCCTTGTCGGCACGGGAACTCATCAGCCTAAACAGAGCCGTCGATGCCAGGATACCGGCAACCACCGTAAACTGAAAGAGCATCAGCGAATCCGTATACAGGAGAAAAAGCAGAAAAGCTGCTTCTATCCCTCCGGGAAGTAAAGACTTTTTTGCCTTCAGTACTTCGACACTGCGACTCAGGATCAGACAGAAACATAAAAAGATCGAAGCGATGAAAAGCAGTCCGTACCAGTCTATCCCGGGTACCAGACGAAAGAGCGCGGATGTCATCAAACCGAAAAGATAAGAGCAAAAGACCAGATGCGCGTCCGGCTCTCCGGTGATCGTCCCGGCTGCCAGTTTATGCATCGTGATATCATCATTAGCCACATAATAAAAGCCCGTGATCTTCCATAGGAGGAGAAAAAAGATCATAACGGCCGGAACGATCCATAGCTTAAGAAAGTATCTCCGCTCTTTCACCGGCAATCCACCACTTCATAACTATCGTAACCAAAACGGATCACTTTTTCTTTTCCAAGTTCAGCTGCATAGTCCAACGCCTCTTCAAAGGATAAAGGCCCATGCTGTGTACGCCGCAGTCCCCAGCCCGAGACCGGTTCCCCCGCGAAGCTGTAGACTTCTCCGTTCTCCTTATAGGTGGCATTAATCACTCCGACCCCACTCAGCGCCGGGCAGACGTAGGCCGCCGTCTGTCCCTCCGTCATGATCCGCATGGGCAAAGAATCCGTTTCCAGATAGATCGTGTATTTCTCCCTCTCTCCCTTTGTAAGCTCCCGGATCGAAAGTAGCTGCTCACTAAGGTCACTCTTATGCCACCAGCTGATCATGGAAAGCGGATCCGCTCCGGAATTGATCAGAAGCAGGATACAACAATAAAGGAGCATCGGCAGCGCCAGGTGTTTTCGGGATTTCTTCGCTTCTTTAGCATCAAAGAACCCCTGTCCGCAAAGCAGCACTAAGGCAATGACCTCCACACTGTGCGGAAAATAACCGGCACTGCCTCCGGCAATGTTCATGATCAGCCCGGGCAGAAGGGCCAGCATACAGGCCGCAAGCATCAGCTCGGGAAATAGGGTTTCCCCGGAAAGAAATGCCTTCCGGTCAAAACATTTTCTGCGGCATTCCAGGATCACAAACAACAAAGGCAGAAACATGAGTACGAGGTAATATATGAAAGCCTGCAAAGGCCCTCCGCAGTATTCTTTTGCATAAGCAAACAAGTGATACTTGGAAGTGATCGTTCCGCCGATATTCTCTCCGTGTCCGCTGAAGAGACGAAGAGAAACAAAATACATCAACAGATAAAAAACATTTGCAAGCCAGGCCCTGATCTTAAAGAGGCGTGAGCGAAAGACGTAATACATAACGGAAAATGTATAGATCATCCCGGTGGATACTTTCCCCCAGCTGATCAGAACAATGGAGGCAGGGATAAAAAGCAGTACAAATGAAAGTCGTATCCCCTTTCCTTCCGCCTCTCTTTGAAGCGCCCGGAAGATAAAAACATAAGCCAAAAGCATCAGGATGTTCGAAAAAAGAAAAGACTCGCTGTTAACAAAGCTCGTATTCCCATATCCGCATTTTGATAAAAGTGAGCTTATGAAGTAGCCGGCAAGAAAGAACAGAAATAACGCCAGCTCCGCTGTCTCCATACGATCCGAGCCTGCAAAATGGCTTTTCGCTTTCACGATAGCCAGCAGAAGCAAAAATACATACAACGGTACCAGCAAAGAGGGATACAGAAAATTATAGGTAAAAAAGCTTGGGATCCCAAGTCCCATGGAAAAAACTCCCAAAAGCAGATGACTGAAGCTGTGATAAGTATAAGACCCCTCCTCATTCAACAGGGTAGAGAGCCTGAAAGAACGGCTGTAGCTCTCAGCCAGCGATGAATTGAACAGCGTATCGATCTGTTGAAAACCGTCATCTACCAGTTCCAGAGGATGCAGTGAATGATTATAAGCGCTCCAGATCGTCCCCGCATAATAACGTCCCAGCAGAAGTGCAAGGATCAAAAGGAGCAGGAAATGCCCTTTTACGGCTCCGATGCTTTTCCCCCCGCGTTGAAGCCGATACTGATCAAAAAAAGCAAGTCCTCCCCAAAGACAGGACAGTAAAAGCAGCGCCACAAGCATACGTGTTCCGAAAGGCACGTGTGTACGAAGGATCGCCATGATCGCATAAATGCCCAGCACCAGGCTGATCCCAAAGGGAAAAAGAAATATACTGGTGTATCCCTTTCCTTTCAGAACATTCAAGAGTTTTTCCTTCATATCAAAACTCCACAGTGGCCTTCCGGGGCTCAAAACAGCAGCAGGGCCGGAGGCATACGATACGCACGCCGCTGGCTCTCTGGGACCCGATCTTCATAAAAGTCCCCAGCACCGAGCAGTTCCCGCCCAATCCTATGGCCCCTACATTACATTTGTTCAGTTCCTCGGTGATGCGCTTTTCATAAAGCGACTGACGATCATAAGTACCTTCCGCCATGGCCTGCAGCATCAGGGAGGATGCTTCATAATGACTCCGCCCTATTCCCACAGCCATGGTGCAGGGTGTGCAGCCCAGCTGACCGATCACTTCCTTCCCCCAGGAAATGATCTCATCCACCACCGTATCCATACTGTGCTTATGGAACACACGGTAGGTTTTTGCGCGTATCTCCGGTCCTCCGCCCTGCATGAGCACTGTCAGGCGCAGCCGGTCTTCATCCTCCGAATACTTAAGCTGTATGGGCGGCGGGCACAGGGCTTCGGAACGTTCATCCAGCCCAATGGACTGCTCGATCCGCTCCTTATCATCTCCCAGTACCGCCATAGGCCTGCCCGGGAGAGTCTTTAAGCCTCTTCTTACCCCTTCGTGAACTGCTTCAAGGAAGTCCCCGTCTACCGTCCGCTTCCTTCCCACTTCCAGGATAAGATGCGGGATCCCCGTATCATCGCAGAGCGGAGAATGCTTTCTGGCAGCGCTTTCCGCATTCCGCACGATCTCCTTCATGGCCCAGCAGGACAGTTCCTCCGTTTCCCCGGCGATCCCCCGTTCATATGCGCCGTAGCGATCCTCGGGAAATACCGATCCTGCCTTTACCAGGGTCTGTGATACCTTTTCCGCGATTTCCTCAAACACTTTTTCTTCCATAACGATCCTCAAAACAAGTACGATTATAGCATCTTTTCAACAGGCCAACAATAAACGTCCCGGTACGTCACAGCCCCGCATTAAAAGTTTGCATAGATAAAGCTGGCGGATACATCTTTTCCGGGAGCACAGATGATCAGGATCAGAAGCATGGCCGCATAAAGCATCGCCCGTACGATGGGCGGACACTTCTTCTTTACATCCTCCCATTTCTGTTTCTCACAGAGTATATCCACAATGATCAGCGCAGCTATGCCCACATCCGTGAGAAGTACGTTCTTCTCTCCGATATTGGTAAAGAAATTCAGCACCAGACTGCTCTCCCACAGCCGGGGATGGGTCAGGGCGTGAACGATGGTATCCAGTGCGGTACGGATATCCGGTGAAAGGGAGAAGAAGCGGAAGATACTGATCAGGGCAAAAGTCCGCAAAACACAGAAAGCCTTCCAGCCAAAACTCTCCCCACGGATATGAAGCTTATCCCGCATCCGGGCGTATACCTCTTCCAGCTGTGTTGTGGAAAGGATCACTATAAAATTCAGATAACCCCAGAACAGATAGGTCCAGTTGGCACCGTGCCAGAGGCCTGTACAGGTCCATACGAAAAACAGTGCAAGATGACCGGCGATCAGCTTTCCCGTACGGGCTCCCCACTTCTTCCTGGCCCACTTTGAAAGCTTAGTTCCCGTCTTACTCATGGAAACGGGATAAAACACATAGTCCCTGAACCATTTTCCCAGGGTGATATGCCATCTCCGCCAGTATTCATCCACGGTCTTTGCAAGAAAAGGCTGTCGGAAGTTTTCCGAAAGACGTATACCCAGGATGTGGCAGAAACCGCACATCATATCCATATAACCGGAAAAATCCGCATATATGCGAAAGCTGTACAGGATCACGGCAAAACTGATGAGCACAAAACCGTGGTCCGAATAAGCAGCCAGCGTACTGTTGACGGATTCTGTCAGCAGATCGGCAATGGCCACCTTTTTATAGGCCCCCCAGAGGATACGGGCACAGCCTGCACAGAGCCTCTCATAAGAAAAGCTATGCTCTTCTTCAAAGATCTCCTGCTTCAGCTCGTTGTAACGGCTGAAAGGCCCTTCCGTGATATGCGGGAAGAAGGACAGAAAAGTAAAGTACTTAAGAAAATTCTTCTCTGCCGGATACTTGCTGCGATATACATCCACCACATATCCCACGGCATGAAAAACATAAAAGGACATACCCAGGGGCAGAACGAGAACGAGCCCGAGCCCCGGAAGTTTTGCATCGATACGGAAAACGGAAAGAAGCTTTCCTGTATTTTCCAGGATAAAGTTTCCGTATTTTATCACGATCCAGGGGGCCAGCAGCAGGATCACCGCCAGGGCACAGATCCTCTTTTTCTGCTTCAGACCCTTCCGGCGCAGCTCATCCTTTTCCTCTTTACTTTCCGCTTCCTTAAGCCTTTGCGCTCCGGCAGCGATCCTTTTTTCCAGCCACAGTGCCGCCAGGTAGCTGACCAGGCCGCAGATCACGATAAAAACGATATACTTCGCTCCGTAGCTTAAGTAAAAGTATACATTGGCAGCCAGCAGTACCAGCCATCGATGCTTCTTCGGGAACAGAAAAAACAAAAGCACCGTGATCGCTGCAAAACATAAGCTGTGAAGCGAGACCAGACTCATTTACTCTCAGCCCTGCATCTTCAGGATAAGCTGATAAAGCGCTTCGGCGCTGTTAAAGTTTTCCGGCAGCAGATCATCCACATTGATCTCGATACCGAAATGCTCATTCACTTCGCTGACTATGGAGATGATATCAAAGGAGTCCAGCAGCTCATCATCGATAAGCTTTGTCTCCTTTGTAAAATCGATATCCTCGCGTATCCCCGACATGATCTTCAACAGTTCTTCCATTTTCCTATCCTCCTTATTTTCCTACCTTACGTTTGCGCTTCTTATTTCCCGGAAAGCTCAATTTATATCAGCTTTTCCAGTTTTTCGATATCCGGTTCCTTAAGTAAAAGTTCCAGATTCTCCTTCACCTTCTCAAAACTCCAGTCCCACCATTTAAGCCGCAGCATGAATCCTATAGTCTCTTCCGGAAAATGGTAAGAGATCACCCGTGCCGGAACTCCAGCTGCGATGGCATAGGGAGGGATACTCTTCGTGATCACGGCTCCCGCGGCGATCACGGCTCCATCTCCTACGGTAAGATCCTTTTTCCTTAGGATGATGGCTCCGGCACCGATCCACACATCGTTTCCGATGCTGATCTTTTCTTCCTGCGGATGCTTACGGAGCTTTCCCATAAGCTTATTCTCAAAGCGGTATTCGGGCATCATGGAAGCGGAACGGTAATCGTGCTCATTTCCGCCTATATCCACCATCCTGGATATACTGCAGTACTTCCCGATGCATGCCCAGAGTATGCTGGTATCGGCTCCGGTATAACTCATATCCCCTATCTCGGCATTGCGGATCAGGTTTCTTTTTTCTATATCCACATAGCAGCCCAGCCGGCTTTCCAGCACCACACTGTCTTTGTCGATGGAGGAATGCTCTCCGATCTTACTCTGTTTGACCAGTGCATCCGCATGCTGCCTGTATTTCCTATCTTCCACTCTTCGTCCCTCCGGCAAAGCATAAAGCCATGCCCTTATGTCTGTGCTTCTAAAAAATCCAGCTTATCTCCGCACAGTTCTTAAGCGCTTCGTACTGCACCTTGCCCGACGGATTCTTGGGTATTTCAGCTATCACATGTACATGAAACTGGTGCCGGTTGATCTTCAGCTGTTCATGAACAAAGTCCGCAATTGCTTCTTTAAGAGCCCCTTCCGTGGTATAGATATCCAGCGAATCATCCGCTCCCCCGCAGGCCAGATCCACTATGGAAAAACGCTCCTTGATCAGGATCTCCACCTCCGAAAGGTTGGTGCGTTTCCCTGTGATCTTAATAAATCTCTTCTTTCTTCCCACAATATAGTAATATCCGTCACTATCCCTGTATGCCACATCCCCGGTCTGCAGGCGTCCGTGATTCTCATCTCCCAGCTTAAGATCTTCCCTGCCTTCAGCATATCCCAGGCTCACATTATCGCCGTAGTAGATCAGCTCACCCTTCTCCTGCGGATCATCAAGCACTTTTCCGTCATCATCCGTTATCTCAAAACGTCCTCCGGGTATGGCTATACCCATACTGCCTTTTTTCTCAAGCGCTTTCTCCGGCGGCAGATAGCCCATACGCGCCGTGGCTTCGGAAGCCCCGTACATCACCACGAAACGTATCCCGGCCTGCGCAGCATAACGCGCAAACTTCTCATGCAGCACGGGAGAAAGCTTTCCCCCGGCCTGGATCATGGTCTTTAAACCGGGTACCGTCTTCTTCGTAAAGGAAAGCTTATCCATCATCTCGTACATGAAAGGGATACCCGCAAAAGAAGTGGCAGCATTCTGCTCAAAAATATCCCAGAATCTTCTGGAGTAACAGTTCTCTTTTGTAAGCACCAGGGAAGCCCCCGCATACAGATGAGTGTTCAGTACCGAAAGACCATAAACATAATTGAGCGGAAGCGAGCTGATCGCCCTTTCCTTATCATCGATGGAAAGATAATCGATGATGGCTTCCGTATTGGATATCAGATTCCCGTAACTCTGACGGATCAGCTTCGGACTGCCGGTAGAACCGGAGGTGGAGATCAATAGCGCCAGCTCCGGAAACAGTTCTGTCTGCGTCACAGCATCCGCTTTCAGCAGGGAATAGGAACGCAGGGATGCGATCCGGCTGTAGCCTGTAAGCTCCACCTCCCTTTCCCCGGGCAGCCAGATATACTCCGGCCTGTATTCCTCCGCTATAGATGCGATCATATGGGCCTGCAGGCCGCCATCCAGCATCAGGGGCACTACTGAATGGTTAAGAAAGGACAAATAGCCCGTTATGCATTCCGAAGTATTGGTACAGAGGATAAATGCTAAAGACCGGGGAGTCAGCTTTTCGACCAGCTGCTCCGTTTCTTCATACAGCTTAAGATAGGAGATCTGCTGCTCCCCTTCGATCAGCGCCGTTTTATCCCCGTATTTTTTCAGATCCCAGATCAAAGCTCCTCTCCTCCCGTTTTTTCATCAAAGAGATGGGCAATCTCATAATCCTGCCAGGCAAAATCTTCATCTTCCGGACTCAAAGCTGCACGGAGACGAATCCGGCTGTCATCTTCGTCAGGGAGTTCCATGTGAAAGACCGTCTCCTCCGTCCAGTCAGATAAGGGTTCATAGTTCTGTCCGCCGTCCAATGAAAGCTCCAGGGAATACAGCACCTGCACATCATCATTATGAAGGCTGCAGGCCCGTATCGTAAGCTCATTCCCATCCTGTTCAAAATCCGCCCCTACGGCCACCACCCTGTGCACCGTCTCCTTCAGTTCATCCAGATCTTTATAAAAGGATCCGCTTATATCTTCCCCGTCAAGAGCCCTTTTTAAGAGCTTTCCGTAGGCTGCACTGAGCTCATAAGCCCCTTCACCTGAGAAATGCCAGCCGTCATACATCAGATGATCGGGGAACAGCTCCACCCTGTTCCTCATATAGTTCAGATTATGGTACTCTATCCCCTTCTCTCGGGCATAAGCCGTATAAAAATCCGCAGCTCCTTGAAAATTATCGATACTGTATACCCCCATCAGGGAACCCGGAGGTGATACCAGAATCAGCCGTATCCCTTTCTTCGCACACAGTCCACAGATGCGGTCAAGGTATTTCAGCCTTAGGGGATCCGCTTCCCCCGGATCAAAACGGTTGGTCCATATCTTTTCTATGGCAATGTTCCCGTCCTCTATGCTGCGGTTCGCATAGATGAAGCCTTTTCCGAAATAGGTGTTCAGTTTGTTCATATCCCGAACGTAGCCGGATTCTTTCAGGCTGATGCGGTCCGAAAGATTCTTTGAAAGCTGTTCTGCACTGAAATCAAAACGGCGGCGATATAGATCAAAGAGCTGCGGAAACATATCCGTCCCCAGATTTCTCCAGAGGTAACCCGCCCTTCCGGCGATACTGAGTCTTTCATTTACCTTCAGCGTATGCTCCATCCCATCCTCGTCGGTAGGCTGAAAAGTGTTCCACTGAACGCCCAGAACAACTACAGCGGGCTGCGTCCGCCTGCACAAGTCTTCCAGCATATAATAGCTGTCTTCTATCCTCTGGCCGGAAGTGCCGCCCACAAAGCAGTTATCCACCCCCAGCTCTTTCTCGTATACTTCGGGCACGAAAGCCCTGAAAATTCTTGAGGATCCAAGGAAGAATACATCTATATCTTCCCCCTTTTCTTCCATACGTTCCAGATCGTATTCATAATACAAAGCACTGCCCACCGGCATCGAAAGCCAGCCCAAGAAGAATAATCCCGTAAAGAAGAAAAGCGCCGTAGCAAAAGGGACCAGTGCTTTCCTCAGGAAAGAGCGCACGCCGGTACTTCTGTCTTTTGATGAAGCCGGATCAGTCATAGATCGTCTCTCCCTGAGCAATAGCGATCACGGCGGGATAATCCTCAACCGTAAGCTCGTACAACGCTTCCATCCCCAATTCGGGAAAAGCGACAACCCTGCTCGATCTTGTACGCTCATTCAGAAGGGCAGTAACGGGAGGGATCACCGCATAAACCGCATTCTTCTCCTTAAGGATCTCCACCGTTTCCGGCTTCAGCTTTCCCTTCCCCAGATGCATGCGTATGCCCGCTTCCGAAAGTATCCCCATAGTGCTCTCGATCTCCAGCTTATTACTGGAAGTGGGCCCCACCCCGGCCCGGCTCACCGCCGTATGGAAGATCAGTCCCCCTTCCAGATCAAAGGGAGCGGATGCGATCGAACCTTCCCGTATCATTTCAGCAATACGCGGCAGCACCGCATCTCTCCCGCAGAAAATCCTGCCGGAGATCAGCAGCTGATCCCGTATATGCAGTTTCATGATCTCGGATTCCGCTACAGGAAATGTAAGCTTTATCACATCCATGTACCTTACCCCGCTTTCTTCTTCCGCCAAAGCGAAAAGATCTTCGGTATGAACCGGTATATAAGCATAAAACTCAGTACGGAATAAAGCGTGATAAAAACAAACCACAGGATATAAGCACTTATCCCCCCCTCCGGCAGGAAGAGCTTGAAAGCATTCCGGAAGATCTTGTGGTTTAAATAGATCGCAAGGGTGATCATCGCCCAGCGGTCCAGCCATACATTATCAAAGATCCTGTTCAATGAAGGATCACAGGAAGCAGCACAGACTATTCCTGCAAAAAGAAGGAATGCAAAGAGGAAATCATAAGACGTCCGGTACACAAAACAGGGCAGCACAAGGCCTCCGGCGATCAGGCACAGATCCGAAAGAAACGCAATACTCCGTTTTTTACAGCTTCCTATCTTCTGTGAAAGAAGATAGGCGATCATTCCCAGATTAATATCCGCCAGTCCCCGGAGCAGGGCAGTGTTCAGGAAAAATCCGATCGTTTCCCTATGCTCCCCCAGCTGTCCGTATGTACGGAACAGATATGGATAGATAAAGAGTACGGAAAGGGGGCATAGCAGTTCAATATAAGTCTTTCCCAGCTTACGAAGGGCAAGCCAGATAAAATATCCCAGGATCAGCAGCGCCGAGAGGTACCAGCTCACGCTGTTATACAAAAAGGAGGCATCGTAATCAAGCCCCGCCGCATGTACCAGAAGTACTTCGGGTATATGGGAAACAAAACCCTTCAGATAATCCGC
Source organism: Lachnospiraceae bacterium (assembly GCA_017552715.1). Classification (GTDB taxonomy): domain Bacteria; phylum Bacillota; class Clostridia; order Lachnospirales; family Lachnospiraceae; genus NK4A136. Next base: position 107,561 of record JAFZOW010000035.1, read on the forward strand.
AGCCGCAAAGCCCCTGTAAATGCCGTTTATCGCGAAAGCTACAAGGAACGAAAAGAAACAGTGGGGAAAGAATCTTACATAACGCTGCCGGGTATAAGCTGCCGCTGAGATACCGTTTTCCCCGGAATCTTCTTTAAGAGAAAAATACTTTTTTGCAAGCAGGAAACCGGAAAGCATGAAGAAGAATTCGACAGCGATATATCCGGATGTATAGCGGTCATAAACATTATTCAGATGATAATAGGCGATCACATAGGTAAATACGATACGCCAGAACTGTAAACGTGAATTTTTCATAAATCTTCCGACACAGCTGCTTCATACGGATCAACTGTACAGGCAATCCGCGATCACATCCGTTTTTCCTTCATCAAATAAAGCGATATTACGGAATGCTCCGAAAAGCATACGTTCATAGGATTCATAACTGAGGCCTGCAATGTGCGGAGATAACAGAAGCCGGTCCACGGAACGCAATACGCTGTCTTTCGGAAGAGGTTCCTCCGCAAAGGTATCCATACCGCAGGCCGAAAGCTTACCGTTTTCGAGCGCCCGGATCAGAGCTGCCTCATCCACCAGCCTGCCCCGTGCCGTATTGACCAGCACCGCTCCGTCCTTCATGAGCGCAAGCTCTCTTTCCCCTATCATACAGCCCTTATCCTTATCATAAGGACAATGCAGGGAAACGATATCGCTTTGGGCAAGTAGCGTATCAAGATCCGTATAACGGATGCTGAACCGTTCTTCCTCTTCCGCGCTTTTCCTGTGCGGGCATGTGTATATAACATCTGTATCAAACCCACTCAGCATACGGGCTACGGCTGATCCGATCTTTCCCATACCGATGAGTCCTACGGTCCGGCCGGCCAGTTCCCTGGTCTTCACACCTTCTGCCGTTTTATCCCAGGCTCCCGCACGCATATGTGCATCCACCAGTCGATGCCTCTTCAGAGCCGCCAGGATCAGCATCAATGTATATTCGGCCACACTTACCGCATTGACCCCGCGGTTTACATACAGGGGGATCCCGTAACGTTTCATGGCGTCCAGATCGATACGATCCACTCCCACTCCGGTACGCTGTATCATCTTCAGCTTCGGAGCATTTTTCAGCAACTCCTCATCTATCCCCAGCTTCCCGCTGGATATGATATAATCCGCATCGTGAGCCAGCTCATGAAAAGCTTCCCTGCTCACTTCCGGAAGCATCTCAAGATCAAAACGCCCGTCATTGGCCTGCATCAGAATGGCCCGGAGTTCTCCCTCATATCGGTTGGAAAGCAGAACCTTCTTCATGACAGTCTATTCCGTAACAAAAAGATCCTTATAGCAGGACTCATCCCGTATCACACCGTATACCCGGGCCCTCATATAAAGCTTCTCCGCCCAGTTCCTGTGAGGCCCAACTTCATTCATCTTGTTGGACTGCTCGCTTTTGATCACGCCTCCGTCCGCATTCAGGATCTGACACGCATCGTTATATACTTCCTCCGTCACCGCAAGCATACCGTTCACATAAGGGATATGGGTGGGATGGATGATGGTCTTACCTATAAAACCGTTGGCCCTATCCAGCAGAAGCTCCCGCAGCAGTCCGTCCACCGCATCATTGATCATGGGTTCCCTGCGGAAGATCGATGCATTTACGCTCTCCGGGATCTCGGAGAACTTCATGCTCTTCTCTACACGGAAATACTCCCATACGGGTCCGGATACGCTGTAGTCATTATCCCTGGCAAACACATTCAGTACATCCTTGAGGCAGTCTGCCACCGGAAGGATATCATATATGGTATAGTTGATGCCCCGGCGCACCCCGAAAACGGAGGACCAGTCAGTGCCTCCCACACGTACGTTCAGCACCAGATCGTGATAGCGGTCCAGTATGTCCTTCACTCCCATGAGTTCATCGATACGTGTCTCGATATAAGCCATCTCCCGGCTCTCCAGGATCGGCATGCCGTAGACCACCTCATCAAAACGTTCATTCAATTCCTTCAGGAAAGCGTAATAGGCCTCCCCGTTCTCCTTGTTGAACTTGGGGAAATTAAAGGCCGTGATAAGTTTAAGCCGCCCGGCATTTAGCCTTTCCGCGAAATGCTTAAACTGTCCGATATTCCGTACACGAATGATAAGAAGCGGGATGTCCTCCCTGCGAACGATCCCTTTTTCTATATCTTCATTCAGAGTATCCAGCAGCCGGATCACATTGTCTTCCGCTGCAGGAACATCCGCCTCCCGGCAGGCATCTTCAAAACAGAGTACAAAAGAAGTCAGCCCCGGATACTTTTTTGTTACGATAGCCTCATGAAAATCCCTGGTCCCGGGCATATACATGGTGGCCCCAAGACAATATCTTAATGTTCTGATATCGGTATATTTATCAAATTCTTCCGATTCTTTAAGAAACTTTGATGAAGGCTGAAAACTGTGATGACGCATCAGCATCCCCCCTTATAGCATATATCACCACGCTGCATTACTTTCCCTTCCGAATCTATAACCGAAATATTCTCATATGCCCTTTCGGCTTTCTTCCGGATCACATCCATAGAACGCCCGATGATCAGATAAGCTCCGACACGGTTCCGGCTATCCATATCCTCTCCCATGAGCTTTCCCTTTTCGATCATCAGATCAAAGCTTTCGATCACTCCCTCTTCGATCATGCGATCTATACCTTCCATATGATCAAACACCGCCCCTGAAGCATATACGATATTTGTTAGCATGCACTGATCTTTGGGCTGTATCTTTATCGAATCGATATTGCCAAAATAAGAATCGATGATCGTATTTACAACATCAAACTCCATCTGCTGTTTCAGCATCTTGTAGCTTAAGCCACCGCCGATCCTGGGCGATACTTCAAGGACACGGATCTGACCATCCTTCATTTTGGCCTGGAAGAAAAAGGGTGTGTGTTCAAAGCCAAAGACAGATACCATACGTTCCGCTATGGATCCGATCTCCTGTATATTCTCGGAACTGAGCGGTGCCGGAATGACCGAACCCACCGATTGAAGGGCTATGCCTTCCCTGCGCGGCATCTCCAGCTTCTGTCGGGTCATGATCACATGGGATCTGGCATGATTCGCAAAACAATCCACCTGTATCTCCATCCCGTCACTAAAGCCTTCTACGATCACCTGTCCTTTCCTGGAAAAAGCAAAGGCAGCTTCAACATATCTTGCCAGTTCATCCCTGTCATTCGCCCGCTTTACTCCTTTAGAGCCGTTATTATCCACCGGCTTTACCACAAGCGGAAATGAAAGATCCTCCGGGATGGGATCTCCCGGGCTCAAAATGCAGAAAGGCGTAGTCGGTATCCCTCCCTCCATCATGCTTTTTTTCATAAGCCCTTTATCGGTGGTCTTTATCGCAGTATCCAGGCTGTACGGAAGGGGTAATCCCAGCTTTTCCGCAACATAACACATCGTAACATTGGCATGATCCACACAGATGGTTATGATCAGATCCGCTTTCCGATCCTGCGCGATCTTAAGGACCTTATCCCTTTCCAAGGTACTGACCTGAAAGAACTCGTCAGCATAAGGCCTTGCCGGAGGATGCTCAAGATAATCCAGGAGTATCGTATGATACCCTCTTTTCTTCAGATCCTCTATCAGTTCTACATGGGGAACCACCCCACCCAGTATAATGGCGTTCATTATTTCTTCTTCCATTCCGTGGGCGAAACCACCGCCTCGGGATAATATTCATCGATCACACGCTTTACCAGCGCGATCTGTTTGGCACGCTTCTTCGCATCATCCACACTGCTGTCCCAGCTGTGAGTCTTCGCTACGGATCCTCCGGTCTTTAAGTAGATCGGTGCGGCAACGCGTATCATTTCCGGCACTTCATAGTGACGGATAAAGCCCCCCGAAGATTCCGGATTCTCCGTATGGATATCGATGGGGATATCGATGGCCTGCCGCATGGCAGCCAGCATCTGCAGCTGTATATCCCGCACGGGATTCAGGGAATTGGCACCGATGGATTCCAGAAGACGGGCCGAGCAGGGATTCCCGTGCCCTGTATGTGCCGAGACCTTGAAATGGCAATCGGCCGGAAGTTCTCCCGCTTTACGCATCTCATTGAGCAGCCACAGGCAGCCCTCGTCGTAAAGAAGGAAGCCCCTGCAGCCCAGAGACGCAGCTCTTTTTACATCCTCCACGGCACGAACGATCTGCTCCTGCCCCCGCAGACGGTAGCCCATGCGCTGGCCTTCCGCCGTATGTACGGAAGCACTTGTATCCGTAGTGGCCCTGGGACCGATGGCCAGGATCAGCTGCAGATGATACTCCGAAGCAAGACGTACCATCTCTGCGATCTCACTGTCCAGAAGTGTCCATATCCCCTTGGTCTGGGTCACCCTGTGGATGGGGATCCCATAGCCGTCCAGTGCTTCCAGCAATGCCTGCATGACCTTGGGCCCCTGGATGCCGGGCACCTCAAAACGATACTGTCCCCCATCGGCAAAACGTTTTTCGGAGCTTTTCAGCCCGTAATCGTCCCCTTCCGGAAGACCAAGCTTTTTTAAGAATTCTCTCGTTTCCTTCATAGATCCACCTCTATAACAGACTAAACAGTGTGTCCGTACCCTCTTCCAGTTTCATCACAGCATCATATATACTGCTGCGTCTTTTCTCATCTATCCCTGCCGCTTCCGTCAGGGAGAAAAACTTATCCTTCAGCTCTTCGGCACTTACCGGGTTTTCCGGTTCCCCTTTCGGGTAATCCACCCTGCAGGAAAAGCTCTCTGTGCCACTTTCGATCGTTACCACCGCCGCTCTCTTTTCCGGCACCAGCGCCGAAAGCTCCGGATCCTCCGCGATCTCCACTCGCTCCATAAGCCGCTTTAGCTCGTCATCCGCAAGGCATTCGGGGGAATACTGCTGAAAGTTCACTCTTCCGTATTTCAATGCAGCGGCAGCGGAATAAGGCATGCTCATCTTTGCGGAAGCTTCCCCGCGTATCTCCGTGTGTTCGTGACCGCGTATGGCCAGGCCATAAGTCCGGATACGTATACGTTCCGCATCTTCAGCTTTAAGGCCGTGTTCTTCCCTCAGCCGCAGTACGGCCTCCACTACCGCATGGGTATGACGGCAGGCTGCATAGGGCTTGCGGTATATGGTACGGATCGCATATTGGGGCATAAAGCCATTCAGCAGGCGCTCTTCATTAAGCTCGCCTGCGGTTACCGCAAAAAAGCCCCGCTTTCCACCCAGCACATCCTCCGGTCCGGGCACTCCGGTACTGCCGTAAAATGCCGCATTAATGGCACAGGCCGCAGCTCTGCCGGCGTTGTAAGGCTTAAGCTCGGAGCTGTCATCGATCAGCTGCAGCAGACCGGAAGCATCCGTAGCCGCACAGGAAAGTACCGTATTCCATTTTTCCCTTCCGATGGAAAGGGCTGAAGCCAGGCCCAAAGCAGCCCCCATGGTGCCGCAGGTAGCCGTGGCATGAAAGCCTTTCAGTTTATGCCCGGGCTGTATGGCCATGGCCAGGCGTATGGTAGCCTCATAGCCTACGATCAGCCCCCGAAGGAATGCCTCCGAAGACAGCCCGCGTTCCGCTGCTACGGAAAGCAGAGCACTGATCACCGGTACCCCGGGATGCAGCATCCCGAAACGATGTCCGTCATCCAGCTCGATATAATGAGCGTGGATACCGTTCAGCAGGGCGGCACTCAGCATATCACTTTTTTTATCCAGACCGATCAGCGGACAGTTTCCCGGGCTCAGCGCAAGTTCGAGATAAGCTCCGTCGCTTTCTTTCATCTGGGCCGCACCTATCATTGCACAGGATATATAATCCGCCACACAGCACTTTGCTTCCTCTTTTATTTCGGAAGGGAAATCCTGTGCGGCAAATTCCCAAAGGGAATCAAGAAAGCTTTTGCTTATCGTCGATGCCATTGACCACCTCGCGCACATTATACTGCGGCATGCCGCTCACCGTCATATAGATCCTTCCCAGATATTCTCCCATTATCCCCAGGATCACCATCAGCACGCCGCCCACAAAGAGCACCGTAAGCATGGTACTGGTATAACCGGAAACCCGGATCCGATGTGTAAGCTTACGGATCAGCAGATAGATGATGCCGATAAAGCTGCAGCCCGAAAACAGAAAACCCAGCCAGGTCGCCACCCGCAGCGGCACCATGGAAAAGCTGATAAAGATGTTGAGCCACATGCGGAAAAGCTTTTTCAGGGTATATCCGGAAGACCCGGAGATACGCTTCTGATGCTCGATCTCCACATTCCCGTATTTACTGGTGACCGACATCAGGAAAGAACCTATGGAGATAAAGGGACTCTTGTATTCCAGAATGGCATCCACCACCGTACGGCTCCAGGCAGTGAAAGAGGAACGCTTGACTCCTTTGGGTTTGTTCCCCATCCCTTCGGCGATGCGGTTATGCAGGAAGCTGGTAAAACGCTTGAAGATATTATGCTGCTTATGCTTGAAATCCGCATAGACCACATCATAACCTTCCTTAAGCTTATCAACCAGTTTGAAGATCCCGTCCGCGGGATGCTGTCCGTCATCGTCCATAAAGACGATCACATCCCCCTTCGCCTGACGCAGTGCCGCCAGCTTGGCCGAAGGCTGCCCGTAATTCTTGGACAGGTTCACCCCCGTGATCCGGCTGTCATTTTTACAAAGCTCCAGGATCGTGCCGAAGGTATCATCGGGAGAACCATCGTTCACCAGCACGATCTGGTACTCCTCTTCCCTGTTTTCAAACACTTTTTTTATGCCCTCTACGACCACCGGCAGGGTTTTGACGGAACGGTAGCAGGGGATACAGATCGAGATCAGCATTTCCTCTTTCCTTACTATTTCTTTAACTGTTTTCTTATCGTATTCAATCCGGGCCAGAGCTTCCAGAATGCCAGTATGCTTACCAGAAGCATTATACCCCAGCGAAGGAGCGTCGGTCCGGTATATGTCAGTACCGTAAGTTCATTGACTGCCCAGAAGACCAGGGAACGCAGCAGTACTCTCCAAAGGGTCACACAACGCATGCCGCAGACCTTCTTCTCCAGGATCCCCTGAACTAAAAGCAGTACAAAATAGCTGAAAGCCGTGGTATAGGCAGCTGCCTGATAGCCGAAAAAGTGAATGCATACGGCATTCAGCACGATGTTAACCAGCATGGCGGCCACTGTTCCCATACCGCAGTAGAAGGTCTTCTTGCGGTAGTTCTGCATGGCCGTGAAGCTGAAGCTGAAAAAGCGGAAGAGCGTCCCCGTAACCATGGGGGCCACCAGATAGATCGCCTCTTCATATCTGCTCCCTCCCAGTACCTTAACGATCTCGGGAGAAAGGATCACCAGCGCCCAGGAGAAATAAGCAAAGCCATAGCTTATGTAAGTCCAGGGCCGTTCGATATCCGCCGCTTCCTTACGGTCCAGCTTTTCAAAGAGCCAGGGCAGCCAGGCCGCCCACACCGCATCCTCTATGACCCAGATGATGAAGGAGACCGTGGTAGCCAGGGAAAAGACCCCGGTGGGATCGCCCCCCACCATTTTACGGACCATGATCTTGTCAGACTGGTTCATGATCTGGATGGACAGGGTCTCGGGTATCAGGGGCAGACTGAAGCCCAGCGCATATTTCCAGTATTTCTTCCGTATCCTGAAGCCTCCCTGCTTAAACATGAGCAGGGCCACACAGAGTCCTCCAGCCACCTGCGGAAGGTAAAATCCGATTATACGCAGATCCACCAGCCATTCCGGCTTCTGCCAGCGATTCCCCAGCCACAGAAGGATCACCGAAAGCAGGGAGGCCGGGAACATCATGAGAGCCGTAAGTATCACGCTCTGTTTATAGCGCAGCAGCTGACGCTCTCTTGCCTGATAGTAGTTGGTGGAGCTGTAGGCAAAGCAGTAGAGGATCATAAAGATATACATGATCCAGTCCAGCCCCATAAAGTCCATGAACTGCTTCCGGAAGAAAAGCGTTATAACAAGGAAGACCGCCGCCACAGACAGATGGGAAAGCCCCTGGACAGAAGCTACGTATTCTTCATAATCGTCCGGGTGGTCATACTTGGCACGGGCTACGCTCTTGTACATGGCCAGCGACAGAAGCGGCACCAGGATCAGCAGCCAGGATTCATAAACACGTATCTCACCGTACTGTGCCTTGGATACCAGTCGCGTATAAACCGGGGTGAGGAGAAAGGAAAGACCTCTCACCAGGATCTGCACAGCCACAAAAAAGATCCCGGCTTTAGCCGCTTTCCGATTCAGCGTCTTAGCGCTCAACGCCTCCTGACTCAAGGAACTCCTCCAGCCTTCCCGAAACAAATAATCCGCATTCGCGATCCCACTACTACAACATATGGTATTTTAACTCAAATGGGATCATTTTACAAGTCAATTGTAGTACTTTTATGTCAACCTTTACAGCTCCGAACTCATGATGCGGATCTTACCGTTCTTATCCGGAGGCAGTACATCCTTCCATTCGATCACGATGCGGGTATCCGTATCGAACTGGTCACGGAATTGTTCCAGAAGATACTGCTCCAGTTCTTCTTCGCTCTTTTCCGATTTCGGATCCTTCACGGCCTGGATCAGCACCTGCTCATAAGACTTCTGGATAAAGCGGATCTGAAAGATGTCCTCCAGCTTTTCCGAGATCTCGTATAAGCGCATGAAAATGGTCTGCTTCCCGCTCTTCCAGTTGAAGATGTCGTTGCAGCGTCCCTTGATCCTGAAGATGCAGTCATTTCCCTTCCGCTCTCCCAGTTCCACATAATCCCCTAACTCATAATTGATCAGGGGATAACGTTCGCGGAAAAGGGGCGTCACCAGGATGGAGCCCTTCCCGTGCATCTTAAGCTCTCCGGTATCCTCGCGTACACATACGGCCACCAGGCTTTCGATGATACGGTACACTTTGCTCCCCGGGCGCTTCACCGCAAAGTCAGCCATTTCGGTACCGCCGTAGATATTGATGAGCCCTTTTCCGTACACGCTCGTCAGCAGCTTCTCCGTCCGGCCGTCGATATTCTCTCCCGTAGGGCAGAAAAAACGGGGTTTATGCATCTCAAGCCCCTTATCCAGCACATACTGTGCTATATAGAGCAGTTCCGAACTGTTGGCCAGGATGAAATCCGGCTTCACCTCATTGATGCGCTCCACGATACGCTGCCGATCCCAGTGGGTATCAAAGCATTCCCGGCGCAGTATCCCCAGCTTCTGGATCAGGGAGCGCTGACCCACCGCTGCATCCCCGGGCTGCCGGGTAAGACTCAGGCCCGTAAAGGGATTGTAGCCCCCCATCCACCAGCCGAAAAAATCCGCCATATAATGATGCGCATACTCTTTGGGCGGATAGATGTTCACCGTGGGTATACCGGTGGATCCGCTGGTCCGGGTGGTCTTGTATAGCTTTGCCTCTTCGGTCTTTAGCTCCTCCTGCATCCAGCTGCGGTACTCTTCCTTCGTGAGCACCGGGAACTTCGTCAGATCGGAAAGCTCCCGGAAATCCTCCGGGCTGACACCGGCATCGGCAAATTTCTTCTGATAGATGGGAAGGCGGGCGGCTTTTTCCAGCAGGGCTCTGATCTTCCGAAACTGATACTGCCGCTTACTCTCCGCGCTTCTCTTCTCAAAGGCCTGCATGGAAAAAAAGTACATGCCGGCATACGCATTAAAGAGCTTATCTTCAAGGACCGTTTTATTTATCACGCTTCAAAAACCTCCCTCCGAAAAGAGCGAAAAGCTCGTCCTTTTTCACCAATACATATAAAGCTTCTCCCGCAAGCAGGATAAGGTAAACCACATAGCGCATGAGGATCATATCCTTCAGCGCATTAAAGAGCAGGCCCAGTGCGATCACCATAAAAAAGCAGACCAGGAAATAGCGCATGCGGAAATAATACCATTTCCGCCGGAGCAGATAGACCGTGCCCGCAAGGAAGATGAAGAGATAACTGACCACGGAAGTATAGGCCGCTCCCACCCCGCCGTAACGGGGGATCAGCAGATAATTCAGCACCACATTGATCAGGGCCGCCGCTGCCACGATAGCCGCACTGATGGCAGTCTTTTTCTCGTAACGTACAACGGAAAGACTTACCACATACATCAGCATGAGATAAGACCCCGCTACAAAGGGAAGTACATAATCAAACTGCCAGTAATCCGGAGGCGAAAGGACTTTTACGATCTCGGGAGCGATCATATAAAGCCCCGTGGCCAGTACCAGCATGATATACATATACCACTTCTGCACCACGGGAATAGTCCCGTATTCCTTACGGTCCATGGCATTGTAGAGCCACACGTCCCAGACCCCGCCGGTGGCCTGCTCCACCGCGTAAAGGATATAACCCACATTAAAGACCAGGGCGTAGACCGCTGTCTCCTCCTCATTGAGGAGGCCGGTGATCATCACCTTGTCGCACTGCTGCATGATCATGGCTGCCACGGAACCGATGATGGCCGGCAGGGAGATACGCAGCACATACTTCCAGTAGTCCGGCCGGAAGGAGGGTTTCTCCGCCTTCAGGATCAGGAATGCCGCTACCAGGCCGCAGACAAAAATCCCGGCCGTGGCTCCGATGGCCCTGAAGAGCAGACTGTTGCATATGAGCAGTGCCAGTACCGCCAGCAGGGCCTGCAGGATGTTGGGTATGGCCAGCATCAGGCCTTTGGCCATAAAGCGGTTCTCCATATTCATGGATGTAATGTGATAATTCACCAGAAAGAAACCGTAGGCATGGATCAGAGAAAGGAATACACAGCTCCAGGGAAGCTTGAGTCCGATGAGCCCCTTCCATCCGATCCAGAAAAGAGACGTGACCAGCAACCCCAGAAGGGAGAGCATCATAACGGAAGAGCGCAGCTTATGGATATCTTTTTTATAATCGATATAGGCGTTGGTAAGCCCCACATACAGATTCAGTCCCACGAAGGGCACCAGCAGTGCCACATAGGAATAGTATGTGCTGTACATACCGTAATCCGCTTTGCTCATGTAGCGGGAAAAGAAACTGTTGGTAAGAAGCGTTGTCCCCTGCCCCAGGCCGTTGGCCAGGATATAGACAAAGGAAGCGCTCAGATATGCATTTGCTTTTTTCGGCTTATCTGCCGCATTTTTCCGCTGCATAGCTCAGATCTCTATGATTTCGTATTTGCCGGGAGAGAAACGTTCGCATTTGGCCTTCATCTCCTCCGATGAGGAATAATGGACCGCTGACTTATCCGGCCGTATACTCTCCTGATGCAGCTCGTTCATATGAAGCAGCTCGTACTCGTATCCGTAGGAAAGCATGAAAAGGATGATGGAGCTGAAACATACAAAAACGATCTTCTTGCCCTGAAGATGGCTCAGGATGATCTCCGCAGGTATCTCACTGTCCAGTTCCGTCACACTTATGCTCTCATCAAAAGTATAATCGCAGCGGTCCTTGGGATGCTTTTTCAGCAGAACGCTCTTCCCCGGATACTTCCTTGAGATATAATCGGCGCAGAGTGCACCGTATTTTTTATAATTCTCGGAAGAGTATGTGTCCAGATCCTCCGTAAAAAAGACCACATCGATATTGTCCCAGTCATACTCTGAAAGCCCGGGATAGGCTTTTTCGATCAGGGAATCATAAAGCCCCATATCGGTCTTCGAAAAATCGATGTCCCGCATCAGCTTATAATTCCTGTAGATCATCTTATCCGAAAAAACACTGTATTTGCAGCAGTATTTCGTGGGCTCGAAGTATATGCGTCCCTTGCAGGAATAGCCCATGCGGGCCAGGAGCACGCTCTGCAGCTTTAAGCTGAAGGATTTCAGATAGCGGCTGCTCCATTTGGGACGGGGAAAATACTCCCCAAGACCGTCATCAAAATAAGATACTGTCTTATGCTTCCCAAGAAGCGCCAGAAGGCCGCTGACAAAGCCCGTATCGCAGATACAGGCCAGTTCATCGTACACGTCCACGTCCCCCACATATTCGTTAAGGACCTTTTTGCAGTACTTTTCGCGCCGGAAGGTGATAAAATGCCAGAACATATCCAGGAAGAGCTTAAACTTCCCGGACAGGGGCATACTCATATATTCCTTATCTCCCGTGAAGATATTCGAAAAGATCCCGACCTTTTTGCAATAGGCATCCATATAGGTTCCCTTATAGCCGTTGGGAAGGCATAAGGCATCCCATTGCACATCTTTTGCATAGGTAGCATAATACCACAGAAACTGCTGCAGATTGTGCGGGTCGTATACGATGACAAGACCTCTGCTCATCTTACTTCCTCTGAAATGATATCCGCCTCCGTAAACGGAGCGCTCAGTCTATACAGGCGTAACAGCTTCGCAAAGCCAGATGCCTGTGAATGCTGAAGCCGTTTTTATTCATAGCGTCCACATCCCGGTATTTCCCCACATAGATACGGTCGCCGTTGTGATCCGTATCGGAACACCATACAAAATCCGTCTCCCACAGGCGTATGCCCAAAGCAAACCAGGCCGTAAAGAAAGCATATACGCAGGATACCGCCGAAGGGAAGCGGTATTTTTCCCTTAATATATCTGGCTGCTGCGCCCGGCTGTCCTCGTAGACCTTTTTCCGTATCAGAAACCAGCCGTCTTCCGCTGCCTTATCGATAAAGTCCTCCTGATCATACCAGTCCTGATTGTAAAAACAGGGCTCTCCCGCATCCGGATCCTTCCCGAAGATCTCTCTTAAGTTCCGTATGGTGACAGCCCGTCCGTCGGAAAACTCCCGGACAGACAAAAGAAGGATATAATCCTCCTTTTTCGCCTTAAGCTCATCCGCACTGTAGGGTATATCCGCAAGTTCTTCCGGGATCCCGAAGGGAAGCGCCGCAATGGCTTTAAGCTCCTCGGGGCCGATGAAGTTTTCGCCCATGATCTCCCGGGCTTCTTTCATACTCAGCTTTTCACACATCCAGCAGGGATTCCTTCCATTTCTGATATTCGACCACTTCCTGCGCATTGGCGAGATGCCCCTTGGCCGAATATGCTTCGATCCGGTCAAACTCGGCGATCAGGCGGTCGAAACGATAGCCCCAGCCGCTGTCCACAAACCAGTTCAGATTTCGCACCGGCGCATTATATAGTATCAGGCCGCTCTTCGTATCCAGCACCTCCCGAAGGAAGGTCAGATAAGCCCTGTACTGGTGTTCATGGGATGCGATCAGTGCCAGCTTCTTCCAGCCCGATTCCATGGCCATACGCACCACTTCCACAGCCTGCTCTCTCGTATTCGTGGATCCGTCCTCGTGGATGATATCCTTCTCCGGAACCCCGCCGTTCAAGAGATAGGGCTTTACCTCTTCAAAAGGAAAGCTGCCGTAATCCTTGTCGATCACGTTCCCGCTGAAGATGATCCTGGAGACGATCCCTTTATTATACAGCTCCACCGCTTTCTGGAAACGGAAAAAACCGTCCCCTTCAAGAAGGATCGCTGCATCCGACTGTGTAAGACAGTCGTTATCCACTATCGCCATTATGACTTCTCTGTCCGTGATCAAATCCGCTTCCCTTTCCTTTCTTATCCGGCTTTACAGATCTTCCCAGAAGATGGGATCCCTGGCCGGGATATCCTTATTCACCGTCTTGCCGATGATCACATCCTTAAACTTCGGAGGGATGCCCAGGGCAGGACGGAGCACATCCAGATCCTCCGCCGTGATGACCTGGCCCTTCTTCAGATCCCGCTTGGCATAGAGGCAGCGCCTCTGAACGAAGACGGTCTCACTTTCTTCTTCCACCACTTCTTTCCGGCTGCTGCCCATGGCTCTTTCCAGTTCCCTTATGGAATCCACCATGAACCTGAACTCATCCGGCTCCATAGAATGGGGATGATCCGGCCCCTTATCCTTTTTGTTCAGGGTAAAGTGCTTCTCTATGACCCTTGCCCCAAGGACTACCGAAGCCAGTGCCACCACATGCCCGGGAGAATGATCCGAATAGCCCGTAAGGCAGTCATAAGCACTCTGATAGGTCTTAAGCACATTCACATTGGCACTGTCTATCTTGGAAGGATAATTGGTGATGCACTGCATCAGTACCAGATCCTTGTTTCCCGTCTTCTCGATGGTGCGAACCGCCTCATCGATCTCGGACATGGTGGCATCTCCTGTGGCCAGCATGATGGGGATACCCTTGTTGGCGGTGTATTCCAGCATCTCCAGCCAGGTGATCTCGCCGGAGCCTATCTTGATGAAGGGCAGTTTCATATCCGCGCAGAGGTCCACCGCCTCTTTAAAATACGGTGAGGTTGAAAAATCGATCCCTACGCTCTTGCAGTAATCCGCCACTTTCCTATGCCATTCCATGGGGAATTCAACATCCTTGAACACTTCGGATACGGTCCTGCCCCAGGAGCCGTGTACACCGTGAAGTTCCATCTTCGAAAAGCCTCCCTCCGAGACGATGGTCTCGGCCGTAAAGGTCTGGAACTTGGCGCAATCCGCGCCGGCTTCCTTAGCGGCATCGATCAGGCGCTTGGCCTTATCCAGGCTGCCGTCGAAATTCCCGCCGATCTCGGCAATGAAATAGGTGGGATGATCCGGCCCGATCATACGCTCCCCGATCCTGATATTCTTGTTGAAATCCAGCATAGCTTATCCCTCCATGCAAATGTAGTGCTCTTTATTCCTTCTTATATCCCCGGTACCGTGCTTAAGCCAGGCCCGGGGCTTAGCTTCAGTTCAGACGTCCGAAGCCCGACTGGCATACCCCGCACTGCAGCAGCCCTTCCACCTTTTCTCCTTTGCGCATGCACTCCCCGATGGCAGCGAACACTTCTCCGATATTCTCAAGATACTCCCTGATGATGGCTTCGCTGTGGGCATAGGAGGTATAAAAGGCATTCGATGCCAGGTAACCTCTCTTGAGCATCTCCTGAGAGACAAAGGTCTTATAGACCAGGGGACTCTCCTCCCCGATCACCGCAAAGTGGCTCATGGGAAGTATCCCGCCGATCTCCAGCTCGATACCGGCTTTCTCCGCCTTCTCCTTCCAGCCGTCCTGAATGAGCCGGCCGTAGGCGGACTGCTTCTCCCAGACCTTTTCCCTCTCGTATACTTCAATGCTCTTTAAGGTGGCCGCAAAGGCGATCCTTTCGGTATAGAAGGTACTGCTGATAAAGCTGCCCTGGGCCGCATCCATCACATCATGCCGCCCTATGATGGCGGTAAGCGGATATCCGTTGGTCATGCCCTTGGCAAAAACGGCGATATCCGGCTCCACTCCCAATACTCTGTGGCTTCCTCCCGCACAGAGCCGGAAGCCTGCCGACACCTCATCAAATACAAGCACTACGCCGGCTTCCTTCGTAGCCTTACGGATCTTTTCCAGGAAAGCATCTTCCGGATAATCGTTTCTTATGGGTTCCATGACCACCGCGGCGATCTTTCCCTTATGCTTTTCCATCAGGGCATTAAACTCGTCGATACGGTTGTAATGGAAGGGCAGGTTGGTCCCCGCAAGCCCCGAAGGCACGCCCAGAGGCTCCAGTCCCGGGATATGCAGATCGTCCAGGGCATTCTTATTGGCCAGATTGGCGGACAGATACCAGTCGTGCCAGCCGTGATAACCGCAGAAGAGAACGATATCCTTCCGGGTGTAGGCTCTGGCGATACGTACGGCCAGGGACATAGCCTCACCGCCGGCCTTGGCATATCTCACACCACCGGCCCAGGGATGCAGTTCCAGAAGCTTCTTTGCAAGATAGACCTCTTCGGGAGCATTTAAGGTGCTCATCCCCCCGTTATCGATGGCCTCCTTCGCCGCCGCATCCACTTCATCATTGGCATAGCCCAGGACGTTGGCACCGATGCCCATAAAGCTGACATCAATGTACTCCTTCCCGTCCATATCCCAGATCCTGCAGCCCTTGGCCCTGGAATAATAGGCCGGCCACAGCTCCGGTAAAAACATCTCCGGTCTTTTGCTCAGCAGCTGCGTTCCGCCCGGGATGATCTTCTTGGCTTCGTTATACAGTTTCTGACCGCTGCCGGTCTGTATCTCTTCCATCTCCTTACCTCCGAAAACTACTCTTCTATTTCGACGATCCGGTCTTCCCGGATGGATTTTGCCAGTCCCTCATCCCTGGTATACTTTGCATTGATCTCTTTCAGCTCGGGATGCTCCTTCATGTATTCAAGTATATCACGGTAGCCGAAGTACTCATTTCCGCATTCCACTACGAAATGGTGAAAGATCTTTTCCACCAGTTCAAAATCCTCAGGCTCGTCCACGGTCCATCTCTGGTCACCGAAATATCCGATGGGGGACACAAAATCCTGAAGCTTGAACATCTCCGGACGGCGTATGACATACTGGGTCACATGCTCACGTTCGAAGGAATGCTTTGCCTCATGCCAGGAACGCTCCAGCGCACTGTACTTTATGATCTGGATATCCAGGCCGTCCGCAAAGGTCTGGGAGAGCATGCCCATGTAATCCGTATCACTGTCCATCTGGCTTAAGGCCTCATCCAGCAGGGCCGCGTCAAAGCAGGGGCAGTCACCTGTAAGACGTATCACATATTCCGGTTTGAACAGCCTGGCTCCCTGGTAGTAGCGGTCCAGCACGTCGTCTTCCGAACCCACAAAGACTCTTGTGTCCGTTTCCGCGCAGAGCTTAAGCACCTGAAGGTTCGGCTTCTCGATGGAAGTGACCACCATCACCTCATCCGCCAGGCGGCTCTTTTTCACTCTTTCGATCATGCGCTGCAGGGAAGGCTTTCCTGCCAGGTCCTTTAAGATCTTGTTGGGCAGCCTTACAGATCCGCAGCGTGCCTGTATCATTACCAGATATTTCAATGCTCTCACCTCACATGCAAAATAACGATCGCTCTTCGTAAGCCGCTCATTCCCTGTACCTTTCGGAGAAGAACTCCGCAAAGCTGTAAGGATTGTCATCCTTATCGATGGGCAGGGAATCCGCCACCTCACAGAGCCGGGCGTAATCCATGGTCATCTTGTTCTCGGCGCTGTAGGCCATGATCAGACGCAGGGGATCCACCTGTTTCTCGTTACAGCAACGGTAGATATCCTTAAGGAAGCTGGAGTGGAAGCCCGCATAACCACACATATAATCCAGCGGGTTCACCAGCTTTTCATTCACGATGTTCCTAAGCCCGGAATAGCCGTATTCCAGTACCCGGGGGATGTCATAGCCCGTAGAGTATCCGCGCCGCTCCATCACCATCACCACCTGCTCCAGAGAGGCATTCCCAAGGCTGCGGCCCAGGCCCTGGAAGGAGCAGTCCACAAAGGCGATGCCTTTCTTCACGCAGTACAGGGTATTGTCAATGGCCAGGCCCAGATTGTTATGGCCGTGAAAACCGATATCGATGTCCGAAGCAGTCCTGGTGGCGTCGATGTATTCTCCGATATCTCCGGCACTCATGCTCCCGGCGGAATCCACGATATAGACGCAGCCGGCTCCCTCTTCTTTCATGTCGGCAGCTGCCGAGGCAAACTCCTCCGGTGTTGCGGAATAGGTCTTCATGAAATTGACAAAGACCTCCAGCCCTTCTTTCCGGCCCTCTGCTATATAGGGCTTTGCTTTCTCCGCATCCTTTACGGTCACCCCGATACGGATGAAGTTCATGTCATGAGCTTTGGCGATGCCTATATCCTCAAGTCTTGCGATACCCGGGATGCAGAAAAAACCAAGCTTCGCATCCCCCGCAACTTCTCTGGCGGCATCCATGTATTCCACATCCGTCTGCAGGGCAAAGCCGTGCTCCAGGGAGGAAGCATTCAGGCCCAGGCCGTGGCCGATCTCGATATACTCGATACCGATACGATGAGACTTGGCCACAAGATCCTGCACATCTTTGCAGCTGAACTTGAAGTCCACCGCATAGCTTCCGTCACGTATGGTCGTATCCAGTATGGTCATAGCATCAGTTCTCCATATGCTGCTTCACGCGGCTGATCAGGTATTCCATATCCGCCGCGTCATATCTCTGATCCAGGGGCAGAAAGACCGTATCATCCCGCATCCCCTGTTCAAAATCCGTTCCGCTTTCCGCCAGTTCCTTTCCGGCCCAGAGAGTGGAGATATAGATCTTCTCTTCGATCAGTGCCTTCTTTATCCTTCTTCCCTGTTCCGGCAGAAGAAGGGGGAAAAGATATGCCGGGCAGCACTCGGGAAGCTGCAGCCGGTTTGTTTCACGGAAAGCTTCGTAAAGCTTTTTGTAATTCGCCTCCCGTATCTCCTTCATGGCCATATGATCCGCATTTGCCAGAAGGCCACGGCTCAGTGCCGACATAGGCCCGTAATGGGAGGCAAGGAAAAGATCCGCCTCCTTCTTCATGGCGTATGCTGCATTGGTCCCTTCTTCATAGGCCTTCAGCAGATAGCCTGCATATTCGTTTGCCCTGCTGTCCGGAAGACGGCAGGGAGCTGCGCTCTCACTGATCAGGAATGCCCCGTCGGGCACCCCGTAGAATTTCTTTGCGGAGTAAACATTATGTATATTCCCCGCCATCACCGCTTCAGCGAAGATATCATGGGCCCGGTCAAGTATGACCTGCGCATTCTTAAAGCTCTTAGCCCTCTCTACACTCTCGTCTCTGCGCACCCCGAAAAAATCCACCAGGATCACGGCGCTGTCCTCTTCGTCCGGCAGCGTTTCGGGCTTCAGTTCCTCATCAATATGATAGAATACAAGCTCCGCTCCCGTCGCTTTAAGGGCTGCGGTAGTGGAAGGGCAATAGTAATAGGGGAGGAAGATCCTCTTTACAGCCAGCTGCTTAATCAGAAAGTCCAGCGCCGCCTTTACACAGTTAAAGCGGCTCAGCCTGTCCCCGTACTCCGAAAAGGGCTCCTTTCCTCTTCCCAGTTCCAGGGGAAGGAAGCCTCCGTATGCAGGCTTTCTCTCACATTTCATCGGATTCATGATATTCCTTTATCACAAACTGCGGCGCCTTGTTCAGCGAGATATAGATCCGCCCCACATATTCCCCGATCAGTCCCAGGAAAAAGAACACCACCCCGAACATGAACAGATTCATGGCCATGATGGAGCTGTAACCGGCACTCACCATGGGATCCAGGAATTTGCGGATGATGATGTAGATCCCGTAAAGGAAACCGGCTATAGCCACCAGTATCCCCAGCTTTGACATAAGCCGCAGGGGCTTTACGGAAAAAGAGGTAAAGCCGTTGAGCCAGAGCTCGATCATCTTCTTCAAGCTGTAGCCGGAATGCCCCGAAAGCCTCTCCCTGTGGGTCACCTCCACATTACAGGCATTCTGAGTTGCGCGCAGCATCAGGCCCCCCAGATAGGGATAGGAATTGGGATATTCGATCATCTGGTTCACCACAAAGCGCCGCACCACCCAGTAAGTGGTAAGCTCCAGCCCCCTGGGCTTGGCGATGAGCCAGGTAGCCATGCCTTCGTTCATCAGCGTACCGAAGCGACGGAAAAGCGAGCGCTTCTCCCTCACGGCATATTTGGCCTCTACAAGGTCGTAACCTTCTTTTATCTTCTCAAACAGCTTCGGAAGCTCGTCAAAAGGTGTCTGCCCGTCATCGTCCCCGCAGACCACATAATCCCCGTCAGTATGATTCAGGGCTGCCATCACCGCGGAAGGCTGGCCGAAATTCCGGGCCAGATTGATGCCCTTGATATGCTTCTCCGTTCGCACCAGGTCCATGATCGCATCATAGGTGGTCCCGTCCGGCGAACCGTCATTCACCAGCACGATCTCGTAGTCATAGTCCTTCATGGGCCCTTCCATGACTCCGCGGATCTCCTTCGCTACTGCACCGATGGTATTCGTGGAGTTATAGCAGGGGATCACAAAACTGATCTTTTCTCTCTTTTCTTCCGTAGCCTTATCCCGTGCTTTCATTGTCTGAAGATCACTTTCACCTTTTCCAGTATGCGTGCAGCTTCCTGCTCCACCTTATCCTTGCCGTCTCCGCCGATGATGAAGTGCCCCGGCCGGAGTCTGCCGTAGGCCGGCTGTTTCAGCACATCCCCGGGCTTTACGTTGAGCTGCCAGTCTATGAGCATGGGATGGGCCTTCAGGAAATCCAGTCCTTCCACCCTCTCCACCACGCCTTCTCCCAGGTCAAAGAAACGCATCACCACATAGCGCTCCTCGGAAAAGGCATTGTTCTTAACCTTCTCTTCATCCACAGGCTCACCCAGGGCCTCACGGATCAGATATTCGTAATTGTCGATGCCGGACATGAAGGGCACGATCTTGCCCGAAAGATTGCTCCCGCCGCCGCGGGCTCCGGCCTCCACCAGATAATACTTCCCCTTATGCGCCCGGTATTCGGAATGGGTCAGACCCATAGGCAGCCCTGAAAGCTCGATCAGGGCCTTATTCGTGGCCCGGAGCAGATCGTAATCATGCTTCTGCGAGTGATAGGAATAGGACTGGGTCCGGGAAATGTTGGGATTCTGGGGATACATCTCTTTTACGGAGATGCAGAGGGGATAATGGTGACCGTTCACCACCAGGCCGTCCACGGTAAACTCATCCCCGTCGATATACTCTTCCGCCAGAAAGACCTTTTTGCGGTTGGACCAGCCGATGCTTTCCGGCACTTTCTCGGAAAGCTGCTCTTTGTTATCAATGGTATACACACCGCGGCTGGACTGGCTGTCGATGGGCTTGATCACGATACGCCCGAATTTTTCCAGCAGGGGATAGGCATCCTCCGGTTTTTCGCAGAGCCGGAATTCCGGGATCGCCAGGCCGTGTTCCGCCGCAAAGGCACGCTGGGCGGATTTATCCGTAAAAAGATCCGCCAGGGCGGTACCTATGCCCCTAAGACCCAGCTTTTCGTTCAGATAAGCCACCGTGGGCACAGCAATATCGCTCTGATCCGAGATCACAGCGTCCGGCATGTATTTCTTTGCTATCTCGAGATTCTTTTCCTTATCGAGCACGTCCGCCACTTCGCAGGCATCCGCATAGGGAAAAGCAGGGGAATCCTCATACAGATTGGAGCAGATGACATAATGCCCCATCTTCTTCGCTTTTTTTATCAGTTCGATCTGCCAGTCTCCGCCGGCAATCACCATGATCCTTGCCAATTTATGCCCCCATAAAGGATCTTTACACAGTTCCTAGAGTCCTGAAACAAAACATAACACAACATCTTGTATTTTACCCCAAAACACTGAATTTAGCAAGGGAAATTTAAAGGCCCGGAGCTTTCACTCCGGGCCGCAGTCTTAATCGCTGTGCATACAGGTTCTGCAGATATCGCAGGTCTTTTCGGCTGTCACCTTCCTCAGCTGTTCGATCAACGGGCTGTTCCAGGCTTCCTCCAGGCTCATATCCGCCATATTGCCGATCCGCAGGTACTTCTGCCATTCCGAACAGCAGGGATAGATGTTTCCGAAGCAGTCCACCTCCATACGGCTGAAGGGCTGTTTACATACCTCCACCGGTTCCGGAAGGTTCTTTTTCACCGCCATATCATGGCTGTAGACGATGAGCTTCTGGAAATCGATGATGTCCACCACATCCTTCCACTTATCGTAAAACTCTTCCTGCTCGTCTTTATTGGTGTTCATCACCACAAAGGATACACGTAATATGGGGAATACGGAATTCAGTTCCTTTTTCCTCTCCACCAGGCGCCGTATCCTCTCTTCCACATGAAGCAGGTCTCTTCCGCGGATGGCTTTGTAGGTCTCCGGCTTCGCCGCATCCAGGGAGATGAAGATCTTTTCCCAGCCCTCTTTGATCAGAAGATCGATGATCTCATCGCTCAGTTCATAACCGTTGGTGATCAGCACATCATCCGTCACCGTTCTCTTCAGTTTCCGGATCTTCGTGATGATCTCCATGATGTGAGGATTGATAAGACATTCCGCTCCGCCTCCCAGAAATACGCTGGGCACATCCATCTTTTCGATATCCGAAAGCAGCTTGTCCAGAAGCTCCGGGCTAAGTTCATGGCTGTCGTTCTGATTCTCATCCATGGCCCGGATGCACATCTTGCATCGCATATTGCAGTAGTTATTGGTCTCCACCACCACATACATGGGTTTTCCCATGTTCTCGCCGTTGGAGGCTCTCTTAAAGGTTTCAAAATACTCTTTATAATGATCCCCTTTGCTTAAAAGAAGGCTTTCGACATCCTTCAGGTCGTAGCGGCATACTCCGTTCTTAAATTCCATTTCTGTCTCCTCTGATCCGGTCAAAAATAATATCTGCCCGCATGATTATATCTTAATCCGCCCCGATACTCAAGATATTTTTTCCGGCCGTCCGCGAAAAAAACGCCGTTCCGAGGACTTCCCTCAGTCCCCTCAGGCCCCCTTCAGCGCGGAAAGGATATCACTGCTCTTAAAGCCCCTGCGCATCAGAAAAGCATACTGCTTCTGCTTCTCCTTCGGGTCCGCCGTTTCCGGATCGTAATGCCTGTTGTTCAAAAGTTTAAGGATCAGCTCCCGTTCCTCTTCTTCTTTGTCCGGATGTTCCTTACGGTAATGCTCGAAAGCCTCTTCCAGCTCTTCCCTGGAAAGGCCTTTTTGCATGAGCTTCTGCCTTATCCGGCCTTCGCTCATCCGTCCCATATAGCATTCCAAAAAGCGCCTCGCATAATCGGCATCATCCACATAGCCGAAGCTTTCCGCATAGTCTATGGCTCCGTCGATCACTTCCTGCGGATATTTTCCGGCCCGGAGTTTTTCCTCCAGCTCATGACGGGTATAATCCTTTTTCTGAAGCAGGTAGAGAACACGCTTTTCCGCCCGGGGCAGCAGCACTTCCCCTTCGATACGGCTCAGCAGCTCCTCATCCGCCTCATCCCCCGCATTCAGCTTAAAGCGGGCGAGCTCGCACCTGTACAGAACAAAGGCGAGCTCCCCGTTGATATATATTGCTCTGCGTCCTTTTTCCAGCGGCTCCACCGCCGTGATGAGCTTTATCATTCCGCAGCTGCCTCATCTTCGGAAGCGCGGCTCTTGCGGGCAGGCTTAGCGGGCTTGGGGGGCTTGATGTCGATCTCGGAAGGTGTGCCGCCGATATTGTAATGCTCGCGCACCTTGCGGTCCACATCCGCACAGATATCGGGATGCTCCTGCAGGAAGATCTTCGCGTTCTCACGTCCCTGTCCGATCTTCTCTCCGTTGTAGGCATACCAGGCGCCGCTCTTGTTGATCACATCGATATCCGTAGCCAGATCCAGCAGGTCGCCCTCGTAGCTTATGCCCTGGCCGAACATGATATCGAACTCAGCCTCCTTGAAAGGAGGAGCCACCTTGTTCTTAACGATCTTGGCTCGGGTGCGGTTTCCGATGAACTCGCCGCCGTTTTTCAGCTGCTCCACACGGCGTATCTCCATGCGCACCGATGCATAATATTTTAAGGCATTACCGCCGGTGGTCACCTGGGGATTCCCGTAGAAGACACCCACCTTTTCACGCAGCTGGTTGATGAATACCACCGTGCAGTTGGACTTGCTGATGGCACCGGCCAGCTTACGCAGTGCCTGGCTCATGAGTCTTGCCTGCAGACCCACATGTGCATCTCCCATGTCGCCGTCCAGTTCTGCCTTGGGAGTAAGAGCGGCTACGGAGTCCACCACCACGATATCCATGGCACCGCTGCGCACCATGGTCTCGGCGATCTCCAGGCCCTGCTCGCCGTAATCCGGCTGGTTGATATAGAGATTGTCCACATCCACGCCGATATTTGCAGCATATACGGGATCAAGTGCATGTTCGGCATCGATAAAACCGGCGATACCACCGCGCTTCTGTACCTCTGCGATCATATGAAGGGTCACGGTGGTCTTACCCGAGGATTCCGGACCGTAGATCTCGATCACGCGGCCCTTGGGGATCCCACCCAGCCCCAGAGCGATATCAAGGCTTAAGGAACCTGTGGGGATGGTCTCCACATTCAGCTTGGAAGCGGGATCTCCCAGCTTCATCAGGGCACCCTTGCCGAACTGCTTCTCCACCTGCACCATGGCAGCTTCCAATGCCTTTAATTTTTCTTCTCTTTCCATCTTGATTCTCCTTTTCTCCTCTTCGCCGAACATCCGTTCGCTTTGTTCAATATAAAACATCTGTTCGACTTTGTCAACTGTTATTTTATGTAAATCATATTAATATTTTTACTGTCCGATAAAATGCCCTCCTTCCGATTTATTTCTGCGGATGGAAACGAGGCTGACGCCTCAGGGGGAAACCCCCTAATGATGCCCTTCTCGGGCATTACGACAGGAATGTTCCTGAAGATATATTCATGATATCACAGCTATTCCACGTTGTCAAGGGCTGACAGACAGCTTACGGCGCCCGGCTTCACGCAGGCTAACGCCGTAAAAAAAGGGGCGGTCAGAACCACCCCTCATTTCTCAATATCCTTTTAATTTCTCTCTCACTTTCTTTTCTGCTTCGTCCATATGCTTCTCGCCGTCACCCATCATACGGTGGATATCCACGCAGCGCCGATAGAGCATATACATGGCATTGATCTCCAGACTGGCCTTCTGGTCCGTTCCCCACAATTCATGGGAAAGAGTCACATGACGCTCGATGACCTTGGCCCCCAGGGTTGCCGCCACCACCGTAGGTTCCAGATTCTGTTCATGACCGCTGTAGCCCACGATACAGTGATAACGCTCCCTCAGGGTATTGATATAGGAGAGGTTTAAGTTCTGCACCTCCGAAGGATATGCGGAATTGGTATGGAGCAGCACATAATCACCGTTGCTGTGATCTTCCAGAAGGGATACGGCTTTGTCCAGCTCCTCCTGGCTGCTCATCCCGTCCGACATGATGATGGGCTTCCCGGTGCGGCATACCGCCTTCAGCAGCTCTTCGTTCCCGTTGCCCGCACTGGCCACCTTGATGAAGGGAAGGTCATACTGCATCAGGAAATCCAGGCTGGGCTCATCCCAGGGGCTTGCGGTCCAGGCCAGGGGCTTTTCCCTGCAGTAGCTGTCGATATAGTCGTACTCTTCCTTTTCGAACTCGATGCGCTTTTTATATTCCAGATAAGTCATGTTCCCCCAGGGTGTTTCTCTGGGCACATTCCTCTGGGCCTCAGGTACTGCGATCTCCGGCGTGCGCTTCTGAAATTTTACGCAGTTCCAGTTGGTGCAGAACGCCGCGTCCATCAGCTTCTTGGCGATCTGCATATCTCCGTTGTGATTGATGCCGATCTCGGCTATAAAATAAGGAATGGGATTGTCTCCCAGTTCAAAATCTCCCAGCAAGATGCGCTGATTGGCCATTTTATTCCACCCCCTCGATATTACTTTCCCGGATGAGATAGATCGGGCGCTGCTTCACCTCGCTTAAGATGCGCGCCAGATATTCTCCGGACAGTCCCAGCAGAAGTACTGTCATGCCGCCGAAAAGAAGCAGCAAAAGGATCACAAAATGCACAGCCTCCACGGGATAGCTGCCGCCGATCCCCCAGGCGAGCATCACCACGGCAAATACCGCAGCGGCCGCCAGACCCAGAGCTCCCAGCCATACGGCAAAACGCAGCGGTGCCCTTGCAAAGGCCAGAAGCCCGCTGGAAGCATAATGGAAAAGCCCGCGTATGCTCCACTTGGATTTTCCCGCTACTCGCTCCACATTATGATAGGGAAGCCACTTGGTCTTGAAGCCCACCCAGGCAAAGAGTCCTTTGGTAAAGCGTTCCCGTTCGGAAAGCTTAAGTACCGCATCCACCATCTGCCGCTTCATCAGCCGGAAATCCGTGCTGCCGGGCGTCAGTTCCACCACGGTCATGCGGTTCACGATACGGTAATAGAGCACGGAGAAGAAACGCTTCAGAGCTCCTTCGCCCTTCCGGTCCTCCCGTCTTGCTCCGCAGCTGTCATAACCCTCTTCGTTCAGAGCTTTGAGCATATCCTTAAGCATAGCCGGCGGATGCTGCAGATCCGCATCCATCACCGCCACATAATCCCCGACGGAATTCTTAAGCCCCGCATAGATCGCCGCCTCTTTTCCCATATTACGGGAAAATGAGATATATCTCACATGCTCCTCATCCTTTTCCGAAAGCTCCTTGAGTTTCCCAAGGGTCCCGTCGGAGGAGCCGTCATCCACATAAAGGATGCGATGGTCATAGGCCGTAAGCTCCTGCGCAAAAAGCTTCTTCACCTCCTCGTAAAAAAGCTCCACGCAGCCTTCTTCATTATATGCGGGAACGATCAGTTCCACGATCTCTTTTGCAGCAGCTTTCCCTTGCACTGTATCTTACCCTCTTTCCTCTTCGCCGAAGGTCAGCCGGCTGTAATACTCCAGTATGCAGCGCCGCAGAAGGATCAGCGCATACGCCGTTGTAGAATTGCGCACCTTCATACGGTCACCGGAAAAATGATATTCCTCCACCGTGATCATGCCGCAGATGTTCACGGCGATATAGACCAGGCCTACGGGCTTATCTTCGGTACCGCCGCCGGGTCCCGCGATGCCGCTTACGGCAACGGAAACATCCGACTTGGCGTAAAAGGCTGCCCCTTCCGCCATCTGCCGGACCACATCGGCACTCACGGCGCCAAATTTCTCCAGCGTCTTCCGCTTTACTCCCAGAAGCTTACGTTTGGCTTTGTTGGAATAGGTCACATAGCCTGCCTTGAAAACATCCGACACGCCGGACACGTTCACAAGACGGGAGGCGATCATCCCACCGGTGCAGGATTCCGCCGTGGTGATGGTCAGTTCGTTGGCCTTCAGCAGCTCCACCACCGACTGTTCCAGGCTGGTCTCCTCATGGGTGGTATATACACTGTCCCCCAGGCGGCTCTTGATCTCTTTCACTACTGGCCGGATACGCTGCTTCGCATCTTTTTCGTCCGTACCGGCAGCCGTCACCCGAAGGTGCACTTCCCCGGTCCTGGCATAAGGAGCCACCGTAACATCTCCGGTCCCCCGGATCAGATCATCCAGAAGCTCCGCCACTTCGCTCTCACCGCGCCCGCAGGCCTTCACCATGGAAGAAGCGATGACACGGCCGGAAAGCTTCTGCAGATAAGGGGCTGCCTTTTCTTTCCACATGCGTTCCAGTTCTTCGGGAGGGCCGGGAAGAAGAAGAATAAGCTGGTCGGCAAAGTCCCTGTTCCCTACCTGGTCGCGCTCTTCCCCGGAAAGATGCACAAGCACTCCGGGAGCCAGGCCGTTATCATTATCCAGCACTTTTCCGCCTTCGATCACCAGGGCCTGCCGCAGATTGTTCTCGCTCATGCGCCGGCCCCGTTTTTCGAAAAATTCATGGATACGGTATACCGCCGTTTCGTCCCTTACCAGGCTGCGGCCCAGCAGCTCCGCTACAGCATCCTTGGTTATATCATCCTGTGTGGGCCCCAGTCCGCCGCTTAAGACCACCAGCTCCGAACGGGACAGAGCCAGACGCACGCAGTCTTTTATGCGTTCTGCATTGTCTCCCACCACGGTCTGGTAAAAAGTATTGAAGCCCAGGGCCGTATACTGTGCAGCCAGAAAAGCCGCATTGGTATTAACGATATTTCCCAGCAGTATCTCGCTTCCGACACAGATGGTCTCAACGGTCATCGTTTTGCACGCCCCCGCGGTATACTCAGTGTCCACTCTCATCCGGCCTCTCTTTCAATACATCCCTGTTACGTATCAGGTAATCCACCATGGAGATGATGGTCAATGCCAGCGATACATACATCAGGATATCCGTAAGCAGCTTCAGTTCCTCCAGGTTCACGATCATGGCGATCACCATGAACATGGTAAAAGCGGTCTTGAATTTCCCCCACCAGCCGGCGGCGATGACACGCCCCTGCTCGGCAGCCACCAGCCGGAAACCGCTGATGATGAACTCTCTTGCGATGATCACCACCACGATCCAAGCCGGCATGCGTTTAAGCTCCACAAAGCAGATCATAGCGGAACAGACCAGCAGCTTATCCGCCAGCGGATCCGCAAATTTACCGAAAGTGGTGATGAGCTTCAGCTTTCTTGCCAGATAGCCGTCCAGCAGATCCGTCAGTGAAGCAACGACAAAGATGGCCAGGGCGATCCATCTGGAAGCCGTCCCGGCGTATTCCGTCATCAGAAAAAACAAAAAGAAAGGAATGAGTATTACCCGTAATACGGTCAGTCTATTCGGCAGATTCATGGGCGATCTCTCCGATCAGGTCATATTCCCTGCAGGCGGTGATACGGATATCCAAAAGTGTCCCGCTCATATATTCCCGGGAGCTCTTCACAAATACGTATCCGTCAACCTCCGGTGCATCCCGGTAGCTCCTCAGAACCAGAAGCTCTTCTTCCGGGATCCTTCCCTCCACCATACAGCGGAGCGTATCTCCGATCAGCGCCTCTCCTTTTTCGAAAACAATGGACTGCTGCAGGGTCATCAGCTGCTCCTGGCGCTGTTGTTTTATATCTTCATCGATCTGTCCCGGCAGCTCTGCCGCAGGAGTTCCTTCCTCCGGCGAATAGCAAAATACCCCAAGACGGTCAAAACATATCTCTTTTACAAAAGCCTCAAGCCCCGCGATATCCTCCTCGTTCTCGCCGGGAAAGCCGACGATCAGGGAAGTGCGCAGGCAGATATCCGGGATGCGTTCCCGCAGGCGGGCGATGAGCTCCTTAAGCTCCTGTCGTCTTGTCCTGCGTCCCATGGCACTCAGGATGCGGTCCTCACTGTGCTGTATGGGCAGATCCAGATAGTGGCAGATCTTTTCCTCGGAAGCGATGCATTCGATGAGTTCATCGTCTATCTCTTCCGGATAGGAATAAAGCAGGCGGATCCAGCGCAGTTCTTCGATCCCGCAGAGCCTGTGAAGCAGTTCGCTCAGACTCTTTTTCCCGTACAGGTCGATACCGTAGCGCGTGGTCTCCTGGGCCACCAGGATCAATTCCCGCACACCGCCGGCGGCCAGCTCCTCCGCCTCGCGGATCAGCACATCCATGGGAACACTGCGGTAATGCCCGCGAAAAGCCGGTATGGCACAGTAGGTACATTTCCGGTCACAGCCCTCGGCGATCTTCAGATATGCATAATGACCGCCGGTGGAAAGGATACGTTTCAGTCCGTATAGCGGTCTGGAAATATCCTCCAGAGCATCCTGCGGCTGCTTTTCCATGACCGAATCAAGAACTTTCGCTATACGGTCAAAAGCAGAGGTCCCCACCAGGGCATCCACCTCGGGAAGCTCCTCATGGATCTCCTCCGCATATCGCTGGGCCAGACAGCCGGTCACGATCAGCGCTTTCAGCTGCCCTTCGCTTTTGAGAGCCCCCAGCTCGATCAGCGTATTGATGCTCTCTTCCTTGGCATCCATGATGAAGCAGCAGCTGTTAACAACGGCAGCATCCGCCTCATTCACATCATCGGTCAATTCCCAGCCCGCCTCCGATAAGAGTCTGAGCATCATCTCGGAATCCACCAGATTTTTATCACAGCCAAGGGATCTGAAAAAAACGCGTCCCTTCAAAGAGCTTATTCCTCGTCACCCAGGATACGGATCTTGGAACGGTTCAGCTCCTCCACAGCGATGGAAAGGGGTTTCTTACCGCGGCCGTTGACCAGGGGTGTCTCCCCCGCAACGATCTGGCGTGCCCGCTTGGCTGTAGCCATCACGATAGAATAACGGGAGCCGACAATGGGCGCCTCTCCCTGCTCGGTCTTTTCGCTGTTCACCACCTCCATCAGGTCGGTGTACGACGGATGCAGCATCATGATTTATTTCCTCCTAAGATCTTATGATAAGCAGGTAAAACGAAATGTTTTCCTATACTTTACTGTTTACTGCCATAAGGCGCAGCTCTTCCTGAAGAGTCTGGATGAGCTGACCGTTACGGGAGGGTCTGGCATGGGCCGCAGTGATGACGGCATGGGCATCGGACACAGCCTGTGCCACCGTATCGTTCACAACGATATAATCATAGTCTTCCATGCCCTCGGATTCCCTGGCGGCACGTTCCATGCGCTGCCGTATCACATCATCGGTCTCGGTCCCCCGGTTCTTCAGACGCATCCGCAGCGTGTCCGCATCGGGCGGTGTGATGAAAAGGAGCAGGGCCGTGGGATAGATCTTGCGGATCTGCATGGCCCCCTGTATCTCGATCTCAAGGATCACATCCTTGCCGGAACGCAGCATATTCTCCACATATTTCCGGGGAGTGCCGTAATAATTCCCGCAGTAATTCGCATATTCGATGAGCCCGCCGGCGGCTATGGTCTCTTCAAACTTTTCCTTGTCCACAAAAAAGTAAGCAACACCGTCTTCCTCCCCGGGACGGGGCGCACGGGTGGTCATGGAAACCGACAACGCATAATTGTCGTACCTTTCCATCAGCCCCTTTACAACGGTACCCTTCCCCGCACCGGCGAAGCCGCTGATCACTACAAGTATGCCTTCTCTCTCCATAAATGAGTCCTCCGGGCAAGAGCTTTGCTGCACTTATCCTTCGTTTATGCTGCCGTTCTGACGTGAAGCAGGCTGCGATCCGCTTTCCGCCGTGCGGCCGAAGATCGTTTCGGGAAGCAGGGCCGAAAGCACGATCTGCTGCCCTTCCATCACGATCACCGAACGGGTCTTCCGTCCCTGCGTTGCATCCACCACTTTTCCCTCTTCCCGTGCGCGGGCCACCAGCCTTTTGATGGGCGCCGCCTCCGGATGTACGATGGCCACGATGCGTTCCTCGTTCACCACATTGCCGAAGCCGATATGGATCAGTTTAGCCATATGAACTCCATGTATACGATCATTCCAGATTCTGAACCTGTTCTCTTATCTTCTCA
>JAFZOW010000036.1 GCA_017552715.1 Lachnospiraceae bacterium
CTCTTTCTGGGGGCGAACCTTCCCATCCACTACCACGACAAAGCCCTGATGCAGTTGGATCCCGGCCCCGGTATGGCAGCGGAAGACTTTCAGCAGGCGGCTTTAGGCTTCCCCTCCGGGCTTCCGGATGTAGACAGCGCTGCCCTGCTGCTGCCGGCTCCCAGACTGCGGGGAAAGGGGATCTCTCTGGCCGCCCCGGATCCGGAGCTGATCAAGGCCCAGAACCGCAGGCTGATCCTGCACTGGTATAAAACGCAGGCGGAGAGGCTGCTGAAGGTCCGAAGCCGGTATTTTGCACAGCGCATGGGCCTCAGTATCAGCCGCATACGCATCTCTTCCGCCCGCAGCAGCTGGGGTTCCTGCAACGCTCAGCAGGGCATCAACTACAGCTGCTTCCTGATCTGCTTATCTCCCCGGGAGATAGATTATGTAGTGGTCCACGAGCTTTCCCATATCCGTCACCGGGATCATTCCAAAGCCTTCTATGCCGAGATCGAAAAAACGCTCCCGGATTACCGGGAGCGCGAAGCCGCCCTCAAAAAGGACCAGTGGGTTTTGGAGATCCTTAAGGAATAAGCGTAAAGATCCTGCTCTATCGTATCAGTTCTTCATACACTGCGCGGCTTTCCTCTGCTGCCGCCCCGCTGATGTAATACTCCGTACCGCTCTTTGTCACGATACGGATGCAGACCTGATCCGCCGGGTTCAGAAATACTTTGCAGCCGTTCTTCCCGTCTACGGAAAAATCCCCCTTCAGCAGCGTTACCATACCCACACCGGCCACGCGGTAAAAGCTGTGCTCTGTCGTATCCCCGATCCATTCCACCGTTTCCATATCCGAAAGCGGTATCACATACTCATCCCGAAGCTGGTGACAGACCAGCTTATCCCCTTCCAGGCCTATGCGGATCGGTGTAGCTTCCAGCATCCCCAGCCAGATGATGGAGACCGCGATAGAAAGAACCAGGAACGCCCCGACGATCTTTCCTCCCGGATGGGCAAAATTCACGGTCCCGCCTATACCTGCATGCTTTTCCACCATTAAACGCCGGTCTTCGGGATTATAATACAGCATCCCGCCGATCCAGTATTCGTCATCATCGGATATCAGGGAGATCTCCTTTTGGTAGCGTGCCTCGATCCGGGATGTTCCGCGCACAAAGAGCGCCATATATATCATAAGGATCAGGATATAGAGGCCGATACTGATCATCATGAGCATCTCCGAGCCCCTGAAGATAAAAAAGATATATAATACCAACAGATAAACCGTATTCAGCCACACACAGGCCACGCTCAGATCCGCCCAGGTCTTCTTTTTCGCCCGGTTATAATTTACATTGATATCGCTGTCGGTGGAGATCACGCTGTTCTTCATATTATCCATCAGGAAGGCTATGACGGTAAAGAGCAACCCGACCAGCCAGTAAACCCCTACCAGTACCGTTCCCAGAAACGAAGTTGCTTCCATAGCGCCATTCAGCTTTATCGCTCCCAGATTTATTAAAAACGCAAAAATGACGATCGCCAGACCGAAAAGATCCGGTATAAGGATACTTACGATCTTCAGTGCATGCACGCTGCCCGTCATCTTCAGATCCACGTAGCTTACACCCCTGTCGGATACGATCCCCAGACGCCGCTTTACGGCCATCATATCCCTGTGTCCCAGGATAAAGGGAAGCATACTTAAGAAGATTGCCGCGAAAATGAACAGGGTCCAGACAAAGGTCACCCAGAAATAGCCGTGAAGCAGAAGAAGCAATGCCGAAATCACCGTACAACTTATAGAAATGTACAGTGCCTGCCTGCGGCTTTTCATCACGATGGCCTCCACCTCTTCCTCCGCCGGAGGTAACTTGAACTCCTTACGGTTGTTCACCCCCAGGACCAGCTTACGCTCCTTCCACTTCTTCGGATAGAGATATGCGAAAGAGATCCAGAGCACCGGAACGATACAGATGAACATGATGATCCCAAAACCAAAGCCAGTCATTTGCTTATCCTCCGTAATACTCCCCGACCAGGTCCAGGAGCTCCTGCCGGGATACTCCGGAAAGTCTGGCCTCCGAAACGATGCGCTTAAGCTCTGTCTTATTGAGCTCGCTGATACCGCCGGCCTTCTCGATCTCCATACGCACCCTGGCACCGTTCTTCCGGTCGGTCATGATATAGCCCTCCATCTTCAGCTGCTGATAGGCCTTGCTCACGGTCATGGTATTGATGCCCATCTCCAGAGCCAGGGCCCGCACCGTGGGAAGCTGTTCCCCGGGGGCCAGACTTCCATCGGATATCCCCATCACGATCTGATTGCGTATCTGCTGATAGATGGGTACATCCGACAGCTCATTGATCCGAATGATCATGTAACCTTCCTCCTTACGTTATGATACCATAGTAAACGCGATTTTCAATAGCGTTTACTATAACGCTCCGCGAGGATGCGCACAAATTCAAAGCCCTGCATTCTTCTGTGCCAGGATCATCACCCGGCGGTAACTCAGGAGTGCCAGAATCGCCACGATCAGGATGAAGCACAATGCCAGAAGCGTATGATCCACAGCCATCCCCAGGAAGACCGAGCCCACTACCAGCCCCATACACACAAACATATTGGGAAACATATAGATCATCACAGCCGTCCCCTGTTTGATCACCTCCACCTCGTTTTCCCAGTCCAGGCGCATGTGCCGCATGCCGCATACACAGCCCCAGGCCGTAGAGAATGCAAGGAGGCAGAAGCCCAGGACCAGATACAGGATCGTATCGA
Source organism: Lachnospiraceae bacterium (assembly GCA_017552715.1). Lineage (GTDB taxonomy): Bacteria > Bacillota > Clostridia > Lachnospirales > Lachnospiraceae > NK4A136. Next base: position 2,771 of record JAFZOW010000036.1, read on the forward strand.
TCAGGGAAACCTGTGCGGAAATGCAGACACAGATGGTGGAAAAAAACATAAAAGGCACTGTAAGATACATGTTATAGAGCATCTTTCCCTGATACAGAGTCTTTTTTTCTACAGGAAGGCTCTGCACGATCCAGTAGTTCTTTCCCTCCAGGGACGGCGAGCAGGCGCAGGTGCTCATCATACCCAGAAAGAAGTATACGATAAAAGGGATGGCCGGACGCAGGATCGCCGGATCCATCGGTGCATTCGAGGTCACGGTACTGACGATACGATCAAAACCGAAGATCAGCACGCAGATCCCAAACAGCGCAGCCAGGATCTCCCCCATCCCCACATTGGTCAGATAGACCGTGGAACCGGTCATCCTCTTGAATTCCTTAAAAGCGATGGCATTGACCACGGAGTTTTTTTTCTGGCTCGTCAGTCTGAAATCCTTTGACGCCTCGTGGCTTTTCAGCGCCGAATTGATCTTCCTGTAATTTGCCCCGACGATGGCAAATACCACGCCGAACAGAAAGATACTGATCCCCACCAGGAGCAGGATATCCGAAAGGGCGAATTTCGTTACCGCATTTGCAAACCAAAGCGCCGGAGGAAAATACCGTGCTGTCTCTTCCGCCATTTCGGAAGCCTGCTTAAGGACCTCCTCCACCTTTCCGTTCCTCATTACCGACTCGATCACAAAACGGGATCCGAAAGCTGCGAGGATCAGGATAAAGGTCAGCACCGTCTGCACCAGGTTTTTCTTCTTAAAACCCGAACCGATCTTCGCGATGAGAAAGCCCAGAAAGGATGCCAGCAGCATGGGGATCAGAGGCAGGAACAGGGACAGCAGGATCCAGAGGGGATATACCGCTATGGCCGCTTTTGCGTAGACCCCGTATCCGATGAGCATGGCCAGTGAAACGCTTAAGTACCAGGGCAGGCTCTTCACATACATATACAGGAAGCGGCAGGCCGCCACCGTCGGGACCGAAAAGGGCAGGGCCATCAGCATGTCGTATTCCTTAAACGCAAAGAGATAGCCGTTGCTCTTGAGAAAAGTGAAAAAGAAAGCAAGGATCGATACCGTAAGCGCACAGAGTATGGGGACGATATCAATGATACCCATCTTCCCGTATCCGATACAGTTGGCCACGCAATAAGCCATCAGCATCAGATACAGGATCAGCATACCCACAGCATTTCCCACGACCCGGCTTTTCTTTTTCGGGTCCGTGCTGTGCCGGTATATATTTGACTGGCTCGTAGAAAGGAGCAGGTTTTTCAGAAGAAGTATGCTCTTATTCATTTTCCACCTCCAGGAATGCTTCCTCCAGGGAATGACCTTCCGTCATATCCTCCATGGTGCCGCTGGCGATGATCCTTCCTTTTTTGATGATGGCCACCTTATTGCAGAGCTTTTCCGCCACATCCAGCACATGGGTGGAAAAGAAGATGGCGGTTCCTTTGGCGCACATCTCATGCATGATCTCTTTTAGTGTAAAAGTTGCTTTCGGATCAAGACCCACGAAGGGCTCGTCCAGCACCAGCAGCTTCGGTTCATGGATCAGGGCCGAGATGATGGCCAGCTTCTGCTTCATACCGTGGGAATAGGAACCGATGAGATCCCCCAGGGAATCGGTGATCTCAAAGCTCCCGGCATATTTTGCGATCCTCTCTTCCCGCTCCTTTGCCCCGATATCAAATACATCCGCGATAAAATTCAGATACTGTATCCCGGTGAGGTTTTCGTACAGATCCGGATTATCCGGGATATAGGCTGTGATCTTCTTGCATTCCATGGGCTCGCTCTTTACGGAATGGCCGTCGATCAGGATCTCGCCTTCCGTGAAGTCCAGCACTCCCACCACCGCACGGATCGTGGTGGATTTTCCGGCTCCGTTATGACCGATGAAACCGTAGATATCCCCTGCCTCCACCGTAAGGCTCACATCGTCCGCCGCCTTCTTCCCGGCGCCGTATACCTTGGTGTAATTCCTGATCTCCAGTACCTTTTTTTCTGCCATGGTTTTCTCCTTTACTGCGTTCTGAACGCTCATTATTCCTATATCTCAAATGCATTTCCGGAGCCGGGAACAAAGCTCCCGTCCTCAGCCTGCTTCCTGTTACGCTTCAGCCGGTGAAGGCTTTTCCCCCGCTCTCCGGTCTTCATCCTTCTTATACAGCAGGAGATACGCTCCGAAGAAGGTAAGGCTGCCGCTGATCATCACGAACACTTCCAGCATCCAGGGCGATATAACAATGATGCCAAAATACGAAAGAGCAGCCATACCGTCCATAAGTGTGTGCAGCACGATGGCCAGCGGATAGAGCCAGAACTTCTTTTTATCCTTGCAGGCATAGAATACCAGGATGGAACCCCCGATATGGAACATGACCGCAAAGATGCGTTCCACAATATTGAGTGCCAGATCCCCGAAGGAAAAGGCCGCCAGCTGCTCTGCCACTGCGTAAACCTGATCCACCTGTGCGGGAGCTGATACCTTCACCTGCTCCAGAATAGTACCGAAGCTTCCGCTGTTGATCATAAGCGCATAAGACAGATAAGTAACATAGGTGACCCCCATCAGGAGCATCACTTCAAAGCCGCCATGTCCGATACCGTGCGAAATGGAGGTCTCACGGTTTTTCTTATTTCGGAGCAGGGTCTTATAGGCCACAAGACGCCCCGTCTCTTCAAATACCCCGGGAAACAGGGCTGTCAATAATACCAGCAGCAGCGGTCTTGCATTGATGAACTGTGCAGCAGCATGATCCGGAAGACCCATGGTCGAAGGAAAGATCAGCGCGTTCTGTATGGGCTTCTCCAGGATCAGGGCAAACAGCAGGAACGTTCCTGCACCTGCCAGGATCGTGGTAATGGGTTCCTTCTTCTTTAGCTTCCAGATAATGGCGATCAGCAGAGGAACGCCGAACATGATGATGCTACCAAGGACCAGCAGCAGCATCTGTGTGCTTCCTACCTTTGCAAATTCCATATCTCTTACCTCCTTCTGTATGTATAGCGTGTATAGTTTGTATTCTTTGTATTGGTTATCTTAATACATAAAATACACTAAATTTCAGAGTCTGTCAATATGTTTTTCATTTTCAGGAAATAATACAGAAATCAGGTGGCTATGATGTCCCGGATCGTGGGTGCTGTGGCAGGAGCAGAACGGGCGACCACGTCAGACCCCGTCCGCTTCTGCCCCTGCAACTGTTTACGAAAAAACCCGGGGGAAGATCCCCTGGTTTACTCATGTTCCTCAATTTTCAAAATCACTCTACCAGCTGAAGTCAGGCTGATAATGATTGTACTCGAAGATGTTCTCCGGCTGCGTAGCCGTGATATAATCCTTAAGCTTCTTCAGATCGTTATACTCATCCTCACGGACCAGTCCGAAATACTCTCTGCCCTTGATGTTGTAATGAAGCACAAAGGCATGCTTTCTGTCGGAAGGGTCTACGGGATCCTTGCAGGCATTCCCCCAGAAGAGGGTTTCGTAGGCTTCGAATTCCTCATCGGTCCTGTCGTTGTATTTTTCTTCATAGACATCCGGCTCCATCCATCCGCCCAGATCTCCCAGGAAACAGCCCTGACGGTTATGCTGGATCACACAGACACAGCCCTTTAATACCCTGCCGCTGGGATCGGCGATCTTGGCATAATATCTGGCTCCCGTGGAATCATCCGAGCCGTTGGCATTCACAAGATCCAGGATCAGGACCTCAGCCACGCCTACTCTTCCGCCCTCAAGCTCATCCACAAATGCGTTCCAGTCTCCGGCAAAGAGGCCGAATTTCGCCTTCAGTCCCTGGGCCTTGGCTGCAGGAACCGGTGCAAAAGCAAGGGAACGGATCTCCGGTCTGCCCTCATCCTCTTCTCTCCAGGCCTTGCGGTTCTGATCCTCAAATAACTCCTTCTCCGAAGGCTTTCTCCACCAGGTGCCCAGCGGATCCAGATCGAATTCGATCCTGTTCTTCAGGCGCTCCATATCCGAGGATACCATAGCCTGGATGAATTCACCCAGAGAGCTTTCTCCGATCTCCGCCACGTCTCCGTGTGCATCCGCAAATTCGTCCGCATTCCTGTAATTGACTCCGTCCATAACCCCCTTCTCCTTTCGTTTATATGTAAATGTTCATTATGGTTCTGCTTTAAAGCACGGCAGATCCGCGATCCGGCGCCATTACGCATTATAGCACGGATTTCCGTCGTTTCATAGTTATTGCGGGCAATACAGCAGTTTTATGCTTCCGCCCCCTCTTTCAGAAAGGCTCTTACCCTTTCCATGATCCCGGACAGATTCTCCAGATCCTTCGTCGTATCGCCGGTCTCCAGCGAATGGTTCCCCCCGCGGATCCTGTGCATTTCGATGTTCATTTTTCCGCAGATCTCTTCAACGGCAGGATAATCCGCCAGCGGATCCGCATCCCCGCAGAAGGCGATCCCTCCGGATACGACAAAGCTGCCGAAAGGAACCACGGGTGAGAAGTAGATCTGTTTCACCTTCAGCTGCTTCTCCGAAGCATAGCAGTTTGCCGCCACCGTTCCTATGCTCTTGGAGATGAAAAGAAGCTCATCCGCCGCCCCGGGCTCCTGTTCCTCAAGCACCGCCCGCACCTCTTCCATGGCCTGCGCGAACAGTTCCTTCATCCTTTGAGGATCCGTCAGATCCTTCTTTTCCCAGCGGAGCTTTGAAAAATCCAGATATAGCGGCTGATAGCCTTCTTCCTCTGCGATCCGCATATTGTAATACAGCAGAGGCCTATCCTTATGATATCCCACCCCGGGGAACAGTACCGCTATCTTTCCCATCTTCTTCTCCTTCACTTTCTCCGCTCATTTCAGCAGCTTTGAAAACTCCAGTGCTTTCCCCAGATCGCCGTCTACCTTCAGTTTCCCTACGGTAAAGGCCGGGATCGGATCCAGCTTGCCGTCCAACAGCTTATTGAAATCCGTCATGCTCATGGTGATGGCGCAGTTCCGGTCATAGTATTCGTAAGGTTCGACCGAGATCCTGTGGTCCTTCACCTCCACATAGAACACTCCGCTCTCTTTCCCGGTGATGTTGATCTGAACGGCCAGGAAATCCGTTGCGGATACATCCGTTTTCTCCGCGATAGCACGTACTTTTGCCAGAAGCTCATCAAATTTCATCATCCCATCTCCTTTCACACATGTAGTCTCTGCAGTTTTTTGATAAATGATCAAAGGATCATAAACCAGTCATACATAAATGCTCCCTCAGCCTCGATGCGTATCTCATGCCCGCAGCGGGCGGTAAGATCCTTGACGGCATCGAGCTTCAGCGGGATCCGTATATCCGCCCACAAAAGCGGATAGGAGCTTTTGCGCCTGCGCTCATCCTCCAGGGCCCGGGGCATGAGATTTCTTGCTTCCTGAGGGTTCTGCTCGTAGCCCCGGGTGTTCAGCTTAAGCTCTCCTACGTAAAGGCCGTCGATATAAACCCGGACCAGAGCATCCTCCGGGGCACAGCCGTGTATCCTCAGGCTCTTCGCCTCCGAAGAGATCTCACAGGCAGCATAGGAGGCGCTGAAATGACCTTCCGCAGAGGGTTCATATACATTATCGCCCTTCGCTGTCAGAGCACTGTATCCGTACAGGCCTTCCACGATCTGGCTTCCGCTTTCTTCATCATAGTGATCCGCCTTGATCTTTTTTGACATATCCCGCAGGCCCGGGGTCGCTCCGTCTATATCGATCCTTGCCGACAGCCCGGGATCGCGGCTCGATGATGCCGCCGTGATCTCGTACTCCCCCTTCTCAACGATGAGGGCCTCCCGGATCACATCATAAAAGGCCAGCTCACGGATCGGGATAAGAAGCTTTACTTCCCGGCTTTCTCCCGGGGCAAGCGCCTTTACCCGCTCAAAGCCTATCAGCTGTTTCAGCCGCTTCTTCGGTATCTTCGCATAGATCTGTACCACTTCGTCCGAGACCCGCTCGCCGGTATTCCTCAGGCTAAGCCCTACTTCCAGCAGTCTGTCATCTTTACGGAGTTCATCATAAACCCCGTTGGGCTGACCGTATCGCTTTTTCGTCTTTCTCTCTTTGTCAGAATTTCCACTGTGGGTGAGTGAAAGCTTAAGTCCGCTGTATTCGAACGAGGTATAAGTAAGCCCGTAGCCGAAGGGATACAGCACATCCCCTTCAAAGAAGCGGTAGGTCCGCCCGCCTCCAATGATATCATAATCATCGATATCCGGCAGGTCCTTATCCCAACGGAACCAGGTCTGGGTGAGTCTCCCTGCGGGAGCTGCCCTTCCTGTCAGCGCATCCGCCAGAGAGCGTCCCATGCATTGCGAACCGGTAGCGGACCAGAGGATCGCTCTGGCATTTTCGCTGATCTCGTTGATCGCAAAGGGATAGTCGCTCATCAGCACCACCACCACCGAAGGATTGACTTTCCGGATCTCATCAAAGAGCCTTTGCTGATAAGGGATAAATTCTATGGTGGCCCTGTCGACCTCTTCCTTGGCGTTGATCATGGGACAGTGTCCCAGAGCCAGGATCACGGTCCCCGCTCCCTTCGCCGCACTCAGCGCTTCCTCCATGCCGTTTCGCAGCGTCTCTATCTCGAATTCCAGTCTTGCCAGCGCTTTATGGTCCGCTTTTGCGGATACGATATATCCGTCCTTATCCGCATACAGCCTTTTCCCGAAGCGATCCCGCATGATGATCTTTTTCCCGCCGTCGCTCACTCCGTCCAGACGGAACACTTCCAGATCGAACCAGGAGAATATACGCTCACTGCCCATGCATACTTTTCCGGAGATCTTCTCCGGATATGGCTCTTCGATCACATCTTCAGCCAGCTTCGTGCTTAAGTATTTCCCGCTCTCTTCATTCCGCAGGGTATAGGAAGCCTCTCCCCAGTCTTCCAGGACAAAGGTATCCGGCTTATCCGACAGCCGCACCCTTCCTTCCTCATCCGCAGCCAGATACTGTTCCCCGCACTTTAAGCGTATCCTGTCACAGGCATCCACATAGGGGACGGGCTCCTTATTTCCGGCGGAACTGCGCAGTTCGTTTAAGCCCTCCTTTAGGGAGATCCGTTCCGGAGCCGCCCCGCCATACCAGTCCTGATACCACTTATCCCCAACGGGCCCGATCAGGACGCTGTCGGGAAATGCCTCCTCCTTAAGGGGCAGTATCCCGTCGTTCTTAAGCAGTACAAGAGAGCGGTCCGTCAGCTCCTTACAGGCCTTACGGGCTTCTTCACTGCAGAGCTCTCCCAGGGCATCCTGCTTCGCATCCTCATCCAAAAGCCCCAGGCGTATCTTGGTGCTGTATACATTCCGGATCGCACGGTCCAGATCTTCTTCCGTAAGCAGTCCCAGCTCATATGCCTCCGATACAGCCGCATAGACCGTATCCGGTCGGCCGCTTAAAGCATCGACCCCGGCTTTGACCGAGCGGGCGGCGCTCTCCGCATCCAGCCCTGTTGCATGAGTATAGGAAGCCGTCATCTCCATGGCTCCCCCGTCCGAAACCGCATGCGTCAGCCCAAACTCATCTTTCAGTATTGTCTGTACCTCTTCATTAAACAGGCCCGGAACTCCGTTCACACGGTTATATGCAGTCATCACCCCCTCGGCTCCGCCATCCTCGATGCAGCGCCGGAAGGGTTCCAGATACAGCTCATATTTATTCCGCGGACTTATGGAAGAATTCTTCCACCCGCGGCCAAGCTCGGTATTGTTGGCATAAAAATGCTTCAGCGTGGAGGCCGTCATGAGATGCTCCCGGTCCTCCCCCTGTATTCCGCGTACATAAGCGGCCGCCATGGTCCCCACCTGCAGCGGATCTTCACCGTAAGCTTCTTCATTACGCCCCCAGCGCGGATCCCTTAAAAGATCCACCGTAGGCGCCCAGCGGGAGATCCCTCCCCAGGGATGATCTCGGTACACAAGCCTTGCTTCTTTTCCCACGATCCTGCCGGCTTCCCTGATGGCCTCCGTATCCCAGGAAGAGCTCATCCCGACGGGCTGCGGGAAAGAAGTCGTTATATCCGCCTCTCCCACACCGTTCTGATCGTTCCTTGCTTCCACACCGTGGGCAGCTTCCCCTCCCAGACGGCAGTCCGGTATCCCCAGACGTTCCACTCCACCGGAACCGGACGACAGCATGTGAAGCTTCTCATCCAGAGTCAGTTCTTCCAACAGCCGCTTAAGCTTCTCTTCCGTGTCCAGGCCCCGTTCCCACAAAGGATCATCATGCTTTCCCTGCATAGCTTTTCTCCTTTCATCGGCGCAGCCTTTCACTCACACATCAGTTCACATTATATCATAAGATGCATTTTCTTTCCCTGAAGTGACGTAATTTCCCTCAAAAAAAGAGCCGCGTTCCCGCGGCCCTTTAAGAGGATCGATGCTCAAAGATCCGCGCCCTGCGCATGAAAACGAAGCTTTATCTCTTTTCCCGCTTCCGTCTGCTCCCAGGCCGAGAAGATATCCGCAGCCAGTGCTCCGGCATCCTTTTCACTGCGCCCGGGGATAAACACAAAAAACTCCGAGGATCCGCACTGGAATACCATATCCTTTCCGGATAAGTGTTCATCCAGAAAGACTTCGAAGGCCTTCACCCCCTCGGAAGGATCCGCACCGCTCCCTTCCCCTTCGGAAGACAGAAGTATAAGGAGCCGTGCACAGGGGATATCCGACTGCGTAAGGAAGCGTTTCGCAAAGCGGTATGCTGCCGTAAAAGCCTCCCGTCCGAACCACAGGGGCGAATCCGAGGTATTCCGTTCCTCCAGGATCTTTGTAACGCGCGCGAACTCCGCCTCCGGCGTCAGCTCACGCTTTTCCTCTTTCTCTGCCGCCTCATAAACGGCGCAGCCATGTTTCCCGTTCCGTTTGACACGATAGAGCACCTCATCGGCCAGAGGAAAGAGCAGCTGATAGTCGCGTCCATGTTCCGGGACGGCAACGGCCCCCACCGACACGCCGATGGGGATACCGAAATCGTCGCCCATCAGCTCTTTGCAGGCGGCCAGCAGCTGTGTGTTCAGCCTTTCCGTCAGATCCGCGACCCGGGCCTTTCCCTTCATATCCCGGCAGAAGATCAGGAATTCGTCTCCTCCGATCCTGCACAGTACATCGTTTTTGTCCGTATTCTTCCTGACCGTATCCGCAAAAGCGATCAGCACCCGGTCTCCCATTTCATGCCCGTAGATATCATTGACCAGCTTGAAGCTGTCCAGGTCCAGGATGGCCATCATCCCCGTTTCACTCCCGCACAGGGCGCTCATCTTCCCGGCGGCTCCCGCCTTATTCAGGAAGCCTGTCAGTTTGTCCGTGGAAGCTTCCTCCGTGAGCGTCACGATGGTACGGCTGTTCTGTATGGTATTGCTGATACGTTTCAGCAGGATGTCCTTAACAAAGGGTTTTCGGACATAGTCCGAAGCGCCCATCATAAGTCCCCTCTCTTCCGCGGCACTGTCGTTCTCCCCTGTCAGAAAGATGACCGGTGTGTGCCTTCGCCCCTCTCCGGCCTCCAGTTCCCGCAGCTGCCGGAAGGTTTCAAATCCGTCCATTTCGGGCATGCGTATATCCAGCAGGATCAGGTCGGGGCTGTGTCCTTTCATGAACTTCAAAAGGTCTCTTCCGGAACACGCCGTACTGACACGTATTTCCTGTTCGTTCAACATATCCCTTGCGACCTGCAGGCTCATGGGATCGTCATCCGTGATCATGATCCATTCCTTGGCCATATCGTGTTTCCTCCTTTATGCTCCTATAGTCACGCTGCTGTTTCCGTCACGTACGATGAGATCCACGCTGTGCTTTGCGAGATATTTCTCCGCACTGGCATCATCCCTCACGAACACGCCTTTATACCGTTCCGAAAGAATCTCTTTCAGCTCCTTGAGTTTTTCGGGAGATTCGCTGATCACCAGGACCAGCGGCTTTTCTTCCGTCTTCCCCTTCTCCGTCCCGCTCTTTCCGGCAGCCGTCTCGCCGTACTCTTCCTCGGAAAGGATCAGCGTACTGTCCAGATATTTCAGGAAAAGACTCTCCAGATCCGCATACATGACCGGTTTGGACAGATAATCCGTGAAACCTTCCCTTACATAGATCTCCCTTGCTCCCATGATCGCATCGGCGGTAAGGGCTATGATGGGTGTATCATCCGCCAGATGCTCCCTTCGTATATATTCCAGCGTCTGGGTCCCCGACATGCCGGGCATCATCTGATCCAGCAGGATCACATCAAAGCGCTCCTTTTTGACAAGCTCGATGCATTCTCTTCCCGAAAGAGCCACCCTGGTACGGATCTTTGTCTCCCCCATCAGTTCCGTAATGACCTCCAGGTTCATCTCATTATCGTCAACGATCAGAACCCGGGCCCGGGGAGCGATCAGCCGGGGCTTATAATTCTCCTTCTGCGCATGGGCCTTTTCCAGCCGCTCCGTATAATCCCCGATGGGAGTGGCATCAACCACTTCCTGCACCATATCCACCGTAAAGACGGAACCGCAGCCGTACTCACTCTCAACCTCGATCCCTCCTCCCATCATCTCGGCCAGCTGTCTTGTGATATTGAGCCCCAGACCGGTCCCTTCGACATTACGGTTCCGGGTCTCGTCCAGTCGCTGGAAGGAGGAAAAGAGCTTGTCCATGTCCTCTTCACGGATACCCATCCCGGTATCTTCCACCCGGATCACCAGACGGTTTTTGGTGTGCCGGAAGGAAACATGGGTCCGTATCCCTCCCTTATCCGTATATTTGATGGCATTGTTCATGATGTTCAGGATGACCTGGCGTATCCGGATCTCATCCCCCCGCATGACCGAGGGCACATCCGGATCCACGATCATCTCATAGAGCAGGCCCTTGTTCTTCGCCTTCGTCATGGTCATGTTCACGATATCATTCAGCAGGGAAGCGAAATCATATTCCACCGGCACCAGTTCCATCTTTCCGGATTCGATCTTGCTCAGGTCCAGGATATCATTGATGATGGAAAGCAGCGTTTTCCCCGCGCTCTGGATATTGGTGGCGTATTTCCGTATCTTGCCGTCATTGCTCTCCCTGAGGATCATCTCATCCATGCCTATGATGGCATTCATGGGCGTACGGATCTCATGGGACATATTGGCCAGGAAATTGCTTTTTGCTTTGTTGGCTTCATCCGCTGCATCCTTCTCCAGCTTCAGCACCCGGGTCTCATATTCCTGACGCTGTTCCTCGGCTTTCATCTCCTCCATGCGCCGTGCATAGTTCTGCTCGTTCTTTCGTCCCACATGGTAAAGCACGGCGATCATGACCAGCACCAGGGTACAGATGATGATGGTCATGGCCACCTGAGTCCGCACTTCCCCGTACAGCTCATCATTACCAACCACCATCACCACATACCAGTGATTCGAAATGGCATTCACAAACAGAGTACATTCTTCCCCTTCATAGCTGCGGGAAAAACTGCCTGCTCCAGTTTTCAGGATATCCGCAAGGAGCTCCTCCCCCTCCTGCGTATCCCGGATATAGGTCCCCTTCTTCTCCTCATCGCTGTGGGCTATGAAAAGGCCGCTCTCATCCATGATGAAGCCGTAGCCCTTTCCGTTGATGCTCAGTTCGTTCATCAGCATCTGGATGCCGTTCAGATACACATCCAGGGACAGTATGTTCTGGCGGTCCGGCAGCATCCTGCAGACGGATATGATCAGATCCCCCGACTGTGCATCCACATAAGGCGGAACGATCGCCACCTCGCCCCCCTTCTGTCTGGCAACGATATACCAGTCACGGCTTTTCGGATCATAATCCTCCGGCGGCTCCCAGTTTAAACCGTCCATATACTTGCTCATGATAAAACCGTATATGCCATGGTAGTTCTCACCGAACTGCTCCATGACATTATCGGTCTCCTCCACCAGGAATTCGTGTATCCTGGCCGGGGTGGAGCCGCTGATCAGCATGTGATGCACCGAGTCGGCCGTGATCTGCAGCACATTCTCGGCGGTATTTAAGTGATTATCCACCAGGGAAGAAACATTCTTGATCCTGTCTTCGATCAGGGCATTGGAATTCAGCACGGCAACGGAATAGACCAGCTTGGAGATATATACGATCATAACGACCATAAATACGAATACCAGGATAAAAGGAACGAACATGCTGTATTTATTCCGGCTGTATCCTTTCTCCGGCTTTCCGCTTCTGCCTTTTGTTTCCTCGTTCATGTACGCCTCCCGCTGCAAGTCCCCGCCCCTCACTGAATGGTAAAGTATTTCTCGGGAACCTCAACCTTCGTGGTGCCCAGATAGTATCCCGAATCCCCGAAGATATAGGTATCCTGATAGATCAGGAAGGTATTGGCAAAGCGCTCCCCGCTACCGGCATCCGTGTAATTGGAACCGTTCCACTCCGCTCCGGGAGAGAATACCCCGTATGCCTTGGCCAGATCGTTGATGTTGGTCAGTTCGCTCTCCCCCAGGATGACATTCCTTGCATGCTCTGCGAGGCCGGCCGAAACCGTATATCCGTAGGAATAGGTCCAGGTTCCGAAACGTCCCGCGCCTCCACCGGCCACCACAGCCTTCTCGATCATGGCCGTGATCTTCACGAAATCCCCTGCCTCCACGGTGGGATCCAGATCAAGTGCTCCCGGATATCCCATCAGGGGGGAAGGAAGATCCGCTTCGATAAAATATCCGCCGCATTTCAGGAGCATACGGATCAGGGGCTCCGTATGGGCATCGTTGGTACAGAAAAAGGCCGTATTCTCTCCGTATTTCTCCACCCATTCGGGAACATGCTCCGTGATATACTGCTGTGCTCCCGGCACGCCCACCTCGGTGGTGGGATCCGGAGCCGTCTCCATGGCAAATTCCATCCCGAATTCCTCACAGGCTGCCTTCATCACCGCCACCTGCCTGGATACGGTCTCGTAGGAAAGATGACGGGGAAAAGAGATATGTACGAAGGTATCACAGCCCAGCTCATGGGCCGAGCGTATCATCAGATAGCCCCGCGCCACAAAATCACTGCAGACCACCAGATCTGCCGCTTCTCCGATCTCCGAGAAATCCTCATAGGCTTCCCCGGCGATACAAAGCACATCCGGCCGCTTCGCTTTGATGCGCCGGAAGGCTTCCGCCGTGCCGTCCACTGCCTGATTGACGATGATGGCTTTGATCTCCGGATCATCCGCCAGATCCACCATGATCTGTATGGTGGTCTCCTCTTCCTCGGTAAAATTATCCGGATATATGGCAAGGGTCACTGCATCCTCCCCGTATTTATCCCGGAAGGCTTCCGCACCGCGCCGGTCATCCTCGGACTGGGCATAGGAACCGCTTATGATGCCGATGCGGAAAGCATCGCCATCCTCCTCTTTTCCTTCCGTACCCTTTCCTTCCTCTGTGGGCGCCACGGTGGCCGTGGGGGCATCCAAGTTGCCCGGTGCACCGCTCTGCCCTCCTCCGCAGGCTCCCGTCCAAAGAACCGTAATGAAAAGCGACAGGATACACTTCCACCTTCTCACTCCGTCATCCTCCTTCTGCTCATTCTTTTTCCGATATCTGCTTAAGGTAAAGCTCTTTGGAAAGCAGTACATATTCCGTATCGTGTTTTTCCAGGTACTTCCGCGCTTTCCCGGGATCGGTCACAAAGGTCCCCTTCATGATCTGCTCCGTTTTTTTCTTTACCTGCTTAAGCTTCTCACTGTCCGTATCGATCACAAGTACCGGCGGCAGTCCGGTGCTTTCCTTCTTTTTCCTGTTTTCCGCTTCGGTGACCCGCTCTATATCCTCCTCGGTGATCTGCAGCGCCTGGGGAAGGTGCTTCTTCAGCACTTTTTCCAGATCATCCGCCTTCACGGGTTTGGAGAGATAATCATCGAAACCGTGTTCCAGATAGAACTCTCTGGCACCTGCCACCGCATCTGCTGTAAGTGCTATAACAGATACACCTCTCATATCATATTTCATATGCATATTCCGGAGTGTACTGATTCCGTCCATCCCCGGCATCATCTGATCCAGGAAGATGATATCGTATCGCCGCCTTTCCATCTTCACCAGGCCCTCCGGCCCGGAAGCGGCCGTATCGACTCTCATACGGGTCCTTTCCATCAGACCGCTGATCACATCGAGGTTCAGTTCATTATCATCCACCACCAGCGCCGATGCGTTCGGAGCGATCACAAGTACCTTGCTGTCTCCCTGCTCCCTCTTTATCTGCCGGATCCGGTCCGTAAAGTCTCCGATGGGTGTGGGATCCACCACTTCCATGGGCATGTATACGGTAAAGGTCGAGCCCTCCCCGTATACGCTCTCCACATCGATATGCCCTCCCATCAGTTCCAGATAGTTTCGCGCTATGCTTAAGCCCAGCCCCGTTCCTTCGATCTTTCTGTTCTTCGTCTCTTCCAGCCGGTCAAAGGGCTGAAAAAGCTTTTCCATATCCTCTTCGCGTATGCCGATCCCGGTATCCTTCACGGAGATGATCAGAGTCAGCACATCTCCGGCCGCCGGAGCTGCTTCCTTTCGTTCCATATCCAGCCCGACTTTTACATAGCCGTCGCTGGTATACTTGACGGCATTGTTGATGATGTTGAGCATGATCTGTCTTGCCCGGATCTCATCCCCGTGGAAACGGACCGGAAGATCCCCGGCAGCATCAAACTTAAAGCCTATTCCCTTATCCTCCGCCCTTCTGCCGTTAATATTGATGATATCGTTGATGACCGAACAGATCTCAAAATCGGAAGCGACCAGCTCCGCCTTTCCGGATTCGATCTTGCTTAAGTCCAGGATATCGTTGATGATGGACAGGAGCATATTTCCCGCGGATTTTATGTCCGTTGCATAACGGCTGATCTTCGGATCATCCCGCGCTTCCCGCAGTATCATCTCGTCCATACCGAGTATGGCATTCATGGGGGTCCGGATCTCGTGAGACATATTGGCCAGGAAATTGCTCTTGGTCTCGCTGGCCCTGACCGCCACGGCCGCTTCCTTCTGTGCTTCTCTTACCGCATAGAGCTGATGGATGATGGCCAGGGTAATGGTCCAGAACAGACCGATGATGACAAAGGTCCCCACATGCTTTTCATCCACGGACACCACCCGCAGGATCTCAAAGACGCAGGAGATCAGGAGCCCTGCCATACCTATGTAACTGATGAGATAGGATCGGTAGAAGCCCCGTATGCGGTCCAGGACCAGAGTCGTCACGATCATGATAAGGAGTGCCCCTTCCGTGACGGCAATAAAAGGAAGCATGGTGAGGAAATCCACCGTAGCGGAAAAATGCAGGATGCAGGCACAGACCGTGACGATCTCCAGATAAAAGAGGCCGAAGATATAGACCATCCTGTATCTGTGCTCCTGTAAGATGTCCAGATAATAAACAAAAGGATAGGGAATGAGCAGCACCATCAGATAGGACATGGTGCCGTCGATATAATAATGCCTGAACGCCAGCTGAAAAAGCCCCGAATCAAAGATGAGCCACAGGGACATGAAGAGCACCCCCACCCCCATGGAAGTGATGGGAGAAACCATCTTTCTGGAAAAACGGAGCAGCAGACCGATACCGATGGCAATGAGCGAGATCAGCAGCAGGGCAAAGGTCAGGATAAAATTCACGATATCCTGGCTTATGATCTGCTCTATGATCCCCAGACTGGTCCCGATATACACCGGGCGCAGGTCCACGGCTTTATTCCGGCCGGCACACCAGACGATGCGTATGCTCTTCCCCGCATCCTCCGGATAAAGGGCCACAAAGATATGAAGCCGTTTGAGCGCTCCGCCTATGATCGTATCCTTATTCCTGTCATAGCTTTTCCGCAGCTCCCCGTCCACATAAACAGAGGTATTGCTGTCGCTCAAAAAGCAGATCCAGGTATCATCGCTGATCACCCCGGGAAGCAGGCTCTCGCAGGCAAGCTCTTCCCCTTCCGCGAGTCTGTAACGCCCCGGAAAAGAGATATGCTCCTCCGATCCCGCATAACGGAAATCCTTCATTTCCTCACAGCTGTAGGTGATCTGGTCGGCATCCTTCCCTTTCAGGATATGCGCAAGAAAAAAGAGCAGGGAAAAAATGATGATCCCCAGAAAGATAAGTGTGATCAGAACGATCAGTGATCTTTTGAGTTTTGCGGTATCATTCAATGGCCGGAAGGATCTCCTTTACCAGTTCGGCAGCCTCTTCGTACATAAAATCACCGATATGATCCAGTGCCTCTTTCAGTTTCTGCTTCTGAGTCAGCCGGAAGGGATAGCCCATAAGCCTGGCTGCCAGCTCGGCCGAAAGCCCGTCATCATATTCGTCCAACGCTTCCAGGAGCTTATCCGCCGTCTCTCTGGCTTCCTCCGCCGAAATCTCCCCGCTCACCTTCACACGTTCCATTTCTCCGATGGGCCGGATCCACTCGCAGACTTCCGCATATTGTTTAAGCACATCTTCCGTCGCTCCATGGATAAATTCCGTATCCTTATCCTTTGAAGCGGCCTCCAGTTTTTCGAATCCCTCCGCCAGGGCATCGGCTCCGATCATCCTGGAATTGCTCTTCAGGGAATGTACCCTTATGGAATAGTTCTCGATATCCTCCGCAGCCAGGGCTTCACGGATCAGCTTCGCATTGCCCTCATATCCTTTAAAGAAACGCTGGAGGGCAGAGAGGTACTTTTCCTCACTCCCCGTATATCCTATGCCTTCACTGACGGACAATCCTTTTTCGTTAAGCCAGTTCAGTTCCATATGATCCGATACTCCTTTCCGCCGGGCCCGGCAATGCTCCTGCTCTCCCTTCAGGCCCGGGACAGCTTTTTAAACTCCGTGGACTTCAGTTCATCCAGCTCTCTGTTGATCTCATTCAGCTGCGCCTTATAGGAAAGATAATTGCCCAGCCAGATCATCATATAAACTGCTGTCATGATGCCCAGCATGATGATGAGGGAAACCACATCATGCATGAACCAGCGCATGGAAAACGCCAGAATGAGGAAACCTGTCATGACCGCCAGGTAATGGATCAACGTACACTTCAATAAGCCCCACTCTTCGATACCGTATACCGCCGAACCTCCGAAACCCAGCACACCGTACAGCCCGGATGCAAAGGTCTGTATGCTGAAGGCAAAAAGCGGATCCCCCACCGCAGCCAGCAGTTCATTGGAGCACAGATGGATCGTGCCGTCCGCGTAGCTCAGGGTCGCGGAAACCGTACATATGATCACGCCTACGATCACACCCAGGCCGAAGCCTATCGAAGAAAAAAGTATCAGTCTCTGTGAAAATTTCATACCATCCTCCCGTCCGCTGCTCATCAGGATCGGATCAGTTCCTTGATCGCCTTTACGCAGCTTCTTGCCGCCCAGGACTTTGTCCCGTTCTCAAATTCTACACCGATGGTTCCCGAGATATTTATGTCGAAGCGTTTTACTTTATAGATGTTTATGATCTCGGACTGGGATATCCGGACGAAACGGGTGGGATTAAGATCCTCCTCCAGGGCGGAGAGCCTCTTCCGTACCGGATAGGTACCGCTTTCCGTCTGAATAAGGACTTTCCTTCCCTCGGTGAAAGCCCGGATGATATCCCTCTGTGAAAAGAATTCCAGGCCCTCATCCACCACTGCCGGAATGCGCGGATATTCGCTTTCCGTTACATTCTCAATGGCATATATGATGTTTTCCACCTGCCTGGTCTTTTCCCTTGTCAGGATACGGATCCTGGGGTCTATGCATTCCTCGTCCAGGATCACTTCAATATCAACCATGTTGTTCATAAGCTCTCCGCTTTCTCAAAAAGAATAGAATATACCATAGGTATTATAATATAAAACGGAATATGCAAGTTTGCGATCTGCATATTCCGTCGAAATCCGTGTTTATTCCGTCAAAAACCGTTGATCCCGGGCTGTTCCTTTATCCGCAAGCCTCCCTCACTCCCTGCCCGTTCCCGGCTTCCCCTTAAGGATCCATGATCAGCCACTGATCCATCCCGGGCCCCGCATCTTCATTGGGACGCACCTTGAATCCGAACTTCTCATAAAAGGCTTCCTTTCCTTTGGCGGCATTCAGGTTCAGCTTCACCTTATAGCCGGGCTTCATATCCTTTTTCAGCCTGTCGATACAGGCTTCCACCAGCTTTCTTCCGATCCCGCGCCCCCGGTATTTTTCGGATACGATCACATCCGAAAGATAAGCGATATAGCCCCCGTCCCAGAGAAGACGGACCACTCCCACCGCCTTTTCATCATCCCGGACACAGAGGATCATATATGCCTTTTCCACGCATGCCCTGGCTTCCTCCAGGGGAAACATGACCCAGCCCACTTCCTTGCGCAATTCCAGATATTCCTCCGCCGTGATATGGTCCGTATAACTTATCATTTCTTTTGCTCCTTACTTATATTGCGAATCCGACATTCCGGTCTCTATTACGATCTCATTTTCCTGCTTCTTCGGAAGTTTGGCGATAGCAGGCTTAAGCTCATCCTTGTAGGAATTATCGGAACAGTCCAGGATCTCCTCCACCTGATCGCGAGTAAGCTCTCCCTTAAGCGTATTCACTATCCTGGCGAACGCATCTTGGGAAATATATTTTCAGCTTTTCCATCACTTCTGCCCCCACATACAGCATTTCCCATCCGACAGCTCATAGTATAAGTGTTTCATGTATATACTGTCAAACACAATGAGGCTGTACGCAACTCCCTTCCGGAATATAAAAACGCGCAAACCCTATATGGTTCTGCGCGTTTTTTTATCGCTGGGCCAACTGGATTCGAACCAGTGAGATGCAGGGATCAAAACCCTGTGCCTTACCGCTTGGCGATGGCCCAAAAAAGGGGTCCGGTACGAACCGGACCCCAAAGGGTGGGTAGAGGGACTCGAACCCTCGGTCTCCAGAACCACAATCTGGCGCGTTAACCAACTACGCTATACCCACCATATCTGCCCCCGAAGCGTATCGACGTGGGAGCCCGTGCCGGCTTGAGGCGCTTCAAAGATCTGCCGTGCGTCCCCCGGCAAGCGTGCCCAAAGGGATTCGAACCCCCGACCCACGGCTTAGAAGGCCGTTGCTCTATCCAGCTGAGCTATGGACACAGTCCATCCGCTTAAACTACCGCGAACCTATGCATTATCTCAAAAACTTGCGTCCTTGTCAAGCCCTGCGTAGAGGAACATAATTACCCTGGCCATTTTTTGTGAATTTTGCCAGCCACTTCTTGGAATATTCATCCCCATGGTTTGCAGCACGGGAGAAATGCCCGACGGCAGAGTTATAATCCGGACCGCCGGAAACACTTAAAGTCTTAACATAGCCCAGGATGAATTCCGCACGGTTTTCCCCTTCTGCAAGGGAGCGTTCGGCATATTCCACAGCCTCTCCAAGCATAGCTTCATCCGGCTCCGCTCCGTATTCCTTTTCAGGATCGGCCAGACACCAGGCAATACGGTACATGGCAAAGCGGTCATTCTTCACCAGCTCCAGGAGTTTCTTATACCACTCTACCGCC
The DNA here is from genome assembly GCA_017552715.1 of Lachnospiraceae bacterium. GTDB lineage: Bacteria > Bacillota > Clostridia > Lachnospirales > Lachnospiraceae > NK4A136. Next base: position 22,260 of record JAFZOW010000036.1, read on the forward strand.
TTCTTCGCATCACGTTTTATTCCGCTGCCGAAATCGTAGGCAACGGCAAGATTCCGTATACCGCGCTCCTGTCCGGCTTCTGCAGCCTTTTCGTTCCACGTAAAGGCTTCTTTTGCGTTTCTCTTTATTCCGTCGCCGTAAAGATATGCCTGACCGACTGCAGCGGCAGCCGCGCTGTCTCCCAGTTCGGCGCATTGCTTATAATACTCAAAAGCTTCCGCGGGATCCTTCTCAACGGTCACACCGTCTTCGTATACACGCCCGAGACAGAAAAGCGCTTTCGCCTTTACCTTGCTATCCGCCGCCAGTTCTTCATCCTCCAGAGCTTCCGTAAGCATGTTCTTCAGCGCTTCCTCGCCCTCGGGGACTTCCTTCCGGTTACGCAGGATCCAGTCCGCATAGTACACGCGGGCCTTCATACGCCCATGCAGGGCCGCATCACGGACCAGCGGAGCCGCAAGCTTCATGGAGCCTTCCTTCTGATACATCAGCCCCAGACACTCCTCAAGCTTCCAGAAGAGTTCCGCGGATTCCGATAATTCCGGCTTGATCTGTGCAGTTGCAAAATAATCATTATAACGGTCCAGCGCACATTCCAGATCGCTGCGGGCTTCCTGCGGATCACTCTTGCTCTTCTCCAGGGCGCACTCCGCCAGACTGTCCGCTTCGGTCCTTTTGTCCGCCAGTGCCTTCTCACTCTCTTCGGCAGCCCTTCTCGCTTCTTCCTCGGCTTTTCTGGCCTCTTCCTCAGCTCTGCGGGCTTCCTCTTCCGCCGCAGCTTTTGCCGCTGCCTCCTCGGCAGCCTTACGTGCAGCTTCTTCCTCCGCGGCTTTGCGTGCAGCCTCTTCCGCCGCTATACGCTCTTCTTCTGCTTTACGGGCTGCTTCCTCTTCCGCTGCCTTGCGTGCGGCTTCTTCCTCTGCGGCTTTGCGGGCTGCTTCTTCAGCTGCCTTGCGCTCTTCCTCAGCTTTACGGGCCGCTTCCTCTTCTGCGGCTTTCTTTGCAGCTTCCTCAGCCGCTTTACGTTCTTCCTCAGCCTTACGGGCCGCTTCTTCCTCCGCGGCTTTACGGGCTGCTTCTTCCTCTTTCGCTTTGGCTTCCGCTTCTTTTTCCGCCTCGCTGCGGGCTTCTTCCGCGGCTCTGCGGGCTTCCTCTTCCGCCAGCTGCTGCTTGGCCGCCAGCTGTGCTTCCGCCTCCTCGCGGGTCAGACCCACGGGTACGGGGATCGGTGCGGATACGGGAGCTGCCTGCGGTGCCGCAGGAGCTGCCGGCTGCATCGCCTGGGATACGGACATACTGCCGGGTACAGGTACACCTCCAACCGGCTGCATAAAGGGAGATGCGGATGCTGCACTGTTTCCGGGTGCTGCCAGCATGGGATTGTTAGGTGCCGACTCCAATGTTACGGGAGCCGCAGCGGATGCCACATGCTGCTCCGAAACAAAACTCGGTGCCCCGGGAACCTGCGGTGCAGGTTTGCCCAGACCGGCCGAAAAATCTTCCGCACTTTTTAAGAAATCAAGTTCGGGAACTTCCTCTGTCTTCGGAGCTGAAGGCTGAACACCCATGGGTATGCTTCCGTCTGCGGGACGGCCGCAGGCAGAACAGAACTTTGCTTTCGGATCAACGGTCGCACCGCAGTATGCACAGGGTTTCCCCTTCGGCGTAACTGCCTGACCGAAGAAATTCGTTTCCTTTACTTCCGATGACCCGCATTTCGGGCAGAAACGGTCGATCCTTCCCAGCTTGTTTCCACATTGTGCACAAACTCTCATCTCCACCTCTTTCCGAAGGCATCCTGCCCCCATAACCCCTAAATTCTGGTTATCATTATAGTATAACAAAAAAAAATTTTCAAGAAATACCGATACGAATTTCCGCCGCTCAGGGTGTCATGATCGTCACATAAAGACGTTTTTTCCCGAACTGCTTGGCATCCTCGTGATTTTCAAAATAAACATCGATATGATTCTTTTTGATCCCTCCGCCGCAGTCTTCCGCGACATAGGTACCCATGCCCTCGATCTCCACCAGGCTGCCGTAAGGGATCACGGAAGGATCCACCGCAATGGTACGTCCCTCCTCCGGAATGGTTCCGGTAGCCGTATGCGGCTCGCCCCCACGCACCTCGGGGCTGTATTTTCCGCAGCAGATCTTGCAGGGGCAATAAGCGGTAACGATAAAGAGCACCGCCTGGCCGCTGATCTTGGCATAATCCAGCGAATCCATGATGGTGTCACTGAGCACATAGCCCGCCAGCCCGTTATACTGCACCATGGTAAAATCCCCGTCCTGCCCAAGGATACGCACATTGCTTCCGGCAGGCAGATTGGCCAGAAGGTTGAACTCATCATCCGGAGCGCTCCTGAGGCCCGTCTGGGAACCGATACGGTATTCCAGCTGAGGAGCATCGCTCCTGGCTTTCTTCTTTTCCTCCTCCGTCTTATCCGCCGTCTTCTTGGTCTCGGCACTCTTCGGCAGCGAAACTGCAGCTCCGCCTTCATCGGAAGCGATCTCGGGCAGTACTACCGAAGGCGCCGCGGGACGAAGGTTGATGGACCGCGCCATATCATCCAGGATCGCACGGTCATCCACACATTCCGCGTAGATATAGCCTTCCTGTTCCCCGTCGGATACGCGGTAGTAGGAATTCTTTGCTTCCCCGAGATATCGGACCGAATCCCCCACCTTCAGCTGTCCCAGCTTTTTGCTGGTAGAGGAAGCGCTCTCACGCAGATTTGCCGTGGAGGTGACCTCAAGATATACCGGCGACTTCTCGGCCGGAAGGTTCAGGTTCAAAGCCAGAGTCACCGCAAACTGCCTGCGGTTCTCCCTGCCGTCCATAGCCATATCACGAACTTCCCGTGCCGTAATGACATTACTCTCCGGAGCCTCGTCTTCTTCTGATTCCCCGGGGATCATCAGCGCGCTGCGGAGCAGGTAGCCTTTGGTCCCCTCACTCTCCACCAGCACATAGCCATTCTTCTCCCCGCCGATGAGACGGACCGTCGCACCCTCAGGAAGCGTCATGACCCACTCTCCCTCCACGGAAGGACTCTTCCGAAGATTGGAGCGCTCAGTCAGCACATATTCATCATCGCCATCCTCTGCAAATGCAGCTGTACCGGCAAAGAAAAGCACCGATAATACTATGAACAGAAGACAGATTCGTTTACCATATAACATATTTTGTAAACCACTGAGAGTACAGACTCCCTCTTATCGCTCATTATATGATAAGATGGAAAAAAAAGACTGTCAAGCCGCTAGATTTTGGGCTCGACAAAACAAAAACAGGCCACATATGGTGACCTGTACTTAAACATTAATCGCATTCAAAGCATCCGGCGATCTCTCCTGCCGCCAGCTGTTCGTCCGATCCATCCGCGATCAGCTCCAGGCTGGTGCCCTGCTGAAGCTTCAGTATCGTCATGCCCATGATACTTTTCATGTTGATCTTTTTTTCTCCCTCCTGAATATGCAGCGAACAATTGTAGTGGCATGCCGACTGCACCAGATAAGGGATAATGTCCGGCCCAAATTCCTTCTTAATCCGGATGGTTTTCTGTATCATCTGATCCACATCCTTTTTGTTTTGTTCACCCCCAAACAACCCCAAAAAAGATGCCTAAAAAAAATGCTGACCAAGCAGCATTTTTCGAGCGATAGACGGGACTCGAACCCGCGAGCTCAACCTTGGCAAGGTCGTGTGCTACCAACTGCACCACTATCGCATCTCGTCTGCCTCAACAGACAAATAGATAATACGACATTGAAATGGATTTGTCAAGCACTTTTTTAATCCATTTTAACAAGCAGTGTATATATGCGTTTCAGGGACTCATCGATACGTTCTTCGCTGAGTGTCCCGTCATTGACCGCTTCCAGCAGAGTCTTCCTGGCTTCATCCAGATCCTTCTGTTTGCGGAAATAAAGCATATCGGCTCCGGCCAGTACCGCGGAGAGCGCGGCGTTACCGGCCTTATCCTTTTCGCTGCAGGCTGCCTGATCCAAGGGTGAGGTAAGGATCACGCCGTCGTACCCCAGTTCCTGACGCAGTATGCTGCTTACCAGCTCTTTTGAAAGACAGGCACTGCCTTCCACCCCATCCACAGACGGAAGAGTGATATTGCTGACCATGATCATATCGGCTCCGGCCTTCATACCGGAAAGAAAGGGCAGGAATTCACAGGCGCGCATCTCATCCAGACTGCGCTCACTGGATATGGCAGCATTCTCCGGATCGGCAGTTGCTTCCCCTTCTCCGGGAAAAGCCGTAAGGCAGGACAGCCTCCCGCCTTCCGCCAGGCCTTCCACGGCGGCAGTGACCATGGCATCCGTGGTATCGGTATCATCGGAAAAAACGCGGTCCTTCAGATAGCAGTTATCCGAAGTCTTCACGCTGGCGACCGGAGCAAGATCCCCGTCCAAGTCGAAGTCGGAAAGCACATCGGCAATGGCACGATAAGCATCCTTAACCGCAGCATCGTCTCCTTCAGCGGCCAGCTCCGCCGCACTTTTCTGTGCTTCCACACTTCCGATCTTTCCGGACAGCTTACTGCCCTCTTCATTGACAAAACAAAGGATCCTGCGATTATAATCCTCCCGGTACATATCTCTTATGTCTTTGATCAGCTGCCGGAATTTTTCCTCGCTCTCTATATTCTTCTCATCAAAAATAATAGCGCTCACCGCGTACTCTGCGAGCGCCTCCTTTGTCTTTTCTCCTGCCACGGTTGCCCTGTCCACACCGGTGATCGCCTCCGGGCTCACCATAAAGAGTCCGTCTATCTTCTGTTCCAGCTCCATCCCTTCCAGGAGAGCCATAACGGCGGGATCTTCTTCATCTTCCGCCACGGCGGCCTCGGTAGGCGTAGGCTCCAGAAGCTCATCCATCGGTTCCGGTGTAGAGATCTTTCCCTGCTCATCCGCAGGTGAAGGTTCCGCCTCGATCCGGGGCTGCGTTTCCGGCTTTTTTTCGGCTGCTGTCTTCTTAGCTCCCTGCAAATAGCGTATCAGGAAATATCCGCCGCAGACCAGCGCGGCAAGTAACAGGATCAGTGTCAGCCATGCCAGTATCTGATTCCTCATACGGCGACGGCGCCTGTATTCCCTTCGGTCCATATTATCTTTCGGCATAAAGTCCTCCGCAAATAAAACTACTTATGTAAACAATCGCTTTATAATAGCACGAAGCCGAAAAGATTGCAAGTCCCCCCGGGGATGCACGCAGACAACGCGAAAGCCCTTGCAGTCTTATTTAATGCTGCAAGGGCTTTCACTCAAGCTCAGTATCCAATGGACCTTACCTCCTGTACTTCGAATTCACTCTGTCCATTTCCGAGTGCCCTGTCCGTTACCCGGCATCCGCCGCGGACGATCCCTATTCACTTGACCTGCTTCTCAGTTCCGCTACCCGACATCCTTCATCTTTGCACTTATGCTGCAACGGTTGGAATATGTTCTTCGTTGCTCCTGCGATGAAACTTAATCAAGCTGCTTTCCTGAGCCCCTGTATCCCCTTTGCTTCCTGCGGATGATATGATCAAATTCTTACCTGGAAAACTCATCCTGCTTCTTCGCAACTATGGGATACTGCTTTCTTACTTAGGTGGACTGTACCTCCGTCTCTTTTTTTATCTTCTCAACAATCTCTCTTGTTGTTATGTACTTATCTTACCACATTTTTCTAAATTGTCAATACTTTTTTGAAAATTATTTTAAATTTTTTATCCAACTTGAGAGGCCCGAAAAAAAGGGCTTTTCAGCCCTTTTTCCGAGATATCACTGTATATTATCCTCAAAAAGATCAGTCAGATCATTCTTCCAGGCCGAAGATCTCGTGGGCCGCATTCATGGCCTTCTCCACTTCCTTCTCATCAATGAGTACCGTAACGCGGATCTCGGAAGTGCTGATCATCTTAATATTGATATTGGAATTATAAAGTGCTTCAAACATGCGTGCAGCCACACCGGGATTGCTCATCATGCCGGCGCCCACAACGGAAACCTTTGCCACACCCTTTTCGCATTCCAGCTTCTCATATTTCAGGCGGCTCTTGTTCTCTTCGATCACACGGATGGCATCATCCGCATAATCACCGGTCACGGTAAAGGCGATATCCTGGCTGTTATCGCGGCCTACGCTCTGCAGGATCATATCTACATTGATGTTGGCCTGTGCCAGTGCATCGAAAAGACGGAAGGCACTGCCCGGCTTATCACTTAAGCCCACCACCGAGATCTTGGCACAATTCTTGTCGGACGCAACGCCGCTAACTAACATTCTTTCCACTTTAACTTCCTCCTTCACTACGGTTCCTTCTTCATTGGTAAGGCTGGAGCGGACCACCAGCTGTACACCGTATTTCTTGGCAAGCTCCACGGAACGGTTGTGCAGAACCCCCGCTCCCAGGGTTGCCAGATCCAGCATCTCGTCATAGGTGATCTCCGGAAGTTTCCGCGCCTTCTTCACCACGCGGGGATCCGCCGTATACACCCCGTCCACGTCCGTATAGATCTCGCAGGCATCCGCTTTCAGCGCCGCCGCCAGAGCCACCGCCGTGGTATCCGAGCCCCCCCGGCCCAAAGTCGTATAATTGCCGTACTTGTCGACACCCTGGAAGCCAGTCACGATCACGATCTTCTTCTGATCCAGCTCGTGCCTTATGCGCTCGGTATCGATACGCTTTAAGCGTGCATTGGAATAGTTGGACGTGGTATGCATGGCAACCTGAAAAGCATTCAGGGAGACTGCGGGGATACCCAGCGTCGCAAAAGCCATGGCGGCAAGCGCCACACTTGTCTGCTCTCCCGTGGTCAGCAGCATGTCCATCTCGCGTCTCGAAGGCTCCGGATTGATGTTCCGCGCCATCTCGATCAGCTCGTCCGTCATCTTACCCATGGCAGAGAGCACCACCACCACATCATTTCCTTTCTGGTACTCATCCGCACAGCGGCGGGCCACATTCAGGATCCTTTCCTTATTGGCCACCGAGGTGCCGCCGAATTTCTTGACGATCAGCATAATTCCCTCCCAAAGATCAAACTCTGTAATACCGGATCACTGCCGGAAGATCCGCAAGCTTCTTCTGAAAATCCCTTTCGGTCACAGGCGCCGTCAGGAAGGCCGTCTCCCCGTTAACACCCTCTTGAGCTTTCGCCTCACAGCCGAATGCAGCCTCCGCCGCAGCCGCGCCTTCCTGCTTCACACGCAGGAGATAACGAAAACTCAGATCCCCGATATCCTTAAGCTGTACTTTTTCCTCTGACCAGCAATGTCCCACATTCTTTCCCGGATGATTGACGCATTCCACCGCATCGCCCACCACTGCCGAAGCCGTGGCAAGTTTACCGGCACCGCGTCCGTAATACATGGAATCATCCAGCATATCGGAATGGATCAGCACCCCGTTGAAAACATCCCGCACGCACAGCAGCGGGTTGTCCTTCGGAATAAAACGCGGGCTGACCATGGCATATACACCGTTTTCCGCAAACTCACACATGGCAACCAGCTTGATACTGCCTCCCAGTGCTTTGGCATATTCCATATCCACAGGCTCCACTTTCGTGATGCCTTCCATATACATAGAAGAATAGTCCACCTTCTTCCCCAGTACCAGGGAAGCCAGGATGGCAATCTTTCTGGCGGGATCGTGTCCCTCAATATCCGCCGTAGGATCCTTTTCCGCATAGCCCAGCTCCTGAGCCTCTTTCAGCGCCTCGTCAAAAGCGATGCCCGCCAGCTCCATACGGTGCAGGATATAATTGGTGGTCCCGTTTAAGATCCCGAAGATGCTCTCGATGCGCTCTGCCGTAAGTGCACGGTAGATGGTGCGGATCAGCGGGATGCCGCCGCCCACGCTGGCTTCAAAGAGATAACTGCAGTTATGCTCCTTCGCGATACGTGCCAGCTCGGCACCGTGCAGCTCCACCAGTTCCTTATTGGAAGTGCATACGCTCTTCCCTGCCATCAGGGCACGCTTCGTAAAATCATAGGCAGCTCCGGCGCCGCCCATGGTCTCGCAGACCACTTTCACGCTCTCGTCCGAAAGGATAACATCCACATCGTGAACGAGGCGATCCTCGTAAGGATCACCGGGGAAATCCCGAAGATCCAGGATATACTTAACATGAAGTCCCTCGCAGCGTTTGGCGATGACCTCCGCGTTCTTTTCGATGACCTCTACCACACCGCTTCCGACGGTGCCGTAGCCCAGTACTGCCGCTTCTGTCATTTCTTTTTCCTTTCTTTAAACCACAACAACGAAACAGTGTACCACATTCCTTTTATACAATCAAGCTCTTTATAATAATGCCTGCATCGCATTGATATGCTTCTGCACTTCCATCAGGTAGCGCCCCGGAGCAAAGACCGGTGAACGGTATCCGTCCGCCATCAGTGCCTCTATGGTATAATCCAGCATATCGATGAGCAGCAGATAGTCCTCTTTATTACGAAGAGCACTGTAATCCGCCTGCATCATGATCCCCGAAAGCTGTTCCGCATATTTCTGCCGGGGCTCCCGGATCAGCTCTGCCACATCCGGATCCTCTTCCCTCACGATGCTGTTCAGGAAAAGAGGAAGATAGGGATACTTCTCCATCATATCCATCTTGCAGGCTTCTATCTCGTAGCGCAGACGGAAATAATCCATCCCCGGGGTGAAGGGCTTCATGGACAGCTCCAGCATGGCATATTTAAGCCCGTAACTGGCCACAAAGGAATAGAGCCCGGGCTTGTTCTCAAAATAATGGAACCACAGCCCCTTGCTGACCCCGCAGACACGCACCATCTCGTCCGTAGATGCATGCCTGTAACCATACAGGGAAAAGACCTGCATGGCTCCGTTGATCATCTTATCCTGTTTTTCTTTTTTTAAGGAAAAGAACTTTTCATTCATAATTCTGCGTTGACCGCCTCAGTCTGAGGGATATCATATAAGATTTTCACATTTTTTTCAAGGCTAAAGTCTTTTCTTTTTCAAGGCTTTGCGGTAGAATATGCTTATCATTCTCATACGAAAGGAGTGCATCAACATGGCAAGAAAATTTGGGAGCTTAATGCTGTTCGGTCTGGCCGCCGGCGCCGCTGCCGCGGGAGTTTATCATTATCTTCAGACCCGTGAAAAAGAACTGGCAGATATCGATGATTTCGATGATCTGGAGAATCTTAACGAAGAGAAGAGCAAAAAGAGCTATGTAAATCTGGACAATGTAAAGAGCTTTGCCGGCGAGACCTTTGACAAGGCCAAGGAAGCCGCAAAGGAAGCCTACGATGTGGTGAGCAAGAAGGTAGGCGAGGTTGTCTCCGATCTTTCCGAGAAAAAGGAAGAAGCGGAAGACGATGCGGTGGAAGTCGTGAGTGATGCCGCCGAGGCTGCTGCGGAGACCGCCGGTGAGGAAGCTTCCTCCAGCGAAGATTTTTTCGACGATAAAGAATAAGACATTTGCTTTTCGCCGCTTCAGGAAACTGAGGCGGCGTTTTTTTTATTTTACCGTCCTGCGGCACATGTGTTCACGCTCGGACTCAGCTCGCGCACGGATCTCGCTCGTAGCGGACGCTAAGCTCGCAAAACGGCCTTAAGGCCTGCTCGCTAAGCGCCGACGGCTCGATACGGTCCTCGCGTTGAACACATGATGCCTGGGACGGTATTTTATTACGCCCTATCCTCTATCTGCTTCCTCAGAAAACTTACTGGAGAAGCGTACAGCCCGGTCGGCTCCCTGAGCAGTTTCTCCTGCATCAGCTCCAGGTCCTTAAGGATCAGCGGATGGATGCTCTGCCCCGTGGACACGCCTCCGCCCACGCTGTGCTCCAGAAAGATCTCTTCGGTAAAGCCGAAACGTACCCCTTTTTGAAGAAGTGAAACAAAATACGGAAAATCATCCAGAAGACGGTAGTCCTCATCGGGACCGCCGTAGCGTTCGATCAGTTCGCGGCTGTAGGAAGTGCAGCAGCTGCTGATGAGATTGTGCCGGCGTATCATGTAGTTCATGAGAAGACGGGGGCAGATACGCAGGGCCGGTCCCAGCAGTGCCGGCGGCATTATGCGCGAACCCTTCTCCCCCACATCCCGGCGACGGCCGGTGAGGATCAGCTCACCGCCCTTTTCAAAGCGGGACAGGATATTGCTCACCGTATTCTTTTCCGGAAAGCGGTCTCCCGGGCTGCAGAATACATAATACTTACCTTCCGCGATCTGGAAGGTACGGTTTAAGTGGGCTACGGTCCCCACGTTTTCCGGCATCAGGTTCACCTTCACCTGAGGATAACGGCTACGCATGCGCTCCGCCGCTTTTTCGAGAAGGCTGCGGTCATATTTCGTCGAACCGTCATCGGAAAGGATCAGTTCCACATCCTCCCCGGCACAGTCCTGCTCCTCGATGGAAGCAAAGGTAGGCTCCGCCTCATCGAAATTGTTGTAAAATACAAAGATGATGCTGGCGCGCTTCGTTACTTCCTTCATAACTGCAGTTCCCATTTCCCGTATATGTTCGTCCGTCCGCCAAAGCCCTCTTTCTGGGCGATCAGACCTTCGTTCAGATAATGTCCGTCATCCTCCGTGGAGATCCCGAAATCCAGCCACAGCTTTTGGGAAGCATATTCTTCGATGAGCCCTGCGATCACCAGATCCAGTGCACCGATCCTCCGGGCCGTTTCGTCCGCAGCCATATACTGTGTATGCACAAGCTGCGGGTAGACAAACACCACGCTGCCTGCGATGAGTTCCCCGGAAAGCATTGCCCCGAAGAGACGGATCTCCTCCGGGAAACGGCTGTGCAGCAGCCACATCTCTTCCGCACTGTGCACGGCCTTTTTATCATGACGTTCCGTCAGCACCTTATCTTCCAGGGCCATAAAGCGGACGTAATCCTCTTTCTCCGTAAGGAGGCGTACTTCCACCCCCTCCCTCTTTGCACGGGCGATCTGGGCTTTCCGGCCCTTGGGCATTTTCAGGGGTGCAGAAAGGTTCACCACCGTGGAGGCGCTGACGGCTGAAAGCACAGCCCCTGCACGGTGCAGGCAATACAGATCCTCCTCTGCCGGCTGACGGTGATAGATATGGGGGACCGCTTTGTAGACAAGCTTTGAGATGCCCTCCGAACGCAGCTGCGAAAGCAGGGCTTCAAAGCAGTCCTGTGCCGTATGCTGTTTCGCCTTATCGGAAAGGAGCAGGCCGCCGAAGGTCAGGCCCTGATGGGAATAAAGACAGTTTCCGCTGAGATTTGCGGGAAGCAGCCCGCAGAGTTCGTCATCCTCATAAAACATGAAGGAATGATCCGAAAAGCGGTCACTGTGATAATCCATATAGGATCGATGGAACATAAAAAGGGAGTTCTTGGCATTTGTCACAAATGCGTTCCACTCCCCTTCTCTCTCTTTTGTATAAACTACGGGCCTCACGCCTGTTCGTCCTTCATCTCCTTACGCAGCTCCAGAAGCGCCTCCCTTGCACGGTCTTTCAGCTTTTCCCCTGCGGAAGCGGAACTGAGGACTGCTGCCAGCACCCGGGAACCGTCCTGCAGATGCTCGCCGGTCTCTACGCAAAGTGCTCCGATCAGATAGTCCAGGGTCTGCTCATTCATCCCGGCGTAAGGTGCGGGTTCCGTGGTACGGGCTTTCATAAAGCCTTCCAGCGCATTCTTAAGATATTCCTTTTCCTGGGTTTTGCAGGAAAGGATCAGCTTTTTACCTTCGATACTATCCTCGTCCAGATTCTCCAGCCAGGCCCGCAGCAGCCAGGCAGTCTTTAAGCAGATGAAAGCTTTCTCACTGCTCTTCCCCTGACGCACCACAGCGTTTAAGAGCGCCAGCTTGTAGCGCGTAAAAGCCTCTTCATATTCGATGGTCTCCGGAAGATCCGTACTCATTGCCCTGAAGTTGGCCGAGATATTATCTTTGATCAGCTGCCGGTGAGGCTTGGCCAGGGCCGCATAATAACGCGATACCACGGCATAACCGCAGAAGGGGCAGAGGATCACATCATATTTAGTGGAATCGATACCGTCAAAGATCGGCCGCAGTATACGGTCCTGATTCAGCAGCTTGGCCTTGCCGGGACGCATGGTACGCTGCTTGAACTTTTTGGAGCATACAGGGCATTCGAATTCCTTATCCAGCAGGAAGTCTTTTTCCTCATGCTTCTTGGGAGCAGCCACTTTTTTCTCTTCTTTTTTCTTTTCGGCTTCTTCCTCGGCGTAGATGTCCACTTTTCCCAGACCGCCGAGCCCCAAACTTTCCAGACCGTCAAAAAAACCCATAACTGCCTCCTACTTCTGTTCCTCCGCCTTCGGAAGCACGAAGGAGGATTTCAGGCCCACGATGCGGTTGAATACCGGTGCCCCTGCTTTGGAATCCTTATAATCGCATACAAAGAAGCCCTGCCGTACAAACTGGAAGCTGTCAAAGGCTTTGGCTTCCTTCAGCGCCGGCTCCAGCTTGCATTCCGTAAGAACCTTCAGGGAATCGGGATTCACGTTCACATTCCCGTTCTCGTCATATACACCCTTTTCCTCGTCCACAAGATTCTCGTAAAGCCTTACCGTTGCGGTAAGAGCCTCCTTCGCAGGTACCCAGTGGATCGTGCCCTTTACCTTGCGGGTGCAGCCGGCACCGCCCTGCTTCGTTTCGGGATCGTAGGTGCAATGTACCACCGTTACTTTCCCGTCCCCATCCTTTTCAAAGGAGGTGCAGGTCACAAAATAGGCACTCATCAGCCTCACCTCGTTGCCGGGGTACAGGCGGTAATACTTTTTCGGAGGTTCTTCCATGAAATCCTCCCTGTCGATATAAAGCTCGCGCCCGAAAGGCACCTTACGGCTCCCCAGGCTCTCGTTCTCCAGATTATTGGGGATCTCGAGTTCCTCGCTCTGCCCCTCCGGATAGTTGTCGATCACCAGCTTTACGGGATCCAGCACCGCCATCATACGGGGTCTGGAAAGCTTAAGATCTTCCCGGACACAGTATTCCAGCATGGCCATATCCGAAGAGGAATTGGCCTTGGAAAGACCGGAAAGCTCCACAAAACGGCGGATCGATTCAGGTGTATAACCTCTTCTGCGCAGGGCTGCGATGGAGACCAGACGGGGATCATCCCAGCCGTCCACGATACCGTCCTCCACCAGCTTTTTGATATAGCGCTTACCTGTCACCACATTGGTGAGATACATCTTTGCAAACTCGATCTGCCGGGGTTTTGTGCCTTCCCAGGCTTCCTGGACCACCCAGTCATAAAGGGGCCGGTGATCCTCAAATTCCAGGGTGCAGAGGGAATGGGTCACGCCCTCGATGGCATCCTCCAGAGGATGGGCAAAATCGTACATCGGGTAGATGCACCACTGATCCCCGGTATTATGATGGGTCATATGGGCCACACGGTAGATCACGGGATCCCGCATGTTCATGTTGGGAGGAGCCATGTCGATCCTGGCCCGCAGCACCATGGCACCGTCCTCCACGCTGCCGCTCTTCATCTCTTCAAAGAGCTTCAGATTCTCCTCAATGCTGCGTTCCCTGCCGGGATCTTCCTTTCCGGCTTCCTCAAAGCTCCCGCGGCTTTCACGGATCTCATCCGCGCTAAGGGTGGAGATATAGGCCTTGCCCTTTTTGATGAGCTTAACGGCAGCTTCATACATCTGTCCGAAATAGTCCGATGCAAAGAAAAGCCGGTCCTCCCAGTCGGCGCCCAGCCACTTCACATCCTCTTTGATCGCCTCAACAAATTCCGGCTTTTCCTTGGTGGGATTCGTATCATCGAAGCGCATATTGAACTTGCCGCCATACTCCTGTGCGATCCCGTAATTGGTCAGGATCGACTTGGCATGACCGATATGCAGATAACCGTTGGGTTCCGGCGGAAAACGGGTGTGCACGTGATCGTAAACGCCCTCGGCCAGATCCTTGTCAATGGCCTGCTCAATGAAATTCCTTGATTCCTTTATCTCCTCAGACATGTTTTCTCACCCGAAAACAGCGGAGCGTTCACTCCGCTGTTTCTCCTTTTTATTCTTTGTTGCTGATGATCTTGATCCCGACCGGTTTGTTCTTTTCGGAATTCACCACGCCGTCGGGGAAGTTTTCATCGTAATGCACCAGATCATCGATGAGCAGCGGGATATTGATATCCATTGTCTCATCCGGGAACTGGCAGGTACCCACCTTTCTGTGGCCGCCGCCGCCGTACTTCAGCATCAGCGCGCCCACATCTATGGTACAGCTGCGGTTTAAGATGCTGTAACCCGTGGCACAGGAGCAGCCTGCGCCGCCTTTGCCGCTAACGATCCAGACCGAAACATTCTGCTCCGGATACATACTGTAGATCATGAAGCGGTTACCGGAATAGATGGGATCCACGCCTCTCAGATCCGAAATGATCACATTATTTTCCACACGTGTGTGGGCTGCCACCATCTCTTTGAATTTGGCAGCCTGCTCACGATAGACTTCGATACGTTCCACCACATCCGGCAGGGCCAGGATCTCGGCGGTGTTCATGGTACGGCAGGCCTCCATCAGCACTTCCATCAGGCGGTAGTTGGGAATGGTGAAATTCCTCCAGCGCCCAAGTCCGGTACGGGGATCCATGAGCAGACCCACCAGGATCCATCCCTCGGGATTCTGGATCTCGTCGATGGTGAGGTTACCGGAGTCCACCTTATCTACCGCTTCCATCATATCATCAAAATGTGCAAAGCGCTCATGACCGCCGTAGTATTCATAAATGATACGTGCACAGGAAGGAGTGATACGGCTCTCTCCCCTGTATTTCCCTTCCAGTTCGTTACGCTCAAACTCACTGGAATGATGATCAAACCAGAGCCCGCAGCCCTCTACAAAAGGCACATTGGCCAGGCAGTCATTTTCATCGATCTCGACCAGCCCGTCCTGCAGGTCCTTGGGATGTACAAATTTCCAATGATCTATGATACCGGCTTCCAGGAGCAGGGTACCGCAGGCAAGTCCGTCAAAATCGGATCTCGTGATCAGTCTCATCGCCATAGCATCGCACCTCACATTTAAGGATTTACTTACACAAAGAACATTCTACACTATTTTTCTTCGTCTTGCAAGATAGTTTCGTCTAACAGGGAATAAATTTCTTCTCTTCCCTGCTTGCTTTCCGCCGAGAAGGGGATCAGTATCCCGCCGGCATCCATCTTCAGGCATTGCCTCAGCATCTTCTTCTGTTTATCCAGCTGGCTGCGCTTGATCTTGTCGGCCTTGGTGGCGATCACCAGCGGTTCATAGCCCTTCGCGCGTATCCACTCATACATCTGCAGATCCTGCGCCGTGGGCTCGTGACGTATATCCACCAGAAGGAAGATGTTCACAAGCTGCTCCGAGGAACGCAGGTAACGCTCCACCATCTTCCCCCACTGGGCGGAGACCGCCGTTCCCGCCTTTGCATAGCCGTAGCCCGGCAGGTCCACCAGGTAGAAAGCATCGTTCACTCTGTAATAATTTACCGTCTGGGTCTTTCCCGGCTGGGAAGAAGTGCGGGCCAGATTCTTGCGCTGCATCAGCGCATTGATCAGCGAACTCTTCCCCACATTGCTGCGTCCGGCAAATGCATATTCCGGAAGCAGGTTTTTGGGGAAGTTACTGCTGATGCCGCAGACACATTCCAGTTCACAGTTCTTTATCTTCACGACTGCCTGTTCTTTCTTTCGCAGAATGCCAGTTCCGTCACCTCGTCCATGCTCTTCACAAATTTAAGCTCTACACCCGAGGTGATCTCTTTATCGATCTCTTCCACGTCCCTCTTGTTCTCGAAGGGCACAAGCACCGTCTTTATCCCCAGCATCTTGGCGGCCAGGATCTTTTCCTTCAGCCCCCCCACAGGCATAACGCGCCCACGCAGGGAGATCTCACCCGTCATGGCCAGATCACGGCGTACACGTATACCGGTCACTGCCGAGAGCACGGCGGTAGCCATGGTGATACCGGCACTGGGACCGTCCTTGGGCACGGCACCCTCCGGGATATGGATATGGATATCATGCTCCTGGAAATAATTCTTTTCCACCTTATAACGGGAAGCCACGCTGCGGACATAGGAAAGTCCCGCCATGGCGGATTCCTTCATCACATCTCCCAGCTGGCCGGTAAGGGAAAGCTCTCCTTTTCCGGGCATGATGTTCACTTCGATCTGCAGGGTATCCCCGCCCACACTGGTCCAGGCCAGGCCTCGGACGATGCCCACCTCGTTCCTGCCTGCCAGATGGTCCTTCGGGAAGCGGATCTTCCCCAGAAATTCCTCCAGGTTCTTTTCCGTCACCCGTATGCCTTCCGCCACATTCTTGGGCTTCGGGCCCCGCTTTCCCTTGCGGTTCAGGATCCTGACGGCCGCCTTGCGGCAGAGCTTGTCCAGTTCCCTCTCCAGCTCGCGTACTCCCGCCTCCCGGCAGTAGCATTCTATGATGAGACGCAGTGCCGCGTCCGAGATCTTCAGCTGCGAAGCTTCGATCCCGTTCTTTTCGTATACCTTGCGGAGCAGATGCTCCTTGCCGATATGGAACTTCTCGTTGGCCGTATATCCGGCGATCTCGATGATCTCCATACGGTCCAGAAGCGGTCTGGGTATGGTACTCTCGTCATTGGCCGTAGCGATGAAGAGCACCTGGGACAGATCCATGGGAAGCTCCACGTAATGATCGCGGAAATTCCGGTTCTGTTCCGAGTCCAGCACCTCCAGCATGGCCGAAGCCGTATCGCCGTGATAATCGGCGCTCATCTTGTCGATCTCGTCCAGGAGCATCAGGGGATCCTTGACTCCCGCCTGCTTCAGTCCTTCGGTGATGCGTCCGGGCATAGCTCCCACATAGGTCTTGCGATGGCCGCGTATCTCCGCTTCATCCCGTACGCCTCCCAGGCAGATCCGCACATAGGGACGATCCGTCGCCTCGGCGATGGATCTGGCAATGGAAGTCTTTCCCGTGCCGGGAGGTCCCACAAGACAGAGTATGGGGCTGTCTCCCTTCCGGGTGAGGGTACGTACCGCCAGATATTCCAGTACCCTTTCCTTAACTTCCTTCAGGCCGTAGTGATCCCGCTCCAGGATCGTCCGGGCCTTACGTATATCGATGGGCTGCGAAAAGCCCGGTGAAGTCTTGTCCCAGGGAAGCTCCAGAAGGGTCTCGATATAGGAACGCAGCACGGCGGATTCCGGATTCCCGTAGCCGTTCTGCTCCATGTGCTTGATCTCCCTCGCCAGCTTATCCTTTACCTCCGCAGGGGCATTCAGCGCCGCCGCGGCTTTCTTGTACTGTTCCGTCTCGGAAAGCTCGTCTCCGTCCTCGTCCAGTTCGCTCTGGATATAGGCCATCTGCTCCCGCAGGATATACTCCCGCTGGTGCTGGTCCACCTGACGGCTGATGTTCTCCGAGATCTCCTTGCGTTCCTTCAGGATGGAAAGCTCCCGGGAGATGCTGCCCAGCAGCTCCTCCGCCCGAAGCTCCGCCGCCGTGGCATCCAGTATGATCTGCTTTTCTTCCTCCGGCATGGGCAGATGCGCGCAGATACGGTCTGCCAGCTCACCCACATCCTTGATATGCTTAAGTCCCAGGATAAAACGGGGATCCACTCCTCCCAGCTCGGAGGCATAGTTTTCAAAGGCCGCCAGCAGCTCCCTGCGGGTGGCCTCTCTTCTGGACAGATCCCGTATCCCTTTATCCTTCAGCATCC
>JAFZOW010000037.1 GCA_017552715.1 Lachnospiraceae bacterium
ACGGGTACCAAGCGTCATAGCCTCGGTCTGGTCATGTGTAACGTAGATGATGGTGGTGCCCAGACGCTGATGCAGCTTGGCGATCTCAATTCTCATCTGTACACGAAGCTTAGCATCAAGGTTTGAAAGAGGCTCGTCCATAAGGAATACCTTATGATTACGAACGATAGCACGACCCATGGCAACACGCTGTCTCTGACCACCGGACAGAGCCTTCGGCTTACGCTCAAGCAGGGGAACCAGATCCAGGATCTTAGCGGCTTCCTTAACCATCTTGTCGATCTCGTCGGTAGGAACCTTACGAAGCTTCAGACCGAAAGCCATGTTATCATACACGGTCATATGCGGATACAGAGCGTAGTTCTGGAATACCATTGCGATATCACGATCCTTGGGCTCTACATCGTTCACCAGACGATCACCGATACGCAGCTCACCGGAGCTGATGTCCTCCAGACCTGCGATCATACGCAGTGTGGTGGACTTACCGCAACCGGAGGGACCTACGAAGATGATGAACTCCTGATCCGCGATCTCCAGGTTGAAATCCTTAACGGCTTCGAAACCGTTGGGATACACCTTGCAGACATTCTTTAACGAAAGACTTGCCATTTTTTGCTACCTCCATTTGATATTTGGGTTATAAAAACTCACTGTGTGATATTCTACCATCACCCCCGCCAAAAATCCATATTGCAGGGTGCCGAAATATTGTAGTCAAAATGACGATATCAATACGCCTTCCCCCAGTAAACCATCTTGTTGGCGGGCTTGCCGCAGCAGACGCATACATCCGCGATCTTTTCCTGCTCGAAAGGCATGCAGCGGCTGGTGGCGGTGGTGTCTTCCTTGATCTTGTCCTCGCAGGCACGGTCGCCGCACCACATGGCCTTCACAAAACCGGGCTTGTTGTTGATCAGATCACAGAACTCATCGTAATCCTTTGCCTTATAGGTATGGGTCGCCACATGGGCCCTTGCAGCTTCCAGCATATCGGTCTGGATGGTATCCAGCAGTTCCGTGACCTTCTGCTCCAGGCCTTCGAAGGATGCTTCCAGCTTTTCGCCCGTATCCCGGCGTACCAGCACGCATTTTCCTGCCTCGATATCCTTGGGTCCCACTTCCAGACGCAGAGGGATACCGCGCATCTCCTGTTCGGAGAACTTGAAGCCCGGACGCTTGTCCGTCTCGTCGATCTTCACCCGGACTCCGGCGGCCTTCAGCAGATCGCAGAGTTCATGCGCCTTCTCCGTTACGCCTTCCTTGTTGGCGGCGATGGGGATGATCATAAGCTGGGTAGGTGCGATACGGGGCGGGAGCTTTAAGCCGGAATCGTCGCCGTGCACCATGATGATGCCGCCGATGATACGGGTGCTCATGCCCCAGCTGGTCTGGTGCACATACTGCAGCTGATTGTCCTTATCGGAATACTGGATGCCGAAAGCACGGGCAAAGCCGTCGCCGAAATAGTGGCTGGTACCGCTCTGCAGCGCTTTGCCGTCATGCATCAATGCTTCTATAGTATAGGTAGCTTCGGCACCGGCAAATTTTTCCTTATCTGTCTTGCGCCCCTTGATCACGGGGATGGCCAGCACCTCTTCGCAGAAGTCCGCATAGAGGTTCAGCATCTGTATCGTGCGCTCCTCCGCATCCTCTTTCGTGGCATGGGCCGTATGGCCTTCCTGCCAGAGGAATTCACGGCTGCGCAGGAAAGGACGGGTAGTCTTTTCCCAGCGCACAACGGAGCACCACTGGTTATAGAGCTTCGGCAGGTCACGCCAGGAATGGATCACATCCTTGTAGTGATCGCAGAAGAGGGTTTCGGAAGTGGGTCGCACGCAAAGCCGCTCCTGCAGGGGCTCCAGTCCGCCGTGGGTGACCCAGGCCACTTCCGGCGCAAAGCCTTCCACATGGTCCTTCTCTTTCTGCAACAGGCTCTCGGGAATGAAGAGGGGCATGTATACGTTTTCCACTCCCGTCGCTTTGAAGCGCGCATCCAGCTCCCGCTGGATATTCTCCCATAATGCGTAGCCCGCAGGCTTGATGACCATGCAGCCCTTGACGGTCGCATAATCGATGAGCTCTGCTTTTTTAACGATGTCGGTATACCACTGGGCAAAATCTTCCTCCATGGAGGTGATCTCTTCCACCAGCTTCTTCTGCTCTGCCATGATAACGCTCCTTTCCGGCTATAAAAATTCCTATAAAGTGTATGTTTTTCGGGGGTTTTTGTCAAGTGCCGGAAGCTGTGCTATAATACGCCCCATGAAAGCCTATACCTACATCCTGGGCTGTGCGGACGGCAGCCTCTATACCGGCTGGACCACGGATCCCGAAAGACGCTTAAAAGAGCATAACGGCGAGCTCCCCTCCCGGGGGGCGAAATGCACAAGAGTACGCCGGCCCTGCAGGATGCTTTTCTGTGAATGTTTTGAAGAGGAAGATGCAAAAGAGGCAAAACGCATGGCGATGCGCCGCGAATATGCCATCAAGCAGCTGAGCCGCAAAGAAAAACTGGCGCTGATCGAAAACGCGGCAGAGGGAAAGCAGAGCGGAAAATGAAAGATAAAGATCAGATAAAAGGTATCCTGTGTATCATGATCGCCGCGGCAGGCTTTTCCTTCATGACCTTTTTCGTCCGCCTGGCCGGAGATCTTCCCACCATGGAAAAGGCCTTCTTCCGGAATGCCTTTGCCCTGGTCATTGCCCTGATCAGCCTGCCTGTAAAACATGAGCGCTTCGAGATCCCGAAAAACTGCCGCATGGACATCTTTCTGCGCTGTCTCTTCGGGACCACGGGCCTTATCGGTAATTTCTACGCCATCGACCGGCTCAACCTGGCCGATGCCAACATGCTCAACAAACTGTCGCCCTTCTTTGCGATCCTGGTCTCTATCCCGGTACTGAAGGAAAAGCCTTCCCGCCGTGATGTACTGGCAACCGTTATAGCCTTCATCGGGGCTTTGTTCATCATACGGCCCAGTGTGAACAATATGGAATTCGTACCCTCCCTCATCGGCCTTTACGGCGGTTTCGGTGCGGGTACGGCCTATGTCTTTGTACGGAATGCCACGGGAAAAGGAGCAAAGACTCCGGTGATCGTCATCTGCTTTTCCCTTTTCTCCTGCCTGCTCACGCTCCCCTTCATGATCTGGCATTTCGTGCCCATGAGCCCGCTGCAGTGGCTGATCATGAGCATGGCCGGGCTTTCGGCCGCCGTGGGC
Organism: Lachnospiraceae bacterium; assembly: GCA_017552715.1. Lineage (GTDB taxonomy): Bacteria > Bacillota > Clostridia > Lachnospirales > Lachnospiraceae > NK4A136. The sequence continues at coordinate 3,225 of JAFZOW010000037.1, forward strand.
CAGTTCGGTATCACCACAGCCTACAAATACGCCCCGGCAAAAAAGCTCTCCGTCTTCGACTATACCCAGGTGATCTTCGCCGCCCTCTGGGGTATGCTCTTCCTGGGCGAGATGCCCGTTCCCTTAAGCATCGTCGGCTATGTGATCATCATAGGCGTGGCCTTCATACGCTGGCAGCTGGCCCGGAAAGACAGCACCTGAAGCGAGAAAGCAAGCGATCCGCAGGCTTTCATGTTCCGTCAGCTTCGTATAGGAGCTTCAGTATCTCCGTCAGTTCCTCAAAAGCTATCCCTGCGGGCTTTGCCGCATCCACGGCTTTGGCAAGATATTCTTCCGCCCGTCTGCGGTTCTCTTCCCGGATAAAATCCGTATTCTGCGCCTTTACAAAACTTCCCTTCCCGGTATAGGACTCGATAAAACCGTCCCGCTCCAGCTCCTCATAGGCGCGTTTTGTGGTGATCAGGCTGATCCGCAGCTGCAGAGCCATATTACGCATGGAAGGGAGCGGATCACCCTCTTTGAGTTCTCCGCTCATGATCATGCCCTTGATCTGTTTAACGATCTGAAGATAGATCGGATCGTTACTTGAATTTGAGATTATGATGTCCATATTTTCCCCTTATGTCATCCCGGCACGCACGCCCCCCTCGTCCTCCCGGGCGGGCTTCAGCAAGCCGAGGGATCTTCCCTCCCTTTTATACATCACTATCCATGCGGGTATCCCCATTATCAATGCCGATACGGTACAGCAGACTCCTACGATAAACCTGTTCGCGTCTGTCGTATCCTGCACGATCTCTTCCGAAAGGAACATGGTGGCCAGTGTATTACATACCGAATCTATGATCGCATGTGCGATGATGGGCGCGATGACGGAATCACTCATCTTTCGGAGCAGCTGCAAGGCGGCACCGAAGCCGATACACATCACACACATAAGAGCGATACCCACATAGGGAAAGCCCGGATAATCCTTGCCGAAGTTAAGTCCCATATGTACGATGGGCGGGATATGCCACAATCCCCAGATGATACCGCCGATCACAACAGAACCGTTAAGTCCGAAGAGTTTTTCCAGTTTGTCATAAAGGAATGCCCTCCACCCCAGCTCCTCACCTATGATGACGATCATAACATAATAGGCGTATACACTCATGATCATATTATTTCCGAGTGCCGTGAAGATCCCTCCTTCAAGTTTGAAAGTAAAGCCTGCACCGGTAAATACGGTGATGAGTATGCAGTTCAGGATCCCGAAAGCAAGCGGCAGAACAACAGCTAAAACGTATGCCTTGAAATTACCCGTAAACCTGGGATACAGCAGTCCCTTAAAGCCCTCCCGGAACAGGAGTCTCGTAACCAGGCAGGCGATGCAGGGACTGAAGGCCGCCAGTACATACACCAGCTGATAAGCCCCGTAATCCACTCCCTGTTCAGCCACGTATATGAACGGCCCGAAAACAAACATAAGTGTGAAGCAGATCACAAGATATACTGCCACACTGAGAAGATCCCGTTTCTTTGATCTCAGCGTATCCGCCCCGGCATTGTCATAGGTCGCTGACAGGATCCCTTCCATACTTTCAGTTCCCGTATTACTTCTCATAATTCTCAGCCCCCTTTGTATACACCTTGCAGGAAAAACGATAAGACCCCCAGTATATACCCACGATAGCGTGCGGGATCAGGCAAAGCAGTGCCATAGCCCCTCCGCTGAGTTTCGCAAGGTATTCCTGCATTCCCGCATCATCCATATGTTCCAATATATACCGCATTTTGTCTTTCACGCCGCCTTCAGCCATAAGCCAGTCAAGATTGCCAAACAAAGCGTACATGGAGCCAAGAACGAATAAAGCGACAAATAATGCGATCCTGACATTTGTCCCGTATCTGGCGCCAAAGCGTATCCCGAAAAACAACTGAAAAGCCATGATAGCGCTCACCGCAAACACAAGTCCCAGATAGAGCACGGAAAGCTGCACCGTCCGGTCAAAGATCAGTGACAGGATGATGTCATTCAGTCTGCAGAGCAGATAGACAGAAAAAGAAATGATAAAGCAAAGCGTGTATTTCGCACCCACCACCGCTTTCACTCCGGCTTCACTGGCCGCGGAATAAGCATTCCATTTCCTGCGTTCATCCGCAAACAGGATCTCACAATCTATGGTATAAACGATCATAAAGAAGCACATTGCAACCATGATCGCCGCTGTCATTGCGATCACAGGCCACTCTTCTTCCGGCAAATTGTTTTTTACGAGCAGTGCCCCGATCTCCATAAGTACCATCATCACAAGGCAAAAGCCGAAGTTCATCATAAGGCGCTTGCGCATGATATAAAGATCTGTCAATATAAATCCGCTCATCCCTCTACCTCCACGAAATGTACGGAAAGCTTATAGCTTACATACATAAGTACTGCCAGTATCACAAAACTGATGCATAATTCCTGCATAAAACCGCCGCCCACTAAGCTTACGATCAGCTCTGTGATCTGTTCTTCAGTCAGAACACCTGCACCAATCAGAACAAGGATAACAGGGCTGAGTACAGTCAGAGCCAGTATCGGCACGGCACTCCAGAGCAGGGCTTTTTCCCGTTTCTTCGCCCATAAAAACAGCGGAAGGTTGAAATCAGTAAAGAATACCACAAAATCCAGTGCAATGATCATCCATGACAGGTTTATCTGCGCAGTCCCACACAAAAGGAAGAATACCGGATAAATGATCAGCATCAAAAGAGTAGACGCACCAAACAGGATCAGTATGGCAGCATATTTTGCGCCAACATAATCCTTAGCCTTCACCCCGCTGCTTTTGATAAACTTATGCCAGCCGCAAAGGTGATCGGTAAAGATCTGGTTGGGGATGGCGTCAATACCCACTACCATTAAGATACTGTATATCATTACAGGAAGATATGTGGAAACCGTATCCAGCGTCTCCTTTACCACATCCGGCTCATTATACCTTGCAAGATTACCGAACCTGCATGACAGCAGCACCAGCGCCCCCATCAGAAAGATCATAGCTCCTATCCCCAGTGTCATCACTATGTTCTTTTTCGAAAGGTATAATTCCCTGTATATCAGCTGTTTCATCGTCATATAGCATTCTCCTCATACGGATCTTTGGAATTCAGGATTCAGTCTTCTTTTGCCGCTCAAAAATCAGTTCGCATCAAAGGTCTTATCTCTGTTGACATAGAAAAGCATGATCTCTTCCAGCGTTGTCTTCTCGATAAGAGCCCCGGAATACTTCCTTGCCGCTGCCGTTCTGTCTGTAACCATCAGATCCGCTCCGAAGTCCGTTACCCTTGCACTGATGTAATCCGCGCGGTCGATATCCGCAAGTTCCTGCTTTCCTATCCGCATGATGCCGTGGTCATCCAGGATCTCATCCTTCACACCGCTGATCAAAAGCTTTCCTTTATCTATAAAACTTACCCGGTCCGCGATCTTTTCCAGATCCGAGGTGATGTGGGAGGACATGAGTATCGCGTTTTCCTCATCCTGCAGGAATTCCATGAAGATATCCAGGATCTCATTTCGGACTACCGGGTCAAGCCCTGTTGTAGCCTCATCCATGATCAGCACCTTCGCATGATGGGAAAGGGCCGCTGCGATCTGAAGCTTCATCTTCATACCTTTTGAGAATTCCTTAAACTTCTTTTTGGAAGGGAGCTGCAGACGATCCAGGTATTCGGTAAAGACTGCATGATCCCAGGCGCTGAATACACCGGATAAAACTTTATCCAGTATGTTTGCATTCAGATCCTCATTAAAAGGAAGCTCATCAAAGACCGCGGAGATATATTTTTTGATCTCATATTCTTCCCTGGGCATGTCCATACCAAAGAGCTTTATCTCCCCCTCATCCCATTTGATCAGATTCAGGATACAGCTGATGGTGGTGGTCTTGCCCGCACCGTTCTGGCCGATGAAGCCCATGATGCTTCCCCTGGGAACGGTCATGCTCACTTTATCCAGTGTAAAGCCGTCATACCTTTTTACCAGATCCTTTATCTCTATGGCATTTTCGTATTCCATGGCATATCCCCCGAAAAAGATATATTGTGTATGTTGTATATATACAATATCAAAGCGACAATGTTTTGTCAAGAATAAACTTCAGAGATTTTTATGATCCGAAGCATCAAAAAAACTGCCGCACCACACTCTCGTGATACGGCAGTCTCTGTGATCCTGTTTATCTTTACGCTGCTAAACGCCCCCGCACTTACTCGGCAGTTTCAGGTACAGCCTTGGTATACAGGAACTTATATACCTTCTTTCCTTTCAGATCACCATCCTTGTTCGCCTTGATCGTGATGGTCCCGATCTTGCCGTTCTTTGCCTTGGAAACGCTGATGGTATAGTCCTTCGCATTCAGCTCTTTACCGAGGGCCTTCAGGACTACGGCTTCGCTGAGATCCGCACCCTTTGGCAAGACATCTTCCGTTCCGGTGATCTCAAATACATACTTGTTCCTGACTACGGTAAGTTCGCTCTTGTTCAGGCTCCGGATGGTTCCGACCTCCTTGCCGTCGATCTTTACCACACCGGTCTTTGCCTGGTTCGCGCTGGCGGTATTGTTGCTTGCCGAATTGCCGCTGGCCGAGCTCTTGATGGCAATGCTCACTACCGGCGAATTCAACTTCACCTTTACGATGGAGAAGCTCTTCGAAACACTGGTGGATTTCGCCTTGGAAGACCAGCATACCTTCGGAAGTTCAACCTTCTTACCGTTAGCATCCTTCTTCGCATCTTCCGCAGTGATCAGGGTGATGACCACCTCGGGTTTGGCATCACCTTTTCCGGTGACCTTGGTGGTATCGCCCTTCAGCTCCGCCTTGTAGTCCACATCTCTGGTCAGAGTGATCCCGCCGGCCTTGACCACGATGGGCAGCTTTTTCACATCCACCGTCGTTCCATAAGGCTGATCCTTCACGCCGGAAACCGTCAGTTTTTTCACTTCCCTGGGTTTGATCTCAAAGGTCGTATAAGCAGAACCGACGCAGCCCTTCTTTCCTACTACGGTCACACGTGCAGTTCCGACAGATACATTATTGGAATAAACCAGCTTATAGTTGGCGGATTTAAGCTTTACACTCTTTCCTTCGGCATCCGTCACCTCTACCGACTTCACCTTAAGCTTGATGGGTCTGCCTGTATACTGGGCGGATTCTGCCTTCAGAGTGATCTTTGTCCCGTTCTGAGAAAGTGTGATCAGATCCTGTGAAGCAGGTACCACATCGAAGGTTGTGGTCTTCTTGGTATTGCCGGTGTAGTTACCCTTACCGAAGTAGCTAACCGTTACGGTCACGGCAGACCCAGGAGCTTCTGCAAAGAGATCGTCCAGGTTCTCCTTGTCGTTGAACTTAACCGTGAAGTCCTTGCCGTTCACAAGCTGATTGTTGCTGCTGTCCCTCAAGTTAAGATAAGGCATCACAACGCTGTTCATGCTGCTGCTGTAGGTCAGGTTCGGGATCGCTTCCGGAACAAACTTGGAGATATCCTTCGGTATGATCTCGAACTCCTGGGTATTCTTACCGGCATAGAGACCGATACCCTGTACGGTAACGGTAGCAAAACCTACTTCTACATTATCCTCGTAACTTACGCTGTAGTCCACATCCTGCTTCAGGCTGATGTATGAAGCGGTAGCAGGGTTCCAGGCCTTAACAGCCACCTTCGGGCAGATGGCATTGCCGGTGCATGCAGCTTCGTAACAGGTCTGTTCGCCCTTCCCCGTCTTGGTGATGCCGGCACCGGAAAGACTGATCTTGGAATTGCAAAGGGTTACTTCCAGCTCATCCGAATAGATATCATAAGCATTAACGCCATTGGTCACTTTGATCCATACATAAGCATTACGGCTCCACAGACCATCCGTCTCAAAACCTACGTAACCTTCTGTCCAGTCGTCATCCGCGCTGCATCCCACATAGAAGGCCTGACCGTCATCTCCTTCGGGATAGTAGTAAACTTCGGTATAGAGTTCACCGCTGGTACCGTCATACAGCTCGCCGTTGTACTCTACTTCCCATTCCACTTCGACCGTTTTTTCATTGACATCCGCATAAGTCAGATATCCCTCAGGTTCCTTATCAAGATCCGCTGCACAATTGGGATCATCGCTCATTTTCCACAGAACCGTTCCGCTGACGTTACCGTTATCATCGATCAGATCCGCTGCTTTTCCTTTGACGATAACGAACTCGGCTGTACCCTCCGGATACTCCGCATCAAACTGGAAATTCTTCTCTTTCTGCATCTTACCGGTACTGGCATTGAAGAAGCCGCCAAAGAATTCACATGCTGCCCATTCTTCATCTACGGGAGACTTCACTGCCTTGCCATCATTATCCAGGGCGATAAAGCTGTATACCTCACCGCTGTTTTTGTAAATATCCTCCAGAGGCTCGATAAACTCCAGATCCCCTTCATAGGAGAACATGGGAGACATGTCGTTGACCGAAACGGAACCGTCGGCTGCTTTATCCAGCCAGCCTTCTACTTCCACCATACGGGAATCGCCCCAGCGATAATCATCATCATAGTAGAAATCATCTTCCGCAAAGATCGTCTCAAGATCCACGCCTTCGTTCTTAAGGGAGTTCAGGTAAACCTGTGCATTGGACGTCTCTTCTCCCTGCTCCTGGGGAGCGGCTTCCTGCTTCTCTTTCTTCACAAACTGCTTGAAGAGCTGATCCCAGATGGGAGCGGTCGTCCAGTAATAACCGTCGCAGCCGGTAAATCCGGAACCCATCCAGCTGATGGTAGGTGATACTTCTCCCCCTTCTGCCTGAGCCGTCTCAGGGTTCACACCGGCCCAGCAGATGAACTTCTTCTGGGACAGGCTGTAGGGGTGAAGGTTCAGATATACCATAGTAGCCTCACCGTTCCCATTCACCTGATTCTTCTTGGAACCACCGTTACTCCTGTACTGCAGCGGGGTCTGCCAGTATTCATTCGTCCCGGAGTTGCTGGCAATATCCTCTCCGGTCACAAAGTTGCGTCCCTTGTATCCGTTGGGTGCAGGGTTCACATCGTTATTAAGGCTTCCGCCGTTATACTCATCACCTACCTGATAGCAATGAGCGATCTCATGAGCCACGGTCGGGAACATATCCTTGTCCGAATAAGTGATGATATTGGTAGGTCTGCCGAAGGTATAACCCTGTCCGGTACCCTTATCCTGACGATATAGCACGAAAGCCAGGATCATATCATAACGGTTCTTACCTTCCTTATTCTTGCTCTGCAGCTTGTTGACCTTGTCCCAAAGGTTCTTCTGGCCGTTGCCTTCCGCCACCATATCGAATTCTTCCGTGCCGGCATCCAGCTCCTGCGCCTCTTCAATATTGATCTCCGCCAGCGGATAGGTATCCAGCAGATACTTCTTCAGATCTTCTTTCAGCTCACTCCAGGCCTTCTGATTGCCATCCTCGGCATAATACTTCTCATTTAAGCAGCTGTAAGAACAACCTGCCTGGGGAGCGGCTCCTTCAAAAGATGCACTGTAATATGCCTTTACGGGCACCAACAGCACGTTCAGAGGATTGGTCTCATAGAAGGTCACACCGTTTCTCGTTGCGATCTCCTTATCCCCTTCATAAATGTGGAAGTTGTAGCTTCCTTTATCCGGGCCTGTGGGAAAGCTTGCCACTGCATACCAGCCATCCAGATCACAGTCCTTTGTATAAGCACGCTGTACGGTAAAAGCGCTCCCGTCGGCCGTAAGCTCTGCACTGTCCGCTTCCTGACCGTTGGTAACAGCCTTGGCTTCCAGCTTGTAATTCTGAGCCGAAGGCGCCTCCGATGCAGATTCGGATCCGGGGATCTTAAACATTACAGCCGTCTGCTTTCTGGCAACGAATTCATTGATCAGGCTCTCGTCACCGGTCTTGATCGCAACATGTTTGCTAAGACCCTGGTTGATCTCGATCTCGATCGCAGCTTCACCCTCACCGTCCGCGGGCTGTACCTCATCCGCCTCTGCCTCTGCAACAGCTTCATCAGCCTTAAGAACCGGCTCCTCATCCGTTGCATACGATGTGATGGGTGCTGACGAAAACACCATCACCAGACTCAGCATTATCCCCAGGATACGGGAAGTAATGCTTTTTCCTGCCTGTAACGATTGTTTTTTCATTCTCTGCCTCCTCATAATGAAGTATGTTTGAACATCAAAAGGAATACTATCACTTATCCGGCACTTACGCAAGACAAGTCACAGCATAAAGAGCAACAGATATCTCCGGCTCGTAAGCTGTGTTACAGTTCCATTGCCAGCCCGTACACCTCGGGATCCAGCCTGCGGATCTCATCCATGTGCTC
>JAFZOW010000038.1 GCA_017552715.1 Lachnospiraceae bacterium
GCTTAAGCATCTCCCGGCGGTGCCGCCAGTAGGCCTTTCTGCGGCTCTCCGCCGTACTGTAGATCGTATTCCCCTTACGCTGTATGTAATGATAGCATACCCGCCGGCCCACCATCAAGCTGCCGGCCTCCATAAAGAGCCGGTAGATGGTGCCCATATCCTCCGCTTCCGTCCCCTCCGGAAAACGCACATGCTCCCACAGGCTTCTCCGGCTTAAGTAGCCCCAGGGAACGCTCATGAGTCCCCGCTGGTAGAGCAGAGTCTTCAGAACATCATCCCCTTCATAGAAGGTTGCGCCGGCGGAACCCGGCAGGGCTACTGCCGCCTCCCCCTCCCGGGGTTTATCGTGGGCACAGGCTGCGATATCCGCCCCGCCCTCCGTAAGACCCAGCAGATAGCTGAGATAATACGGCTCTACGGTATCATCACTGTCCACAAAAGTGATCCATGCTCCCTTAGCCGCCTCGATGCCCCGGTTGCGGGCAGCCGCCGCGCCTCCGTGGGAAGCGCGGATCACGTGGATACGCTCATCCTCCGCCGCATAGCGTTCACAGATCGAAAGGGAGGTGTCCGCAGACGCATCGTCCACCAGCAGCAGCTCCCAATCCGCTTCATCCTGTGCGAGTATGCTCCGCACGCAGGCATCCAGATATTTTTCCGCATTATAGACCGGTACGATCAGGGATATCATGACTCTCCTCTTTCCGCAGGATCTCTCCGCGCCACAGGCGCAGCTTCAACACTTTTACGAGACAGGATTATACCCCGTCCGGCCTGCATTTGTCAAAGCGCGGGCCCTGGTCAACGCCGGCTTGTTTGGTATCCGTATATATGTTATGATGCTATCCGGAAAACACATCCCCCTAAACGGGGTAAAGAAGATAAAGGAGACAGGGATCATGTCAGCTTCTGTTCTGGGAACGATATTTAAGCTAAGCACTTGGGGGGAATCCCACGGCCCCGCCCTGGGCTGTGTGGTGGACGGCTGCCCGGCAGGGCTTAAGCTCAGCGAGGAGCTGATCCAGCCTTATCTGGACCGGCGCAAACCCGGCACTTCCTCTATGACCACCGCCCGCAGCGAAGCGGATAAGGTCCGCATCCTTTCGGGGGTCTTTGAGGGCGTTACCACCGGTACCCCCATCTCCATGATGATAGAAAACACTTCCCAGCATTCCGGAGATTACGGGAACCTGACCGACAGCTTCCGTCCCGGACATGCGGATTACGGTTTTTCCGCCAAATACGGCCATCGTGACTACCGGGGCGGCGGACGCAGCTCCGGCAGGGAGACTGCCGCACGGGTCGCAGCCGGTGCCATCGCAGCCCTGCTCCTTAAGGAATACGGCATTAAGCTGCGGGCTTACACTACGGCTATCGGTCCCGTAAAGCTTCCGGAAGGCTATGCCGAAGGCTTAAGCCTGGATGCCATCGCAGCCGCCTGTGACAATCCCGCCTGCATGCCGGAGGCTGACCTTGCCGCAAAGGCCCTTTCCTGCGTGGAAGATGCCCGTGCGGAATGCGATTCCCTGGGAGGCGTGGTGGAATGCCGCATCGAAGGCGTTCCCGCAGGTATAGGCGAGCCGGTCTTTGATAAGCTGGACGCCCTGCTGGGCCGTGCCCTCTTCTCCATCGGTGCCGTAAAGGCCGTGGAGATCGGTGACGGGATAAGAGCCGCTGCCGCCAGAGGCAGCGAGAATAACGATGCCATGCGCATGAAGGAGGGCCGGGTCACATTCGAAACGAACCATGCCGGCGGCATACTGGGCGGTCTCTCCACCGGTGCTCCCATCATCGCGAGAGCATATTTCAAGCCCACCCCCTCCATCTTCCGTGAGCAGAAAACGGTAAATGAAAAAGGTGAGGATATCCTTCTTTCCATAAAGGGACGCCACGACCCCGTGGTGGTCCCCAGAGCCGTGGTGGTGGTGGAAGCCATGTGCGCCCTTACCGTGCTGGATCTGTATCTGCAGAACCGGAATGCCCGACTCTGAGGGCTATACAACGGAAAGAAAAAAGCACCCTTGACAGAAGGGCGATAATCCATATAATAAATAACGTTGCAACTTCGGGGCGGGGTGAGATTCCCCACCGGCGGTAAAAGTCCGCGAAGCGCGAAAGCGCCCGATCCGGTGTGATTCCGGGACCGACAGTGAAGCATCGGCACAGCCGGTGCGAAGTCTGGATGAGAGAAGGAGGAAAATCAAATGAATGAACTCGTAACTGCTGTCAAGGAGCACAGCACGTATGTGCTTGGCTTCGCCGCTATCGTCGCTGCCATCTTTCTGCTGGCATATTTCCTGGAACAGGCTGCAAGAAAAAAGAACGGTACTAAGGAAAAAGTATTTTCCACCCGTAAGCTGGTCATGATCGGAATGTTTTCCGCGGTGGCCGTGGTACTGATGCTTTTGGAATTCCCGCTGCCCTTCCTTCCCGCTTTTTATAAGCTGGACTTTTCGGAGCTGCCGGTGCTGGTCTGCGGCTTTGCCTTCGGACCCGCCTCCGCGGTGATGACGGAATTCATCAAGATCCTGGTAAAGCTTCTGATCAAGGGTACTTCTTCCGCTTTTGTGGGAGAACTTGCGAATTTCGTGGTAGGCTGCAGCATGGCCCTTCCCGCTGCCGCGATCTACAGCTTTAAGAAAACAAAGAAAGGTGCCCTGGTATCTCTGATCTGCGGCGTGGTCATCATGACGGTCTTCGGAAGCTTCTTCAACGCCGTCTATCTGCTCCCTGCCTTTGCGGCACTTTACGGCGGCATGCCGGTATCGGCACTGGTGGCCATGGGAGCCGAGGTGAATCCGCTGGTGAAGGAAGGCAGCATCGTAAGCTTTGTCATCTTCTGCACCGCCCCCTTAAACATCATCAAGGGCGGCCTGGATGCCATCGTCACCATGCTGATCTACAAGCCCCTCTCCCCCATACTGAAGGGAACAAAGTAAAAAGATCTATTCTCCCAGAGCCAGAGCAAGGATCTGGAAGCACTTACCGCTGCTGTCCTGCGCGGGTACCAGACGTACCCTGTGCGGGGCAGCAGTATCTTCTTTCAGGATCTCCACATATTGCAGATGGTCGGCCCAGCCTTTTCCCTCCGAGGGGTCGATGGTGGCCACGGCCACATCATCCACATAAACATCATATACGGCGCTGCCCCCTTCCGGAGGGTTCATATACCAGCGATAGGCGATCCCCAGGGTGCGGGCACTGCATTCGAAAGAAAAGCTGCCGGCACTCTCCGTTTCCCAGCCCGGATGATGAAGAACAAAGCTTTCCTCCATGGGTACAAAGCCTTCGCCCTCTGTCTGCATCCCCGTGTCGGAATAAACAAAAGAGGCATCTGTATAGCGGCATTTTCCGTAACCGGCTTCGGGCAGTGTATAGGCCTCCGCCTCTCCGCTCCCGCTTTTTTCCAGTACGGAAGAATAATAAGCACATAAAAGATCCGCGATCAGCGCGTGTCCGGCATTCTTCGGGTGTATCCCGTCATCGTTTCCCACCGCTTCCCAGGGCAAAAACCCGGTATCCAGCAGATTGAAATAGGCGATCATGGGCAGGTCGTAATGCATGATGACCGGTGCATGATCGTAAGCAAAGCTGTGGCCTTTGGAAGCCAGCATCAGCGGGATCACCGCCGGCTCGCTCTCACAGGAAAGGATGCGCATAAGCAGGCTGTCATAGCTCTCGGTATTCAGCTCCTGCCGGGAATCGTTTACGGAAAACTCCACCACCACCAGGTCAGGCTTGTATCGCAGCACTTCTTCCTCCACCCGGTGGACCCCCACCCAGGAATCGGTCTCGCCTATACCGGCATTGATGTATTCAAACTCCGCCTGCGGGAAGCTATCTCTCCACCACTGTGTGGTGAGGGCCGCATAACAGGCGCTTTCCATGGGATCAGCTCCCGAACCTCCCGTAATGGATCCTCCCAGATAAGCCAGCGTAAGCTTTTCTCCGGCTTCAGCCCGTTCAAACAGCTTTCTGAGCCGCGAGGTATTGCCTTCGCGTATCAGTGCATTATCCAGAAGCTCCTGCGTAAGCTCTATCCCCTCGGCTTCGGGAAGCGCTGCCGGCCGGACCGCAGGGGGATCTGTCTCTTCCTCCGAAACTGAAGTCTCTTCCTGTACCACAGGAGTTACAGCCGCAGGATCCGTCCCGCTGCCGGACTTGACTGAAGCCTCCGGGGACGGCTCCGCCCCGCAGCCTGCAAGAAAGATCAACAATATCAATGCCGTAAGGGAATATCTCATAGACTTTCCGGATCCACAAGCCAGATGCTCATGTCCACGCCGCCCTTGATACCGGGTACCTTGGCATCGTCTCTGTACTGCCAGCAGGTGACCTTGTAGGGGAAGTAGAACTTCTCTTCATAGAAGGGGAACCACAGCGGATACTGCCATATACGGCTCTGGTCCAGCTGCACAAAATAGGTATAGATACCGCAATAGATCATGGGCTTGTATCCCGCCGCCGCCACTTCGTCCAGAAAGGCAAGGGAAACCGTGGTACGGGTATCCTTATCCAGCTGGTCCGCCCGGGCGGTATCGCCGGTGATGCGCTCGATATCAATGACCACGGGAAGATCGATGCGATAAGGAGCGATGAGCTTCAGGACGCTCTGTGCCTCTTCCTTCGCTTCTTCCACAGTGATGGCCTCGCTGAAGAAATAAACTCCGATCTTAATGCCGGCCTCAGTGGCACCCTTCAGGTTCTGCTCGATATAATCATCATCAAACATGGCCCCCTTGGAATAACCCCGGAAGCCGGAACGTATCATCGCATATTTAATGCCGGAATCCGCCACGGCCTGCCAGTCTATCTCTTTCTGGAAAGCCGACACATCGATCATGGGCCAGGAATGCTCCACTCCACCGGGCATATAGCGTATGGAACCGTCCTCCTCGTCTTTCACCAGGTCGTCCCAGTCCACATCATTGCGGGGCACCTCGTCCAAAAGCTTCTGGAATTCATATCCCCCGGTAACGGAATAGAAAGCATAATCAGTGATAAGGGAACGCACCGCCGTGGAAGGGCCGCCGCCGTCCCGGGTGGCGGAATACATGATCAGATCACGTATCTCCTGTTCCCTCTCGTCCGCCGCTTCCGTCCGGGCTGCCGCCAGCATATCTTCCACCAGCTCGTAGCTGTAAAGCTTGCCTTCTTCCGGTTCCACCGGAGCGGGTGAGGGTGTGGGAGCCGCATCTTCCGTAAGCTCTACAGCGGGTGCCGCCGCAGGGGCTGCAGCCACCGGAGCCACAGCCACGGCCTCCTTCATTTCAGCCAGCTCCGCTTCCGCCGCCAGCCTTGCTTCGCTCTCGAGCTGAAGCCGCTGGTACAGGGCCCAGATCGTATAGCCTGCCGCTCCCAGGGTCACGAGAAAGATGATAAAAAAGATGATCAGTCCGCCGCTGCTGCTGCGACGCTTCCTCTTTTTCGGCGGAGGCGGGGGCGCAGCTTTCCTGCGGGCCGGCTTTGCCCTTTCCGGCTCGTCATCCCATCCGAGGGCCTGCATGTTCTGCGTGTTCTGCAGATCTATGACATCCAGTTCGTCGGTATAATTGTCTTCGGAATACTTACTCATAATCTATCTGTCCGGACGCAGCCAGTCCTGTAAGATTCAGGTGAAAATGGGCCAGTGCCGTCTCCCGGTACGGAAGGAGCCAGCACATACCCACGCCGCAGCTCAGCATCCCCAGGATAAACATCGGTATAAAACTCATATACAGGTAAAAGAGACGGAAGCGCCTGCCCTTCATCAGCCAGCGGGAGAGCTTCACGATATCCTCCAGGCTTTTGTCCGGGAAATCCAGCATCAGATAAAAGCACTGACTCATACCCAGATAATAGATCAGATAGGCCGTAAGCCCCACGCACAGGGCCAGACTGGCCAGAGGCAGGAAAGCCATGATCCCGCTGAAGCGATAGACCGCATACAGGAGCAGCGCCGGCATCTCGCAGGCCGTCTTTACCATCATCAGCTGCAGGGCGATACGCACGGGGCGGTCGTCACGGAAGCTGAAGCCCTTAAACAGATCCCCGAGACCGCAGACAAAACCGCAGCACATGTTCATATAAAACTGACAGAGCCCGTACTGCAGAAGATTACTGAGCACCGTTCCCACCAGCAGTATCCCCACCGAGACCGTAAGCTGAAGGGTGTCGGCCTTTCCGCTGATCCCCAGGTTTCCGCCACTCATGATCATCCCGAGGATAAGGAACAGCAAATGGACAGGTACAGCCTGACCGTACCTGCCCAGTAGTGTCGCTCTTGCACTGGCTTTTAATTCCGCGGAGGAATGCAAACCGTTCATCTGATCTTATACCGCCGCATCCATATTATTTCCCCTGAAAGCCTCCTGTCCCATAGCCAGATGGTTCTGTTCATAAGGGTTCTGTTTTTTCTGTTCCTTCGGATAGCGGATCATGGTGCTGGTCTCCCCTCCGGCGCAGTAACTCCTGCCGCACTCCGGGCACACCGCATATTTCAGGCGCACACTGGCCTGAAGCACCTTCCCGCCTTCCTGTTCGGCCTTATCGTAGGCATTGGCCACATGTTCCTGTTCGTGACCGCGTACCTTGGCCTCCACCGCGGCAGGATTGATCTTTGCCGCCGATTTAAAGGACACCTGCTCATCCGAACCGTCCTGATATTTCCGGTTCTTGCAGGCCTCGCAATCCATCTTGCCCAGGCGCTTGGCCTGGCGTTCATCCATGGAAGGCGGCAGGGGTTTTCCGCTCTTATCTACCAGCGGCTTTCCGTCGCTGCCCTTGCGCACTTCCTCTTCAACGCCCGTTGCGCCGGCAAACATATACTGGGCGGCAGCTACACTGCCGTAGTTCCCTCCGTATCCTATCCTTCCTACTCCACCGATCATAGATCCATCCCTTCCGGAAACGAAAAGCAGGGCAGAAACTTACTGCTTTTCCAATTCTTCCATGAACTCCGGCATTTCCCCGGTTTCGTAATAGTTCTCCATCTGATCCCAGAATTCTCCGTAATCTACGCCGTACATGCTCTGGAACGCCTGATCCAGCTGGGTACGCATCCTGGGATCGTTGGTCACACTGTTGAATGCGTATACCATAAGCACTATACCCGCCACCATGCTCAGTACCGAAACGACGCTGCTTACCAGTGCCCCCATCTTCAGTTTTAACTCGCCGCCCCTGGAAAGGAGCGCGAACATGATGGACAGACTCCCGAAAAACACGGGCATCAGGCCTGTGAGCACCGTAAATACCGCAAGTGCCGCAAATGCCGCAGCCAGCGTAGCCAGGGTATTATTGGGCCGCACCGGCCGGTACATATTCCGGGGATCCACTCCCCCCTGCGGGTAACCATAATCATCCATAAGAGCATTATACCACAAACTGCAGCAGATATAAAGGATTAAATTATCGGAGAAAAGAACCGGGATCAGAGAGCTGATCCCGGTGTATGATCATATTAAAGATCGTCCTCTGCCTCGGAAGCATCCATAAGGGCTCCCTGACTTTTCTTCTTCAGATAGGCATTGATAAAACGGTCGATATCGCCGTTGAGCACCGCATCGGCGTTGCCCGTTTCCTCTCCCGTGCGCAGGTCCTTCACCAGCTGGTAAGGCTGCAGGAAATAAGATCGGATCTGACTGCCCCAGGCGATGGACTTCAGATCACCCTGGATGCCCTTCATCTTGGCCTCTTCCTCGGCCTGCTTGAGGATCAGCAGTTTACCTCGCAGCATCTCCATGGCCTTGTCCTTGTTCTGGAACTGGCTGCGCTCGTTCTGGCACTGCACCACGATACCGGTGGGGATGTGGGTGATACGGATGGCGGAGGAAGTCTTATTGATATGCTGACCGCCGGCGCCGCTGGAACGGTAGGTATCGATGCGCAGGTCGTCGGGATTGATCTCGATGCCCGCATCCTCCGTAAGCTCCGGAACCACGTCCACGGAAACAAAGGAGGTCTGCCGTTTGCCCTGGGCATTGAAAGGTGAGATGCGCACCAGGCGGTGCACTCCCTGCTCGGAACGCAGGTAACCGTAGGCATTCTCGCCGTTCACCTGAAAGTCCACGGACTTGATCCCTGCTTCGTCCCCGTCCTGCTGGTCCAGAAGCTCCAGGGTAAAGCCCTTCTTATCCACCCAGTGGCTGTACATACGGAAGAGCATGGAGGCCCAGTCGCAGCTTTCAGTACCGCCGGCTCCCGCATTGATCCGCATGATGGCATTGTTGTTATCGTACTCACCGATGAGCAGGGTCTGCAGACGTATGGTCTCCAGCCCTTCGATAAAGCTGTCCAGTTCGGAACGCACCTCATCGATCATGGAGGCATCGTTCTCCTCGTTGCCCATTTCGATAAGGGTCAGGATATCCTCGTAGCTCTGGGCAAGGCCGTCGCAT
This sequence comes from Lachnospiraceae bacterium, assembly GCA_017552715.1. Classification (GTDB taxonomy): domain Bacteria; phylum Bacillota; class Clostridia; order Lachnospirales; family Lachnospiraceae; genus NK4A136. The sequence goes on from JAFZOW010000038.1 coordinate 8,379, forward strand.
TTCTCCACGGTATCCTTCATGTTCTTGGCTTCCTTGGAAAGCTTATTGGCCCGCTCCGGATCCGCCCAGAAATCGGGGCCGGACATTTCCATATCCAGCTCCTCGATGCGTTTCTTTTTATTTTCGATATCCAGGGAGTCCCGCACTTCCTTCAGTGTTTCGGTATACTGCGTAAGCTCCAGCTTCATCTGGTCAAGTTCAACCATTTCTTATTTCCTCAATGTAGCGCCGTACAGGCCTTATACTCCGTGATACTCCGCACAGCCGCAGTTCTTAACTGTCCGAAACGCTCCGCATTTCACGGACAGTTGCGATTTGTCCATGCACAATCGGCTACGCCGATGGCCAAATCGCTGTACAACTCGGGCATCGCTTCTCTAACCCTCGTGGTATTCCCTGCATGTACAATTCTTATACTTCTTCCCGCTTCCGCAGGGGCAGGGATCATTGGGATAGATCTTCACATTCTCCCGCTTTTTCGGCTGCTTCTGCAGGGATTCGTCCTTGTTGGTGCCGGTGACCTTGGCCACCTGTTCGCGCTCCACCTTCTGTTCCACCTTCACGTGGAAGAGCAGGCGCACCGCATCCTCCTTGATGGCGGCTTCCATGGCACCGAACATATCGAAGGCGCTCATCTTGAACTCTGCCAGCGGATCCTTCTGCCCCATGCTGGCCAGACCGGAAGCCTTCTCCAGCTGATCCATATCATCGATATGGTTCATCCACTTGCGGTCGATGACACGCAGCAGGATCACACGCTCCACCTCACGGATCTGCTCCGGCTCGGGGAACTCGGCCTCTTTGGCTTCGTAAAGCTTCACAGCCTCTTCCTTCAGCTGCTGCTTCAGTGCATTCTTTTTCTTTTCGATCCTGGGCAGTACGATGGGCTCCAGAGGGATGATGGGCAGGAGCAGGTTATTGAGCTCGTTCAGATCCCAGGATGCGGGATCCCCGTCCTCCCCGATCACCGTGTCCACGGCACCTTCCACGATATCCGTGATCATCTTGTAGACCACATCCCGCATGCTCTCGCCGTTCAGCACGCGCAGACGCTCCCCGTAGATAACCTCGCGCTGCTCGTTCATCACCTGGTCGTACTGCAGCACGTTCTTACGTCTTGAGAAGTTGTTATTCTCGATACGCTTCTGGGCCCGCTCGATGGCACTGGAGAGCATACCGTGCTCGATACGCTGGTTCTCCGGGATGCCCAGGGCATTGAAGGTATTGATGAGCCGCTCCGAACCGAAGAGGCGCATCAGATCATCTTCCAGAGAGATATAGAATACGGATTCACCGGGATCGCCCTGACGGCCGGCACGACCGCGCAGCTGGTTGTCGATACGGCGGCTCTCATGCCGCTCCGTGCCGATGATCAGCAGACCACCCAGCTCTCTGGATTTTTCGTCCAGCTTGATATCCGTACCACGGCCGGCCATGTTGGTAGCGATGGTCACGGCTCCGTGGATACCCGCATCCGCCACGATCTCGGCTTCCATCTCATGGAACTTGGCGTTCAGTACGTTATGCTTGATCCCTTCCTTGGTGAGCAGACGGCTCAGTTCCTCAGAAGCATCGATATTGATGGTACCCACCAGGATGGGCTGCCCCTTTGCGTGAGCTTCCTTGATACGCTCCACGATCTCGTGCAGCTTTTCCTTGCGGGTCTTGTAAACACAGTCGTTCTGATCGATACGGGCGATGGGCTTGTTGGTAGGGATCGAGATAACATCCATGCCGTAGATATCCCGGAATTCCTGCTCTTCCGTAAGAGCCGTACCGGTCATGCCCGCCTTCTTCTCGAACTTGTTGAAGAAGTTCTGGAAGGTGATGGTGGCCAGGGTCATGGATTCGCGCTTGATCTTCACATGCTCCTTGGCTTCAATGGCCTGATGCAGGCCGTCGGAGAAACGGCGTCCCGGCATCAGACGGCCGGTAAAGGAATCCACGATGATGACCTTATCATCATCCACCACGTAATCCTGATCCTTGAACATCAGGTAATTCGCCCGCAGGGCCAGGATCATGTTATGCTGGATCTCGCTGTTCTCGGGATCCGCCAGGTTATCGATATGGAAGAATTTCTCCACCCGGTCCACACCGCGGGAAGTAAGGGTCACGTTCTTGTCCTTTTCGTTCAGGACAAAGTCCCCGGTCTCTTCTTCCTCTGCCGTCTGGGTGCCCATCATGGAATCCATCACGGCATCCAGCTTGTAGATCATCTCCTCGTCCTTGCCGCGCTTCATCTGCTTGGCCAGAACGTCACAGACTTCGTAGAGCTTGGTGGCCTTACCGCTCTGACCGGAAATGATCAGAGGCGTACGGGCTTCGTCGATGAGCACCGAGTCCACCTCATCGATGATGGCGTAATGCAGGCCCCGCTGTACCAGCTGCTCCTTATAGATGACCATGTTATCGCGCAGGTAATCGAAACCCAGCTCGTTATTGGTCACATAGGTGATATCGCAGTTGTAAGCCGCCCGGCGCTCATCACTCTTCATGTCGTTGAGGATCACGCCCACCGTCAGGCCCAGGAATTCGTGGATCTGTCCCATCCACTCCGCGTCACGCTTGGCCAGGTAATCATTCACCGTAACGATACACACGCCCTTGCCTTCCAGCGCATTCAGATAGGCCGGCAGGGTGGATACCAGGGTTTTACCTTCACCGGTACGCATCTCGGCGATACGGCCCTGATGCAGTACGATACCACCGATGAGCTGCACACGGAAGTGCTCCATGTTCAGCACTCTCCGTCCCGCCTCACGGACTACCGCAAAAGCTTCCGGCAGCAGATCGTCCAGGGTCTCCCCGTCGGCAAAACGTTTCTTGAACTCTGTGGTCTTTTCCCGCAGTGCCTCGTCCGAAAGGGACATCATTTCGTCCCGCATGGACTCGATCTTATCCACGATGGGGGCCACACGCTTCAGTTCCCTTTCACTGTGGGTCCCGAAGATCTTATCGATCAGATTCATATTTTAATACTCCATTGCCTTTTCTTCGCCATTGAGTACACGCAGACCGCCCTGGGCCAGCGCCAGCAGTTCATCCTCACCGGGATAGACCGTGATGGGTGCGATCCAGGAAAGCTTTGCCTTGAAGGCTTCCATTACGATCTTGCTGTAAGCGATACCGCCGGTAAAGATGATCTGATCCACCTTACCCTCCAGTACCGCAGCCTGAGCGCCTACATTCTTGCAGATCTGGTATACGAAGGCATCGTAAACTTCCTTGGCCTTTTCGTCGCCGGCAGCGATCTTCTCTTCCACCACGCGGGCATCGTTGGTGCCCAGATAAGCATTGAAGCCGCCGTTGCCCACCAGCATCTTATAGATGGTCTTCTCATCGTATTTCCCGGAGAAGCAGAGCTTCACCAGTGCTCCGGGAGGTACAGCACCCGAACGCTCCGGAGAGAAGGCTCCGTCACCGTCCAGTGCATTGAACACGTCCACGATACGGCCGTTCAGATGTGCGCCCACGGACACACCGCCGCCCATGTGTACCACGATCAGGCGAAGGCTGTCATAAGCCTTCCCCTGCTCCTTGGCATAGCGCTTTGCAACAGCCTTCTGGTTCAAAGCATGGAAAACGCTGGTGCGGGGCAGCTCGGGATTACCGGAATAACGGGCCAGAGGCTGCAGTTCATCCACCACCACGGGATCCACGATATAGGAAGGGATCCCTACGGAATCGGCGATCTCGCGGGCCAGGATGCCGCCCAGGTTGGAAGCATGCTGCCCCTGCTTTCCGATCTCCAGATCGTGAAGCAGCGCATCCGTCACGGGATAGGTACCGCCGGGGATGGGCTTGAGCATACCGCCGCGGCCTACCACTGCGGAAAGATCCTTCAGTTCAACGCCCTTGGAGGCGATAAAGTCGGTGATCAGCTTTTTGCGGAAATCCTTCTGATCCACGATGCTTGCATACTGCGCGATCTCCTCGGTGGAGTGGCGCAGGGTCTCTTCAAATAAAAGGGTCTCGTCCTCGAACACACCGATCTTGGTGGAGGTGGAACCCGGATTGATGATCAGTAATTTTGCCATGTTTTTTCTCCTTATATACGACGCTTATGCATTCTTCAAATGCTCGGCTACAATGGCGCCCAAAGCGAGGGAATTCACCTTCACTTCCTTGGAATCGGAACGGGAGGTAAGGATCACGGGAGCCTTGGTGCCGGTCATGATGTTACCGTTCTTGCAGTCCACCAGATGGGTCAGGGCCTTGTAGACCAGGTTGCCTGCGTGGATATCCGGGAAGAGGATCACATCCGCATCACCGGTGATCTTGCGGCCGGAAGCACCCTTATGCTGTGCAGCCTCGCGGTCGATGGCGATATCCAGGGAAAGAGGTCCGTCCACGATGCAGTTCTTGATCTTTCCTTCCTCGCACATCTTCGTCAGCTCGTCGGCCTCTACGGTCACGGGCATCTTGGGGTTCACTACTTCCACAGCGGCTACGGGTGCAACCTTGGGGCACTCGATGCCGCAGGCCCGGGCGATGTCCACGGTATTCTCGATGATGGCCACCTTCTCCTCCAGCGTGGGATAAGGGATAAAGGCCACATCCGTAAGGAAGAGCAGGCCCTCACGTCCCTTCATCTCAAACACACATACATGGGAAAGGGTCTTGTCGGTACGCAGGCCCACTTCCTTATTCAGAACGCTCTTTAAGAAATTCTTGGTATCGATGAGGCCCTTCATATACATATCGGCCTTGCCGGTGTGCACCAGCTCCACCGCCTTGGTAGCTGCTTCGATATCGTCCTTTACGTCCACCACTTCGAAATTGCCAAGGTCGATGCCCAGCTCCTTCGCAATGGGTTCCATCTTATCCTTATCCCCTACCAGGATGGCATCCGCGATGCCCCTGACCCGGGCTTCCTCCACAGCCTCCAGCACCGGACCGTCCTGGGCCACGGCAACGGAAACCTTCTTGCGGCTCACGCTTGCAACTTTAGACAACAGATCATCAAAGCTCTTGCTCATCTTTCTTACTCCTTTTTCCTTAAATACACTGTATATTCGCACTCAGGGAAAGGACCTGCCTTTCCACAATCTTCACCATTCTATTACATTTCCCCGTGAAATGCAAGGGGGAGATAAAGTATGGGGTATATGGGGTATATCCCGGCCGGACGCCGGCTGTAGTGCCGATCAGGCTAGTATATCCCTCCGATGCCGGTGTCGGAATCCAGAGTACCCATGTTGTAGAGGATCAGCACATCCGTGATCCCGGGATGCTCGTTGATGAACTTCGAGGGCCCGCCTTTATAGTAGCGGGTGTCGAAGATATAGACCGTGTGGTAGTGGTTCAGTAAAAAGGGAACGAAGCAGTTGGCGTAGCTGTCCTTCACCAGGGCGATGGCCCCCCGCTCCTCCGGTACAGCATCATTGGTGATGGTGATAAAGCTGTGCTGGTTGCTTAGGAAGAGGGAATACTTGTCCCGCATATCCAGATAGCTCAAGTCATAGGGGCTGTCGCTTCCCACGTCCCCGTAATCCACCGTAAGCTCCCAGGAAGGGTCGCTGTAGAGGGTGATGCTGTCGCTTCCGAACCAGGGGTCGTTAAGCTTGGAGTAAATGGTCCCCTGGAATTCCTCCGTTACGGTCTCGGCCGTATAAGCTTCAAGAGCTGTCGGCGTCAGACCCCTGCTTTTGCAGAAGCATTGATAGCCGATATATGCCCCGTAAGTCGTCCAGTGATGATCGGTACGGTAAAAGAGAGCCTTCTCCGCATCTTCCTTCAGGGCAGCGGACACATCGATGCAGTCTGCCCGCCCCGCCATGGCGCTGTAGATACGGTCGATATCCGACTGCTGTACGGCCGCGGGAGACTTTCCCTCCGGAAGGAGTCCGCTCCTTTCGTACAGTTCCTGGGCCAGACGGTCCGGGGCCTGTTTGGGAAGACGGTCCTTATTCACCGTGACCGCGGTGGGCACCAGCATCAGACTCACCCGGGCATCCGTAAGATTATCCGCAAGCTTGGTCCACTGGGTGATGTCTTTGTCTATGTTCTTCGGTTCCTCATAGGCGTTGATCAGACTGCCGTCCCCTGCCAGATACACGCCGCCGATCTCTTTACGCCCGCTCATGCGCAGGGCCTCGGAATGTATCCCCAGGAATTCATCCCGCATGGGGAACTGATCCGTGACATATTCCTTGATACCGTCGGTAAAACGCCCTTCCTTCAGGGCCGTAAAGGAATATTCCGGGAACTGTGCCAGCTTCCGGTTTTCATTCTCGGAAAAGTCCCTTTTTGCCGACAGGAAAAAGCCCCCGGTGAAGACCAGGATCAGGGCACATACCATATAGACGATGACGCGGTCGCTGACCGTAAGCTTTTCGTTCTCCATCTCTTAAAACCTGAAATACAGAAAAGGGTTATAGGAATCCTGCACCAGTCCCGCCACTACCAGGAGGAAAAGGACCAGTGTCAGAAGCCCCGCCGCCAGGTTCATAAGCCTGCGGCGATAGCTCGTTGCTTCCTGCAAGTGCATTTTAACACGAGGATACACAGGGAAGGCAAAGATCAGCCCTGCCAGCAGGAAGGGCAGGTAATTCCCCGCATACCAGAACAGATCACCGGAAAGGGGAAGGGCTACACCGATGCCGATGAGCTTCGGGAAATATACTGCCAGTTCATGCAGATCATCAAAGGTAAATATCCCGAAACCGATCACTACGATGATGATGGCGTACAGGTGCTGAAGGAGCTTCGGCCACTTCTTCAGCTTTTCGCCCCAGAGATATTTCTCCAGAGCAAGAAGGATGCCGTGATACAGCCCCCAGAGCACAAAGTTCCATGAAGCTCCGTGCCAGAGTCCCGTCAGAAACCATACCGCGAACATATTCCGCAGGTGCTTTGCCACCCCTACACGGTTGCCCCCCAGAGGGATATAGACATAATCACGAAACCAGGTGGAAAGGGATACGTGCCATTTCCGCCAGAAATCCGTGATGGAAGTAGCGCTTAAGGGGTACAGGAAGTTTTCGGGGAAATGAAAGCCCAGCATGGTCCCCAGACCGATGGCCATATCGCTGTAGGCCGAAAAGTCATAATAAAGCTGCAGGGTAAAGCACAGAAGCCCCAGCCAGGCCGTGGGGATACTGATGGAGGCATCCGCACGGATCAGCTCCCAGAGTTCTCCCAGCTGATTGGCGATGAGCACCTTACGGAAAAGCCCGATCAGGAAGCGCTTAAAGCCCCGTACAAATCCGCTCTCGTTCACCTGACGGCCGTGCAGATCCTTCTGAACGCTCTCGAATCGCACGATGGGTCCGGCAATGAGCTGTGGGAACATGCATACATAAGTCAGATAGGAAAAATAATTCCGCTCGGGACGGATCTTTTCCTTATATACATCAATGGAATAGCTGACGGTCTGGAAGGTATAGAAACTGATACCGATGGGCAGGGCTATGCCGGGGAGCTTTGCATCCCAGGGTGTAAGGCTGTTCCATATCCCCACGGCAAAATCCGCATATTTAAAGAAAGCCAGCAGGCCCAGATTGATGAGCAGCGCTATGCACAGACTGAGCTTCCGCAGCTTCGGAAATGCGTGAAGACTGCTCATGATACGGCCGTTGCACCAGTCCACAAAAGAAGAGAAGAGCATCAGCAAGATATATACCGGCTCTCCCCAGGCATAAAAGATCAGACTGAAAACCAGCAGCACCACATTCTTCCCCCTGCCGGGGATCAGAAAATAACACAAAAGAAAGGCCGGCAGGAAAAAGAACAGAAAAGGGATACTGGAAAAGACCATCTTACTCTACCGCGCTCTTGAGGATCTCCTCCATGGCCGAAGCTTCCGGCGAGATGAAGAGATAGATGAAGCCGCCCTGCTCCTTTACGGCAGCCGCCTTCACATACTCACTCTGACCGGGTACGGCCTTGTCCATATAGTCCATCATATCCTCGGTGGAAAGCTGGGCCAGTTCGGAACCCACCTTCGCCTTGATGGCTTCCGTATCGGCTCCTGCCTTGGGCTTAACGATGAACACACGGTCCACGTGGGTCTCATCCCCCTCGGCGCAGACATAGGATTCCAGATCCGCCGCATCCAGACCGTACTTGTTCATGATCCAGTCATCATCCGCGATATACATATCCGGCATGGCCAGCGCCGTGGTGATCTGATCATAGATCATCTGCGCCGTTGCAGCCTCCTGCCCAGGATCCGCTTCCTGCCCGGGATCCGTTGTCGCGGCTTCCGTGGGTTTTGCATCCTCTCCGGGCTTGGTCTCGGGCTGCTGTGTTTCCGCCTTGGTAGGCTCCGCAACAGGCGCCGGCTCCTTCTCCCCGCAGGCTGCCAGCATAAGCACCGCAGCTGCTGCCGCGGCCATGGTCTTCATTCCGTTAATTCTCCTCATTGTTTTCATCCTCCTCAATTTTCTCCTCTCCGTTCTCCTCTGTTCCGTTTGTTTCCGGCTCCCCGGTCCCCGGTATGCTGCCGAAGCCCAGACGCTCCGCCGCATAGGCCTTGATCATCATTTCCCAGATCTCGTAGGCCGCATTGGTCTCATGGACGAAGCCGTCACTGCAATATTCTGCTTTCAGATTGCCCTGTCCGTCGGAAAGGGCATCCGCCAGATTTAAAAAGCCCCAGCCGCGCTCGGCGCAAAGCTCTGCGGCACCGCTGTTAAAGGCCGACAGGTTCTCGTTATTGATGCCGCCCTTCCCGGCCCCGGCCAGGGTGTAGGTGGCGCTGAGTATGGTGATATCCAGATCCGGACAGGCTGCCAGTATGTTATCGATGAGCAGCGGATACATGGCCAGGCTGTCCTCCACACCGAAGGATACATCATTGATGCCGAAGAACAGGAAAAGCCGGTTGGGTCCGATCAGGGGTACCGATTCCCAGAGGGGATACTGCACGCCCTGATAAAGCGGGTGTATGCTGGAATCACTCACCGGCCGGAATGCGTTGTGCAGTGAATAACTGCCGGAGGATAAAAACTTCAGCCCCGAACAGACCGGATCGCTGCTCCTGGCACAGTAATTATTGAATCCCAGCAGTACGGAATCCCCGGTAAAGACCGTATTGGAATAGAATTCCGCAATGGCCGCCATCTGTTCATCCGTATAAGTCACGGCCCGCAGCGCTGCCACATCATAGCTGCTCACGCCTTCCGCAGGAGCCGCGATATCTTCCGGCGTAGGCTCCGGGGTAGGCGAAGGAGAAGGCGTAGGGCTCGGCCCCACTTCCTTTCCGTCCTCGGAAACGAAGGCAAAGGTTCCTTCCTCCGGCTGAAGCTCTGCCGGGGTGGGCACTGCCGTAGGTCCGGCAGACCCGGACGTCATATCGGCGGGGGACGGTGCTACAGTCCCATCTGCTTCTCCGGCTTTACAGGCGGAAAGAAGCGCACTGCCCACCAGCAGCGCGGACAAAAGCTTTCCTACAGTCTTGCGTACCATTCCTTCATCACCTGCTCTGCTTTCTTCAAGTGGATATTGAAGCCGTTTTCCTTTTCGGCTTCCTCCCTGCTGTCATAGATCCTGCTGCTCCAATCCCACCAGAATACTCCTGCAAAATACTCTTCTTCGGAAAAGACCTGCAGGCAGGATTCATAGAAGTTGGCCTGTTCCTCCTCGTCATGAGGAAGATCCGTATGTTCAAAATCCCAGGGCATCTCCGAACAGCCGGATGCCGAACGGCAGCCGATCTCCATAAAGAGAACGGGCTTGTTCCAGCGTTCATGGACCCTGCGCATCTCATCGCGTACTTCCTTCCACTTCTCCGCCATCTCTTCCACGGAGATGTGTCCCTTGCTGCCCACGGGGAAGTAGGCGCTGGTTCCCACATAATCCACGGCATCAAACCAGTGCACATCCTCTTCATGCCCGTGATTGGCATTGTAGGAAAGCTTCCCGTGATAGAGCAGGCGCACATCGCTGATAAGGCGGCGCCAGTACTCTTCCTTATGCTCCGTGCCAAGCATCTCGCAGCCCACGCAGAGCATCTCGCATTGTGTCTCCTCCGCCAGCTTTGCGTAATAGCACATAAAAGCGCTGTAATCCTTAAACCATTCGTCCCAGTATCGGTCCTTCCCCCACATATCGCTGTCGGGGAAAGTGATACGGGCACGCCATATGCCGTCTGCGGAATTCAGGGTGGGCTTCAGACAGACCTTTATCCCCCGCTTATGGGCATCCGCGATGACCTCCATCAGATCCCGGTCGCTCACGTTCTCGCCGAAGCGGAAGCGTATGGTACGGGAAAAGACATCATCCTGCTCCACCACAAAGCAAAGGCAGATCCAGTTCACCCCTGTTTCAAAAAGGCGCTGTCTGGACAGACGCCCCTCTTTGCTGCGGTAATCCCCTTCCCTGCCGTCAAAACCGTATGTAAAACCTTTTATTTCCATAAAAAGCACTTCCCCAGTTCTATGAAAAGACCCCGCCGTAATCGGCAGGGTCTCAGTGGGACCAACAGGGTTCGAACCTGTGACCTCCCGCACGTCAAGCGGACGCTCATCCCAGCTGAGCTATGATCCCTCGAAACGATACATATTTTACCTTATTTCCTTCCGCTATGCAAGGACTTTTTTTCCCTGCGGACAAATTTCCGGCGGAGCTGACTTATGTAAACCCCAGAGCCGCCGGAAGGGGAAAATCTCAGTTCTTATACATCTCCTGCTCCCGGTCCTCCATGAGATGTTCGTTGGCCCGGCGTATGACTTTGGAGATATCATGAGTACCGTACGTGCAGTACACTTCCCCGGTATATATCTTCAGGCCCTTTCCGATGGCCTGACGCCGCACTCTTTCCACGTCGTTCAGGAAGAACATCTCTTCGCTCTCAAAACCAAAGGCCACAAACTCCGTTCCACCCACCCGGAAAACCTGTTCCTTCCCGAACACATCGGAGAGCACCGCGGTGATCTCCAGGATCATGCGGTCACCGGATTCGTAACCCCGGGTATCGTTCGCGTTCTTCAGTCCCGAGATCTCGCAGATCAGATATCCGAAGGCGGAGCCCAAATCCAGCTTTTCCTCCAGGAATTCCTTATAGGCACGCCGGTTCAGCGCTCCCGAGATCACATCGTTATAGCTGTATGCACGGAGCTTTGCCTGCTCATCACGGCGCATGAGAAGCTGCGTAAGGAAGCGGGAAAGCTGTTCGATATAGTCGGCGGTCTTTTCCATATCTTCACGGGGCAGGTCGATGAGGGTCAGCATACCCACAAGCTTCTTATCCGTTTCCAGCGGACAGGCCACCATACAGTCCACATTATCGGAGCTGAGCATATTATACAGCGCGGGATCGGAAGTTCTGTATTTTTCGATATCTTCAATGATCAGGCTCTTCTGTTCACTGCGGAAGACCTTATACAGTTCATCCACGAAACCTTTTTCCGGAAGATACAGAAGCCCCCCCGCTCCGGGGCCGCTGACCTTCGCATCCCAGCGGTAGGTGCCGCGGTATTTTCCTTCGCCCCGTTCTTCAAAAAGAAGGATAAGGCCCGGCTTCAGTTCCGATCCGGTGAATCCCATGATCTCCCGTATCCCTTCATCCGGTGATTCGGAGGATACAAAGTATTCCAGTGCACGGTTCAGGAAACGGTCCCTCTCGATCAGAGCCTGATCCCGGTTCCACCAGCTCAGGAAGCGCATCAGCATGATCGCGATAAAAGCCAGCATTCCGATGCTGGTAAAGGTTCCGTAGCTGTCCAGGATCCGCAGCTTCAGAAAATAGATCACAAGGTCAATGATCCCGCCGGTCAGGAGTGCGGCAAGCCCGAAAAAGAAGCCTCCCAGATCCGCTTCGATCTCATTGGCCCTGCAATAGAGGAGCTCATCCACAAAAATGATCCCTGTGAGGAGTGACATGGCCACGATATAGAAAACGATCCCTTTTGAAAAAGAAGTGATCATATCTATCCCGACCAGATAACGAAGGCCCACCAGCGTAAAGAAGGTCAGGACGGTGATGCCGAAGGCAATGTGCTGATAGATCAGCCGCTTCTGCTTCGTCAGCGAATTGAAATAGGTTATGGTAGGATACATGACCAGAAGGATCAGCAGACGGTTCAGGACACGTTCCGCAAAGATAAGCCCTGTCATCAGCTGCAGGATATTACTGTCTAGCATGAGCCAGAATCCCATGATCACGGCCGCAAGTCCCAGGGCCCCCGCATCAAAAGGCAGACGGCCGCGGCCGGAGAGACGTACGAATACCAGGATCGAAAGCACGCCGAAACCGATGATCAGGACCGCGATCAGCATTGTAGGGGACTTCTGGGCAAGCTGCAGGCGCATATAATCCTCCGCGGGAGAGATATATACATCCTGTATCCTTCCCCCGCCGGCATTCGGATGTACCTTTTCAAAGTATATGGTCACCTTCCGGCCCGCATCCGCGGAACAAAGTCCCACCGTATGCATGGCAAAGCCGTAACCCACGCCCGTCAGGTTCTCATGGGTCTGAAAGGAATAGATCTCATCTTCATCCAGACAGACGGAAAAATTCACATTTACGGACTCAAAACACAGGCAGTCCTTCTCCGTGATGGTCTGCGGAAGCTCCCTCTCCAGGCTGTGGCTCATGCCCTGATACCGGAGGGAATGGACACCCACGTCACGGCGCACCCCTTCGTCGTCCATCCAGCCGTCGGAAAAGTTACGGAGTGTTCCGTCTCCGGCTTTTTCCACCCAGACAGCGCCTGCAACGAGCAGCAGTGCGCCAAGGGCGATCAGGACAGTATATATTTTTCTTACGATCCCACCGTTCTTTTTCACAATACGTCCTCAGCCCTGTTTCAGATCATCATCTGTTTAAGAAAGAAATCGTCCAGTGTCTTCAGTATCTCTTCCCGGGTGGAAGATTTCAGCAGATATCCCTGGGGATTCAGCTTCTTCACCCGTGCGATGCTCTCCCGGGTGGCAATGCCCGTCAGGAAGATCACGGGAATGGAAGCCGTTTCCGGAAGGGAACGTATCATCTCCAGGATCTCGGCACCGTCCACGATGGGCATCTCATAGTCCAGAAGGATCAGATCCACCTGATGCTTTGCCAGCCAGGTGACTGCCTGCATCCCGTTGACCGCAAACTCCATGTTGTAATGCGCTCCAAGCCACTCACATACCGTCTGGGCATACATGGGATCATCATCGATGACCAGGATCCTTTCCTTGGAGCGGTCCTCGATGGCTGTCTGGGATTCCGTCTCCAGCTCCCGTACCAGCTGGTACATATCTACGGGACGATCCATCCATATGTGTTCCTTAAAGGCCGGAATAACCTTGAAATAGGAATCCCTGCTGCGGTCCTCACCGATCAGGATCGCCTTTCTGCGGCGGTCCCGTAAAATATCGCTGATACGGACCAGGTTCTTAAGCTTTTCTATATCTCCCAGGGCCGAATCCTGAAGGTAAAGGATAAAACAGTCCGTAGCATCCAATATCGCCTTTACTTCCTCCGGATCATCCTTTATGAGCGTAACCTCAAAATCCTGTTCCTTCAGTCCCTTTTCCAGGGATTTCACCACCACACTGAACTGATAGCTTACGATCGTTACATTCCCGGCCATCGTATCTTCTCCTCCTTATTTGCCCCTCTCTTCGATCAGGGCCAGCATCTTTTCGTATTCTTCCGCCTCAAAATACTGCTTCAGACGTATCAGCAGTTTTCTGTCTTCATCGGGCAGCTCGTATTCCTCCGCTTCCGTAAAGGTTTCCGCAAGCAGCTCCCGGTCGGCATCCTTCGCCGCATCGGCAAGCACTTCATAGATACTCTCCAGGACCAGCTTGTCAAAACCGCGATTCACGCTTTCCGCCCGCTCTGCCTCGTCCTGTGAGCCCTCCGCTTTCTCTTCTTCCGCTTCTGCCTTTTCTGCTTCTCCTTCAAAGACGGGAGCCAGCACCGGATGATAGGAGCGGAGATGCTCCAGCAATGCCGCATTGTTGTCACGGATAAAATCGATATTTCCTTCCTTACCCGCCATTTCCAGCTTCAGTGCTTTTTCCGAAAGCTCCCCGGCTCCGATGAGCCTTGCGGAACTCTTCAGTGCATGGACCTTGATGGTGTAGTTCTTCCAGTCTTCCTGATCCACATAGCCTTCGATCTCCCCCGAAGTATTCTCTATGGAATCGTAAAAGATCTTCAGCACCATGCGGTAGATCTCTTCGGAGCCGTTATACTTAAGGGCCGTGTCCCCGTCGATCCCCTCAAGCTTCTGATACCAGGCAGGCTCCCCGCTCTCTTCTGCGGCAGACGTATCCGGCGCTGCGCTCTCCTCTTCCTCCGGCTCCTTCACTGGTTCCGGAACGGCTGCCGGCCCGGTGACCACGGCAGCTTCCTGCGCAGTATCTTCCTCCACAGCGGCTTCCCGGGGTTCTTCCTCCGACAGCATATTATCCAGATGGTAAGGGTATTCTCCCTTATCGATATACATCAGTCCGAAGGCGCCGGAACCGCAGTTTAAAGCCAGTACGGCGGAGGATTTCTGTATGATCACGTTCTTGAAACGGAAACGTTTCTCTATCCGTTCCCGGATCCGTTTAAGCTGCGCTTCCGTAAGATCCGAATAGACCACAAAGATCACATCCGGATCCGGGTCCGCGGAAGCCGGAAGGGCATAATCCACGAAACTCATATAGCTCCGTTCACTGTCTCCGATGCTCAGCCGTCCCACCATGTAATGCCCGTTCTTATAACGGATCAGGGGCCATATCCCCAGAGTACGCATGATATTGCTGATCCAGCGGCCCAGCCTGTCCCTCCTGCGTACCACAAAGGCTCCGTCCGCCACGAAACAGCAATGAAGCCTGCTCTTTACCCTCTCCAGTTCTTCCAGGATCTTTTCCGCCGACTCGCCACGGGCCGAGATCCTCTGGGCCAGCAGCACCAGTATCCCCATGCCGCTGGAATTGGATGCGGAATCCAGGATATGCACGTTATCATAAGCTTTTGCCGCCGCCACGGCCATGGCGTAATCTTCACTCACCCTCGAAGCCATAGAGATATAGATCACGTTGTGGGCCTTTTTCAGTTCCTTTGCAAAGAAGGCCTCATAATCCGCCAGGGCAGGCGGTGCCGAACTGAACTGCACACCCTTCTGCATATAACGGACCAGTTCTCCGGTCTCGGCCTCTTCCCCGTCCAGAAAGACCCTGTCCTCGGAGCGGATCACAAAAGGGATGGTATCGATGCCGTATTCCTTAAGCACCCGCCGGGGCAGATCGCAGAGGCTGCTGGTAGCAACGACCACCGGCATACGCCGGCTGTAACCCCGGGCTGTATTCATCTGCAGACGGTTTGCCTTTCCGCCGCCGCTCAAAAACACCCTGGACTCCGGCATGTGGGCCAGGATCATCTCCTCCAGCTGTCTGCCGGAAACCGGCTTGACCAGGTAATCCTCAAAGCCGCTGCGGGCATACAGCTCGCGGTTTTCACTTCCCGCATTGGCGGTAAGAACGATGATGGGCACACGGTTGTTCAGCCCGCCGGGCTGCTTTCTTATATTCTGCAGACATTCGATACCGTCCATCTCCGGCATCAGATGGTCCATGAGTATCATATCGTAGTGGGTGCTCAGGGTCTTTGACAGAGCCTCCTCTCCGCTGCGGGCCAGATCGATGGTCATCTCCGTAGCTGCCAGGAGCTTTTTCTCCACCTCCAGGTTCATCTCGTTATCATCCACGATGAGCAGACGGGCATCCGGAGCCGTAAAGCCGGTTTCGTAATGCGAAGCCTCCTCCGTCTTGCCGCTGCTTAAGCGTATGTCACCTACGGCTTCAAAGCCCGTGACCCGCTGCCGCAGGGTGACCATAAAGGTGGATCCCTGGGTATAGACGCTGTTTACCGTGATGCGCCCGCCCATAAGCTCCACCAGCTGCCGCACGATGGACAGGCCCAGACCTGTGCCCTCGATCCGGGCATTATTCTCTTCATCGACCCGCTGGAAAGCATCAAACAGATAGGGAATGGCATCCTGCTTGATCCCCATGCCCGTATCGGAAACGAAAAAGAGCAGGACCAGCTGATCATCCTGCAGGTCTTCCTTTTCGATATGAAGGGTCACCGAACCGTCCCTGGTATATTTTACCGCATTGTTTAAGAGGTTCACCAGGATCTGTTTGATACGCACTTCATCCCCGTACAGCTCCGCCGGGATGGAAGGATCGATCTCGACCTTCAGTTCCAGGCCTTTCTGTTCCGCCCGCAGCCAGATCATATTTACGATCTCGGAGACCAGGGATCCGATATTGTAGTTTACCGGCACGATCTCCATACGGCCGGCTTCGATCTTGGAGAAATCCAGTATATCGTTGATCAGGGACAGGAGCATGCGGCCGGCCCCCTGGATATTGCCCGCATCCCGGCGGATCTCCTCGGAAGCATCCTCCTGCCGCAGGATGATCTCATTCAATCCGAGTATGGAATTGATGGGCGTACGGATCTCGTGGCTCATGCTGGAGAAGAAACGGTTCTGGGAGCGGTTCATATCTTCCACCTTTTTGGTTTCTTCCCGTGCCATCTTGTTTTCCTGTTCATAGAGCCGGCTCTGGAACCAGGTCATGACGAAACAGACGTAGCCCACTTCCACCACGGCCAGAGCCATGTCCACATAAAAGAATCCCCGACTGTGTTCATGGATCCATTCGGGATGATTGTAGCCCAGCACGAAGAGACCGGCGACGGTGGCCGTAAGGGTCAGCAGGCTGAACAGACGCCAGCCCCCGCTCATCACCAGTCCGATATACAGGTAGGAAAAGACCATCCAGGGTACGACTCCGCCTTCCGCCCCTCCGCCGAAGAAGAAGATCCCCGGCAGTATGATAAAGATCAGTCCCATGCTGATCAGACGTGTGGTAAGCTCTATGGCACCGGTCTTTACCCCCAGCCAGGTGGACAGGGGAACCATGATGACCGTAAGGGCAAGTATGATGATCTCAACGATATTCTCCCCGCATAAGATATCTCCCAGCAGGGCAATGATAGCTACCCCGGTAGCCGAAAGCGTCAGCACCAGGAAGACCCGTTCCCGGAAGCTTCTGGAAGAATCGGAGATCAGCGATTGGACGGTCTTATCAAACTTCACTCCGGCCTCCTTTCCCACCTGCGGCATTCAGGAAGACTTTGTTTATCGTCCGTTCGAAATCGGGAATGTTGATGGGTTTGGCGATAAAGCCGTCAAAGCCCTCGTTTAAGAACATTTCCCGGGCACCGCTGATGGCATTGGCCGTGAGGGCGATCATGCATACTTCCCTTTTCTGCCGCCCTGCTATCTCTTTCAGCCGTTTCATGGCTTCCACGCCGTCCATCCCCGGCATCATGTGATCCATGAATACCAGATCGTAGTCGTTTGCCGAAAACTTCTCAATGGCTTCCTTTCCGCTTCCCGCGGTATCCACCAGCATTTTATAGTCGCGGAAGAGTCCGCCAGCCACCACCAGGTTCATGGGCTCGTCATCCACGACCAGGGCCCGGACACCTGTCAGCTCCGGCCGCCGCTCCTCTTCTCTTTCGATGGGCTGCAGCTGTCTCCGGTCGCCGTTCAGCACCCGCACCACCGGATAGCCGTAAAGGGGGCCGGGGATAAGGATAACGGAACTCCCGGGAGTAAGGTCAAAATCCTCCGGTGCCGATACGGCTACCGTCACCTTCCCCCGGGCAAGCTCATCAAAATACTCCCGGGATGCGGCATAGTCCTCCGCTCCCAGAAAGATATGGGAGATGCGGCTGCGTTCCAGGAGGCGCTTAAGCTCCTGTATACTTCCGCCGGCGTAGAGATTGACCCGCAGACCGGCTGCCAGATGGGTGGTCATGTTCCGACTGAACTCCTGCAGCTTCGTGGAACGCCCGCTTCCCGATGCGATATGGAAAGCGATATTGATGAACTCATCCGTATCCAGGCTCAGGCAGGGCGAAGGATCCACGATCTCCTGGGCGATGCTCACCCGGACGGATAAGCCCTTTCTCTTTTCCCCCTCGATGTTGACAAAACCGCCCATCTTGCGCGTAAAACCGTATACGATGGGCAGACCCAGGCCGATACCCCCGGTACTCCGGTTACGCTTTTTGTTGGCCTGGTATGTCCCGTCGGAAAGGCGCTCCGCTTCCGCGGTACTCATGCCCACGCCGGTATCCGTCACCTCCAGCTGCAGGTTGATGCCGTAATCCCGGCGTATCCCGCTGATCCGCAT
Source organism: Lachnospiraceae bacterium (assembly GCA_017552715.1). Classification (GTDB taxonomy): domain Bacteria; phylum Bacillota; class Clostridia; order Lachnospirales; family Lachnospiraceae; genus NK4A136. The sequence continues at coordinate 26,526 of JAFZOW010000038.1, forward strand.
ATATATACCGCCCGAAGGCGTGAACTTCACGGCATTGCTCAGCAGGTGCCGGAGGATCTTGCTGATCTTTCCCGGATCACCGAAGAGCACGGCGGGAACCGTAGGATCCAGATCCACCACCAGTTCCAGGCCTTTATTCTTTACATCCTCATACTGCTCCGTGATCACATCGTTTATGACGGAAGTGATCATGTATTTTTCCGTCTCCAGCATCACATTGCCGCGCTGCACTTCACTGTAATCCTGGATATCCTCGATCTGCCTGGAAAGCCTCAGCCCCGCATCCCGGATGGGGATCACGTCCGGCTGATCCTCCTTTTTCAGAATCAGGGAAGACATCCCGTTGATCACGTTAACGGGGGTACGCAGTTCATGGGAGATGTTGACCAGGAAGTCTTCCATCTCGCTGCGTTCGCTCTCCTTCTCGCTTTCCCGGCGTTCCATCTCTTCCGCATCCTTCTTCCGGAAACGGATCACTTCATTCAGGGCGCGGTAGATACAGAGTTCCACCACAACATGAAGCAAAAGACGGGAGATGGTCAGGGGATCAAATTCAAGGGAGTGTTCCCTGAAGATCATGAAGAGCTGCATCAGCAGCAGCAGAAAGTATTCGCCTAAAAGCAGGATGAGGAATTCCCGACGGGCCAACAGGGCTACGGTCACCATCAGCACGGCGGAAATGACCACCAGGTCAAAGAGACTGGTGGCGTGCACTCCGTGATAGAACGCGACCAGCATGCAGAAAAACAGATAGAAGTTTTCACGAAAGACCCGCTGCCGGTACTGTCCGAGATGAAAGGTCCAGCAGACCACCGTGCCGAGGATGATAAGAGGCGGCACCCAGAACTCCCAGTTCAGGGTGATGCTCTCCACAACCGCGCCGATGCAGGCGACCGTGATAAAGATCAGTACGATATTGTGTATCCTGGAATACTGCTTATTCCTGTCGTCCAAAAAACTTCCTCCCGGGTGCTTCAGCGAAAGATCTTTTTCAGTCCGTCCACCAGCTCTTTGATACAGCCGTCCTCAAAGGGAGAACGCAGACCCACGGCATGCAGCTCATTCTCGTAGAAATCGCTGACGGAAAGCCGGCAGAGCCTGATATAACGCTGCCAGGCATCCTTATAATCCCTGTCCATCAGAAGTTTGAACTGCATGGCACACACACTGGCCAGGACATAATCAATATAGTAGAAGGGACTGTGGAAGATATGTCCCTGCCGCTGCCACCAGCCGCCTTCGCCAAAGAAAGGATCCCCGGCATAATCCATCCAGGGCCAGTACTGGGCTTCCAGGTCCTTCCACACTTCCTTCCGCTGCTTCGGCGTCAGTTCCGGCTTCTCGTAAACGATATGCTGGAATTCATCTACCATGCAGCCGTAAGGCAGGAAAGCCGCGGAATCCTCCAGGTGCATGGTCAGATAATCCCCGCTCCGCTCCCCGAAGAAGCGATCCATCCAGCCGTAGGTAAAATACTCCATGGACATGGAATGGATCTCGGCAGTCTCCATGGTCAGATCGTTATGTTCCCGGATCTTCTCGTTCCGGGTAAGATAGCCCTGGAATGCATGGCCGCATTCATGAGTGATCACATCCACATCCCCGGAAGTGCCGTTGAAATTGGCAAAGATAAAAGGAGAACGGTAATCCGGCAGAAACTCCATGTAGCCGCCGGCCTGCTTGGTCTTGCGACCCAGCACGTCAAAGAGCTCGTTCTCCTGCATAAAATCAAAGAATTCACCGGTCTCGGGGGACAGTTCCCGGTACATGGCCTGACCGGCAGCAAGGATCTCTTCCGGCGAGCCCGCGGGAGAGGGATTCCCGTTCGGGAAAAACACATCGTCATCGTAGGAATAAAGCTTCTCCACCCCGATGCGCGCCCGGCGTCTTTCCTGCAGCTCGCAGATCAGCGGAACAAATTCTTCTTTGATCTGTCTGCGGAAACGCTCCACCTGGGTCCGGTCATAGCTGTTGCGCTTCATCCGGTAGTAGCCCAGCTCCACATAATCCTTATAGCCCAGGGCCCTGGCCTGTGCCGTACGGTTCTTCACCATAGCGTCATAGATCCCGTCGATCTCGTCCGTAACGCTTAAGAAATAATCGCTTAAAGCCTTCCAGGCTTTCTGCCGGTGGGAACGGTCCGGATGGGTCAGATGCGGACGCAGCAGGCTGATATTATAGACCTCACCCTCAAAAGGGATCTTGGCCGTGGCGATGAGCTTGTCATAACGGCTCTGCAGGGCATTCTCTTCCTGGACCAGAGGGATGATCTTTTCATCCATGGCTTTCAGGGAAAGCTCGATATTCTTAAAGGCCACAGGGCCGATCTTCTCCTCCAGATACGCCCGGCAAGGAGACTCGTAAAGCGCCCTGTTGTAGCGGTTGCCGGCCTCGGCATATTCCGCACGGAAGGCATCGTAATATGCGTTCTCTTCCTCATAGAAAGGATCCGTGGTGTCGATGGTATGACGGATCATGGCCAGGATGATCTGGGTATTGATGTGATCGGTATATTCATACATCTCCCGGTGTACCGCAAACTGTTCTTCTCCGTCGGAAGCATTTTTCAGCTTTTCGGTAAGCTCCGCAAGCTTCTTTTTCATCTCTTCCGTATCTATACGTTCATACGGCATTTCATTGAATTTCATGGGTTTTTAACCTCCGGATATAATCTGCTTTATCATACCATAAACAGAGGACAGGTGCAAGAATAGAACGGGGAGGGAAGCGCATAAATAAGCATGTCGCCTGCGACATGGGAAGCAATTTCCATACAGAAAAAAAGGGCAGCCCCCTTGGGGACTGCCCTGATAAAACCACAGGTTTATGGGACTCAGCCGGCTGCCTTCTTGGCCTTCTCTGCCTTGATGGCTGCGGTAAGCTGAGGCACGATCTTGTTCAGATCGCCGACCACACCGTAGTCTGCCACATCGAAGATGGGAGCATCCTCGTCCTTGTTGATGGCAACGATGATGTCGCTCTCTTCCATGCCGGCCACGTGCTGGATCGCACCGGAGATACCGATGGCGAAATACAGGTTCGGGCGAACGGTCTTACCGGTCTGGCCTACCTGCAGATCCTTGGGCTTCCAGCCTGCATCCACAACGGCACGGGAGCAGGAAACGGTGCCGCCGACAGCTTCAGCCAGCTCTTCGAGGATCTTGAAGTTCTCGGGAGAGCCAACGCCACGGCCGCCGGAAACAAGGATCTTTGCATCCATGATATCCACGGTATCGGAAACGGCCTTCACCACTTCCTTGATGGTCACATAACGGTCATCTGCCTTGAAGCCCGGATTGAACTCGATCACTTCGGCCTTCTTTCCCGCAATGGGATCGATCTTCTGCATAACACCGGGACGTACGGTCGCCATCTGGGGACGGTTGTCCGGGCAGGCGATGGTAGCGATGGTGTTGCCGCCGAAAGCGGGACGGGTCATGAGCAGCTGATTGTGCTTCTGCTCGTTCTCCTTGCCGGGAACGGGGTTCAGAGGGAAGTCACCGATATCCAGCTGTGTGCAGTCGGCGGTAAGGCCGGTAGCCACACGTGCGGAAACGGTAGGTCCCAGGTCACGGCCGATGGCGGTAGCACCTACCAGCACGATCTCGGGCTTGTACACGTTGATCACGCTGGAAAGAGCATGTGCGTAAGGCTCGGTGCGGTAATCCTTCAGCTCGGGATCATCCACCACGATGACCTTGTCGGCACCGTACTCTGCCAGACGGTCGGCCAGGCCTTTCACGCCGGAACCGATCAGAACAGCGGTCACATCGGTCTTTAAAGGCTCAGCCAGATCCCTGGCCTTGCCCAGCAGTTCAAAAGCGATAGGGCTGATCTCATTGTCTACCTGCTGTGCGAAGACATATACGCCCTTGTAATCTTCTAATGCCATTTTATTCTCCTCCCTTAGATCACATGTTTTTCATTCAGCTTCTCTACGATGTAGGAAACCGACTCTTCAGGTGAATCGAATGCCTTCTTCTCGCCGGCACCCTTACGCACCTTATCGGAAGCCTTGGCGATCTTGGTAGGAGATCCTGCCAGACCGATATTGCAATCATCCACATCCTTCAGGTCATCGCGGCCCCAGGTGGTGATCTCGGCCTTCACAGCATCAAAGATGCCGCCAACGCTCATGTAACGGGGCTCGTTGAGCTCGGAAAGAGCGGTGATCAGGCAGGGCATCTTGGCCTCTACCACATGATAACGATCGTCATACTGACGCTTTACGGTAACCTTCTTTGCGGCCTCGTCTACCTTGATATCCATGGCATAAGAGATCACGGGCAGCTTTAAGTGCTCGGCGATCTGAGGGCCTACCTGTGCGGTATCACCGTCGATAGCCTGACGGCCGGTGATGATCAGGTCGTACTCCAGATTGCGGATAGCACCCGCAATGGTGGTGGAGGTAGCCCAGGTATCTGCACCGCCCAGTCTGCGGTCGGTCACCAGCACTGCCTTGTCGGCACCCATGGCCAGTGCTTCCTGCAGCACATCGGTAGCCTTGGGAAGACCCATGGTGAGCACGGTCACTTCTGCGCCGTACTGATCCTTCAGACGAAGTGCAGCCTCAAGACCGGCCTTGTCATCGGGATTCATGATGGTGAGCATAGCTGCTCTGTTCAGAGTTCCGTCGGGATTGAATTCCACGCCGCCTTTTGTATCCGGAACCTGCTTGATACATACGATTATCTTCAATGTCTTGCCCTCCCTATCACTTCAAAATGTTCGCGGAAATGACCATACGCTGCACCTCGGAGGTACCTTCGTAGATCTCGGTGATCTTGGCATCACGCATCATGCGCTCCACGTCGTACTCACGGATGTAACCGTAACCGCCGTGCAGCTGCACTGCCTTGGTCGTCACTTCCATCGCAACCTCTGCCGCGTAAAGCTTAGCCATAGCTGCTTCCACGGAATAGGAAACCTTCGGGTTCTTCTGGTATTCGGCCTTCTTCATAGCGGCTGCGTATACCAGATACTGGGCTGCCTGCACCTTGGTGGCCATGTCAGCCAGCTGGAACTGCGTGTTCTGGAAAGCGCCGATGGCACGTCCGAACTGCTTTCTTTCCTTAACGTAGTTAATGGTGGTCTCCAGAGCGCCCTCTGCAAGGCCCAGAGCCTGTGCAGCGATACCGATACGGCCGCCGTCCAGGGTGTGCATTGCAATGTTGAAGCCCTTGCCCTGCTGTCCCAGGAGGTTCTCCTTGGGGATGCGGCAATCCGTGAAGATCAGCTCGTAGGTGGAGGATCCGCGGATACCCATCTTGTTTTCCTTTGTTCCGAAGCTGAAGCCCGGAGTTCCCTTCTCAACGATGAAAGCACTGATCTCTTTCATCATCTTGCCGCGCTTCTCGATCTTGCCGGTCACAGCGAAGATCACATATACATCGGCTTCCTTACCGTTGGTAATGAAGCACTTGGAGCCGTTGAGCACCCACTCGTCTCCGTCCAGCACAGCCTTGGTCTGCTGTCCCTGGGCATCGGTACCTGCACCGGGCTCGGTAAGACCGAAAGCACCCAGCTTCTCGCCCTTTGCAAGGGGGATCAGGTACTTCTGCTTCTGCTCGTCGGTACCGAAGGTCATGATGGGATCCACACACAGAGAGGTGTGAGCGGAAACGATAACACCTGTGGTACCGCAGACTTTGGAGAGCTCCTCGACGCACATCGCATAGGTCAGAGGATCTGCACCCTGGCCGCCCCATTCCTTTGCTACGGGGATGCCCAGGAAGCCGTATCTGGCCATCTTCTCGACTGTCTCACGGGGGAAACGCTCTTCCTCATCTACTTCCTGCGCCAGCGGCTTTACCTCGTTCTGGGCAAAATCGCGGAAGAGCTGTCTCGCCATTTCATGTTCTTTGCTTAAGCTGAATTCCATGATATTAATTAACCTCCTTATGAGTTTTTTACTATTTGTCCGGTCAGCCCGAAGCACCTGCTGCTGAGGGCGTGCATATTAGCTTACGCCACATCCGCAGCCCGCCTTTTGCGAAGCAAAACTTTCCATGCGGGCTGCGAAATGTTCAGAAGCCTCCGGCTTTTGAACATTTCTTATTTATCGGTAGGCACCTTGCCGCCGTCTGCATAGTTATAGAAGCCGATGCCGGTCTTGACGCCCAGCTTCTTGGCACGGACCATCTTACGAAGCAGCGGGCATGCACGATACTTGGGATCGCCGGTCTCCTTGTAGATAACGTCCATGATGGCCAGAACGATGTCCAGACCTACGTAATCGCCCAGCTCCAGGGGACCCATGGGATGATTGCAGCCCAGCTTCATAGCGGTATCGATACCCTCGATATCGGAAACGCCCTCGGCGTATACGCAGATACCCTCGTTGATGAGAGGGATCAGGATGCGGTTGACCACAAAGCCCGGAGCCTCGTTCACCTGTACGGGAGTCTTGCCCAGATCGCGGGAGATCTCGTTCACCTTCTCCACCAGCTCCTTCGGGGTGTTCGCGCCTGCGATGACCTCGATCAGCTTCATAACGGGAGCGGGATTGAAGAAGTGCATGCCTACCACAGGCTTGGGAAGGCCAGCACCGATCTCGGTGATGGACAGGGAAGAAGTATTGGATGCATAAACGCAATCCGGATTCTTCACGATATTCTCCATCAGGTTCTTGAAGCACTCTTTCTTGATATCCATAACTTCCAGAGCTGCCTCAACGATCAGATCCGCGTCCACGCAGATGTCGTTAAGACCGGTCTTGAACTTAGCCATGATGGCATCCGCCTCGGCCTGCTCCTTCTTGCCCTTGGCTACCAGCTTGTCCATAGCCTTCTGTACCTTGGCCTTGCCGCCGTCGGCAAATTCCTGCTTGATGTCGCAGAGATATACGGTATCCACCTTGTCGCACTGCGCAAATGCCTGTGCGATGCCGCTTCCCATTGTTCCTGCGCCGATAACACCTACCTTCATATATCTTTCCTCCTTTTATTATTTCACGTTGTTGTTCTGTTCCTGATAAGGGATCCCGGGATAAGCGTTCTGAGCGAGCATTTCATTTTCCGCTTCCACTTCCTTCAGAAATTTATCACGCTCACGCTTCTTCTGTATCAGTGTGACTCCTCCGATGATCAGCCCCACCAGTATGAGCACTGCACCGAAGATTCCCGGGATAAGGATCAGTATGCCTATACTTGCCATCTTACTTATTCTGGAAGCTTACGACCTTCACCTTCGTGGGATCGTCCTTCTTCTTCAGGAAATTGCCCATACCGGCCTTCTGATCTTCGGTCTCGAAGCAGTCGCCGAAGAGCTTCTCCTCGATGGCCACGCCCTCGTCGATGGAAACCTGCAGGCCTTCGTTGATGGCCTTCTTGCAGTTGCGTACGGCGATGGGAGCCTGGGCTGCGATGCCGTTAGCCATCTTCAGGGCAGCATCCATAAGCTCTGCCTGAGGATATACCGCATTTACCAGACCGATGCGCAGGGCTTCGTCTGCCTTGATATTGCGGGCGGTGTAGATCATCTGCTTGGCCATGCCTGCACCGACCAGACGAGCAAGTCTCTGGGTCCCGCCGAAGCCGGGGGTGATGCCGAGACCTACCTCGGGCTGACCGAACATGGCATTATCGGAGCAGATGCGGATATCGCAGCTCATGCTGATCTCGCAGCCGCCGCCCAATGCAAAGCCGTTCACTGCGGCGATGACGGGGATGGGGAACTTCTCCAGCTTCAGGAACACATCGTTGCCCTTCTTGCCGAAAGCCTCACCCTCTGCCTTGCTAAGGGTGCTCATCTCGCCGATGTCGGCGCCGGCCACAAAGCTCTTCTCTCCCGCACCGGTGAGGATCAGGCAGCGGACCGCATTCAGATCCACTCCGTCCAGAGTAGCGGAAAGCTCATCCAGCACCTGGGAATTCAGGGCATTCAGAGCCTTTTCACGGTTGATGGTGATGATACCTACCGCATCCTTTACTTCGTATAAAACAAATTCCATATCTTACCTCCTGTATGGTTTACATAAAGAAGGGGGAGCCTTGCACTCCCCCGAAAGTTCCTTATGCTTCTCTCTCTACAATGGTAGCACAGCCCATGCCGCCGCCGATACACAGCGTGGCCAGGCCCTTCTTTGCGCCCTTGGCTTCCATCTCATGCAGCAGGGTTACCAGGATACGTGCGCCGGATGCGCCTACCGGGTGGCCCAGTGCGATGGCACCGCCGTTGGGGTTAAGCTGCTTGTCCACATCAATGCCCAGATCCTTGCCTACGGCAACGGACTGTGCGGCAAATGCCTCGTTGGCCTCGATGATATCGAAATCTTCGATCTTGTATCCGCACTTGGCCATAGCCTTGCGGGTAGCTGCCACGGGACCGATGCCCATGACTTCGGGGCGAACGCCTGCCAGCGCGCCGGCTACGAAGGTAGCCATAGGCTTAACGCCCAGCTCCTGTGCCTTCTCTTCGCTCATCACAACGATGGCTGCGGCGCCGTCGTTGATACCGGAAGCGTTACCTGCGGTAACAAAACCGTCCGGATTAAGGGGCTTAAGCTTCTGCAGGCCCTCGATGGTGCTGCCGGGACGGGGACCTTCATCGGTATCGAAGCTGATCATTTCTTTCTTCTTCTTTACTTCCACGGGAACGATCTCTTTCTTGAAAGCGCCGTTCTCGATGGCTGCGCAGGCCTTCAGCTGGCTCTTCAGAGCGAACTCGTCCAGCTCTTCACGGGTGAGCTTCCACTCTCTCGCGATATTATCGGCCGTTGTGATCATATGATAGTCATTGAAAGCATCCCACAGAGCATCCTTGACCATGGTATCTACCAGACCGCCCTGGCTCTGGGAAGGCCACATCATACGATAGCCGTAACGGCCGTTGGGAATGGCAAAGGGTGCCAGAGACATATTCTCCATACCGCCGGCTACCACGATGTCCGCATCGCCTGCGGCGATCATCTGTGCAGCCATATTAACGCAGTTTAAGCCGGAGCCGCACACCACGTTCACGGTCACTGCCGGTACCTCGATGGGCAGTCCCGCACCGATGGATGCCTGACGTGCCACGTTCTGGCCCAGACCGGCCTGGATCACGCATCCCATGTACACCTGGTCCACTTTCTCAGGTGCAACTCCCGCGCGGTTCAGTGCCTCCTTGATCACGATAGAACCCAGCTTTGCAGCCGGCGTGGTGGAAAGTCCCCCGCCCATGGTACCGATCGCGGTACGACAGGCGCCTGCTAAAACGATCTTCTTTGCCATTGTTTTTCCTCCATCACAAATAATTAAGAATAAAAAGAACTGCGGTCGAGAAACCCGACCGCGTTAAATGATATCATATTTATCACTGTTTTGCAACGGAAAAGAGGGCGAATTTAGGGCACAAGCCCTTTCATGATCTGCGAAAAGAGGACTTCGTTTTCCCGAACGATCACGGCCAGCTCTTTCCGGGCGCGGCTCAGGCCGCTGAAGAC
>JAFZOW010000039.1 GCA_017552715.1 Lachnospiraceae bacterium
ACCGTAAGCCGCCGAAAGTTGAGCCTATGGTGGACGGATATGCCGGATTTCTGTATTTTGATAAGAACGGCAGCATTGTTTATTCTCTTCACTGGGACCATTATTTAAAGCACATTGTACAGAAGTATAATTCGATCTATCGTGTGCAGATGCCTCATATTACACCTCATATATGCAGGCATACCTACTGCTCTAACATGGCAAAGTCTGGGATGAATCCGAAGACTCTGCAGTATCTGATGGGGCACTCCGATATCGGAACCACGATGAATGTTTACACCCACATAGGTTTCGAAGATGCACAGGATGAGCTCAAAAGGCTGAAAGTAGTGTAAAAAACCGAGGTGTAAGGCCAATCGATTTACACCTTTTTTTACACCTTTTGGGGCCAAAAATATGCCAAAATATGCATATATTATGCCACCAAAGCCAATGGAGCAAAACCCGCAAACCCCTGAAAATAAAGGATTTATGGAGAAAATCAAGATATTATTCATTTGCCATGGGAATATCTGCCGCTCGCCTATCTCTGAGTTTGTTCTGAAGGATATGGTGGAGAAGCGGGGGATACAGGATCAGTTTGAGATCGCGTCAGCGGCCACAAGTACGGAAGAGATCTGGGCCGGTGTGGGGAATCCGGTGTATCCGCCGGCGCAGAAGGTGCTTAAGGAGCACGGCATTGGGAGGACGGCGTATACGAACTTCAGCTCCAAGCGGGCAAGGCAGGTGACGCGGGCGGATTATGCCCATTATGATCTGATCCTATGCGCCGATGCCGCGAATATAAGGAACACCACCCGGATCACGGGGCCGGATACGGAAGGGAAGATACGCCTGCTTCTGGATTATACCGACAGGCCGGGGCGCAGCATCGCCGATCCCTGGTATACGGGCCGCTTCGATGAGACCTACCGGGATGTGATCGAAGGCTGCACAGCCCTTCTGGAACAACTTGAACGGGATGGGAGTATCCGGGGATAAGAAGCCGGAAGGAGAAGCTCTTTGCAGCTCATGCTGTCAGGAAGATCCGTACGGACCCGGAAAGAATGATCTTTACGAAAGAAAGCGGAAATAGCGTATGACGGAGTCGCTTAAGGAAAACAAGCATATTAATATCGGTATCCTGGCTCACGTGGATGCGGGAAAGACCACCCTCACGGAGGCGCTTCTGTATCTCAGCGGGAAACTGCGGAAACTGGGACGGGTGGACCGGCGGGACAGCTTTCTGGATACGGATGTACAGGAACGGGAGCGGGGTATCACCATCTATTCCAAACAGGCGGAGCTTTCCTATGAAGGAGTGGGGATCACGCTGCTGGATACGCCGGGGCATGTGGACTTTTCCGCGGAGGCGGAGAGCGTGCTGCAGGTACTGGATCTCTGCATCCTGCTGGTGAGCGCCTCCGACGGGGTGCAGGGACATACTCTTACCCTCTGGTCTTTGCTGCAGCGATACGGGGTCCCGGTGATCATCTTTGTGAACAAGACGGACCAGCCCGGGACGGATAAGGAAGCCGTGCTTAAGGAATTAAAGAGCAGGCTTCATGAGAACTGCGTGGATCTGAGCCGTGCCTTTTCGGGTCTTACGGAAGAAGATAAGGAGGCTGTCGCCCTTTGTGACGATAAACTGCTGGAAGAGTATCTTGCAGGGGAGACAGAGATAAACAGTGAAAAGATAAGGGAGCTGCTCCGGGAACGGAAGCTCTTTCCGGTATTTTCCGGTTCGGCGTTAAAGACGGAGGGCGTGGAAGAGCTGCTCCGGGCAGTGGCGGAGTACGGCGCGGAAGGGGAATACGGGAATGAATTCGCTGCCAGGGTCTTTAAGATCCGACGGGATGGACATGGCGACCGGTTTACATATATGAAGGTGACCGGGGGAGTGCTCCGGAGCCGGGATGTGATCGGGGAGGAGAAGGTCAATCAGATCCGCATATACTCCGGGGATAAGTTTGAACCTGTAAACGAACTGCCTGCGGGCAGGATCGGAGCCGTCACGGGCCTGAGCACAACGAAGACCGGCATGGGACTGGGAGCCCTCCGGGATGAACGCCCCGTCAGTATCGAACCGGTACTGAGCTATCGTGTGAATGCGACGGACGGAACGGATGACAACGCATTGCTTGCTGCCCTTCGGACTCTGGAAGAAGAGGATCCCCAGCTTTCCGTCTTCTGTACGGAGAAATATACGGAGAAGGGAAAGAATTCCGAGATCTGGCTGCGGGTGATGGGTGAAGTACAGCTGGAAGTGCTGAAGCGAAGGATGGCGGACCGTTTCGGGATCACCGTCGGATATGGGGAGGCTTCGGTAGTATATAAGGAGACCATCGCATCCGCGGTGGAAGGCGTCGGGCATTATGAGCCTCTGCGGCATTATGCCGAGATCCATCTGCTGCTGGAACCCGGAGAGCGCGGCAGCGGCTTAAGCTTTGCCTCCCGCTGCAGTGAGGACATCCTGGACCGGAACTGGCAGCGGCTGGTGCTGACCCATCTGGGGGAAAAAGTGCATCGCGGGGTGCTCACGGGCAGCCCCATCACGGATATGAAGATCAGCATACTTACAGGCCGCGCACACTTAAAGCATACGGAGGGCGGGGACTTCCGCCAGGCCACATACCGTGCCGTGCGTCAGGGCCTGATGCAGGCCGAGAGCATACTGTTGGAACCCTTCTATGATTTCCGCATAGACCTTCCAAGCGATAATGTGGGAAGGGCCATGACGGATATCAATGCCATGTGCGGAACGGCAGCCGCGCCGGAGATCACGCAGGATCGGGCGATCCTCACGGGACGGGCACCGGTGAGCTGCATACGCAACTATGCAAGGGAACTGGCGGCATATACCGGCGGGATGGGGCAGATCTCTTTAAGCCCTTCGGGCTACGATATCTGTCATAATGCGGAGGAAGTGATCGAAGAGCTGGCGTACCGTCCGGAGGCGGATCTTGAAAATACGCCGGATTCCGTATTCTGCGCCCACGGAGCAGGTTTTGTGGTGCCCTGGAACGAAGTTCCGGATCATATGCATGTGAAATGATCTTATCCTTGCCTAAGTTTACAAAAAAGGGTATCATGTTTGTATCTGTTCGGAAATGAGAGAAAGGCGACGCAGAGCATGGGGCGGAACGGCAGCTTACGAAAACGAATATTTGATATCATTGAAGTGGGCTATGTCGAGGATTTCATCGGCAGGGCCTATGATGTTCTGAATTTCGGTTTTATCGTGATCAATCTGGCAGTGAGCGTTATGCTCACTTTCGATGATCTTACCGCGAAATACGGGGATCTGCTGCTGGGAGTGGAAGGCCTGACGGTGGCATTCTTTGCCTTTGATCTGCTGCTGCGGCTGTTCACCGCAAAATATCTGTATCCGAAGAGTTCCGAGCCCGTAGCGGTGCTCCGTTATATCTTTTCCTTTAACGGCCTGGTGGACATTCTGTCCTGCCTGCCTTATTACCTGCCTTTCTTCTTCCCCAGCGGGATGGCGGCCTTCCGTATCTTCCGCGTGATGCGCATCTTCCGCATCTTCCGGGTAAATGCTTATTTCGATTCCCTGAACGTGATCGCAGAGGTCATACGAAGTAAAGCCAAATTGCTGCTTTCCTCGGTCTTTGTGATCCTGATGCTGATGCTGGCAGCCAGCCTGTGTATGTACAGCCTGGAACACAATGCCCAGCCAAACGCCTTTGACAATGCCCTTTCCGGCCTGTGGTGGGCGGTGGCCTCACTGCTCACGGTGGGCTACGGTGATATCTATCCCATAACCGTGGCCGGCAAGCTCTTCGGAATGGGGATCACCATGCTGGGGGTGGGCCTGGTGG
>JAFZOW010000040.1 GCA_017552715.1 Lachnospiraceae bacterium
AGACAGCGGAAACGGCAGAAAAGGCGAGGATCGCTGTCAGGATTGCGTGGACAGCGAGAAAAAAACAGCGGAAATCGCCCCAATAGAGAGAATCGCTGTCAAAATCGCATGTGCGGGGAGAAAAAGACAGCGGAAATCGCCCAAATAGAGAGAATCGCTGTCAAAATCGCGTGTGCGGGAAGAAAAAGACAGCGAAAACGGAAGAAAAGGAGAGGATTGCTGTCAAAATCGAGTGAGCAGGAAGAAAAAGACAGCGGAAACGGCAGAAAAGGCGAGGATCGCTGTCAGGATTGCGTGGACAGCGAGAAAAAAACAGCGGAAATCGCCCAAATAGAGAAAATCGCTGTCAGGATCGCACGAACACAAAGAAAAAGTCGACATATCCGGCATCCGGAAGGATGCGGTCATGGGATTTATCCTTGGGTATTGCAAAAGAAAAAAATTGTGATAATATGTATACGAGCAAGGGCGCTTGATGAAAACAGGCGTCCTTTATTTTTTTGACAAGTACCTGTGCTCATGGTAAAATATTTGTCTGTTCAGAAAAATCGCGAGGGTGAGCTTGCGAATCCCGAGTTTTACAGCGATTTGTCTATGAGGTAACTTCGCCTGACGGCGAAGTATTGAAGACGCTCAAAGCCGCGACGGGCTCCCCCGATCTTTGATCGGGGGCTGTATCGGCGAAGCCGATTATGGATGGACAAAGCGCGTATCTATTCAGAAACGCAGGGCGGTTCTGAATAGATACAAATATTTTGAATTTACGGGAGGAAAAGAGATGAGCGAGCTGTACAGGAGCGTAACGCTGGATCAGATCCGGGAGGAGCGGATCGGACAGACGGTGAAGATCGCCGGCTGGGTGGAGAATATCCGGGATCACGGCGGCGTATCCTTTATCGACTTAAGAGATATGTACGGGGTGGTGCAGGTGGTGATGCGTGACACATCCCTTCTGGACGGCCTGACCCGGGAAGACTGTGTTTCGGTTGAAGGCCCCGTGGAAAAGCGGGACGAGGAAACTTACAACCCCAAGATCCCTTCCGGTACCGTGGAAGTGGAAGCGAAGAGCGTGACGGTGCTGGGCAAGGTATACCGGCAGCTGCCCTTCGAGGTGATGACTTCCAAAGAGACCCGGGAAGAAGTACGGCTGAAATACCGCTACCTGGATCTGCGCAATGCCAAGGTGAAGGATAACATGATCTTCCGTTCGAAGGTCATCGCATGGCTGCGGCAGAAGATGACGGAGCTGGGCTTTCTGGAGATCCAGACCCCCATACTCTGTGCTTCCTCTCCGGAGGGAGCCAGGGACTATATCGTTCCTTCCCGCCGTTATAAAGGTAAATTCTATGCCCTGCCCCAGGCGCCGCAGCAGTACAAGCAGCTTCTGATGGTGTCGGGTTTCGATAAGTATTTCCAGATCGCACCCTGCTTCCGTGATGAGGATGCCAGGGCCGACCGTTCTCCCGGCGAGTTCTATCAGCTGGATTTTGAGATGAGCTTTGCCACCCAGGAGGATGTGTTCAAGGTGGGTGAAGAGGTGCTGAGTGAATGCTTTAAGAAATTCGCTCCCGAAGGCAGCGTGGTGACGGATGCACCTTTCCCCATCATTTCCTATAAGGATGCGATGCTTCAGTTCGGTACCGACAAGCCCGATCTGCGCAATCCCCTGCGCATCATCGATGTGACGGAGTTCTTCCAGCGCTGCAGCTTCAAGCCCTTCCACGGCAAGACCGTGCGGGCCATCAACGTGCATCAGCAGATGAGCAAGGGCTTCCATGAAAAGCTCCTTAAGTTCGCACAGGATATCGGCATGGCGGGGCTGGGCTTTTTGGAGGTGCAGGAAGATCTGAGCTACAAGGGGCCCATCGATAAGTTCATCCCCGACGAGATGAAGGCAGAGATCAAAGAGCTGGCAGGACTTGCCGCCGGCGACACCATCTTCTTCATCGCGGATAAGGAAAAGCAGGCCTGCCTTTACGCCGGCCAGATCCTTAAGGAACTGGGAGAGAAGCTGGAGCTTCTGGAGAAGGACGCTTATCGCTTCTGCTACATCAACGATTTTCCGATGTTTGAATATGACGAGACGGAGAAGAAGATCGGCTTTACCCACAATCCCTTCTCCATGCCCCAGGGCGGCCTGAAAGCCCTGGAGGAAGAGGATCCCCTGAAGATCCTGGCATATCAGTACGATATCGTCTGCAACGGTGTGGAGCTTTCCTCCGGTGCGGTGCGTAACCACGACATGAAGATCATGGAAAAGGCCTTCGAGATCGCGGGCTACGATAAGGAAGTACTGGCATCAAAGTTTGGTGCCCTCTATAACGCGTTCCAGTTCGGGGCACCGCCTCACGCAGGCATGGCTCCCGGGGTGGACCGTATGATCATGCTGCTTCGGAACGAGGAGAACATCCGCGAGGTGATCGCTTTCCCCATGAGCGGGACGGCTCAGGACCTGATGTGTGGTGCCCCTTCCGAAGTGACGGAACTGCAGCTTCGTGAGACACATATCAAAGTGAGGGATTGATCATGGCCAATGTGATCAGCGACGAGACCATTGAATACGTAGGCATACTTTCCAAGCTGAAACTGGACGAGGAAGAAAAGGAACAGGCAAGGAAGGATCTGGCCGAGATGCTGGACTATATCGACCAGCTGGGCGAGCTGGATACCGCGGGCGTGGAGCCCATGAGCCACGTGCATCCGGAAGTGAACCGCTTCCGGGAGGATGTGGTGACCAACGGTGATATGCGGGAACGGATACTTGAAAATGCACCGGAAGAGAAGGACGGAGCCTTTGTGGTGCCTCGGACCTTCGAATAAACTATGAAGGAAAATCTTTCTATCGTACTGCTCTTATGCGCGACCACTCTGCTGGCCTCCCTGATCATCATCGCGGCCTATAAGCACAGCTGGCCTTATAAAGAAGCAAGGATGACGGTCTCCCGGGAGGCCGTCTCTTCGGATACTGCCGAGAGTCTGGCACAGGCGCCTCTGCCTTCTCCCACACCCGGGCCGGCGAGTCCTACCCCCAAACCCACGGAAGGGGCGGAGCATCATGCTCCCACCGGTGCTGTTGAGATCACTGCCGTCCCCACCCTTCCTGAGGATCTGCCCACCCCCACCCCCGTGCCGAAATCCGATATACCGCCCATGGGGGTCATCGTGGATCTGGATTACAATTCCGATGTGGATGATGTGGCGGCCCTGCGCATTGCCACGTCCCTGGCAAAGCTGGGGCGTATCGAGCTGCGGGCCGTGATGGCCTCCACCGCCGGTGAGGAGGTATGCAAAGCCATGCATGCCCATCTGCGCTATGACGGCTTCGGATCGGTCCCCATCGGGGCCAGTGTGGGGACGGTGCACAGCGGTTCCCCTTACTGGAAGGACATGATCAACGCCCACTTTTCGGAGGCGGATTACAAGCTGAGCGACAGCTTAAGCCTGTATAAAGCCGTGCTGGCGGACTGCTCCAGGCGGGAGGAACTCATACGTGCCAATATGGCCGCCAAAAAGCAGGCCGAAAAGGATAAGGAAAAAGCGATGGAAGAGACCCCGCCGGAAACGGACGGGGAGGGAAACAGCAGCGGTAATCACAAGCGGACCATGGAGGAAAGGGAGAAAGCCGAGGAGGCGGAACGTGAGGCCAAAGAGGCAGCGGCCCAGAGTGCCAAGATCCGCATCATCACCACGGGCTATCTGGTCAATATTGCTGCGCTCCTGCAGGATCCGGAGGGCTATGCCCTGGTGGCAAAATATGTGGATTCCATATGGATCACGGGGGGAGTGTACCTTCAGGGAGAGGATCATAACTTCTGTGTTACGGAGGAGGCTGCCCTGGCGGCCAATTATGTGTCGCTGAACTGTCCGGTGCCCCTGATCTATTCCTCCAGCGCTTCGGTGGAGGAAGGGGAGGATGTGATCGTCTGCGGCGGAAGCATCATGAATGCCGCGGGAGCCGGACTGGACCCTGTGGTCATTGCCTTTTCGGGCTACGGGAAGGCCAATAATGTAAATCTGAAGGGCGGCCGTATCGCCTGGGATCCTTTCTGTGTCTGGGCCGCATGTCTGCCTTCCGAGGACACGCTGACCCATCTTCAGCCTATTCATATCTCGGTTTCCGCCGGGGGCTGGAACCGCTTCCGGGAGGATCTGCCCGCCAACTGCCAGTACATAGTGCGGGATTCCAAGGACCTGGGCTGGTATGTGGGACAGCTGGATATGATCATCAATCTGGGATTGGCACGCTGAATTTGTGTGCGCAATTATATCATCTGCCGTTGTTTTGTGTTGACACAGAGGGGCGCAGGGTATAAAATTGTACTACTCATATTTTTCATTAGGAGGAATTGCATATGATCAGTAAATGGCTCAGTAACATCAGTGTCCGTGCCAAGCTCATGCTCATGACGATCCCGCTGGCTGTAGCGCTGGTGTTCGCCGTGGTCTTCATGGCGATCGAGCTTCACAGCACCGAGGAGGAAGTTTCGGGAGTTTATTACGATACGCTCTATACCGTGAACAGTGCACTGGTGAACGGTGACCGGGATTTTTACCAGTCCATGGTGGGGGCCATGCAGTATTACGACTTTATCAACGGTTATACCGGTGCTCCCCCTGAGTTTGCGGTGACCCAGCTGGAGGGTTGCCTGGACGATTATAATTCCAATAAGCAGCAGGTCTATGACCGGGTAAACGAGGCTGTGAATGTTGCCAGCAAGGATGAGGAGCTCTATAAAAACGTCAAATCCGCCAACGGCATGAACTATGCCGATACCAAGAGCGGTTTTGATGACGCCATGAAGGCCTGGGAAGAATCCTTTAACGTAAAGGATAATACAGGCGACTGGGAAGCCTTCCATGGCACTTTTTCCACAGCCAGGGACTATATCAATGATATGCAGGAGATCACCGAGACCTGGGCTGAGCAGGAGCATGTCGCCCTGCAGAAGCAGATCATGGCCAAGTTCCTTACCATCGCTCTTATCTTTGCGATCCTGATCGTGATCCTTACCGTGATCGTGGTGGCAACGATCCGTCAGATCCGCATCGGCTTAAAGAGCGCCACGGATAATCTGAACCAGCTGGCCAGCGGTGATCTGAATGTTCACTTCCCGGATGATTCCGAGATCGGAACAGATGACGTGGGCACCATCACACGAAGTGCAAAACTGCTGAGCGATAAGCTCAACGAAGTAATGAGCAAGAGCAACAGTATGGCCAGAGAGCTTACTGATGCCGGTACGGATCTGGCTGATTCCGCCTCTCAGGCTTCTCAGGCCAGTGAGCAGGTGACCGATGCCGTGACCGAGATCAGCAAGGGCGCCGTGGCTCAGGCCGAGAGCGTGGAAAGTGCCGTGGGCAATACCGATGATATCGGCAACAATATCGAGAGCATCACGGGTAACGTAAGTGATATGGATCGCGTGGCCAGTGAGATGAAAGCTGCCTGTGACAAGGCGATGGAAGCCCTGGAGAAACTTATCCGCCAGAGCGAAGAAGTGACCGCTTCCGTGAAGGATATCGGCGATACCATCAATTCCACCAACGAAAGCGCCAAGTCCATTTCCGACTTTACGCAGGCGATCACGGATATCGCGACCCAGACCAATCTGCTTTCCCTGAATGCCTCCATCGAGGCTGCCCGTGCCGGTGATGCAGGCCGCGGCTTTGCCGTTGTGGCGGACGAGATACGTGCCCTGGCCGATCAGTCCAGTGAGAGCGCCGACAAGATCAAGAACATTGTTGAGAAGCTGCTTGCGGATTCCGCTTCCAGTGTGAGCGTATTAGAGAAGCTCAACGAGAGCTTCGGGGTACAGGCAGAACAGCTGGATTCCACCCGCAGCAATATGGAGATCATGAACGGCAGCGTGCTGAGCGTGAAGGAAAGTGCCGACAGCATCAGCAAACAGATCGCATCTCTGAACGATGCCAAGGAAGGTCTTACCGGTATCATCAGCGACCTCTCCGCCATCAGCGAAGAGAATGCAGCTTCCACCGAGCAGACCAATGCTTCCATGGAAGAGCTGAACGCTACCTTCACCATCATCAGTGAGAGCGCCGGTAAGCTTCAGGGCCTGGCAGCGGATCTGACCGATACCATCAGCTATTTCAGAGTATAATATCATCGACTTTTTTACCGCAAGGGGGCGGGACTCGCCCCCTTGTTTTTTTTATTCGGATATGAGAAAATACTGTACAGTATGGCTTATAGGGAGAAATCACAATGAAACTGACGGAAATGAGTGCATGGGAGCTGGGGCAGAAGATCGCCGGCGGAGAGCTGAAGGCTACGGAGGCTCTGGATGCCTGTATGGAGCAGATCGGCGTGCGGGAAGATGAGATCCACGCCTATATCACGCTGGATGCCGAGAGGGCATATGAAAATGCCGAGGCGGTGCAGAAGCGTATCGATGCGGGAGAAAGCTTAGGTCCCCTGGCCGGTGTTCCCATGGCTGTAAAGGATAATATGTGTACCGAAGGGATGCTCACCACCTGTGCTTCCAGGATACTGGGAAATTTTGTCCCTGCCTACAGTGCGACGGCTGTGGAAAAGCTTAAGGAAGCCGGAGCCGTGATCATCGGTAAGACCAATATGGATGAGTTCGCTATGGGCTCCACCACCGAGACTTCCTACTTCGGAATCACCCGCAATCCCCGGAATACGGAGCATGTGCCCGGCGGCAGCAGCGGTGGTTCCGCAGCAGCCGTGGCGGCGGAGGAATGCATCTATGCCCTGGGTTCGGATACCGGCGGGTCCATAAGGCAGCCGGCAGGCTATTGCGGCGTGGTGGGGATAAAGCCTACCTACGGAACAGTCTCCCGTTACGGCCTGGTGGCCTACGGTTCCTCCCTGGACCAGATCGGGCCCCTGACCAAGGATGTACGGGATGCCGCAGCGGTACTGGAGGCCATCAGCGGCTATGACGAAAAGGATTCCACCTCTCTGGACCGTAAGGATCTGCATTTCACGGAGGCCCTGCGGGAGGATGTGAAGGATCTGCGGATCGGGATCCCCTCGGATTATTTCGGGGAAGGCCTGGATGAGGAAGTGGGTGAGGCCGTACGGAAGGCGGCGGAGGAGCTGAAAGCCGCCGGGGCAAAGGTGGAAGAGTGCCGGCTGGATCTGGTGAAATATGCCATCCCTACCTACTATACCATTGCGGATGCCGAGGCCAGTTCCAATCTGGAGCGCTTCGACGGCATCAAGTACGGTTACCGTACGGAGGAATACACGGATCTCCATGATATGTATAAGAAGACCCGTTCCGAGGGCTTCGGGGCGGAGGTGAAACGGCGCATCATGCTGGGAAGCTTTGTGCTCTCCTCCGGCTATTACGACGCCTATTATCTGAAGGCTCTGAAGGTGAAGGCTCTGATAAAGAAAGCTTTTGATGAAGCTTTTTCCAAGTATGACATCCTCCTGGGACCCGTTGCACCCACCACGGCTCCCCGGCTGGGAGAAAGCCTCTCCGATCCCATGAAGATGTATCTGGGAGATATCTACACTGTATCGGCCAATCTGGCGGGGATCCCGGGGATCAGCCTGCCCTGCGGTGCGGATAAGGAAGGGCTGCCCATCGGTCTGCAGCTTCTGGGTGACTGCTTCAGGGAAGATGTGCTGATACGCGCAGCGTATACTTATGAGAAAATAAGAAAATGATGGCCGGGCCTGTCCGGAAGAAATGAAAGGAGAAGGATATGAAAAAGATCAACGCATTTTTTGACAGCTTTAACGATGCAAAGGTGATGAGCCGCGGGATGTGGTTCTATCAGCTGCTGGCGGCTTTCCTCGGCGGCATCATCCTGGGGATACTCATCGCTCCGCCCAGAAAGATGAGGGTCGGCTGCAATAACGGGAACACCAGCGTTCACGACTCCGGCTGCTGTGAAGAGGACGGGGAATGTTGCTGCGGCAAAAAGGAAGATTAAGATAGCTTAAGCAAAAAGGAGTACGATCATGTCCAGAGAATACGAAACCGTCATAGGCCTGGAGGTCCATGTGGAGCTGGCAACGAAGACCAAGATCTTCTGCGGCTGTTCCACTCAGTTCGGCGGTGAAGTGAACAGTCACACCTGTCCGGTCTGTACCGGCATGCCGGGGTCGCTCCCGGTGCTCAATAAGCAGGTGGTGGAATATGCCATCGCAGTGGGCCTGGCTACCAACTGTGAGATCACGCGTCACGGGAAGTTTGACCGGAAGAATTACTTTTATCCGGATAATCCCCAGAACTATCAGATCTCCCAGCTCTATCTGCCCATCTGCCGTAACGGTTACGTGGAGATCGAAACGGAAGCCGGCGGCAGCAAAAAGGTGGGGATCCACGAGATCCATATGGAGGAGGACGCGGGCAAGCTGATCCATGATGAATGGGCCGAGGTGAGCCTGGTGGACTACAACCGCTCCGGGGTGCCGCTGATCGAGATCGTCTCCGAGCCGGATATGCGCAGTGCGGAGGAAGTCATTGCCTATCTGGAGAAGCTGCGTATGTTCATCCGTTATCTGGGAGCTTCGGACTGCAAGCTTCAGGAGGGCAGCATGCGTGCGGATGTGAACCTTTCCGTGCGGCCCGTGGGAGCTGCGGAGTTCGGTACCCGTACCGAGATGAAGAACCTGAACTCCTTTACTTCCATCACCCATGCCATTGCCAGCGAGCGGGAGCGGCAGATCGATATACTGGAGAGCGGTGGCAGCGTTGTTCAGGAAACCCGGCGCTTTGACGATAACAAGGGCGAATCCTATGCCATGCGCAGCAAGGAGGATGCCCAGGATTACCGCTACTTCCCGGATCCGGATCTGATCCCGGTGGAGGTTTCCGAGGAGTGGATCGAAGAGATAAAAAGCCGTCAGCCGGAATTCCGTCCGGCAAAGATGGCCCGTTATAAAGAGGAATACGGTATCCCCGACTATGATATCGGCATCATCACCGACAGCAAAGCCATGGCGGATATCTTTGAAGAGGCTACAAAGCTTTCCGGCCAGCCCAAGAAGGTGAGTAACTGGCTGATGGTGGAGACCCTGCGCCTCTTAAAGGAACAGAATATGGATCCGGAGGATATACGTTTTTCCGCGAAGCATCTGGCCGATCTGATCGGGCTTACGGAAAAGCGTGTGATCAATTCTTCCGTGGCCAAGGAAGTTTTTGAAAAGATGTTTGAGGATGACACGGATCCCGTGGCCTATGTTGAGGAACACGGCTTAAAACAGGAGTCCGACGCAGGCGCCCTTAAGGCCATCTGCGAGCAGGTCATAGCCGAAAATCCGAAATCCGTAGAGGATTATAAAGCCGGCAAGGAGAAAGCCATAGGCTTCCTTGTGGGGCAGACCATGAAGCTGGCAAAGGGCAAGGCGGATCCGGGTACCGTGAACAGCCTGCTCAAAGAGCTTCTGGGTTAATGCCTTATGTCTCTTCGTTTTGTCATCGGCGGGGCAGGGAGCGGGAAGAGCCGGAGGCTTCAGGATGAGCTGATACGGCGTTCCATGGAGCGGCCGGAGCAGCAGTTCATGATGATCGTTCCCGACCAGTTCACCATGCAGACCCAGAAGGAGATGGTGGAACGTCATCCCCGGCACGGCATCATGAACATCGATGTGCAGAGCTTTGGGAGGCTTTATTATCGTATTGCCGATGAGCTGGGGGAAGCGGAGCGCATCACCCTGGACGATACGGGGAAGAATCTGGTACTCCGCCGTCTGGCGGCCGGACTGAAGGACCGGCTGCCGGTCATAGGCTCATCTCTGGAGAAGAAGGGCTATGTCCATGAGCTGAAATCCCTGATCTCGGAATTCCTCCAATATGATATCGGTCCGGAGGAGCTTGAGCGGCTTGCGGAATATGCCGTAGGGCGTAAGCTGCTTTCCGGGAAACTCAAAGATGTAAAAACAGTCTATGAAGCGTTCCGTTCCTATCTGGGGGAACGCTATATCACCAAGGAAGAAAAAACGGAGATACTGGCGGCGAACATCAGCCGTTCCACCCTGCTGAAAGGCAGTGTGGTGGCATTTGATTGTTTTACCGGATTCACACCCGTGCAAAATAGTGTTATAACGCAGCTGCTGAGATGCTGCGAAGAGCTTTTGGTCAGCATTATCCTGCCTGCGGAGGAACTGGAGAGTTACCGGAGAGATGCAGATGAGCATCGTCTTTTCTCCCTGAGCATGAAGACGATACACTCCCTGGAACAGCTGGCAGCGGATGCGGGCTGTCCCCGGGGAGAGGATATACTCCTGTATGGAGAGCCCTGGCGTTTCCGGGGGCGTCCGGCCCTTGCTTTTCTGGAGAAGAATATCTTCCGGGGAGGGACGGCGGTGTATCCGGAAGATCCGGGTACGGAGATCACTTCCTTCAGCGCAAAGGATCCTGCCGAGGAAGTGAAGGAGATCTTCCGCAGGGTTCGAAGGCTTACAAGAGAGGAAGGTCTCGCCTACCGTGACATCGCCGTGATCAGCGGGGATCCCGACCGTTATGCTCCTTATGTGGAGGAGGCTTCGGCAGCCTACGGTATCCCCTATTTCCTGGACAGCAACCGTAAGCTGGAACACAATCCCGTTACGGAATTCCTTCGCAGCACGATGGAATGCGCCGTAAAGGATTTTGCCTATGAGCCCGTGATGCAGCTTCTTCGCAGCGGCCTTTCCGGTGTCACACAGGAGGAGGCCGACGAACTGGAGAATTATATCCTGGCTACCGGCGTGAGGGGACGAAGAGCCTGGGAGAAGAACTTCGTGCGTATTCCCCGTTATATGCGGGGAAGCGAAGAAGACATGATGAAGATCAATGCCACCCGGGAAAAGATCATGAAGCTCTGCGGACCGCTCCTTGAGCTGGGAAAGAAGGCGGATGCCGCCGCTTATGCCGAAAGGCAGTATGCCTTTCTTTCGGAGAATGCGGTTTATGACAAGCTGCAGGCCATGGCGCTGGCCTTCCGGGACGGAGGTGATGAGACCAGGGCCAAGGAGTACGAGCAGGTATACGAATCGGTCTGCCGTCTGCTGGAACAGATCGCGGAGCTTCTGGCCGGAGAGGAACTGGCCCTTTCCGAGTATACGGAGATCTTTCTGTCGGGTATCGAGGAGATCAAGCTGGGGGTTCTGCCCCAGGATACGGACCGGGTGGTGATCGGGGATATGGAGCGCACCCGCTTAAAGCCGGTGAAGGTTCTTTTCTTTGCGGGCTTAAACGACGGGGTGGTGCCGGCAGCCATCGGCAGCGGAGGCATGATCTCGGACATCGACCGGGAGTTTCTGGAAGGGTCGGGCTTTGCCCTTTCTCCAACTCCGAGACAGCGTATGTTCATCCAGCGGCTGTATCTTTATCATGCCTTAAGCCGGCCGTCGGAGAGGCTGATCCTCTCCCACAGCCTGAGTGCCGCCGGAGGGGAGAGTTTACGGGACTCCTACCTTCTTACGGTGATGAACGGGCTGTTCCCGAAGCTTTCGCAAAGCAGTGCGAAGAGGAATGCGGATGAACTGCCGGATTCCCTGAGTCTGGCCCTGATGCTTTCCGATTATGCTGCCGGCCTGCTTTCGGAGGAGGAAGTTAAGGAGCTGCTGGCGGCCTGGCGCCTGTACGGGGAAAAGTACGGCATGCGTGCGCTGAAGCTGGCGAATGCCGCCTTCTACCGCTATCTGCCGCCCCTTCTGTCGGAGGAGTCCGTCCGCACACTTTACGGTGAGGAACCCGTAGGCAGTGTGAGCCGTATGGAACGCTTTGCTTCCTGCGCCTATGCCCATTATCTGAGTTATGGCCTTCGACTTTCCGAACGGGAGGAGAGTGGTCTGGCACCCATGGATGTGGGGACACTCTGCCATAATGTGCTGGAGCTTTTCGGAAAGGAGCTTAAGCAAAAGGGACGTGAATGGAGTGAGGTGACGGAGGAAGAAGTGGACAGGCTGCTGCCGGAACTTACTTCACGGGTATGTGCTGAGTATGGAGCATTGTCCGGCGAAAACAGCAGGGATATGCAGCAGATGAAGCGTATGCAGCGCATACTGAAGCGCAGCGTGCAGACACTTGCACAACAGCTTCGCTGCGGCGCCTTCCGGCCGGAAAGCTTTGAGTGCAGCTTCCGGCGTAAAACGGAATTCTCTGTCGGAGACATAAAATACAGCATGCGCCTTACGGGAAAGATCGACCGCGTGGACGTGCTCCGGGAAGGGGATACCCTCTATCTGAAGGTGACGGATTACAAGACCGGTACGAAGAAAGCGGACATCACCGAGCTCTATGCGGGGAGGCAGCTGCAGCTGCCCGTTTATCTGAAGGAGGCCATGACACAGATGAAGGAAGCGCATCCGGAGCTTAAGGTGCTGCCGGCTGCTTTCTTCTATTATATCCTGAGGGATCCGCTGATGGACGGGGACGGAGCCAGTCCCGAAGAACTGCAGGCTGCGCTTGCGAAGGAACTGCGGGTGACCGGCCTGATCCGGAAGGAGGACAGCGTGGTACGGGGCCTGGATCAAAACTTCGGCGGGGACTCTGCCGCGATACGGGTAAAGCTGAAGAAAGACGGCGACTATACGAAGAGCTCGGAACTGGCTGAAGCCCGGGATATGGAAGCTCTGCTGGACTGGGCCGAAATGAAACTGAAGAGCCTGGCCGCGGGGATCATGGAAGGGCAGGCGGGAGCCGCTCCGCTGGATCAGGACAGCTGCAGATATTGCGATCATAAAGAAGAATGTCCCTTTGATACACGGCTTCAGGGCTGTGCATACGGGGGAAGAAAGCTTTCGGCGGAAGAAGCCTGGGAGCGGATACGCAGGGAAGCGGGAGAGGAATAGGCTTGGCGGAAGTAAAGTATACAGACGAACAGAAAGCAGTGATCGAAAGCCGCAGGGAAAACCTGCTGGTCTCCGCAGCTGCGGGCAGCGGAAAGACGGCGGTACTTACGGCGCGTATACTGTCTCTCATGACGGATAAGGAGCATCCGGTGGATATCGACCGCATGCTCATCGTTACCTATACCCGGGCAGCTGCGGCCGAGATGCGGGAGCGTATCGGAAAAGCCATAGCAGATCACTCGGCCGCTCATCCGGAGGATGAACGTATGGAACGCCAGTCCGCCCTTCTGCATAATGCCCAGATCACGACCATCGACAGCTTCTGTCTCTTTGTGGTAAGGAATAATTTTGCGGATATCGCCCTTGATCCCGGCTTCCGCATCCTGGATGAAGGGGAAAAGAAGCTGATGCTGGCGGATGCGCTGGATGACGTTATCCGGGAAGCCTATGAATCAGGGGACGGAGACTTTCTGCACCTGGCGGAAAGCTACGCGGACGGCGTATGGGATAACAGCCTGCAGGAGCTGGTACTTAAACTCTATGATTTTGTCTGCAGTCATCCGCAGCCGGAGCAGTGGTTAAGGGAAGCCTGGAGGGATGCGGCACCGGAGAGTATAGAGGCGATGGAAGCCACGGACTGGTACCGGTACGGCAGAAAGCGTTACGATGAACTGCTGGAGCGGATGAAGAGCTTATCCGACAGGGCCGTGGAGCTTTGCCGTATGGATGCAGGACCGTCGGCATACCTTCCCGCAGCATCGGAGCTGGCAGGCCTCGCGGAGCTTTTGCTCCAACAGGAAAGCTACGCGAGGCGGCAGCAGATCTTTGCGGCGGCGGATCTGCCGAAGCTTTCCTCCGGGAAGAAGAAGACGGAAGACCCTGAACTGCGTGCGAAGGCCAAGGCTCTGATCGATAAAGCAAGGGATATCTTTGCGGAAGCCGGGGAGGGGTATACGGCCACGGAGGAGAGCCTTAAGGAATGTGCTCCCCATATACGGCGCGATCTGGAGGGGCTTTGCAAGCTGTGTCTGTCCCTTATGGAGCGCTTTTCGGAACTGAAGCGGGAACGCGGGGTGGTAGACTTTACGGATATGGAGCACTTTGCCCTGCAGATACTGCTCCGGGAGAATGAAAAGGGAGAACTGGCCCCCACCGCTGCTGCGGAGGAATACAGGGAGCATTTTGAACAGATCTTCGTGGATGAATATCAGGACAGTAATTATGTACAGGAATACATCCTGCGCAGCATCGCACGCGAAGACGATTATTTCTGCGTGGGGGATGTGAAGCAGAGCATATACCGTTTCCGTATGGCCAGGCCCGAGATCTTTCTGGAGAAGTACGAGCGCTACGGGGAGACGGGGCCGGACCAAAGGATCGACTTAAACCGCAACTTCCGGAGCCGTGAAGAGGTGCTTTCCTTTGTGAACCGGATCTTCCGTGTGATCATGAACAAAGCCGTGGCCGGCCTGGATTACGATGAAAAAGCGGAGCTGGTACGCGGGGAGGATTATTATCCCGAAGCCGTCGGAAGGGAGTATGAGAGCGAGATCGATGTGCTCTACACAAAGGAGGCGGAGGAGCTTCTGGAAGAGGATGAGCCCGCACCCGGAAAGCTGGTCCTGGAATGCAGGATGGTGGCAGAACGCATCCGGGAACTCATGCATTCCGGCTTTGTGGTATGGGATAAGGAAGAGAAGGTTCAGCGGCCGCTGCGTTACGGGGATATCGTACTCCTGTCCCGTTCCACGGCCGATTACGAACAGCCTTTACGGGAAGTCTTTGCGGAATATGACATTCCGGTTTATTGCGCGGGCCGCAGCGGATACTTCAAAGCTCCGGAGGTACGCTGTCTGCTTTCCGCTCTGCGGGTGATCGATAATCCGAGGCAGGATATGCCCCTGCATGCAACCCTGGTGCATTTTCTGGAGCTTTTCAGCGAAGAAGAGGCAGCCGTGATCCGGGGAGCAGGCGGGAAAGGGGAGCTTTACGATGCGCTGCGGGCCTATCCGGGCACGGAGGGAGCACGCCCGGAGCTGGTAAAGAAGCTGGAGGGATTCTTTGAACTGCTCGGACGTTTCCGGGAGTATGCCCGCTATATGAAGGTGCGGGAGCTGATAGAGCGTCTGATCCGTGAGACTGATTATCTGATCCGGGTGGCGGCACAGCCGGCGGGAGCCCAGAGAGCTGCCAACATACGCCTTCTTCTGGAACGGGCTACGGCTTACGAGCAGAGCAGTTATAAGGGGCTGTTTCATTTTATCCGTTATCTGGGACAGCTCAAGGAACAGGAAGTGGACTTCGGTGAGGCTCTGGCTGCGTCGGAAAATGCCGATGTGGTGCGGACCATGACCATACATAAGAGTAAGGGACTGGAATTCCCGGTGGTCTTCTGTCTGGGATTCTACCGCCGTTTTAACCGGCGTGATGCTTCGGAAGCACTGCTTCTGGATCCCGGACTGGGGATCGCGGCAAATGCAGTGGATCCCGTGCGGCGTTTGCGCTTTAAGGGGGCAAAACGCAGCATCCTGGCGGGAAAACTGAAGGAGGATATGCTGGCGGAGGATATGCGCGTGTTATATGTCGCGCTGACCAGGGCTAAGGAGAAGCTGATCCTTACCGATATAAAAAAGGAAAGAACGGAAGAGGAGGAAGCCGCGGCAGACAACTATGCGATACGGCATGCTTCATCTCCCATGAAGCTGATCCGTCTCGCTCTGGGAGCCGATGGAGGAAGCGCGCGCTTCGAACGGGCCTTCTCATTTCCGGAGGCCGGGGAGCGGGCAGCTGAAGAAGTACAGCGTGCCTTCGGTGAGAAGAGCCGTCTGCTGGATGATTCCACAGCGGTGGATGAGGAAAGACTTGCCGCCCTGCGTGCCTACGACGAGCGCCGCTATGCCCATCCCGAGCTTAAGGGGCTCTATATCAAGACCAGCGTATCGGAGCTGAAGCGGGCGGCGTATGAGGACGAAGAGGCAGCTCCCGTATTCGAAACGGAGCTTAAGGAGGCGTATGTTCCTTCCTTTGCCGGAGCGGAGGAAGGCAGTCACGGGGTGAGCCGGGGCAGTGCCTATCACCGTTTTCTGGAGCTTCTGGATTTTGCGGCCTGTCCGGCAGAGGGGAGAGAGGCCTTTCTTGCTTCGCAGCTGGCTGCTCAGCGCAAGAGCGCACGCCTTTCGGAGGAATATGCTTCCCTGGTCCGCCTTCCCGCCATGGAACGTTTTCTTGCGCAGGATACGGTGCGGCGCATGGAAGAGGCGGCGCGGCAGGGAAAGCTCTACAGGGAGCAGCCCTTCTTCATGGGAGTTTCGGCAGCAGAGCTTAAGGAGACTTTTCCGGCAGATGAGACGGTGCTGATCCAGGGAGTCATCGACGTATACTGGGAGGAAGAGGACTGCCTGGTGCTGCTGGATTATAAAACGGATCGTGTTACGGAGGCGGAGGAGCTTTTGCGCCGCTACCGGCGTCAGCTTCAGCTTTATGCGCGGGCCCTGGGTCAGCTGCGGGAGCTGCCGGTAAAGGAGAGCCTGATCTATTCCTTTGCACTGGACCGCTTTATCTCCGTTTCCGACTGCTGATGATTCCCAACAGCCAAAACATTGTCATGAGTACACTGGATTTTTATTCCTGTTTCTGATAGAATAGCTGTCGGCGCGGTTTTTGGACGGGAGATTTTTACCTTTCATGCAGATAACGGATCTGGAAAAAGATTTTCTCAGGGTCGGCTACACTGTAGCTACGGAAGCCAATTTCCTTGTGATCTTTGATACCATACTGGATGCCTGTATGCGTTATACACGCGCAGACGGGGGTACTCTTTATATGGTGGATGATGAGGAAGGACGACTCGTTCATCTGCTGGATCTGAACCGTACCCTGGACGCCGACGAAAAGCATTCCGCCGATCAGGCCGATATGGAACTGGCGGAAGACCGGGATACCAATATCTTCACCTATGCCTATCATAAGAGGGAAGTTTTAAATATCGAGGATATCTACGCGGAAGAGCGTTTCGACACCCGTTTTATCCGGGAATTCGACAAGAAGAACGAATACCGTACCCGTTCCATGCTGGTAAGCCCCATTCATGTGGTGGGCAAGCCGGTACTGGGTGTGGTGAGCCTTTATAACAGTACGGATCATGACGGGAATGTCATATCCTTTGATAAGGATTGCGAGAATATCGTACGCTCCCTTACTTCGCAGATGGCCAACAGCCTGACCAACATGATACTGATCCAGGACATGGACGAACAGCTGGGCAGTTTTGTGAAGAGCCTGACCACCGCCATCGATGCCAAGACCCCGTACAATGCGAATCACACAAGACATGTGGAACAGTACTGCATGCAGGTGGTGGATTTCATCAACGATAACCACACCCGGGGCAATCTGGATATCTATATCACCGATAATGACAGGGAGCAGCTTTCCATGGCGGCCCTGCTTCATGATATCGGAAAGATCATCACCCCTCGTGAGATGATGAACAAGTCCACGAGACTGGGTGTTACCGGGCTGGAGCGGCTCTGGGACAAGCTGGAGCGCATCCGTCTGCTGAAGCGTATCGATTTTCTGGAGGGACGTCTGGAAGAATCCGTCTGGGCGGCAGAGGATAAGGAACTGATGAGCTTCCTGGAGGATCTGGACCGGCTGAACGTGGAAGACAGCTTAAGCCCCGAAGACCTGGCCTGGGTGGATGCCATGAGTGCCAGGGAATACCGTACCACCGAAGGGGAAGTGATCCCCTATCTGGATTATCAGGAGCAGAAATCACTGCACATCATGAAGGGAACTCTTACGGAAGAGGAACGCGAAGTGGTGGAGCAGCACGTGGTATATACCGACCGCCTGCTGGCGGATATCCGTTTTACGGATAAGTATAACAAGGTCCGCAGTATAGCCGCCAACCATCACGAGATGCTGGACGGCAGCGGCTATCCCCGGGGACTGCGCGGGGATCAGCTTGATTTCCTTACAAGGATACTTACAGTCTGTGATATCTATGATTCCCTGACAGCGGATGACCGTCCCTACAAGGCCAGGATCGATGAGGAAAGCGCTATAGGCATCCTCAAGGGTATGGCTATGGACGGCAAGCTGGATCCCCAGGTGGTGAACATCGTGGCTGAGTGCATGCAGCCCGGAACCAAGTAAGTTCTCAGCTTTCTCTTTCTACTTTGACCAGTGCATTTCTTACCGGCGGCAGGAGCAGGATCACGATGGTGATGGCCGCCTCTCCCAGGATATATGCATAATTATAGATGATGGGATATACGGCAGTCAGCGCCTTCGGGAAGTCCTCCGGCATGTAGTCCATCCAGTACAGATAGCCGCCGATACTGTGAAAGAGTCCCCGCAGGAAGACCGCCACCAGATAGCCGATGACAAGGCCGTGCTTTTTGCCCTTAAAGAAGCCGGAAGCACCCAGAGCCGTAAAGGCCAGCAGGTAGTCCATAAGAACCTGGGGCAGGGAGAGCATATAGCTGCTTCCGCCCTGGATAAACTGCAGCAGACTGTAGGCAAAGGCGGCGGAAAAGCCCACCATGGGTCCGTACCAGTAGCCGATGAGTGTTACGAATAGCATGGAGCAGAGGGTGACGGAGCCGCCCCAGGGGAAGTCCAGGATCTTGATATAGGACAGCGGGAAAGCCAGAGCCAGTGCTGCTGCGGAAAAGACCAGCTGTTTGGTGGAGATCTTCTGGGCTTTTTCTTTTTTACCCGCAAGAAAGATCCCGACCCCGGCCAGTACGATGGCCAGATACATGAAGAACATTACCGCAGTGATACCGCTTCCTGTCAGGGCATAGGCCCCGTCTTCTTCCACAAATTCGATGAATGTAGACATAAAAAATACCTCCTTTTAGACGCGGAGGTAGCTTGCATGCTGCTCCCTACGCCGGCATTATCCGGTTCAGGTAATAAGGGTACTTCTCAGCATAACGCGCCCCCGGCATTTATCGCTTGCCATTGTAGCCATTTCGTGGGAAAATGTCAAGTATGTATAAATACGTGCTTTTTGATCTTGATGGTACCCTGAGTGACCCGAAGGAAGGGATATGCGGGTCGGTCCGTTATGCCCTGGAAAAGAGCGGGATCGAGCCGCCGCCCATTGATGAGCTGACCTCCTTTATCGGGCCGCCGCTTTCGGACAGCTTCCGGGAGTTTTACCATATGAACGAGGAAGAGGCCGGGCAGGCGGTCGCATATTACCGGGAACGCTTTTCCGATAAGGGCTGGGCGGAAAACAGGGTGTATGACGGGATACCGCAGCTCCTTGCCAGCCTGAAAAAGCAGGGGGTGAAGCTGGCGGTGGCCAGCTCCAAACCCACGGTCTTTGTGGAACGCATCCTTTCCCATTTCGGCATGCGGAAGTATTTTGCCGTGGTGGTGGGAAGCGAGCTGGACGGGAAACGTTCGAAAAAGGAAGAAGTGGTCAAAGAAGCCCTGCGTCAGCTCTATGGCGGAAAAGACGACAGCAGCTGCCGCGAGTGCACGGCCATGGTGGGAGACCGCCGTTTTGATATCGAAGGGGCCCGGGCGGAGAAGCTGGACGCCATAGGGGTGAGCTACGGCTACGCGGAGGAAGGGGAACTTACCAAAGCCGGAGCCGACGCCGTTGCCGCAACGGTAGAGGAGCTGAGAGAGCTTCTGCTGGGAGGAGAAGACCGGGAGCTCTATGCCCTGAAGTCGAAAAGAGCGGAAGCGGAGGCGCGCATCCCGCTGAGCACTCCGCCGGAAAACGGATTATTCCGGGCGCTTTATATGCTGTCGCCTTTCGTACTTTATTTTGTATTCCTGCAGTGCTTCTACGGTATCGGCACCTGGGTCGTAACAAAGCTGAAAGAAGGCGGCAGTCCGGAACTTATCCTCTGGATGAGTTCCCATTCCCGTCTGCTGGGAGTATGGATCAACTGCCTGGTGATGCTCTGCTGCGGAGCCGGCCTGTGGCTGATCTACCGGAAGAAGGAGCCGCTGTATATACGGCCCTTGTGGAAAAAGAGGCAGATCGCAGGGAAATGCCTGTTCATCGTCGCTCTCGGCATCGTACTTTCGGCGCTGCTGAATACAGGGATCAACAGCCTGGCGAAGCTGATCATCCCCCTCTTTTTTGACGCGGAAAAGACACAGGCCTTTTTTGACAGCGCCGCCTATGACCGCAGCACGCCGCTCCTTCCCGGGCTCGTGCTCTATGTGCTGGTCTCGCCTGCGCTGGAAGAGCTGGTGTTCCGCTGGCTTTTATGCGGGCGGATCAGACGGGTGTTTTCCGAGGGACTGACCATTGTGCTCACAGCCCTGTTTTTTGGCTGCTACCACGGCAATATCCTGCAGGGAATATACGCTTTCCTGATGGGGCTGGTGCTCGGAAAGCTCATGCTGAAGGAGGAAGGGCTTTTTGCTCCATTACTGTTTCACATGACGGCTAATGCGTTTATCTTCTTAAGTAACTACGGATGACTTCATTTGTCAGTATGCCGGGACAAAGCGCATGTGAGGCCCCCGCAGCGGTTCCGTTCACCTCGCAGCGTTCTAACGGAAGGAACTCCTCATGGCTTGCCCGGGACGCGGTCTTGTGATAGAATGAGGCGTTGTGCAGAAAGGAGCTGTTAAATGAGCTGGGAAGACAATGTCAGAAAAGTAGTGCCTTATACGCCCGGAGAGCAGCCGAAGAGCAGCGGGGTGATAAAGCTCAATACCAATGAGAATCCCTATCCGCCCTCACCGCTGGTGGCGAAGGCCATAAAGGAATATGATGCGTCATTGCTCAGGAAGTATCCCGATACCGGGGCGTCCGAACTGGTGGAAGAGATGGCTTCGGCTTACGGGGTGAAGAGTGAGAATATCTTTGTGGGAATAGGTTCCGATGATGTGCTGGCGCTGGCTTTCCTTACCTTTTTTAATTCGGAAAGCCCCGTGATCTTTCCGGACATCACCTACAGCTTTTATGATGTGTGGGCCGAGCTGTACCGTATTCCATACGAGACAAAGGCTCTGGATGAAGAGTTCCGGCTGAAAAAAGAGGATTATCTCTGTGATAACGGGGGTGTTGTGATCGCAAATCCCAATGCGCCTACCGGGGTGGAGCTTTCTCTGGATGTGATCGAAGAGATCCTTGCTTATAACAGGGACAGGGTGGTGATCGTGGACGAAGCCTATGTGGACTTTGGTGCACGCAGTGCCCTTCCCCTGATCGATAAATATGACAACCTTCTGGTGGTCCAGACCTTTTCCAAGTCCCGGGCCCTGGCCGGGATCCGTATCGGCATGGCCTTCGGTCAGAAGAAGCTCATCGATTATCTGAAGGATGTAAAATTCTCCTTCAATTCCTATACGCTCAATCCGCTGACGATCGCCGTGGGTGCGGCAGCCTTAAGGGATGATGCTTATTTTAAGGATATCACGGCAAAGACGGTGGCAACACGGGAAAGGATGAAGAAGGAATTAAAGGAGCTGGGCTTCTCCTTTGCGGATTCCCGGACCAATTTCGTATTCGCCACACATGAAAGACTGACTGCGGAAGAGATCTTTACTTTCCTCAGGGAAAAGAACATCTTTGTCCGTCACTTCAAAAAGCCGCGCAGCATAGATAACTACCTGCGCATCTCGGTGGGGACGGATGAAGAGATTGACAGACTTATCACTGCATTAAAGGAGCTGATCCGATGAGCGCACTGAAAGATACTATCATACAGGCATTTTCAACCAACACGCTGACACAGTATATCGCATGCTTTATCGTCTCCATGATCCCGCTGATCGAGCTGCGGGGAGCCATACCCGTGGCTTACGTCTTTAAAGGTATGAATCCTGAGTTCAGCCTGGTGACGGGTTATGTGATCATCGCCATCGGCAATATGCTGCCGGTTCCGGTCATCTTCTTTTTTGCACGTAAGGTGCTGGAATGGGGAAAGGATAAAAAGGTGATCGGTAAATTCTTCACCTTCTGCCTTGAGAAAGGACATAAAGGCGGGGTAAAGCTTCAGGAGAAGGCGGGGAGAGGTCTCTTTGTGGCACTGATGCTCTTTGTGGGCATACCCCTGCCGGGCACGGGAGCCTGGACGGGAACACTGGCCGCCAGCCTGCTGGATATGAAGTTTAAGGAAAGCATCATCGCGGTGGTCTGCGGCGTGGCCCTGGCGGGAGTGATCGTGGGACTGGCCTGTACCCTGGGCTTCGGCGCCTGGTTCGGGATCACGGGATAAAAGAAAACAGGGGGGCTTCCCCCTGTTATTTTTCGAAAGGCTTCAGCTTCGGGAACTGTTCTTCCCATTCGCTCTCATATTCGAAAAAGTGTTTCTCATATGCATTGATGATAAGGGTCTCCCCGTAGGCTCCCAGGCGTTTGTAGTCCCGGGAGTAGGTGGGATGTACATGGCCGTGCAGGAAATACCGGGGACGGTATTTTTCCAGCAGCTCGGTGAATACGTCAAAGCCCTGGTGAGGCAGGTCATCCCCGTCCCCTAAGTGACGGGCGGGAGCATGGCCGATCAGTATGTCAAAGCCGCCGTGCTTCCGTATCTTGTGGCGGAGCTTCATGACCCGCAGCCGCATCTGTTTCTGATCGAACTGCCACTCACCGGGACGATAGCGGAGGGATCCCCCCAGCCCCAGGATGCGCACACCTTCATATACCAGGATATCGTCCTCCAGGCTGATGCAGCCGTCGGGGGGGATACGTTTGTATTTCTCATCATGGTTGCCGTGAACGTAATAGACCGGTGCATGGCTCATGGTAGCCAGGAAGGAAAGATAGCGGGGATCCAGGTCGCCGCAGGATAGGATGATATCCGTACCTGCCAGCTTTTCCGGCTGGTAAAAATCCCAGATGCTCTTTGCTTCCGTGTCCGCAATGGCCAGAATGCGCATGTTCTATACCTCGCTCTTTATTCCCTGTATGCTCACCAGCTCCACAGCCTCTTCCTTCAACTGTGAGATGTCGGGAAGCTCTCCTATGATATTTTCCGCCAGCCAGTCGATGTTCACCGCATCCTTGGCGGTGATCACCTGGCCGTCCTCGCATTTCAGGCTGCCGTCCTGAGCGTAGACCGGACCGATCAGCGGATTGATGTCCATATCGCGCATACCGGCCCGGAGGCTGCGCAGCAGGCGTACGGGACCGGCGGGGAGGTTGCGGGAATAGATCACGTCCACAGCCTCGGAGCTCATGCCCCAGAAATAGTTCAGGGCCTGATCCGCAAAGACGTTTTCATCATTTTTATAGGCACCGCGAAGTATGGTGCGGATGATCTCGGCATAAAGCTTGCCCCAGTGACGCACGGGCATGGCCAGGCTCGTATGCTCCGATTCGCGGCCTTCCTTCCCCAGGGCATAGAGGCCGAATTCGCGGGAAGTATTGTCCTTGGCGTTCATGTCCCTGCCCGAGATCAGCGTTACATTGTTTTCCCGGAAGGCGGCATAGGGATCACGGTCCTTTACCGTGGACCACTCCAGATAGACCTTTGCATCGTGGCAGGTCATCTGCACGCCCATGGCGAAGGCATTGATCTCGGCCGTGGAACCGTGGATGGGGTAGTCTGCCAGATAGCCGATATTTCCTTCATCCTTCATGGCGCCGGCGATGGCTCCCAGGATGAACTTGGCTTCATAGTTCCGCAGATAGTAGGAGCGTATGGTCTTGTGGCCCAGGCTCATGGAGCAGTTCAGGATGATGACCTCCGGGTGCTTTACCGCAGCCCGGACGGCGGCAGGCATGAGCTTCGGGGAGGTGGCAAAGATGACCTTATGACCGGCTTCTATGGCGGCATCAAAGACATCGTCCGCGTCCTGATCCTCCACACGATCCACGGCCGTGGTGGCGATACGCTCGCCCAGAGCGTCCTGCACATATTTGCGGCCCAGCTCATGGGAATAGGTCCAGGCCGACTGCTGTGCGCTGCGGTCATGGATAAAGGCGATCTTTAAGGTGGATGCCCCCGGCAGCAGCTTCACCAGCGCCGTCTTCTGGGATTCCGGCGTGGGGTTCAGTACCAGTGTCATCTCGGCGCCGCTGTTGTAATTGACAAATTCATTCCACAGCCTTGCGATATCCCGGCGGATCTCGGCCTGGGTCTTCTCGGCGGCTTCCTTGTAGCCGAAAATGGACAGATAGACGCAGAGGGCGTCACCTGCGGTGATGGTAAGCTTCCCTGCGGCCTTCGGCGCAAACTCTTTTTCAAAGAAGGTAAAGAACGCGCGGAAATCCTGCTCCTGTTCCTTTTCCCATTTGGTATCCAGTCCGTAGGTGTATTTCAGCAGCTTGCGGAAATTACCTTCCCGGGACATATAGAGGTAATTGATGCCCGTGAGATCATAGAAATCCATGAACTCGTAGTAGATCTTCACCTCGGGATCGTCGCTGCGCTTCGGGATCATGCGGGTCACGGTGCCCTCGATGCTCACCGCATCCATGTATTTGAACACGGATACCCGCTTGTTACCTTCCATTACATAGAAGCGGTTGTTGAATTCGAAGGCCTTGATGGGGTCTCTCAGACCGTCCTCTTCAAGGCTGTCATATAACTGGCCCCACTTGGCGCTGAATTCCGAATCCGGCTCCAGTATGGGCATGAAATTCCGTGCGAAGGCCGTGGTACGCCCTGCGCTGTATGTGCCTACGATGGACTTGATGGGGATCTCCACCAGT
Organism: Lachnospiraceae bacterium; assembly: GCA_017552715.1. GTDB lineage: Bacteria > Bacillota > Clostridia > Lachnospirales > Lachnospiraceae > NK4A136. The sequence continues at coordinate 24,423 of JAFZOW010000040.1, forward strand.
CCCAGCGGTACCTGAGTCTCGATATCCACACGGCTCACCAGATCGTCCAGTACCGGCAGATAGGGGTAGATACCCTTGCTCACGCAGGCTTTATATTCCTTGTCCCCGAGTTTCAGGGCCCTTAAGTATTCCTGTGATCCCATCATAATGATATTCTCCTCCTGTGTTCACGCTATTCTATCGAAAAAGCCGCTGTTTTACAATCGTGATTTTGCTTTATTTTCTCTTTATTTTGGAAAGAATTTTGTGTAAAATAATCTTTGTTATGGAAGCTTATACGGATTTTGCAAAAGTTTATGACCTGCTGATGGATAATGTGCCCTACGGGGCATGGACGGAACGGGTAAGGGAAGAGCTTGGGGCCGTGGGCATAACGGACGGACTGGTGCTGGATCTGGCCTGCGGCAGCGGCACCGTTACGGAAGCCCTGGCGGAAGCGGGCTATGATATGATCGGTGTGGATCTGTCTCCCGAGATGCTTAATGTGGCCCGGCAGAAAGCGGATGAGAGCGGCCGGGATATCCTGTTTCTGTGTCAGGATATGCGGGAATTTGAGCTTTACGGCACCGTACGGGCGGTGGTCTGTCTCTGTGACAGCCTGAATTATCTGCTCTCACCGGAGGAAGTGCTGCAGTGCTTTAAGCTGGTGAACAATTATCTGGATCCCGGCGGGGTATTCATATTTGATTTCAATACAGTACATAAATACCGGGACTGCATCGGGGATGCTGTGATCGCCGAGCAGAGGGAGGAATGCAGCTTTATCTGGGATAACCGTTACGAAGACGGGATCAACGACTGCGAGCTGAAGGCTTTCGTGCTGGCCGAAGACGGCCGCTACGATGCTTTTACGGAGGAACATCTGCAGCGGGGTTATGAAGAGGAAGTAATGCGGGCTCTTCTTGAGGAAGCGGGCCTTCGCTTTGTGAAAAGCTGGTGGGGACCGGAAGAAGAAGGGGAGCGCATGTTTGTCATGGCCCGGGAATGTACAAAGGGGGAGAAGCTTTGATCAAAGAGATACGGATCACAAATCTGGACGAGCTGCTGCCGCTCTTTACGGAGCAGGAGTACCGTGAGGATCTGCACAGGAACCGTTCATCCTATATATACCGGGGGCTGCCGGATTCTTCCTTTAAAATGAAGACCTCCCTGGCCCGGAACTGCAAGGGCTTAAAGCAGCGCCTGGAGCCGGCCATCCTGGAGAACTTCGCCAAATATGCCGTGATCGGTGATCCTTCCATTGCCCAGTCCGTATGGCGGCAGATGATCGAAGGCCAGCACAACGGCCTGCCCACACGCCTGCTGGACTGGACCCACTCCGCCCTGGTGGGGCTGCATTTCGCCACCAGCGAAGAGGATCTGGAGCAGATGGATAAGCATGACTGCTGCGTATGGCGCATCGATATGTCGGAGATGGTCAATCTGCTGCCGGGCCGCTATCAGCAGCTCATCGACAGCAAGGAAGCCACCATCTTTTCGGTGGATGATCTGGCAGCAATCACGGGCAACAGCCTGATGCAGTACGATGACGATATGGAGGATAAGGCCATGGTGATCCTGGAGCCGCCCTCCATCAACCAGCGCATCGTGAACCAGTATTCCTTCTTTGCCGTGGTACCAATGAAGATCACGGATATCGAGGACTTCCTGGAGAAGCGGACAGAGCGCACCGTAAAATACGTCATCGAAGCCAAGCTGCGCTGGCGGGTGAGGGATATGCTGGATCAGCTGAACATGAGTGAGCGTATCGTCTACCCCGGCCTGGGTGGCCTGTCCAAGTGGATCGCCAGGCATTACTATGTTATGGAAGGAGTACCTCCACAGGCCTGATGCTCACCACACCGTTCTTCCGCCGTCCAGTACCACGGTGGCGCCGGTCATATAGGTGGCGGCATCCGAGATCATGTAGAGTATGGTGCATACGTATTCGTCCGGCCGGCTCATGCGGCCCAGGGGGATGAGCTTCCCGATCTTTTCCTGAAAGGCGGGATCCTGGCCGTTTTCCAGGCTGGCGGGGCAGAGGGTGTTCACCCGTATGCCCTTCTCCGCCCAGTATACCGCCAGATACTTCGTCAGGCCGATGAGGCCGTGCTTTACCACACTGTAGGAGACGGGTTTGATGGTCTGCTCTTCCTCGGGCAGGCCCTCCTTGCGGTAGATGCGCTGGTCCGGGGCGATAAGGCCGTAGTCGGAAGAAATGTTCAGGATCACGCCGCTTTTCTGCTTTTCCATCACTTCGCCGAAGACCTGGGCACAGAGCATGGCTCCCGTAAGCCCCACGGCGATATCCTGATCCCAGAGCTCCACGGGGAAGTTGTGGAAGCGCATGGCTCCCAGGTTTTTGGAGCCGCCTTCCACCTTGGGATTGTTGGCGGCGTTATTGATCAGCACATCGATATGGCCGTATTTCTCCAGCAGGCTGTCCCGGACTTTCTCCAGGGCTTCCCTTTTTGTGATGTCGGTGACAAAACATTCGATCCGGGTATCTTCACCGTATTCTTCCGTGACGCTTTTCTTCACCCGCTCCATGCCCTCCGGCACGATGTCCAGGAGCACGGCCACACCGCCGCCTTCCACGATGGCCTCACAGTGCTTCATGCCGATGAGTCCGCCGCCGCCGGTGACGATACATACCTTCCCGGGGATCTCAAAACGTTCCGTGTAGATCTTTTTTGCCATCTTTATACCTCCACCGTTTTGTTTTCCGCTGCGGAGCGTTTTTCCGCCAGCGCCATTTCAAGAGCCGTGATCCCTGCCGAAAGGGGGATGGCAGGTTCCGTGTCCTTTTTTATGCATTCCAGAAAATCATTCAGTTCTTCGATGAACATTTCATTGCGGACGAAATCCGAATCGTTCCATATCTCCGCAGGTTCGTCCCCGCGGTATTTCGTGAAGCGGGCAGCCAGAAGATCCGCCTCGATGCGTCCGTATTCGCCCACGACCTTGAAGGCATGCACCGGGGGATACTGGAGGAAATCCGTGTGGGTAAAGATGGGATAAGCATCCCGGGTAGTAAAGACCGCCTGGGCGCTTTCCTCAACATCGATCTCCAGTCCGCCGCGCTCTCCCAGCTGCGCCCGTACATCCACCGGCTTTCCGAAGAGCCATTGCAGGATATCCAGATCGTGCATCTGCAGGTTCAGCACCGGCCCGCCGCCCATCTTTTTCCGGGCCATGTAGGTATCCCGGTAATCCTCGTAGCGGTGCATGGTGGTCACCCGTTCCGAGAACTCGCAGGAAACATAGCGGAGCCGACCCAGCTCACCGCTTTCCACGCTTTCCTTCATGCGCTGCACCTCGGGGTGGTAGCGGTTCTGAAAGCCCATGAAGATCTTCAGGCCCTTTTCTTTTTCCAGACGTTTCAGTTCCTCCACACCCTCCATGGAATCGGAGAGGGGCTTTTCGATCAGCAGATGGCAGCCTGCCTCCGCGCAGCGGAGGGCGAACTCCATGTGCCGGGATGTGATATTGGTGATGAAAGCGATCTCCGGCTTTTTTGCCAGGGCCTCTTCGATATCCGTGTAGGAGCTGATGTTGTACTCCTCTTCCAGATCCACGCCTTCGCGGATCTGCAGGCTGTCGCTGAAGGTGGCCTTAAGACCCCGGCTGCGGAAGGCGATGAGTTCCGCTTCATCCCCAAGTATGCGGCGGATATTGCGCATGTGACGCTGGCCTATGCTGCCCAGCCCGATCATCAGTATCTTCATAGTCCGGCCTCCGAAAGCTCTTTATAATTGGCCCGCAGATATTTCAGCAGGCTTTCTTCACGCTGTTCCAGTATGTATTCGATATAATCCAGGTCGTCCTTGGCATCCACATCCACGGCTTTGGGGATGATATAGGAGATGACCTTATCCCCGTGCATCTTATGGTTTTTCTGTATGAATTCCGTACGGAGCAGATCCACATAGCCGTCGGGGGTGTAGACCTGATCGAAGTCCTGCCTGGGCTGATTGGCTTCATCGATGCTCATGCCTTCGATAAAGCTGCGGTAGTAGCCGTCAGGCCGGATGCAGAACATCTTATATGGAGGAAAGACCTGCTTATGGGCACTGCGCAGGCTGGTGGCCTGGGGGTCCGAAAGCATCCTGTCCACGGCAGCGTCCACCAGCTCCTTTTCCCGCAGGGGAGAAGTGGGACGCAGGTGCATGAAGAATTCCGGAAGCTTCCCTTCATGCTTATCCAGCCAGCCTATGGCATGTTCCATGAACTCGATATCGGGAGAAGTGTCCGTGGCATACTCCGCGGGCCGCAGGAAAGGGGTCTCGGCTCCGTAATAACGGGCGATGGCGGCATATTCCTCCGAATCGGTGGATACCAGGATGCGGGATACACGGCTGCAGTTTTTGGCGGCGGCGATGGCGTAAGCAAGCAGGGGGTAGCCCTTTACGCAGCGGATATTCTTGTTTTTTACGCCCTTGCTGCCGGCACGGGCCGGGATGATGGCGTAGATCTGTCCTTTTTCGATCATTTTCGGCTTCCTTTCGGCGTTAAGATCCCCGGTCCGCTCTGCCGGTCCGGGATGATACCTGATATTCCCTTATCATGGGATGACATATTATTTTAACACAGTTTTCCACGTCTTGACGAGTTTTTTTTCATCAAGTATAATCAGTGCAGTTGCACAAGGGAGTGCCTGAAAAAGGGGCTCCTTTGCCCTTTTAAGGGCCTGAAAAGAAGGGAGAAAGCCATGGCGAAATACACGAAGGAAGAGATCCTTGCGCTGGCAGAAGAGGAGAATGTGGAGTTCATCCGCCTGCAGTTTACGGATGTTTTCGGTAACCTGAAGAACAAGGCCATCACGGCAGTACAGCTGGAGAGGGCGCTGAATAACGAGCTGATGTTTGACGGCTCTGCCATCGACGGTTTTGCCCGGGGGACAGAGGCGGATATGTACCTCTATCCGGATCCGGACAGCTGGGTGATCCTGCCCTGGAGACCGCAGCATGGGAAAGTGGCCCGTATGCTTTGCGATGTGTACACGGCGGACCGCAAGCCTTTTGCCGGGGATCCCAGAAGGGTGCTGAAGCTGGCCATCGAAAAGGCGGCGGAGATGGGCTATACCTTCCATGTGGGACCGGAGTGCGAGTTCTTCCTTTTCCGTATCGACGAGGATGGACAGCCTACCACCCAGACCGAAGAGATGGAGAGAGCCGGATACTTTGATATCGGCCCCATCGACAGCGGCGAGAATGCCCGCCGGGATATGGTGCTTACTCTGGAAGAGATGGGCTTTACCATCGAATCCTCACATCATGAGCAGGCACCGGCCCAGCACGAGATCGATTTTTCACATGACGAGGCCATGCAGACTGCCGATAATGTGGTGACCTTCAAGATGGCGGTGAAGACCATTGCGCGGCGCCATGGTCAGCATGCCACCTTCATGCCCAAGCCCAAGTACGGCAATTGCGGTTCCGGCATGCACCTGAACATGAGCCTGCACAGGAACGGAGAAAACATCTTCCGTAATGATGCCGATCCCGAGGGGATCAGCCAGGAAGCCCGCTGGTTCATCGGAGGGATCATGACCCATATCAAGGGCATGACGGCCATACTCAATCCCCTGGTGAATTCCTACAAACGTCTGGTACCGGGCTATGATGCGCCGGTGTGGATCAGCTGGAGCGGCAAGGGGCGCGGTCCCCTGCTTGGAGTTCCTGCGGATAAAGGTCCCCGGGCCAGAGTGGAGCTGCGCAGCCCGGATTCGGCAGCCAATCCCTATCTGGCCCTGGCCGTGGTCCTTCGCGCCGGTCTGGAAGGGATAGAGAAGCATATCGAGCCCCCCGCACCCGTGGAAGGCAATCTTTTTACAATGCCGGCGGAAGAGTTGAAAGCCATGGGAGTGGAATCCCTGCCCACGACCCTGATGGAGGCGGTTCATTCCCTGGAAGGAGACAGCCTGGTACAGGATGCCCTGGGGCCTCATATCGCACCTCTTTATATAGAAGGAAAGAAAAAGGAGTTTCTGGAATACAGTGCCCAGGTGAGCCAGTGGGAAGTGGATCGTTATCTGTATAAATATTAAATGAACCTGATCGTACTCTTCGGGAAAAGTGAAGAGGGTAAAGCGATCCGCAGCCTGTTGGTAAAGAACGGCTACGAGGTGGATGTGATCTGCAATACCGGGGCCCAGGCCCTGGCGGAAGCGGATGCCCTGGCGGAAGGCATCATTGTCTGTGGATTTCGTTATCCGGATATGATATACTCGGAATTGTTGGAAGACCTTCCGGGTGATTTTGAAATGCTGCTGATCGCTCGTGCCTCTCTGCTGGAGGAGGGGGTGCCGGAGGAGGTTGTGGCACTGCCCATGCCTCTGCAGACCGTGGATCTTTTTTCCACCCTGGGGATGATGATCGGCCGCCGGGAGCGGAAACGTAAAAAACAGCGTCTGATCCCGAAGCAGCGGAGCCGGGAGGAGCAGGCCGTCATCGACGAGGCCAAGACGGTGCTGATGGAACGCAACCGTATGAGCGAGGAAGAAGCACACCGCTATCTTCAGAAATGCAGTATGGACAGCGGGACGGGACTTGCGGAGAGCGCCCGGATGATACTGACACTCATGGACAAATGAGGGAATGCCTATGAAGTTTACGAAGATGGAAGGCTGCGGTAATGATTACATCTATATTGACGGCAGCCGTGAGCAGGTAGCGGACAAGCCGGAGCTGGCCAGGCGTTTAAGCGACCGGCATTACGGCATCGGCAGCGACGGAGTGATCTTCATCAATCCTTCGGAGAAGGCGGATTTTGAGATGGAGATGTACAATTCCGACGGCTCCTACTCCGAGATGTGCGGCAACGGGATACGCTGCGTTGCGAAGTATGTATACGATAACGGACTTACAACAAAGAATCCCCTGACCATCGAAAGTGCCGGCAGCGTTAAGACACTGGATCTGCATCTTAAGGACGGTAAGGTGGACAGCGTGACCGTCAATATGGGAGAGCCGATCCTGGAAGCGGAAAAGATCCCGCTGGATGTGACTAAGCTGGCGGATGAAGGAGACGGAAACACGGACCGTGCCATACGTCTCGTTTTTGGCGGGGAGACGGCAGAGAAGCGCATGACGGCCGTGTCCATGGGGAACCCCCATGCGGTGTATTTTGTGGAGGATACGGAAGCGCTGGATCTGGAAAAGATCGGCCCCGTGCACGAGCACCATCCGGCTTTCCCCAAGGCCGTCAATACCGAGTTTGTACAGGTTCTGGACCGTACACATCTACGGATGCGTGTATGGGAGCGGGGGGCCGGCGAGACCCTGGCCTGCGGAACGGGAGCCAGTGCGGTGCTGGTGGCCGCGGTACTGAACGGAAAGTGCGAACGCAAGGCCGAGATCGAACTCAGGGGCGGAAAGCTTACCATCGAATGGAAAGAAGAAGATAACTGCGTATATATGACCGGACCCGCGAGGACGGTCTTTACAGGGGAGGTTTAAATCATGTTAAGAGCAAATCAGGATTACTTGAAGTTGCCGGGAAGCTATCTCTTTTCCACGGTGGCGAGAAAGCAGCGCGAATTCCAGGCAGCCCATCCCGAAAAGAGCGTGATACGCTTAAGCATCGGGGATGTGACCCAGCCCATCGCACCGGCCATCATCGATGCCCTTCACCGGGCTGTGGACGAGATGGGATCGGCGGAGGGCTTCCATGGCTATGCACCGGATCTGGGTTATGAGTTCCTGCGCAATACCATCGCGGAGCAGGATTACAAGGCCCGGGGCTGTGAAGTGTCCGCGGATGAGGTCTTTGTTTCCGACGGAGCCAAGGGAGACTGCGGAAACATCCAGGAGATCTTTGAAAAGGACTGCAGGGTGGCTGTATGCGACCCCGTATATCCCGTGTATGTGGATACCAACGTGATGGCGGGCCGTACCGGTACCTATGACGAGGCCACAGGCACCTGGTCGGATGTGATCTACATGCCCTGCCTGGAGGAGAATGACTTCGCTCCCCGGCTGCCGAAGGAGAAGCCGGACCTGATCTATCTCTGCTTCCCCAATAACCCCACGGGGGCAACGATCACCAAAGCCCAGCTGCAGAAGTGGGTGGATTACGCCAATGAGAACGGGGCCGTGATCATCTATGACGCGGCTTACGAATCCTATATCTCCGAGGCGGATGTGCCTCACAGCATTTACGAATGCGCCGGGGCAAGGACCTGCGCCATCGAGATCCGTTCCTTCTCCAAGAATGCGGGCTTTACCGGCCTGCGTCTGGGCTTCACGGTGGTCCCTAAGGAGCTTACGGTGGACGGCGTGGCCCTGCACGGGCTCTGGGCCAGAAGGCACGGGACAAAGTACAACGGAGCGCCCTATATCGTGCAGCGTGCCGGCGAGGCGGTCTACAGCCCGGACGGAAAAGAGCAGCTGAAGAAACAGGTGGCTTACTATATGCGCAATGCGGAGTACATCCGCACAAATCTGGCTGAGGCGGGGTATACGGTCTCCGGCGGCGTGAACGCGCCTTACATCTGGCTGCGCACTCCCGATAATATGACAAGCTGGGATTTCTTTGACCGCATGCTGGAACAGGCCGGTGTGGTAGGTACTCCGGGCAGCGGCTTCGGGCCCAGCGGTGAGCACTACTTCCGCCTTACGGCCTTCGGTACCTTTGAAAATACGCAGGAAGCGATCAAACGGATAAAGGAGATGTAAGATATGGCAAAAGTCGCGATCTTTCTGGCAGACGGTTTTGAAGAGGTGGAGGCCATCGCCCCCATCGATATCCTGCGCAGGGGCGGGGTGGAAGTGAGTACGGTCTCCGTCATGGGACGGACGGAAGTGAAGGGTTCCCATGATATTTATGTACAGGCGGATATGCTCCTGGAAGATCTGGATTTCGGAGCCCAGGATATGCTGATCCTCCCCGGCGGCGGCCTGGGGACCCAGAATCTGCGTGCCTGTGAGCCTTTGCTGGAAAAGGTGAAGGAATTTGACGCGGCAGGAAAATATATCGCTGCCATCTGTGCGGCCCCTACCGTTTTCGGGCAGCTGGGCCTTTTGAAGGGAAAGCGTGCCACCTGCTACGGCGGCATGGAAGAGCAGCTTACCGGTGCCGAGAAGAGTACCGAAGCCGTTGTGGTGGACGGCCATATCATCACTTCCCGGGGTATGGGCACCGCGACACTTTTCGGCCTGAAGCTTCTGGAGATCTTTACGGATAAGGCAACAGCCGATGACATGGCTGCAAAGGTGATGATGCCGTGAGTCTGAAGACCATCTTCTTCGACCTGGACGGAGTGCTTCTGGATACGGAACCGTTGTACAGCCGCTTCTGGAGAGAAGCGGCAGAGTGCAGCGGTTTTTCCATGTCCCTGGAGGAGAGCCTTTCCATGCGCAGCCTGGATGCGGCCCTGGCACGGGAAAAGATCAAAGGACTTTTCGGGGTGGATATATACGATCCTCTGAGGGAGAAGAGGAAAGAGCTGATGGAGGCATACCGGGAGACACATCCGGTACATGCCAAGCCCGGAGCGGCGGAGCTCATCCGCAGCCTGGATGAGAAGGGGGCGGAGTATTATATCGTAACGGCATCACCCAAAGGCCGTGTGGAACGATACAGTGCGGATGCGGGGCTGACCCTGCCTCTGGACCGCATGATCTCCACCAAGAGCGTGGGACGGGGGAAGCCCTATCCCGATGTGTATCTGGAGGCTCTGCGCATCGCCGGCTGCGAAGCAGGCCGGGCCATCGCCGTGGAGGATTCTCCCAACGGCATACGAAGCGCCCATGCCGCAGGGCTGTATACCGTGATGATCCCGGACCTGACGGAGCCCACGGAGGAGGACCTGGGGTACTGTGATGCGGTGTACGGGGGTCTGGGAGAATTTGCCCTGAAAGAAGCTGCGGTATGAGCAAAAGGCAGGAATTAAATCAGGAATTAACAATGTAAGCCCTGATACGGGACTTTTTTGGTTAAAAAGGGGGACATAATATGGATGGAGGGCAGATTCGTTGACTTTTTCAGGGGTGGATGATAATATATCATGCAGGAAGATGAGAAAGATTATGAAGAGAATTATTGCCGTTTTCCTGCTAATGACGCTGATCCTGACTACGGCCTGTGCCGATAAGGCGGAAAGATGGGCCTACAATCATGAGCCGGAGACAGAGATCCTCTCACTGAACGAAGGAAACGGTACAGCCCTGTATAAGGGAGTAAAATATAAATACGAAAAGACTCCGGACCGCATCAATCTGAAGGATGACAAGGGAGAGACGCTCTCACTGCGATATGTGGCAGAGGGAGACGGGATGATCCTCTACGAAGCATCCACCTATATCAGGGACGGAGAAGGCAGTCAGGGCCCGGATTCCATCGTCGGTGACTGGAAACAGGAGAACGGCTGGATCTTCCGCTTCACTGCCGAGGGAGGTTTCAGTGAAGAGGATATGTTCTACGGGCACTACTCCCTGAATGAGGAGCAGCACTCCATTAAGCTGATGTATGATGATCCTCTGGAGGACGCCATCCTTTATTACACACTGGATGGAGACAGGCTGACGATCGAGTATCCCTGGCCCCTGGTCAGAGTACAGAAATGAGCAGCCGCACAAAACGATCTTAAGCGGAATAGCCCGCTTACAGATAAACCACATTTTTACAGGAGGTCAAAAGTTATGAAAATGAAACGTATTGCTTCCATGCTGATGGCCGGGATTATGACTTTATCCCTCGCCGCTTGCGGAGGAACCGGAGCTGATACCGGATCCGGCACAGGCACAGGCACCAGCACCGGAACCACCACGACCGGCACCACCGAGACCGGCACCACCGAGACCGGCACCACCGAGACCGGTACTACCGAGACCGGCACCGCTGACGGAGAGCAGATCACTCTCAAGATGTGGTGTATCGCTACCGAGAGCGATTCCAACCGCCACTCCTATGAGGAGGCTATCAAGGAGATGGAGACCAAGCATCCCGAAGTTAAGCTTGAGTGGGAAGCTTTCGAGAACCAGTCCTACAAGACCAAGATCAAAGCTGCTGTTGCCGCTGATGAGATGCCCGACATCTTCTTCACCTGGTCCTGCGCTTTCCTTGGTGACTTCGTAGAGGCCGGCAAGGTTTACTGCCTTGATGATGTTTATGCAAACTACAAGGATGAGCTTCCCGAGGTTATGATGGGCAACTCCACCTATGACGGCAAGCACTACGGTGTGCCTCTGACCATGAACATCGTTGGTCTGTTCGCTAACATGGATCTGCTGAAGGAAGCTGGCTACGATGAGATCCCCGGCTCCTATGAAGACTTCATCGCTTGCTGCGATGCTCTGAAGGGTAAGGGCATCATTCCTTTCGGCTGCGCCGGTAAGGAGACTTGGTGTGTTACCGAGTATCTTGAGTCCGTTATCGAGAAGAGCGCTGGCGCTGATACTCTGAACGACATCTTCCTGGGCAGAGCTTCCTGGAACAACCAGGACGTTGCTGACGCTGTGGATACCTTCCAGGAGCTGGTTAAAAACGAGTACTTCGATCCCGCTGGAATCGGTCTTACCAACGATGAAGTTAAGGCTAATTTCATGCAGGGCAAGTATGCCTTCTACATGAACGGAACCTGGAACTGCGCAGACTTTGCTGCAGATGCTGAGTTCTCCAAGAAGGTTAAGGTTGGTGAGTTCCCTGTGATCAATGCTGACAAGTCCAAGCTTGGACAGCTGATCGGCGGACCTTCCGATACTCTGGCTGTTGCTGCTTCTTCACCCAACGCTGCCAAGGCTGCTGATTACTGCATGGAGCTTGGTAAGTACATCTGCCACTACGGCTATCTGGATGGCTGCGGACTTCCCGCTTGGACTCCTTACGGTGATACCTCTACCGTTAACGAGCTGACCCAGACCGTTGCACAGATCGTTGCCGGTGCTGACACCATGGTGCTGTTCGGTGATACCGCTCAGAACGCTGACGATGCTAACACCTATCTGTCCTATGTGGATCAGGTTTATGGTAGCCAGATCGACGGCAAGGGCTTCATCGCTGGACTTGCAGCAGACATCAGATAATTAATCTTTAACACCCTTGTGCCCCTTCCTGTGCTTCACGGGGAGGGGCATTATATTAAGAACGGAGAGGTGGGGTAAAATGGCAGAAGTCAAAGCGGTCAGACCAAGACGCAAAGGTCCTGATCTGAAAAAAGCTCTGAATATTTTTCTTTTTCTGCTGCCGGCCATACTTTTGTTTGTAGGTATACTGGTAGCACCGATCGCTGTATCTTTATACAGAAGTCTCCAGAAATGGAACGGATTTTCTCCGGGAACTTTCATTGGATTGAAGAACTACAAGGAACTGTTTACCAGCGGTTCCATTAAGTGGAACACGGCACTGAAGAATTCGCTGCTGCTGGCATTCTTCTCGGTCTTTGTACAGTTGCCGTTTGCACTGTTACTGGCGCTCCTGCTGGGACGCAAGTACAAGGGAGAGAGATTCTTCCTTTCCGTATTTTTCATGCCTGTGCTTATTTCCACGGTTGTTATCGGACAATTGTGGTTAAAGATATATAACCCCGATTACGGTCTTCTGAACACCTTCCTGGATCTGGTCCATTTAAGCAGCTGGAAGCATGTATGGGTGGGTGAAGTGGAAACCGCACTGGGTTCCATCATAGTACCTACGATATGGCAGTATGTAGGTTACCATATGCTATTGATGTACGCCGGGGTCAAGGGCGTATCACCGGACCTGCGGGAAGCTGCCATGCTGGACGGTGCTACAAACTGGCAGGTGGACAGATATGTGGTCATCCCCATCATCAAGCCCATCATCTGTACCAGCGTTATCTTTGCGGTAACAGGTTCCCTCAAGACCTACGACCTGGTCAGGATCCTCACTGAAGGCGGTCCTTTCCAGAGTACGGAAGTGCCCAGCACCCTGCTTGAGAACATGCTCTTCCTCAGGAACAGGTACGGCATGGGTAGTGCCATATCGGTCATGCTGATCATTCTGTGCTTCGCGTTTGCTCTGGTGATCTCAGCAGTATTCAAGAACCGGGATGAGTGAGGAGGTTAACAGGAATGGAAGTGTATTTTACATCTAAAAAACCGAAGCCTGTTGTAAAGGTGCTGGTGTACATACTGCTGATCGTATGGGCATTCATCAATCTGTTTCCCATATACTTCATGTTCACCTTCGCACTGAAGTCCAACGAAGAGATCTTCGGTATGAACATCATAGGTCTCCCCAAGGAGTGGCTGTGGTCCAACTTTGCTGCGGCTATGAAGACGGGGAACATGGGCCTGTACTTCTTTAACAGCGTACTGGTCACGGTGGCTTCCATCGCCATCTCCATCATGGCGGCCATGATGGCTACCTACGCCATCACCCGTATCAAGTGGAAGGGCGCAAGCTTTACCAATGCATTCTTCATGCTGGGACTTACCATCCCCCTGCAGGCATCCATCGTACCCGTGTACGTAGTGCTGTCCAAGCTGCACTGGTTAAACCACTATACGACGCTGATCATACCGTATTCAGCCTTTACGCTGTCCATGTCCATATTGATCTGTACCGGCTTTATGGTAGAGATACCTTACGATCTGGACGAGGCGGCGCGTATCGACGGCTGCGGTCTGTGGGGGACATTCTTCCGCATCATCGTGCCTCTGCTGAAGCCGGCCCTGTCCACCATCGGTATCTACGCTTTCCTGCAGTGCTGGAACGAGTTCATGTTTGCAAACGTGTTCATTTCCGATTCGGCACACAGAACACTGCCTGTAGGTATCAAGGCTCTGTCCGGACAGCATACGACCGACTGGGGTCCCATCGGTGCGGCTCTGGTCATCGCAACTTTCCCTACGCTGATCGTGTACATCTTCCTCAGCCGGAAGATCCAGGACAGCTTCATCGCCGGTGCGGTAAAGGGATAAGTTTTCCGGAAATAATGTCATTAGAGAATGCCCGCGGAATTATCTTCTGCGGGTATTTTTCGTATGATTTACGGATGACGGAAAGCGTATCCTGTGGTATAATCCACTTGTCGTAACGCAGCGATCAAAGGAGAAGACCATGGATAATAATACGACAGCAGGGAAAACCCTCATTGTCAGTGTGGCAGATACTTTTCTGGCAAAGAGTCTTATCACCAAGCTGGAGGCAGGCGGTATAGCAGCGGCTTTTTCCCGTGCGGTACTCAAAGAGCTGGAGAGCCATATCAGCGGAACAGAGCTGATCATCCTGTTTATGAGTGAAGAACTGGAGGCGACGCCGGAGATCCTGGTGTACCTTAAGGATATCATACAGGACAAGGGACTGGGCCTGGTGGTCATAGGGGAACAGTCCGAATATGATGCGGTAAAACGTGCCGTTTCCGAAACGGCGGTCACGGAGTGGTTTCAGCGCCCGCTGGATATAGACCAGCTGGTAAAAAGAGTTCAGACCTATCTGGAAGAGAATACGGGAGAGAAAAGAAAAAAGACCGTACTGATCGTGGATGACGATATCACCTACATGCGTACGGTCTATGAATGGCTGAAAGCGGACTATCATGTGGGCATGGCCGCCAACGGCGTACAGGCCATCGGTTACCTGGCCAAGAACAAGGCGGATCTGATCCTCCTGGATTACGAGATGCCCATCGCCAACGGCCCGCAGGTGCTCTCCATGCTGAAGAACGATTCGGAGACCGGGCAGATCCCGGTGATGTTCCTTACGGGCCACGGCGATAAAGACAGCGTGCTTTCGGTGGTGGGCTTAAGTCCCGTGGACTATCTCTTAAAGACCATCGATAAGCCGACACTTCTTAAAAAACTGTCCGACTTCTTTAAAAAGAGCTGAGGGGCTCACGATACGGAAAGCCTGTGATATGAAAAAGCTGTGGACGTACTTTTCATCCTATAAAAAAGAATGTGTGCTGGGGCCTCTTTTTAAGCTGCTGGAGGCTTCCTTTGAACTGTTCATTCCCCTGCTGGTAAAGCAGATCATCGATATCGGCATACCTGCGGGAGATGAAGCTTATATCCTGCAGCGCATGCTCCTTATGGGGGCACTGGCCTTCATCGGCATGGTCTGCTCCCTTACGGCTCAGTTCTTTTCCGCCCGGGCGGCGGTGGGCTTTTCCGCCAAGGTCAAGGCGGCGGTGTTCTCCCACGTGCAGAAGCTTTCCTACAGGGAGCTGGACAGTCTGGGGACTTCTGCGCTGATCACCCGTCTTTCCAGTGATATCAATACCCTGCAGGGCGGCGTGAACATGAGTCTCCGCCTGCTGCTCCGCTCTCCCTTTATAGTCGCGGGGGCAGTGCTCATGGCCTTTACCATTGACTTTCGTTCGGCGCTGCTCTTTGTTCTTACGGTGTTCCTGCTTTCCGTGGTGGTCTTCGGGATCATGCGCATCACGGTCCCCATGCACAGGCAGGTACAGAACCGGCTGGATAAGGTGACGGCCGATACACGGGCAAATTTAAACGGGGTACGGGTGATACGTGCCTTCGGCCTGGAGAAAACGGAGGAAGAGCATTTCCGGGGGGAGAACGACCGCCTGGTCCATATACAGATCCTGGCGGGACGTATCTCGGCCCTGTTAAATCCCGTGACCTTTGTACTGATCAATCTGGGTCTCATCCTTCTCATCCGGGAGGGAGCCCTGGCTGTGGACAGCGGCCGTTTAAGCCGCGGTGCCGTGGTGGCTCTGATCAATTACATGTCCCAGATCCTGGTGGAACTCATCAAGCTGGCAAACCTCATCGTACAGCTTTCCCGGGCCCTGGCCTGCGGCGGCCGCATTTCCGCGGTGCTGGAGACGGAAAGCTCCATGCGGGAAGGAGAGGCGGATCCTGCCAGGAAGGGAGGCGGTGAGAGCCTGGAGCTTAAGGACATATCCTTCCGGTATGCCGACGGGGCGGAGGATGCCCTGCGGCATATCAGCCTGCGTCTGGAGCCGGGAGAGACCCTGGGTATCATCGGCGGCACCGGATCCGGAAAGAGCAGTCTGGTGAACCTGATCCCCCGTTTTCATGATGTGACGGAGGGAGCAGTGCTGGTGAACGGAACAGATGTGAAGGATTATACTTTTTCCTCCCTGCGGGGGCGCATAGCCATCGTACCGCAGAAATCCGTGCTTTTCTCGGGCACCCTTCGGGAAAACCTGTGCTGGGGAAAGAAGGACGCCACGGAAGAAGAGCTCTGTGATGCTCTGCGCCGTGCCCAGGCCTATGATTTTGTCATGGAGAAGGAAGACGGTTTGGACTGCAGCGTGAGCAAGGGCGGGACTAATTTCTCCGGAGGACAGAGACAGCGCCTGGCCATAGCCCGGGCTCTGGTGCGTCATCCGGCCATACTGATCCTGGATGATTCCGCATCCGCACTGGATTATGCTACGGATGCCGCCCTGCGTTCCTCCATCCATTCTCTTCCGGACCGTCCCACGACGGTGATCGTTTCGCAGCGTACGGCCTCCGTTATGCGCGCGGACCGCATCCTGGTATTGGAAAACGGCGAAGCTGCGGGGCTGGGCAGCCATGAGGAACTGATGAAGGACTGCCCGGTCTACCGTGAGATCTATTTAAGTCAGTTTGGTGGTGAAGAAGATGCAGAGCAATAAAGCCATCATAAAAAGAATACTGCATTATCTGAAGCCCTACAGCTTCTTCCTGCTCTGTTCCGTGCTGGCAGCGGCGGTATCGGCACTCCTTTCCCTGTATCTGCCGGTGCTAACCGGTAATGCGGTGGACCTGCTGCTGGGGCAGGGAGAGGTGGACTTTAAGGCGCTTCTGAATATCCTGCTCCGTATGGGCGTCGTGATCGGCGTCTCGGCCCTGGGGCAGTGGATCATGAACACCAGCAACAATCACATCGCCTACTGCACCGTGCGGGATATACGCAGCAACACCTTTGAAAAGCTGCAGAAGCTTCCTCTTTCCCTGCTGGATTCCCGCTCCACCGGTGACAGCTTAAGCCGCATCATCGCCGATGTGGACAGCTTTGCGGACGGCCTGCTCATGGGCTTTACGCAGTTCTTTACCGGACTGCTTACGATACTTGGGACTCTGGTGCTGATGCTCTCCATCCATAAATGGGTGGCTGCGGCTGTCATCGCCCTTACGCCCCTGTCCCTTTTTGTAGCGGCCTTTATCGCGAAGAATACCGCCAGCCTTTTCAGGGAGCAGTCCAAATGCCGCGCGGTTCAGACCGGCATCATCGACGAGATGATAGGGAACGAAAAACTGGTTCAGGCCTTTTCCCACGAGAAGGAAGCAGAGGAACTGTTCCTTAAGAATAACGAGGAGCTTAAGAAGATCTCCCTCAAGGCTATCTTCTTTTCCTCGCTGACCAATCCTTCCACCCGCTTTGTAAACAACCTGATCTATGCACTGGTGGCACTGATGGGAGGAATGGCCGTGATCCGCGGGCACTTAAGCGTGGGACAGCTCAGCGCCTTCTTAAGTTACGCCAATCAGTATACCAGGCCCTTTAACGAGATCAGCGGAGTGGTCACGGAGCTTCAGAATTCCATTACCTGTGCGGGCCGTGTTTTTGAACTGATGGGAGAGACTCCGGAGATCCCCGATAAGGAGGATGCAAAGATCCTCAGGGAAGCCCGTGGAGAAGTGCTTTTTAACGATGTGGATTTCTCCTATTCGAAAGACCGGGAGCTTATCAAAGATCTTAAGCTTAAGGTGGAGCCGGGAAAGCGCATTGCCATCGTAGGCCCTACAGGCTGCGGCAAGACGACCCTTATCAATCTGCTCATGCGTTTCTACGATGTGGACAAGGGGGGGATCTCCGTGGACGGAGAGGACATACGGGATTATTCCCGTTCATCCCTCCGGGCCAATTACGGCATGGTGCTGCAGGATACCTGGCTGAAGCCGGGAAGCATAAGGGAGAACATATGCCTGGGACGGCCCGATGCAACGGAAGAAGAGATGATACTGGCTGCGAAGCGCTCCCATGCCCACAGCTTTATCATGCAGCTTCCCAAACAGTACGATACCCTCATCGGGGAGGACGGCGGAGCCCTTTCCCAGGGACAGAAGCAGCTGCTGTGCATCAGCCGTATCATGCTTTCCCTGCCTCCCATGCTCATACTGGATGAAGCCACCAGCTCCATCGATACACGTACGGAGTTGAAGATCCAGGACGCCTTTGCACAGATGATGCGCGGGCGTACCAGCTTTATCGTTGCACACCGTCTGTCTACCATAAGGGAAGCGGATACCATACTTGTGATGAAGGACGGGAACATCATCGAACAGGGGGATCACCGTTCCCTGCTTTCCGCCGGCGGCTTCTACGCCGGGCTCTTCCGCAGCCAGTACAGCCTTCCCGAAGGCTGAGGGAACAGAGTTTTCATGTTTGCCATAAGTGAGAGTCTGTGCTATAGTATTTTATGTAAACCAATTCTGAGGGATACGCCGTATTATGGATAATATCGATATTTTCTCCTATATGGAAGAACAGCAGGAAGAAAAAGAGAGCCCCCTGGCTCTTCGTATGCGTCCGGAAACATTGGACGAGATGGTGGGGCAGCAGCATATCATCGGAAAAGACAAGCTGCTCTACCGGGCGATCTCGGCCGACCGTCTGCGTTCCGTGATCTTTTACGGACCGCCGGGAACCGGGAAGACCAGCCTTGCCAAGGTGATCGCCCATACCACCAGTGCGGATTTCCGTCAGATCAATGCCACCATCGCCGGTAAGAAGGATATGGAGGAAGTGGTACGCATGGCCAAGCAGGAAAAGGCCCTGCAGGGGCGGCGCACCATACTCTTTATCGATGAGATCCACCGTTTTAACAAAGCCCAGCAGGATTATCTCCTGCCTTTTGTGGAGGACGGCACCGTGATCCTCATCGGAGCCACCACCGAGAATCCCTATTTTGAGGTGAACTCCGCTCTTTTGTCCCGCTCGGATATCTTTGAACTGAAGCCCCTTTCCGAAGAGGATGTGCGCAGTCTGATCCTGCGGGCGGTAAAGGACAGGAAAAAAGGCCTGGGAGATATGGATGTGGAGATCGACGACGAAGCCGTTGACTTCCTGGCCCGTTCCTGCACGGGGGATGCCCGCAGTGCCATAGGTGCCCTGGAACTGGGAGCCATGACCACGCAGAGGGGGGAGGACGGGAAGATAAGGCTGACCCTGCCGGTGGTGGCGGAGTGCATACAGAAGAAACCCATCTCCTACGACAAGGACGGGGATAACCATTACGATACCATATCCGCTTTTATCAAAAGCATGCGGGGGTCAGACCCGGATGCGGCGGTTTATTATCTGGCCCGCATGCTCTGTGCGGGAGAGGATATCAAATTCATCGCGAGACGCATCATGATCTGTGCCTCGGAGGATGTGGGGATGGCGGACCCGCAGGCATTGCAGCTGGCTGTTTCCGCCAGCCTTGCCGTGGAGCGGGTGGGTATGCCGGAGGCCCGGATCATCCTGGCCCAGGCAGCCGTGTATGTGGCCTGTGCGCCCAAGAGCAACGCATCTTACCTGGCCATCGGCGAGGCCATGCGTCTGGTGGAGAACGGCGGCGTTTATCCCGTGCCGAGACATCTGCAGAACGTGCACGCGGACAGTGCCGGGCAGGAACGGGAGCAGGGCTATCTGTATGCCCATGATTATCCCGGACATTACGTGAAGCAGCAGTATCTGCCGGATGCGCTTAAGGACCGGCAGTTCTATCATCCCGGTGCGCTGGGGGATGAGCAGCGCATTTCGAAGTATCTGGAAGCTATAAGGAAGACGGAGAACGACTGAAGGGAGAATGACGCCTATGCTCCGTATAGCGGCCTGTGACGGGGACCCGCCTCTTGTTTCGGGGCTGGAAAAGCTGCTTTATGCCTGGGACAGGGCGAAGTATCTGAACATTCGCTTTATGCAATACCCGACTCCCGAGGATATGATGGCGGACATCGAGCTGCACGGGCACATCGATCTGGTCTTTCTGAGGTTTCGCCCGGGAGAGACAAAAAAGCTGCTTTCCACAGCCAGGATGCTGAAAGCGGAGGACGAAACTTCCGAGATAGTCTTTGTTTCCTCCGGGGGGCTTTTCTGCAGGGAGATGTTTGCCGTACGCCCTCTGGATCTGCTGACGGAACCCCTGCAGCCCGGACAGCTTTACGATATCCTGGAACGATGTTTCCAGCAGCGGGAAAAACAGCTCTTTTTCTTTCGAAGCCGTCAGCGCATCGTGGCGCTGAATTCGGAAAAGATCACCTATCTTTATCACTTCAGACGAAAACTGCATATCTTCTACTGGGACGGAAGAGAATTTGAGACCTATATGCGCCTGGAAGAAGCGGAGATGCTCCTTAAGGATTCGGATGCCGCTTTCTGGAAGGCGCATTATTCATATCTTGTGAACATCTTTTTTGTGGAACAGATGAAGCGGGGACTGATCATCATGAAGAACGGAAAACAGATCCCCGTGAGCCGGCCCTATATTCCCAGGTTCCTGTCCTACTACGAGGAATACCTCCGTCTTAGGAAAAACGGAAAAAGTGTACAAAAAAACGGTAATTCCGTACAGGAAGCATCACAGGCACAAAAAACGTACTATAGTGGTCAGGCACAAGACCTTCGGGAATGCAGGGCAGTCGGGGGTGTTCTTCTACCGTGAAGCATATCGAACAATCTGCGTTCATTTCAATGGATCCTGTCCGGGCAACCGAAACGGTCCGTCAAAAAGTGCAGCCCTCCCTGCAGGAACCGGCAGGGAGGGCCTTTTGTTTATCTTTGATGGGGAATGCGTTCTTACAGAGTGTTGAAGCCTTCGGGGGGAGAATAGAGACGTCCCTGGTAGCTGCCCCGACGGTCCATCTCGGCATGGAGTTCGTTGAGCACCCGTTTCTTGTCGCTGCTCCAGAGCGGAGCGATGAGGATGTTTTTCGGGCCGTCGCCGGTAAGCCGGTGCACCACGATCTCCGGGGAGAGGCGTTCCAGGGCACCGATCAGAAGGTTCACGTATTCTTCCCGTGTCATCACTTCGAAGCATCTGGCGTTGTAGTCGGCTGCCAGATCGGTCCCCTCCAGTACATGAAGAAGCTGGAGCTTGATGCCGAAGATGGGGAAGGTATTGAGGTATTCGATGGTCGAATATATCTGGGAGCTGCTTTCGCCGGGAAGCCCCAGGATGATATGCACCACCACGGGGATGCCCAGGCCGTGAAGGGAGTTTACGGCTTCCTCGAATACGGAATTGTCATAGCCCCGGCGGATATAGCGGTAGCTGTCCGGATGCATGGTCTGGAAGCCCAGTTCGATCCAGAGGGCCTTTTCGGGGAAACAGTCCTTCACTTCCGAAAGCACTTTCAGGATCTCGGGGGGCAGGCAGTCCGGCCTGGTGGCAATGGAGAGTCCGATGATACGCTCGTCGGAAAGCAGGCGCAGATAGATCTCTTTGAGTCTTTCCGGATCGCCGTAGGTGTTGCTGTAGGGCTGGAGATAGGCGATGCTGTAGCGCCCGCCGAATTTGTCGGCTATGCGGGATAAGCTGTGGTCCAGCTGGGCTGTGATGTCGGGGCTTCCGTCGGGCAGCAGGGGGACGGGAGTGGCAAATTCGCCGCTGCCTCCCTCCGAGCAAAAGATACAGCCCCGCGTGTCGATGCTCCCGTCCCGGACGGGACAGGTGCAACCGGCATGCAGGGCCAGTTTATAGATCTTTTCGCCGTAGATACTGCGAAAATAATAGTCGAGAGAGTAATAGGCTTTGTCGCCCCAGCGGCGCTGCTCCATAGATCAGTCGGCGCGGATATTGGTCTCGCGGATGTTTTCCATGACCGCTTTGGCCACGGCGTCGGCAACTCCGGGCTGGAAAGGCTCCGGCAGGATGTGATCGTCGGAGAGTTTGTCGGCAGGTACCAGATCCGCGATGGCATGGGCTGCAGCCATCTTCATCTCTTCGGTGATCTGGCGGGCACGGCCGTCCAGAGCTCCGCGGAAGATGCCGGGGAAGGCGATGACATTATTGACCTGGTTGGGGAAGTCGCTGCGTCCCGTACCGATGATGCGTGCGCCGGCCGCTTTGGCTTCGTCCGGCATGATCTCGGGAATGGGATTGGCCATGGCAAAAAGGATGGCATCCTTGTTCATGCTGCGCACCATATCCTGCGTAACGACGCCCGGCGCCGATACACCGATGAAGATGTCGGCACCCTTTAAGGCATCGGCCAGGGAACCGGTAACGTTTTCGGGATTGGTGAGGGAGACCATCTTTTCCTGCATCCAGTTAAGGCCGGCAGCACCCTTGGCGATGACCCCCTTACTGTTGCAGAGGATGATGTTTTTAAAGCCGTAGGAAAGCATGAGCTTTGCGATGGCCACACCGGCGGCACCTGCACCGCTGACGGCCACACGGCAGTCTTCCGCACGTTTGCCCGTAAGCTTCAGGGCATTGATCAGGCCGGCCAGCACCACGATGGCTGTGCCGTGCTGGTCGTCATGGAAGACGGGGATGTCCAGGGTCTCCTTTAAGCGTTCTTCTATGGTGAAGCAGCGGGGAGCCGAGATGTCTTCCAGGTTTACACCGCCGTAGCCCGGAGCCAGCCAGGTGACGGCGTTGATGATCTCTTCTTCGTCCTGGGTATCCAGGCAGATGGGAACGGCGTTCACACCGCCGAATTCCTTAAAGAGCACGGCCTTGCCTTCCATCACGGGCATGCCGGCCTTCGGACCGATATTGCCCAGTCCCAGTACGGCGCTTCCGTCGGAGACCACAAGTATCGTGTTGCTCTTGATGGTATATTTATATACGGCTTCCGGATCTTTCGCGATCTCGCGGCAGGGAGCGGCGACTCCCGGGGTATAGGCCAGAGCCAGATCGGCACCGCCATTTACGGGAGCCTTGGAGACTATGTCCAGCTTTCCTTTCCATTCTTCATGCAGTTTGAGGGCTTTTTCATCATTTGTCATGGGAATACTCCTTCTGTTGATGGGTTCTTGATACCGGCTCTATGGTATCATCTTTATCCGAATGGCGCAAGAAAGTATTTGCAAAACGTTTTATTTGGTGTATAATAACCGCGTAGGTGTACTAGGCAAGGACCATTTCTTAATACGATTTGTATATGTCAGTGATACCCCGATATGTAATTTGATAATGTACAGCAAGCTTTAGATATAAAGATTTTTTCTTTGTATGCAGGAGGAGATTTTATGGCAAATATGAGAGAACGATACGAGACCATCTCTCTGGCAGACCTTAAGGAGATGGCCAAGTTTCGCGGTATCAAAGGTGTTTCTGCGATGAAGAAGGCAGATATCGTGGAAGCCATGGTACAGAAGGACGAAGAAGAATCCGCTGCTTCTTCCGCTGCGGAAAGCGCTGCTTCAGCTCCTGCTCCCGTACCCGCCGAAGGGGAGAAAAAGCCGGTGGCTTTTGCCGCTCCGCCTGCCCATAAGAGCGAAGATGCCGGAGAAAAACGCCGTGTGGATCCGGAGCAGCTGGACGAGGAGCAGATCCGTGAACTGGATTCAGGAGTTGCCGTCAGCGGCATCCTGGAGGTCATGCAGGACGGTTTCGGTTTCATCCGCTGCGAAAACTTCCTCCCCGGCACGAATGATATCTACGTGGCACCTACGCAGATCCGCCGTTTCAATCTGAAGACCGGCGATATCCTGGAAGGCCACACCCGTATCAAGACCGAACGTGAGAAATTCGCAGCTCTGCTCTATCTTACCAGTGTCAACGGAAGAAATCCCGAAGAGACCACACGACGTTACAATTTTGAACATATGACGCCCATCTTCCCCAACGAGAAGATACATCTGGAGCGTCCCGGCGCATCGGTAGCCATGCGCATCATGGACCTGATCAGTCCCATCGGTAAAGGGCAGCGAGGCATGATCGTTTCCCAGCCCAAAGCCGGTAAGACCACCCTTCTCAAGGACGTGGCCAAATCCATCAAACTCAATCACCCGGATATGCATATGATCATCCTCCTTATCGACGAACGTCCCGAGGAAGTTACGGATATGAAGGAGGAAGTGGGCGGCAACGGAGTGGAGATCATCTATTCCACCTTCGATGAGACGCCGGAGCACCATAAGCGCGTGGCGGAGATGGTGGTGGAGAGAGCCCGCCGTCTGGTGGAGTATAAAAAGGATGTGATCATCCTGCTGGATTCCATCACCCGCCTTACCCGGGCCTACAACCAGGTGGTACCCCCCAGCGGGCGTACGCTTTCCGGTGGTCTGGATCCCGCTGCCATGCACCCGCCCAACCGTTTCTTTGGTGCGGCAAGAAACATGCGGGAGGGCGGAAGCCTGACCATCCTGGCCACGGCTCTGGTGGATACGGGCAGCAAGATGGACGACGTTGTCTACGAGGAATTCAAGGGAACCGGTAATATGGAACTGGTGCTGGACCGTAAGCTCTCCGAGCGCAGGATCTTCCCGGCCATCGATATCCCCAAATCCTCCACACGCCGCGAGGATCTGCTTCTGACAGAGGATGAGCTGGAAGCCATCAGCACCATACGTAAGGCCATCAACGGCGTACGGCCGGATGATTCCGTGGACAAGATCATCGATATGTTCACCCGCACCTCCAATAACCGGGAGTTCGTGCAGATGGTGCAGAAGACCCGCTTCTACTAAAAGCTTGCTTTTTGTTTCGGAGCGTGATATAATTCAATGGTTGTTTTGGGTTTACTAGACGTCCTGCACACATACATAGCTACAGCCTTGTATGTCTGTGAGGCAGGAAGAAGGAGAAAGAAATGAAAGAAGGAATCCATCCCGAGTACTATCAGGCGACGGTGACGTGTAACTGCGGTAACACTTTCGTGACCGGCTCCACCAAGAAAGAGATCCACGTGGAAATCTGTTCCAAGTGCCATCCTTTCTATACGGGCCAGCAGAAGACCACGCAGGCGCGCGGACGTGTTGACAAGTTCAACAAGAAGTACGGCGTCGGCAAGTAGAACGGAAGAGAGACACAGAGCAGAGCTTGAGGTGGCAAAAAACCGTCTCAAGCTCTGTTTCCATATAGACGGGAGAACTGCATGGCTAAGGCAGAAAAGACGTCCGGAAACGGACGTCCGCAGAAAAAGAGACGCAGGAGCGTGTATTCCGGCATAGGCGGACAGGCGGTGCTGGAAGGCGTGATGATGCGCAACCGCAGTGAATATGCCGTGGCGGTACGCCGGCCGGATAAGCAGATCGATGTGAAGATCTGCGAAACGGAATATGATCCCAAAGCTTTAAAGAGACGTATTCCTTTTGTCAGGGGGATCGTATCCTTTGTGGAATCCCTGAAGCTGGGCATGGATATGCTCACTTATTCCTCCAGTTTCTATGAGGAAGAGCAGAAGGAAAGTGCGGGAGACAGGCTGCTGGAAAAGATCTTCGGGGAAAAGGCCGAGGATGTGGTCATGGGCATAACGGTTTTTTGTTCCATGGTAGTGGCGGTGGTGCTCTTCATGCTGCTTCCTTACGTTGCATCCGAGCTGCTGGGCCGTGTTTTGCACAGGCAGTCTCTGGTGCTGCTGGCGGAAGGAGTCCTGCGCATCCTGATCTTTGTTGCCTATGTGACAGGCATTGCCCTGATGAAGGACATACGCAGGCTCTATCAGTATCACGGCGCCGAGCATAAATGCATCAACTGTGTGGAGACCGGCCGGCCTCTTACGGTGGAGAACGTGATGAAGTCGTCCCGTTTTCACAAGCGCTGCGGTACCAGTTTCCTGCTCTTTGTGGTGATGCTGGGAGTGATCGCCTGCTTCTTTATCCGTACGGAAACACTGTGGATGCGTATCGCCATACGTATACTGCTGATCCCCGTCATCGCCGCGGTGGCCTATGAGCTTCTGCAGCTGGCAGGGAAAAAGGACAGTTTTTTCCTTACCGTCATCTCTGCGCCGGGGATATGGCTGCAGCATCTTACAACAAAGGAACCGGATGAGAGCATGGTGGAGGTGGCCATAGCCGCAACCGAAGCCGTGTTTGACTGGGAAGCTTTCCAGCATAAATACTTCTCTACGAAGAAGGTCAGGAAGACCCGTACGGAGGCCGACGGTCACGAAGTGGAGACCGGTGAAGAGACCATAGAGATCAGCATCCTGGAGGTGGCGGATGCCCTTTCCCGTGCAGATGCTTCATCTGTGGAGGAAGACTGGCGGGTGCGTCACTGATATGCTTTCCTACAGGGAGGCGGCTGTTTACGGAGAAAAGAAGCTGGCGGAGGCGGGAGTGGAAGAAGCCCGTCTGGACGCTAGACTGCTTCTGGAGCAGGTATGCAATACGCAGAGGCAGGAGCTGTACCTTCATCCCGACAGGCTTCTGAGCGCCGAAGAAGAGAAGCTTTATTCGGAGTTCCTGGAAAGACGCTCCGGCCGGGAACCTCTTCAGTATATTTTGGGAAAACAGTTTTTTTTCGGCGAAGAGTATGCTGTTTCTCCCGCCGTGCTGATCCCCCGGGCCGATACGGAATGCCTGGTGGAGAAGGCGCTTTCCTTCGGAGTGGAAGGAAAGCAGGTGCTGGACCTGTGTACCGGCAGCGGCTGCATCCTTTTCAGCGTCCTGAAAAGGGCAAAGGGCAGCAGCGGCGTGGGTACGGATCTTTCGAAGGAAGCCCTTGAACAGGCGGAAAAGAACAGAGAAAAACTGCAAGTAGATGCAAAGTTATATTATGGTGACCTGTTTGAGGCGTTACCGGAAGAGCTGAAAGGGAGTTTTGACTTCCTTCTGTCCAATCCCCCCTATATCCCTTCGGGAGAGATAGAGGAGCTGATGCCGGAGGTCTCGCGCTTCGAACCGCGGATGGCCCTGGACGGAGGAGCGGACGGGCTGGAGCTGTACCGGCGCATCGCCGGAGGAGCCGGAGAGTGGCTGAAGAGCGGCGGGAGGATCCTGCTGGAGATCGGCAGCACCCAGGCGGAAGAGCTTGCAGCGCTGCTTGAGGCGGCAGGGTTTTCGGAAACGGAAGTCATAAAGGATCATGCCGGGCTGGACCGGGTGGTCTGTGCGATATATACGAGGTAAAAGAAATGTTCGGACAACTGGAGGATCTGCTCCACCGTTTTGAGGAGCTGCAGAACGAGGTGAACGAGCCGCAGACGGCATCGGATACCCAGCGTTTCCAGCGGCTCTTAAAGGAACAGGCAGAACTGACACCGGTGGTGGAGTGTTACCGGGAGTATAAAAAAACAAAACAGGATGCGGAGGATGCCATAGCCCTTCTGGAAGAGGAGAAGGATCCCGAGATGCGGGAGCTTCTGAAGGAGGAGCATTCCGAAGCGAAGGGGAAGCTGGAAGGGCTGGAGGAAAAGCTGAAGATACTGCTGCTGCCCAAGGACCCCAACGATGATAAGGATGTGGTGGTGGAGATCCGGGCCGGCGCAGGCGGTGACGAGGCTGCACTTTTTGCGGCCGAGCTTTACCGCATGTATGCTCATTATGCCGAAGCCAGACGCTGGAAGACGGAGCTGGTGAACGCCGATGAGACCGGAATCGGAGGAATGAAGGAAGTGGAGTTCATCGTCAGCGGCCGGGGAGCTTATTCCGTGCTGAAGTACGAGAGCGGTGTACATCGTGTGCAGCGTGTGCCCGAGACCGAGAGCGGCGGGCGCATCCACACTTCCACGGCTACCGTGGCGGTGATGCCCGAAGCCGAAGATGTGGAAGTGCAGATCGACGATAAGGACATACGCATCGATGTGATGCGGGCTTCCGGCAACGGCGGCCAGTGCGTGAACACCACGGATTCCGCGGTGCGCCTGACCCACTATCCCACCGGGATCGTGATCTATTCCCAGACGGAAAAGAGCCAGATCCAGAATAAGGAGAAGGCCTTTGCCCTGCTGCGGGCAAAGCTCTATGACCTGGAGATCCAGAAGATGCACAATGCGGAGGCGGACCTGCGGCGCAGCCAGATCGGCACCGGGGACCGCTCCGAGAAGATACGTACCTACAATTTCCCCCAGGGGCGGGTGACGGATCACCGTATCGGACTGACCCTTTACAAGATCGATAAGGTGATGGACGGTGAACTGCAGGAGATCATCGATGCCTGCATCACGGCGGATCAGTCCGCAAAGCTCTTAAAGATGGGCGAGAGCGCGTAACTATGGAAAAAGAAGAGCGGGTCGTAAGATCACGCAGTGACATACTTGATACGGTAAAGACGGCGCTCTTTATCATCGGGGTGAGCAGCCTGGCTGTGGCACTGATCGTGCTTTTAAAGTTCCGGCTGGATGACAGCCGCACCCGTCGCATCACGGAAGAGCTGATGCAGCGTTCCGGTATCGAGCATGCCGAGAGCCAGCAGGGAGTGGGGACACCCTATACGCCTGCGGACGCGCAGCCCACGGGAGGAACGGTGGAAGAGGTGCCTCCCGCAGAGATGCTTCCGGAGTATGCTTCTCTTTATGCGGAGAATCCCGAGCTGGCAGGCTGGCTCTGGATCGAGGGGACGAAGATCGATTATCCCGTGATGCAGAGTCCGGAACGGCCCTGGTATTATATCCACAGGGATTTTTACGGAAAGGATAATTCCAACGGCAGCCTTTTTGCGGACGAAGCCTGCGTGATCGGCAGCGGTACCGCAGCGAAGGCTTATGCCGACGGTACCCATCCCGGGGCTAATGTGATGATCTACGGTCATCGCATGGGGAACGGAGAGATGTTCGGGACCCTGGGAAAATGGCGGGATCAGAATTATGCCCGCGAGCACAGCATCATCTGTTTTGACTCGCTCTATGAGCACAGGAAATACCAGGTGATGGCGGTGTTCATCTCCCGCATATATAACAGTGACGAGGATGCCTTTAAGTACTATCAGTTTTTTGTGGCGGATTCGGAGCGGGAGTTCAATGAGTTTTATGAAAGTGTGAAAGCACTCTCTTTTTTCGATTTCGGAGTAGAGGCTAGCTACGGCGATGAGTTCATCACCCTTTCTACCTGTGATTACTGGACGGATGACGGGCGGCTTGTGGTGGTGGGAAAGAGGATCGAATGAAGGGTTTTCTGGAGTGGATCAAAACTTTTTTCCGTATCCTTTGGCGGAGACACCGTAAAGCCTGCATCGGCACGGCGATCCTTGTGCTGGCGGTGATCATCGGAGTTTCGGCCATCGTACATCAGCAGAAGAAAAAGGCGGTGGCGGCTAACGAAGGGCAGGAGGCGGAGGTGTTGCTTCCGGCGGATGATTACAGCGGGATCTTTGACGCTCCCAAGGAGGGGGCGGGGGTGACCGTAAATGCCAACGGCGAACGGGTCCGTGTGGACGAGGCTACCGGCGAGGAGATCATTGACCCTGCGGTGCTGGCGGAAAGGCCGGGAGTGCGGGACGGATATCTGAACCGCTGCGCTTTCCTCGGTGATTCCCGTACCGTCGGTATGGTGAGCTACGGCTTTATCTCGGATGAGGACGCCCTGGCCCAGGTGGGTATCTCTCACATGGCTTATGCGGGCTATACCTTCACACAGAATTCCGGCAAGCAGTATACCATGCGTTCCTTCCTGGCCGAGCACAACGGAGACGTGCTCTATGTGGGTCTGGGTGTGAACGGCATGAACGGCATCGACGAGGACAGCTATGAGCGGAGCTATAAGAATCTGGTGGAACAGATCATGGAACAGGCTCCGGACAGCCGTGTGGTGCTCATGGCCATATGGCCCGTGGACGATGAGGGCATGTACAAAAACTCGGTAAAGAACGAGTGGATCGATAAATACAATCAGTTCCTGAAGGCCCTGGCGGTGCATGAAGGGATCAATTACCTGGACGTGGACACCATCTTAAAGGATGAAAAGGGCGGACTGAAAAAGGAATACGACGGCGGTGACGGACTGCACTGCAATGCTAAGGCCTATGAGGTGATCCTGAAGTATATCGTTTCCCATGCGGTTCCCGGCATACCCGATGACGGGGAATACAAGGTTCATTATGTGCCGCCCCGCGGTCAGTACAAGGATATGGTGATGGATCCCAATAAGACTCCCACTCCGGTACCCGTGATCACGGATACGGAAGGGGAGGAGGAGCTTTCCCCCACACCGGAGGAATCTCCTACGCCTACACCCACACCTACGCCTACACCGACGCCCACACCCAAGGACAAGCCTACGAAGGAGCCCACGGAGGCGGATCCCACCGAGGGAGTGACCGAGACTCCTACACCGACGGAAGGTTCGGATGAGCCTACGCCGGAACCGACGGAGGAGCCTGAGCCTACGGATGTCACACCCAAGCCTACCGGCGACGCGGATGAGACACCTACGCCCTCCGGCAAGCCCACTCCGGAGGAAACACCTACGGAAGAGGTGACGCCCACGGAGGGAACACCTACACCGGAGGAGGAGGCCACACCTTCGGCGGAACCCACGCAGGAAAGCGGAGAGAGCGGGGAGACATAAGGCTGAGGTAGGGCATGGCCAGAACGTTTGAAGAGTATTTTGAGCATACAAATGCGGACTATCCCGTAGGAGTCTATTACGTGGATCTGAAACGCATGTTTATGGAGCGGGTGCGTACCCAGTGGCATGAGGCTATGGAGATCGACCTGCTGCGCAGCGGACGGGCGGTCTTTTCCATCGGGGATGAGGAATTTACCGCGGAGACCGGTACGGCGGTATGGATCAACCAGAACCGTCTGCATGCCATACGCCCGGCCGACGGGGAAGACTGCCAGATCCTTTCCATCCTTTTTTCACCTCTCTGGCTATTTGAAAAACCGGAGAGCTTTCTGGCGGTGAAATACTGTCAGCCCCTTACTTCGGAGGATTCCATGCCCTATATGGTGCTGGACCGCAGTGAGGCATACGGTCGTCGGGCGCTGGAATGCATTGACGCGATCCTTACGGCCAATCTGGATAAAGCCTACGGCTACGAGCTGCAGAGCAAGAGCATGTTCTGCGGGCTGTGGCTGCAGCTGCTGGAAAAAGGTGCACATCCCGGGGGCGTCTCCGTTCACAGTCTTACGGACGAACAACGGGTCAAAGACGCCATGACATATATCCATTCCAATTATTCCAAAGCCCTTACACTGGAAGATATCGCAGCAAGTATCAATGTGAGCAAGAGTGAGTGCTGCAGGGCTTTCAAGCGCAGTACGGGAGGTTCGCCTTTCGAGTATCTGCTGACCCAGCGTATCCTGGAAGCTGCCCGGCGGATGCAGAGGGGAGACAGATCCGCAGCCACCATACAGAAGCTGGCAGCAGCGGCAGGCTTCGGAAATCCCAGTTATTTTAACCGTGTTTTCAGGAAATACACGGGTTACACCCCGACCCAGTATCGGGAGATCATCAAAAAGAGCCACCGGGATGCTTTAAGTCCTTACGGGATATCTCTGGCAAGGCTGTAGCGGAAGAAAAAGGGAGAAAAAGTATGAGAGAAAACAAAAAAGAAATGAATGCAGCGATCGAGGCCCTGCTTTCGGAGCTTACGCTTTCGGAAAAATGCCGCATGATCCATGGTGTCGGATTTTTTGTGAGCGGTGACGTGCCCCGGCTGGGCATTCCCGGGATCGTATCCAGTGATGGCCCCTGCGGTGTGCGTAACGATTTCTATCCCGACCGATGGTATGTCATCGGTACCACGGCCGACTATGTCAGCTATCTGCCCAGCAATTCCGCCATAGCTGCCAGCTGGAATACGGAGCTGGCTCACGACTGCGGCATGGTTCTGGGGCGTGAGGCCAGGGGCCGCGGCAAGGACGTGATCCTGGCTCCGGGCATCAATATCAAGCGCAATCCCCTCTGCGGGCGGAATTTTGAGTATCTGAGCGAAGATCCCTATCTGGTGAGCGAGATGGCAGTGCAGATCATCGAGGGTATACAGGAGAATGATGTGGCTGCCTGCGTAAAGCATTTCGTGTGCAACAACCAGGAACTTGACCGCTATTCCGTTAATGCGGAGCTGGATGAGCGGACTTTCCGGGAGATATACCTCCCCGGCTTTGAGGCGGCCATTAAGCGTGCAAAGAGCTTAAGCATCATGGGCAGCTACAACCTCTTCCGCGGGGAACACGGCAGCGAGAGCCGTTCCCTTCTTACGGATATCCTGCGGAAGGAGTGGAAGTACGACGGCCTGGTATTCAGTGACTGGGCGGCCAATCACGATACCCGGGATGCGGCGGAGAGCGGCCTGGATGTGGAGATGGGGATCAGCGCGGATTTCGAGAATTATTATCTTGCGAAGCCCCTTGAAAAGGCTGTGGAAGCTGGCGAGATCGATGAAGAGTGCATCAACGAAAAGGTCCGGAACATCCTGCGCTTCCTCATCCGGGTACGCAAGATCGTGATCGAATATACGAAGGCTGCGGGCCGCGGAAAGAAGGCGAAGGCCGTAGCTGTGCCCGTGAGCGACCGGGATCCCGGATACTACGGCGGCCTGGTGATGCATGAATATGCACTGAAGGCAGCCCGGGAGACGGTGATCCTTCTGAAGAACGAGAAAAAGCGTCTGCCCCTGAAGCCTTCCACCACAAGACGCATCCTGGTGATCGGCGACAACGCCAACCGCGTGCATGCCAATGGCGGCGGCAGTGCCGAGATCAAAGCCCTCTATGAGGTGAGCCCTCTGCTGGGTCTTGCCAGGGAATACGGCGGCAACACCGAGGTGCATTATACCCCCGGTTACTATGTGCCCAAGAAGATAAGGGACGGGGCCAACTGGCAGGAATTCTCCGTCATGGATACTTTTTCTACGGCCCCCGCGGATGACAAAGGCTATTCCGCCAACGAGAAGAAAGAGAAGAAGCGCCTTAAGGACGAAGCCGTGCGTCTGGCGAAGGAATATGACGATGTGATCTTTATCGGCGGCCTGGATCATGATCTGGATGTGGAGGGTGCCGACCGGAAGAGCATGAAGCTTCCCTACGGACAGGATGAAGTGCTGAACGCGGTGCTGGATGTGAATCCGGATACCATCGTGGTGATGGTGGCGGGCAGCCCCGTAGACATGCGCGCCTGGAAGGACAGAGCCAAAGCCATCCTGTGGATGAGCTATAACGGTATGGAAGGCGGTACGGCCCTTGCGGAGATCATCAGCGGTACGGTGTGTCCTTCCGGTAAGCTGGCGGAGAGCATGCCCGGCTGCTATGAAGATACGCCGGTGGCGCATTTCGGGGAATATCCGGGGAGAAAGCTCACGGCGGCCGAGAAGAAGCGGATGAAAGCCTGCAACCGGACGGGAGAATACAAAGAAGGTGTGTTTGTGGGATACCGTTATTATGAAAAGTTCAAGGTACCCGTGCAGTTCCCCTTCGGTCACGGCCTGTCCTATGCGGAGTTTAAATACAGTGATATGACGGTGAAGAAGAATGCCGGGGTGATCACGGTATCCGTAAAGGTAAAGAATACGGGCATCGTCACGGCCAAGGAAGCGGTGCAGCTCTATGTGGGCGAAAAGAAGGTTTCCAAAGAGAACCCCGTGAAGGAACTGAAGGGCTTTGTCAAGACGGAGCTTAAGCCCGGACAGAGTAAGGTACTGCGTTTCCGCCTGACGGAAAAGGAACTTTCGCACTTTGATGCGAAGGAAGGGGCATGGAAAGCGGACAGCGGGGCATACCTCATCTCCATCGGCAGCTCCAGTGCGGATATCCGCTGCAGCAGGAGCGTAAAACTCTAGAAAACAGCCGCTTTTTGCACCAACAAATGTGAAAAAGCCATGAACAAAGGCGCTCTCCGCTTGCGGGGGGTGCCTTTTTGTAATACAATAAACTTAGTAAGATGGGGGAGTTTTCCCGGCGAAAAATGTAAAAAATCACCAAAGAACGGACGATACACATGATGGCGGACCAGGACCGGCCGGAAGCGGTATATTGTTTCCATTACCTGCTTCCCATGACCCACAGCGGTGATAACCTGCGGGAACATATGCACAGTCACACGCTGGAGATAACGATATACATCAGCGGGGACCGGATGACCAATGAGATGTTTACGCAGAACGAGAGTTACGCCGGGGATGTGCTCCGCAGATATGAAGGGCAGTACTTTAACGACCTGCCGGAGTTTGCGGGCAATGCCAGCATAGAGAACATCGGGGAAGTTTTCTTTTACATGCTGGATCAGACCATGAAGGCATTGGGGCTTACACTGAAGCGACTGGAGATCGGAGAGAATCCGTTACAGCAGTATGTGATATCCACATACATGTAGCAGGATGGTGACGGGATGAAGAGGACAGAAATGATCAGAAGGAGAATACTGGCTTTCGGTGCCGCGGCAGCTTTGCTGCTGGCGGGTTTCCCTTCCTATGCCTTTGCATCGGAGGAAGATGTCGTATCGGAAAATGCGGCATTGTCCGAAAATGAAGCGGTATCGGAAAATGAAACCGTTTCGGAGGATGTTCTGCCGCCCGAAAAGGAAGAGCTGCCCGAAGAAGAGCTTCCCAAAGAAGAGCTTCCCAAAGAGGAAGAGCTTTCCGGGGAGGAAGCCGAAGAACTGACGGAAGGCGCCGGGGAAGCAGCCGTAAGCGAAGAGGAGACAGCGGAGGCGGAGCAGGAAAAGGCTACGGCCGGGGAGTCCGGGGAGTCAGCCGCCTTCGAAGGCATCTGCATAGACGGGGATTTCAAGGACTGGCGCGGTGTGCCGAAGAGTGAAGGCACGGGAAGCATACAGCTGGCAGCCGTGGTGCAGGACGAAAACTATGTGTATGTGTACCTGCGGGACGACGGAAACTGCTGCGCCGCCTGGGCAGGTCCTCATAATAACGGAAAATTCAGCTTTGTATCGGATCTTGGCTATACCAGCCTGTTCCAGCTGCATAATAATCCGGCCCGTATCAGCGGTGTGGACGGAGCTTCCGTAAGCTACCGATTCAGCTGGGGCGATGCTTACGGGGAATGGGAGATCGCCGTACCGGTGGATCACCTTCCCATCAACGGCGGAAGCTACAGCTTCGGTTTCTATCAGGGCGACCGTTTTGTGAATGACGCCGTGGATGAGCGGAACCGGAGACAGCAGCCCGATCCGGATCCCGATCCCGGACGTATCGTATATGACGGCCTGTACGGTGACTGGACCGATTATCCCCACGAGCTGATCCATTATGCCACCGACGGCACCCAGGAACGTGTAGTGGACGGCGAGGGAGCGCTTTTTGTTGACGGCTCCACCCTTTACGGGCACTGCATCACCACCATGGCGATACAGGTGGAGCAGGGCGGTAACGATGTGCTGGAAGGCGTGGTGCTGCGCATCAACGAGAGTACCGATTGGAAGGATCTCTTCGAATTCCGTTTTGCCACCGTGGATGCGGCCGGTAATATCGACTGGCATCCGCAGCTGGAGTATCTGCCCCTGGGCACCTATGAATACATCATCACGGATGTGAACGGCTGGGGGAACGCGAAAAACCTGGATGAACTTAAAGCGCAGGGTGTGGATAAGGATGGCTACTACGGCCGTATCACAGTGACCGTTGCACCCACCACCACCGAATGCGAATGGTGGCTGGATCTGTCTCTTCTGGCTGCACGCATGGGCGTGGATGAGACGGACATCAAGACCATAGAAGTAAAGTATGAGCAGATCGGTGACCGCTGGCTGAAGACCGCCGGAGCTTCCTCCGGAGCAGCAGCCGGGATCGCGCTGGGAGCGGCCATTGCTCTCGGTGCCGTGATCTCACGTAAGAAGAGCGGGGATCAGGAAGAATGAAGCTGATACTGGGGCTTGTAGGGGGTCTTATCTGGCTCTACGTGCTCCATGTTCTTACAAAAGCAAAGATCAATTTCTGGCGCTTCCTCTGGGGGAGCGCCGGCTTGTTTATTCTGCTGATGGTCTTTGTGCGGCCTTACGTGACCCAGCCGCTGGCTCAGGCTGTGGCTGCCATTGCTGGCTTTTTCGGCAATGCCACGGGAACCTTTACCCCTTACTTCCGCTTTGCGACGATCTTTATCCCCACTGCCGGCGGGGCCATGACCATGCAGATCGATTTCGAATGTTCGGGGATACTGGAGATCCAGGCCTTTCTCTGCCTGCTTGCATTTTTCGAGATCTATACCCGTCAGGAAAAGATCATGATAGGGCTGCTGGGCAGCTTTTATATCATCCTGGCCAATGCGATCCGCATCGTCATCATCTGCGAGATCATCCATCTGGGCGGGAATGAGTACTATAACGTGGCACACACCTATGTGGGGAGGATCTTCTTCTACGTTCTTTCCGTGATGCTGTATTTTTACGTGTTTACCAAACCGCAGGTAGTGAAGATGCGGGTGGGGAGTTTCAGCTATGACAATGATTGACCGCTTTATGCATTCCTTCATATTCTGGGGAGCATGGATCATCATCCCGGTGATCATGGAGATCATCCCCTCCTTCGGGGGCTTCTTTCTTCTGCTCTACCGCAGGTTCAAGCTGCGCAGGACCTATAAGAAACCGGCGCTTTACCCCGAGCTTTCCGTCATCATCCCGGTCTACAACTCCGAGGATACCCTGGAAGCCTGCATACGCTCGGTGGAAATGAGCACCTATCCCAGTGAACGCATCCGCATCTTTCTGGTGAACAATCACGGACGGGACAACAGTTTCCGTGTATTCGGCGAGGCGCAGAAAAGGTTCCCGAGGCTGCGCATGCAGTGGCTGGAGGCGGAGCAGGGCAAATCCCGTGCCCTGAACCTTGCGCTGTATAACAGCGAAGGAAAATACATCATCAACCTGGACAGTGACGGGGTGCTGGAACCCCATGCCCTGACCAATCTGGTGGACAAATTTGAAGCCAATCCCGACCTGAACGTTATGACGGGAGCCATCCTTACCACACCCTCCATGATCGAGGAATACCCGGCGGGCCTTAAGAGGCTTTTGCGCAAACTGGAATTCATGGAATACGGACAGGCCTTCCTGGCGGGCCGCAGCTTTGCCTCCGAGACCAACTCCCTTTATACGCTTTCCGGAGCCTTTTCGGCTTTCCGGAAGTCGGTGATCCTGAAATCCTGGATGTACAACACCAATACCATCTGTGAAGATACACATATCACCTTCCAGATGCGCTACATCCAGAAGGAAAAGGTGGAGATCTGCGAAAACGCCATCTTTCTGGTGGATCCCATTGAAGGTTTTAACAAACTCTATACCCAGCGGCAGCGCTGGCAGAGAGGAAGCCTGGAGGTGGCCAAGCAGTTTCTGAACGATAATGAGGATTTCGGAAAGTCCTTCACGGATGTGAACGTACATACCCTGCTCTATGACCATACCTTTGCCTTTCCCCGGCTGATCTGGTACCTGGCGCTTCTGTGCCTGCTTGCTATGAACTATTCCAGCAGGATGATCATCTTCTCCACCGCAGCCATTTTCCTGATCTATATCATCGTGGGGCTGCTCTACTTTTTATCCGTCAGTATTTTCCTGAAGGAATTTGACGATCTGGGGCATTATTACAGAAAGAACTGGTGGGTGGTGTGTCTGCTCCCGGCCTTTAACCTGATGGTCTTTTTCATACGTATGGCGGGTATCATAAACAGCATAGGGACCGACAGTGCATGGAAGACAAGGAATCTCTCGGACGAAAAGAAGGCCTTTACGGATGTGGTGAAGGAAGAATTCCGGAAACCGAAGGAGTGGCTCGGAAAACTGCGTGAGCTTGTAAATAATGAAGAAGCGGAGGGGTTGGGATGAGAGATAAAACGGCAAAACGCTTCTTTGCCCTGGCGGCATCCATAGCACTGGTGCTGGGCTGTATCATGGGGGTCATCGGCTGGATCTTCATCGAGCGTTTTGAAGAGGGCGTGCTGCAGGTGGTGGCGGATCAGCAGGATGCCTATGTGCAGCTGGTGCTGGACCAGATCAACTTAAAAGAGAACCGGGACGACGAGGATATCATCACGGGGATCCTGGCATCCCTGGATTCTTCCACCAATAAATACTGGACATTCTCCCGGGGAGAGGCCATGCTCTTTGTAAAGGATGTACTGGAGACCAACAAGTATAAAGGTTTTACCACAGCAACCTATTATGTGTCCGACAGCGCAAGAGAGTTCCTGGATTCCCTGCGCTTAAACCGCGTGAGCCATTCCAACATACGCATCGAAGACAAGGAGTTTGTGGCCAGCGGTGTGACCTTCCTTTATAACGATGCGGAATACCGTCTGTGCCTGCTCACCAACCGGGAAGTGATCCTGGATAACAACGATTTTCTGAAGGCCAAGGTGAACGTGGGGATCACCTTCCTGCTGGCCCTCTTCCTCATGGTGGTGGGGACCATGTGGTTTGCAAGACGCCTGGGCATCTATCACCAGCGTCTGGAAGAGCGGGAAAACACCATAGCGGAGCTTACACGCAATGTATCCAATCTGAATACGAAGCTGCTGGTGCGGACCACCTATGATACCAAGCGCACCCTCTTCCAGGAGAGCATGATACGGGATTTCCTGCAGCGTATACAAGCCAAGGGCATCCATCCCGTTACCATGGCGGTGATCAAATGTACCCATGAGCGCAGTTTCCTGGATAAATCCCAGATCCTGCTGGATAGGGGCGTGCTCCGTTTCCAGCTGGAAGGGACCGCAGAGCTTCTGGACGGGGCGGATGTGCCCGGAAAGGTTCTGCTTGTCTTTATCCGCTGCGATCATGACAATGCGATGCTGAGCCTGAACTTTTTAATGAACATACAGACACAGATCCTGGGAGTGGACCAGTGGAACGGCCAGGGAGATATCCTGACCTTCTCCGAGCAGCTGCTTTCCAGGACGAGACAATAGAGGATAAGAGATGAGCGATATCGGTGAACAGCTGGAAAACAGGCTATTCCGGGAATACCGGCTGAAATTCTACTTAAACGGCAATCATTATGTGATCATCGGGAACCGCAAGGGAGAGACCCATCCCCACACCTGGGAATTTACCATCAACATCCTGGTGGGACGGGAGAGTTTTGTGGAATTCCGTTATTTCGAAAAAGGTGTGGAGGCACTGCTGGCTCCCTATCAGAACCGGGTGCTCAACGAGGTGGATCCCTTTAACGGCGTGGTGCCTTCCCTGGAGAACATGGTGGAGTTTTTCGGACGAAAGATACAGGATATCGTAAAGAGCGTGGGTGGCCGTCTGCTTTCCATAGAGGGCAGTGAGACTCCGACCCGCAGTTATATCATAAATATGAACGATGCCTTCAACAGCTATGAGCTGGAGGCTTATACGAAACAGGTAAAAGACGAAGTGATCGACACGGTGCTGGACGATCTGATGGATTCGACGGAAGGAGTCTGAACTTGGAGGACAGAAAAAAACTGCCGGTCTTTCTCATCTCGATCCCCGTCTACCTGGTGCTGGCTGTAGTTACGGTACTGCTGATCAAAAACAGCGGGATATATCCGGCCGGTGCGGATACCATGTGCCATGTTTATAAAGGGGATGTACTCTATGAGGCGCTGGGCCGGGGGGAATTATATCCTCTTTACGATCCCCTCTGGTATAACGGAGTGGAGATGCTGCGTTACTGGGCACCCTTTCCGGTATATGTACTGGCCTTTTGCCAGCTGCTGGGTGGCGGGGATCCCATACAGGGCTACCTTATCTTTGTGGGAGCGGTCTTCTTTTTCGGAGCCGTAGTTTTTTCCTGGCTGGGGCTTCAGATGAGACGGCCTTTCATAGGGGCATTTTTCGGGATACTCTGGTTCTTTCTCCCCAATAATGTTTATGCGCTTTTCAGGGAAGGAAATCTTCCCCGTTCCCTCAGCATGATCTTTCTGCCGCTTTTTCTCTACCATGTGGAACAGTATCTGCATGAAGGACAGCGTTACCGCCTGGCCCTTACTTCCGTGCTCTTCCTTCTGATAGCCATGTGCCATTCCGGTTACGCGGGAATGCTCGCTTTGTCCATGCTCCTGTTCCTGTTCCTTTACGGCGTGATGAACCGTTGCTTTGCACGCTGCGGCTTTCTGCTGCTCTCCATCCTTTCCGGCTATGTGCTGCTGGGGATATGGCTCCTGCCGTCCCTGATCGGCGGTATCACCTCCACGGATTCCTCCGAGGTCATGGCCAGCTTTTTCCAGAGTGCCTTTATATCATTGGATCCGTCCCGCTGGTTCAGGGAAGGGCCCATTGAGTTCTATTTCGGACTGGCGGCCTTCCTTACGGCCCTTTTCGGACTGCTCTGTGCAAAGCGCAGGAGTCAGCCGGCTTTTGCCACAGCCCTGCTCATCTTTTTCGGGACCACTGCATCGGCTTATCCGCTGCTTAAGATCCTTCCGGGCAGCCAGTATCTGTGGATGCTCCGTTTCATCTCCATTGCCCTGTGCATGATCCTGTACGGGTTGCTGGCCTGGAGCAGCCTGAAGCCCCCCCTGCAGATCGCCGTGGTACTGCTCTTATGTGCGGACTGTATCGCCGGCTTTTCTTCCCTGGTGCTGGGAGACGGCAGCGGACGCGAACCGGAGGAGCGATATGCTGTGGCGGAAGAGGAGACCCTCATGGATATTGCCAAAGAAGAGACCACGCAGCGTCTTGCCCTTATGGAACTGAGCACTCTTGGGGCAGACGGAGCTTATCTCTTAAGCGGTCACGGGAAACAGCTGGCGGGAAGCTTTGGTGCCGGCTGGCAGTCCGCTACCACGGCAGTCAACATCACACAACTGAACCGTGCCCTGGAAAATGCCCAATATGCCTATCTTTTCGACCGTGCTCTGGAGATGGGCAATGACAGCGTACTGATCCGTCTTTCCTGTGTACCCATGAGCTTTGACCGTTATGAAGCCATGGATGAAGATGCGGAGCGCAGCGGATACCATCTCATCGCGGAAAATGATGACTGGAGGCTCTATCACGCAAAGCTGCCGGAATGCTTCGGGGTGGTGAGTCATTACGATTCCATAGGAATAGGCAGCGGTGCCGGGATCATCTCCCTTTCTTTCCCCGCCGTGGAGGAGACCACGGATCCGGATCTGAGCCATTACAGCTTTGAAGAACTCTCTTCTTACCGTTCCGTATATTTAAGCGGTTTTGAGATGAGTGACCGCGCCGCGGCGGAAGCCCTGGTGAAGAAGCTTGCCGATGCCGGAGTGCGTGTGATCGTTCTGGCCGACGGTATGCCGGAGGATCCGTCCCTTCGCCGTAAGAGCTTCCTGGGAGTGGACTGCAACAGCATACGCTTCCGCAACGGTTATCCCGAGATGGAGGTACACGGAGAGATCCTGAACACGGATCTGTTTGCCGCCGGCTTTTCCAACTGGGATACGGTGTATCTGACCGGTCTGAAGGAAAGCTACGGGGCCGTGATGGAGGACGGACTGGAGCTGGATTTCTTCGGCACGGCCTATAATGAGAATATCATTTTCCTGGGACTGAACCTTTCCTATCATTATGCACTGACCCATGACCGTTCTGCGGGGCTCATCATGCAGGAGTGTTTCCAGATGGAGCCGGCGCAGCTTCCGGAGCGCAGGATCGTGGAGCTTGATGTGTCGGGAGACTTCAGGAATATCGTTATCGAATCTCCGGAAGACGGAGTTAATACCACACTGGCCACACATGACAGCTTCGATGCCGACCGGCCGGTGGAGGATCGCAATCATCTTCTTTATGTGGATTCCGGTACCACACGGATCCGCGTCCGTTATCCTTATCTCTGGCAGGGAGCGCTGGTCAGCCTGTTCGGCGTGCTGCTTTTTGTCGTCACCCTCGTTGCAGCCGGAAAATACGAGGAAAACCGTACGGAATGATTTTTTTTCATATCCCCCCATAAAAAAGCATTTTTGCGCCGTATCTTTATCAACGGCGGGAAATGCCACGGAATAAAGGGAGGTATGAAAATATGAAAAAGAATCTGAAGAGAAGAAGCATAGCCATGATACTGCTGGCGGGACTGACCCTCAGCGCCTGTGCGGGGAAGGATGGCGGTATTGATGATCCGGGAACTGACGGAAAGCAGACGAAGACCTATTCCGACGAGGAGATCGAAAAGCGCATCCGGAAGGTCGGGAAAAAGTATGACGGCCTGTACAGCTACGAGGAAGAAGGCTGGGGCTTCCGCGGCAAGTCGGCGATGAACTCCGGTGCGGTGATGATGACCGAAGCTGTGGCTGAGGCGGGTGATTATGAAGCTGCGGATTACAGCCTGTCCATTGCGGATCCCGGGCCCGTGGAAGATGTGGACTGGAGCAGGGAAGGCTTTAATGCGGTAAAGGAAAACGGTTTCGTATCTGTAGCCACCCAGCCCTTTTCCACCTTCGGAGCGGATGTGGATACCGCCACTTACTCCAACTTCCGCCGCAGTGTATATGAACAGGACGGCTATGGCATCAGCGGCGAAGCCATCCGTGTGGAGGAGATGATCAATTACTTCTCCTATGATTACGGAAAGCCCGAAGACGGCGAGAAATTCGCTGTGACCACCGTCCTTACGGACTGCCCCTGGAATGAAGATACCATGCTGCTCCGTGTGGGCGTACGGGCGGAAGAGATCGAGCCTCAGGGCGGCAGCAATATCGTTTTCCTGATCGACACATCGGGTTCCATGTTTGACAACAATAAGCTTCCGCTGGCGCAGGAATCCTTCAAGACCCTGCAGAAGAGCCTGACAAAGAATGACACGGTCTCCATCGTGACTTACGCGGGAAGCTCCGAAGTGCTGCTGGAAGGCGCAAAGGGCAGTGATCACGACGAGATCGAGGAAGCCATCGATTCCCTGGAAGCCTGGGGTTCCACTAACGGCGAAGGCGGCATCATCAAGGCATACGAGGTGGCCGAGAAGTACTTCATCGAGGGCGGCAACAACCGCGTGATCCTTGCCACCGACGGGGACCTGAATGTGGGTGTTTCCTCCGAAGCCGGACTCATCGAGCTGGTAGAAGAAAAGAAGAAGAGCGGTGTGTTCCTTTCCTGCCTGGGCTTCGGCGAAGGCAATTATCAGGACGACAAGATGGAAGCGCTGGCGGATCACGGCAACGGCAACTATTCCTTCATCGACTGCTCTGCGGAAGCAAAGCGGGTGCTGCAGGACGAGATCTGGTCCACCCTCTTTACCGTAGCCAAGGATGTGAAGTTCCAGGTGGAGTTCAATCCCGCAGCCGTAAAGGGTTACCGGCAGATCGGTTATGAGAACCGGGCCATGGCAGCAGAGGATTTTGCAGACGACAGCAAGGACGGCGGCGAAGTGGGAAGCGGACAGTGTGTGACGGTGCTCTACGAGATCGTGACCGTGGATTCCGACTACGAGATCCCCGGTGTGGAGAGCCGCTACGGCAACGACGAGAAGCAGGGCGGAGACAGCGATGAACTGCTGGTGGTGAACATCCGCTACAAGGAGCCGGATGGGGACCGGTCGAAGCTTCTGAACTACCCCGTGACCGCAGACATGAAGCTGGACGAGATGGATGAGGATACCTCCTGGGCAGCCGGTGTGGCACAGTTCGGGATGCTGCTGAGATGTTCGGAATACGCAGGGACTTCCGATTATCAGGGCATCTACGACCGCCTGAAGAAGACGCCCAAGGTGATGGATGACGACTTCCGCGCCGAGTTCCTCTACATCGTAAAGCAGGTGGGAGACCTGCAGTAACAGAGAAGGGATACCGGGTAGAGGGTCCCGAATGAATTCGACTTCATAGGATTTATATAGACTGGAAAGGAGGGGCTGCCGTGCTGCCGGAAGGTGGTGCGGCAGTTTCTTTTCAGTATCGCAGAGCGACATTGAAAAGAAACGTGATCTGTCCATCCATGATCGGTTTCGCCGATGGACAGTTCGCCGTAAAACTCGGGATTCGTAAGCTCACCCTCGCGATAGCCGTGCAATCTACCTGGCTTCTTTGGGGTGAAGGTCACAAGGTCTCTCCGGCCGGCGTGAACAGATATAGAAATATAGGAATTATCGATGAGTCTATAGATCTGAGTTTAGCAGTTCTGAAATATCTGTTTGAAAGAAATCAGCAAAATACGGTAGCTCAAAATCTGGGATAACACGTTCGCCGGTTTCTATTCGACTGATCGTTTTTTGCGTGAGGTCAAGTCCGGCTAGTTGGAGGACACCGGCCAGTTGTTCCTGAGATAACCCTGCCCGTTCTCGCAAAAGGCGGATTTTTGCACCGGCCAGATTACATTTACCGTTTTTGGTTTTGTATAACTTCATACAGTGTCCTCGGCAGTCTTAGGCTAAAGAGCTTAGGTTAAAGATGACT
Source organism: Lachnospiraceae bacterium (assembly GCA_017552715.1). Taxonomy (GTDB): domain Bacteria; phylum Bacillota; class Clostridia; order Lachnospirales; family Lachnospiraceae; genus NK4A136. The sequence continues at coordinate 68,411 of JAFZOW010000040.1, forward strand.
GATATGAGTTGACAATGACACAAATAGGTTTATATAATTATCCCAATGATGACTAAACTGCGGTTCTGGAGGTAAGAATTGTGAAAGAAAGATGGAAAAACTAGGAATCTATTGTGGTGTTGTTATGTAAAGTTTTGGTAACTAACTTATAGGAGGCAGGACAAATGAAAAACACAAAACTCAAAAGGTTTGCGACAGTTGTGATAATTACGGGATTTGTGCTATCCAACTTTTTTACGACGTTGACTACACTGGCAAATGACACTCCCGAGAAGGATGAGGAGGATACGTCGATACAATTTGAAAATACGGATCAAGAGGTAGATACTGATACTCAAGATGCTGTCGATGTGGATCAGATTATCGGAGAGAGTGAGCCGGGAGATTTAACAAAGGTGAATAAGCCCAGAAACAGTGATGGCGTTTCCACCTGGGATTGCATCTGGTTTGGTTACTATTGGCAGGAAGATACCAACGGAGATGGATATTGCTTTGCAAAAGATACTACTGTTTCCAAAGACAGCGATGGTAATCTGGTCGATCAGTACGGAAATCGTATCTACAATTCTGTGACTGAAGGGACATATGTGGCTGACAACAGAGAGCCCATAAAATGGCGTGTTTTGGAGATCGATTCAGACGGGAATGCTCTTCTTCTCTCAGACAGGCTGATAGATATAGTGGAATATAATGAAAAAGACGTATCCACCACATGGGAAACCAGTACTTTACGTTCATACCTGAATTCATACGGAAGCGGCTCAAACGGCTGCGGTACAAATTTCAGGACCACCGGATTTCTTAACAAAGCCTTTTCGAGAACAGAAAGAAATGCGATCCTTACCGCCACTGTAATAAATAAGGACAATCCTATATACGGAGGAGGAAAAGGAGGAAAGAATACAAAAGACAAGATTTTTTGCCTGTCTATTAGTGAGGCCATGAATCCGGACTACGGTTTTATGGCGAATGAATTCACACACTCGAATTATACGGATAGCGATGACGCTCGTAAAGCTGTCCCGACAAGCTTCACGAAAACTAAACCTGGATATTATGCGACTCATCCCGGTGAATCAAATGGCTGGTGGCTGCGAACGCCCGGTGTTGATAATAGATCAGCTGTTCGCGTTGGTGAACTCGGCGCTATCTATGCCTTCAGTCCTTCCTTGGACACCTACCAAACAAGCGTGCGCCCGGCTTTTCGAATGAACCTTTCATCTTCCGTATCCCTTTGGACAAATGCCGGAACAGTGTGTTCAGATGGAAATGTAAATGAAATGAATAAACCTGAAAATGTAGGGCCTGAAGATCCCACGCCGGATCCGGATCCCGATCCCTCAGACGATATCGCTCTTGAGCAGGATGAGACTGATATACACCTCATCCCCGGCGAAATAAAGCGCCTTGGCGTGAGTAACGAAAACCGATATATCTATGGCGTTAGGTGGACAATAGACAGCAGTAGTAAGAAGGGGTGCATAACTCTTAAGAATGGTATAGTGAAAGCTAAGAAGGCAGGCACTGCTACAGTTACGGCTACTTACGGTGCATCATCGGTCAGTTTTAATATAACTGTAGATGACACTGTACCTGAATCAAAGTGGATCGTTGACGGGAAAAAAACTTATAAGCTCAAAGTCACAAAGAATATAGATACAAGTGTTGGAGCAGGGAAAAATAAGAGTGTAACTGTCACAATCCCGGCGATATTAAAGGGGAAGGAAATCAGCTATGAGATTCTTAGCGAGGGAGTATGTACTGTCGGAGAACCTTCATACAATACAAAGCATACAAAGGCCAGCATAGAGATAAAGCCATTAAACGCCGGAGCTACATGGATTATTTGGAATATGACCGATGATAATGGTCAGATCGCACAGGCAGTCACAAAGGTTGTTGTTAAAAAGCCGTTGACCGAAATAGATGTGTTAGAAGATAACATTTCTCTCTCCATTGGTGAAGCAAAGAGGATCGTAGTAACCGGAACAGCTGATAATACTGATACAAAGGAACTGTCTTTTAGTGTTAAAGGGAAAGGAGTTAAGGTATCAAAATCAGGATATGTAATGGCAACAAAGCCTGATGCAACAGCAATAGTTACTGTCAAGTCCGGAAACTTAAAGAAAACAGTTAATATATCAGTGAATAGCCATGAGGGCGATTATATGACACTGAATAAAACGTCGGTGATAGTTAAAGTTGGAGCAAAGGAAAAGACGGTAGTTTTAAAGCTGGCTTCTCCTAAGAAAAAAGCAGACCAGCCAACTGATGTAGAATGGAGCGTAGTGGGAGAGCCTGCAGGTATTACGGTAGATGGTGGCAAGGTGTCAGTGAGCTCTGAAGCCCAAGTAGGTAGCTATCTGATCAAAGCTGAGTCCGCTGAGATGAACAACGCTTATTGTGAGATTATAGTGAAGTAAGAAAGAATGAGCCATTTATTATTTAATTAACTACGGAAGGGTATGTACATAATGAGAGGTGTGGTATGGAAAAGAGAAGATTATGTTTTTTAAGCTCAACGGTCATTATAGCTTTATTCTTTGCTTCTTGTGGGAATAAAGATAATCCGGAAACAACAGGTTCAGATACGATGACAGTAACTGAAGCTGAGATGAAAGAAACAGAGGATAATACTGAGAAAACTCAAGAAGTGGTTATAGAAGAGCCGGAAGAAGGAGTTAGCAATCATAAAGCCGGGTATGAGTTTTGCTTTGAGAAGAAGGATGCAGATAAATATGTTCCGGTAGTTTTTTATAATATTCCGTCAGAGTATAGCATAGAACGTATTAATCAGGATGTTATAACCGGAGAAGTAAAGTTCGATCTGGTCTATGATGAATTAAATGAATACAATGAAGCCGGAGTTGATGCGTTTTTTAATGTTGACCTGCTTTCGACAATGCCGGACGTATCCTTTACGGATAGTTTCGAAACGGAATATGGGAAAGCTGATATCTATACATATGAGGATTACCAATATGCTGTGCTTTCTGTTGACGGAGATCTGGTTAGATTTGGTTTGAAAAAAAGAGTAGAAGAGGAAGGCGCAATACAACGGTTTTTAACAGAAGCATTTGCGCCTTCTGATAACATTAAAGAATTGGTTCTCCCGGAAATAGAGGACAAGCATGTTTCTGTAAACGCAAACGAATATGATTATGTATTTGGTTGGGGCGGTGCATTCGGACAGGGTGAAGGATATGTTTTTGGCATGAACTACAGCGGTGAAGTCGTTGAGGGAAATAGCACCTATAACAGTGAAGATCAACAATCGTTTTTTGATCTTATGATTTTAGATATGGAAATGCCTGATGGTTCGACGGTGGATCTGAAAATTCGTGCGGATGATTACTTAGATTGGTATAAGAAGCAGTTTTTTATCATGGATGGTCGTTATGGATGGCGTCATAAAGAACGGATAGAGGAAGTGAAAGAAGTTGACTCGGTTGAGATGAAGGCTGGGACAGTCAAGATCTATTATGTAAAGATCAGAAATCTGGTCCCATTTTATTTGGAAAGAGATCTGGAGTATGTGGAAGAGGAAATAGGTGTTTTGCATAATAACGATGATTACATCTTTTTTGAAGCATCCCGTAGTCCATTTGGTGACAAATATGATGGAGAATATGATGGGATTCTGAAAGAAGTATTGAAAAGAATTGAATAGGTATGGACAGGTGGCCGGCGGACAACCGTTCATACACTGAGCGGAACGGCTTTTGCAACTGCGGAAGCCGTTTTGTTTTTTGGCTGCGTGAGGGACCCTTCAGGTGATCATTTCCTCTTGTTTCATGAAGCGCTGTGTGTTATACTTTGTTCGTAAAGCCACGAAAGATTTTGGTTCCGGATATTCTTTTTTTCTTAGAAAGTATTTCTGAATCTCCCGTGCTTTATTCCATTTTCAATCTGTAAAGCGGGAGATAAAAAGACTATCTCCTGCGGAAGTCGTTTATCGAAGGAGGTAGATAGTATGGTAAACAGGGAACAAAAGGTATCAGGTGACATGGTACCGGCCATCGGTGTGATGGGGAAACAAAGGGGGAATGTTATGATAAGGCTGTTTGACGAAAAAAAGAAACGTACCCCAGAGAGCGTGGAGGAAGAGTTTAAGAATTGTAAATATATCCTTCTGGATTTTGGGGATCTTCAGGAACCGGAAGGTTATCTGGATTCGGTCAGTGAATCGGCAGATTCATTTGATGAGATCAGTGAGAGAGCATATCAGTATTCACGGCAGGGAGTGAAATGTATTCTACTTGGAAGCTATAACAATGGGGGTGGGATAGGTGTTCAGTACGAGATTAAATGACAGGCGCTGTACTATCCCGTGCATTGTCCTTACAGAAGCGCCCATAATACATTCCTTTGTCGTAGATACCGGAGCAAAATACACATGTTGCAGTTACAGAAATATCAATCCGGAACTTTCGGAGCAGATGTTTACTTCCGCTCCCAGAAAGTGTCTGGGCGGATTGGTTGAAGGTGCGGGAATCTGGTTTTACGGATACAGGGTAAATCAGTTTACCATCGGGAATATCAGTTTGGGAGAGCGTGAAATATGGGTCACTTTTGATAGGCTTGCAACGGATGATGTTCTTGGGATGGATATTCTGAAGGATGTATTCTTTTTAAATGTCAGGAATCGGGATCGACTGATTTTCAGTGACAAGGCTGATGAGATAAGAGAATATCTGGCCGCTGTGTAACGGCTGCGGATCAGGCGATCGCGGGGATGCCGGAGGATTTCGGGATAAAGAAATATCTGATCGCCAACCGTGAGGAGGTGCGTATGAGTATCCTGACAGAATATGATGAAGAGAAGCTGTTGAAGGTCGTAGCGGAGGATGCTAAGGAAGAAGGCATTGAAATCGGTATTGCACGGGGGAAAGAGCAGGGAATAGAGCAGGGAATAGAACAGGGAATAAAACAGGGGAAGGAGCTTTTGCTGGAGGTGATCGGGCGCCTGCGAAGCGGAGAGAGCAGAGAGAGTATCCTGGCCTCCGGGGTTGATCCGCATACCGTAGAGATGGCGGAGAGTGTTGCGTAAAACAGACAGGGGACTGTCTTTTGTCAGGAAAGGTGTGAACAGGAGGGGGAAGAATGAAGAATAGGATCAAACGGATAAAACGGATCGTTGCGACTGTACTGATCCTGATCCTTATGTTCGGGATCGTGGATCCTGTCGGAAGCGCGCATACGGCTCAAGCGGCTGATGGGAAAAATAAGTATGCAAAGCTTCTGGCTATGTCGCTGGATTTCTTTGATGAGAATGCCTGCGGGACGGATGTTTCCGGTCTGGGCATAAGCTGGAGAGGAAACTGTCACACTTATGACGCGGAGGCGGAACTCAGTCTGGGGGATAATTTCCCCGAGGCATATCGTTCCCTTGTGGATCCGGATGGCAATGGGAAGGTGGATCTGTCCGGCGGTTACCATGATGCCGGCGACCATGTGAAGTTCAACCTGACTATGGGCTTTGCCGGAAGCAGCCTGGCGCTCTCCGAATACCTGCATCCCGGGATCTATGAAAAAGCAGGTGCAAAGGAGCATCTTCTGGCTGTAGTGAAACGCAATGCGGACTATCTTATGAAGACGACCTTTCTCGATGGCAGCGGTAAGGTGGTGACGGTCTGTCATGTGGTGGGAAACGGAAATACGGATCACGGCCTCTGGGAAGCTCCGGAGGTACAGAACTATGAACGCATCAGCTACTGGCTGACGGCAGAAAGGAACAACACCGCCGTGTGCTGTGAGATGGCGGCCGCCATCGCCGGCGCGGCATGGCTGTATAAAGATACGGATGCCGCCTATGCGTCAAAATGCATCCGTTATGCCAAAGCCCTTCTGGACTTCGGCAGGACCAATCAGGGAAATTGCCTTGACGGTCTGGCTACCTTTTATGACACTTCGGGCTACAGCGGCAGCGAGATGTATTATGCCATGGATGAGACCGCCATGGCCGAAGCCTGGCTGTGGGTGCTGGGAGAAGGCAGTAAGCCGGCATACACGGTTCAGGAAGGTAATTATAGCTTTGAGGGTGCCTATTACGGCGATTACTATTTCTACTGCTGGGATAAGGTCTGGCAGGGCTTTTCGGCGCTTATGTATAAGGCGACGGATGAAAGCACTTATAAGGATGCGCTGAAATTTGCTTATCTGTACAAGACAAACCTGCAGGGGCTTTCCACGAGTTATTACAACTATTTTGACGTGACCTGGGGTGTGTCCCGCTATAATTGTGCCATGCAGATGACGGCGCTGGCCCTGGCGAAGGGGGACAAAGAGTCGGCGTATGCGAAAGCGGCAAGATTCCAGATGGATTACCTCCTCGGAAACAACGATTATCGATGCAGTTTCCTGATCGGTTACGGGAATAACCCGGTCCGCATCCATCATCGTGCCGCCAATCCGGAAGAAGGGAACGCGAAATATACGCTGCGCGGGGCCCTCGTCGGCGGGCCGGATAAAAACGGGTATCTCGATGACGTACACAGTTATCAGTATACGGAACCGGCACTGGATTACAATGCCTGCTTTGCCCTGGCCTGTGCCGGCCTGGCGGAACTGTACACCGGTACTTCATCGGATCCGGAGCCGGAGCCGCAGCCGGATCCCTCCGAAAATGCGGCAGAAGTGATCGATGCCGGTGAGCGGACGATGGTGGTGAAGCAGAAGCTGGATGTGGCCGGGATCTTTAAGGAAGAGATCGGGAACGGAAAGATGCCGGTAAAATACAAGTCCGGCAATACCCGCATCGCGAGCGTCAGCAGGAAGGGGATCGTGACCGCAAAGAAGGAAGGTTCGGTAAGCATCAACGGCTACATAAAGGTACAGAAGAAATACGTCCTCTGCGCCACCATCACGCTGGAAATCTCCAAACCGGTATTCAGCTTTACCCGCGACGAAGGAAAACGCTTTGACCTGACTTATGCCGGAGAGGAACTTGATCTTGAAGCTTATATCAGCGGCATACCCGAGGGGCAGGCATACAGCTGGTCCATCCCTTCCAAGTGCAAATGCGCCAGTCTGAACGGGGCGACCCTGTACGCCGTAAAGAACGGTTCCGTTAAAGTAAGCTGTGTCATAGGCGAGGGGAAGTATGCGGCAAAATATAAGGCGAGCCTTAAGCTGAGGATACCGAAGCTGGCCGGGGACCTGAACATCAAAGCGGGAAAAACAAAGACAGTGCAGCTCAAAAACGTGAGCACTTATACGGAAGTAAAATGGGAAGGGGATGAGGGCCTTACGCTCACTGCTCTGAAGGATCCCCGCAAGATCAAAGTGAGCGGCGGCATTCCCGGGGAATACAGACTTGCCGCCTATGTAAACGGCCAAAGCTATACCATGAATGTGAGGATCAGATAGGGATGGAAAAGAATACTTCGGATCGTATCATACGTGTTACGGCAGCAGCCGATCATGTGCGTGCCTTTGCCCTGAGCGGGAGAGAGACGGTACGGACGGCAAAGGAAGCGCATCATACCGCGCCGGTAGCTACAGCCGCCCTGGGAAGGCTCTTATGTGGTACGGCCCTGATGGGCTGCGCTCTGCTTAAGAACGAAGATGAGCTGGTCACGGCACAGATCGAGGGGGACGGCCCCCTGGGAGGATTGCTGGCTACCGCGGACTGCAACGGCCATGTAAAGGGTTATGTGCGTGAAGCGGCGGTGATACTGCCTCTGCGGGAGGACGGTCATCTGGATGTGGGCCGCGCCGTGGGCAGAGGGACCCTGCGGGTGAGCCGGGACATGGGGGGCGCGGAACCCTACTCCGGCCAGGTGGAGCTGGTCAGCGGTGAGATCGCCGAAGACCTGAATTATTATTTTGCCGCATCCGAGCAGATCCCCTCCTCCGTGGGGCTGGGGGTACTGGTGGACAGGGACGGGAGCGTGCTGGAGGCCGGGGGCTTCCTGATCCAGCTGATGCCCGGGGCTCCGGAGGAAGTGATCGACCGGCTCGAGAACAATATCAAAAACATGAAGCCGGTGACGGAACTGTTACATGACGGAGGCAGCCCCGAGAAGCTTCTTGAGCAGGCTCTGAATGAGCTGGATATGAGAGTGCTTGAAGAAAAGGAGTTTTCTTTTTACTGTAACTGCAGCCGGGAACGGGTGGAAGGGGCTCTTAAGCTCCTGGGACCCGGGGAGCTGGATAAGATGATCGCGGATGCCAAAGGTGAGGAGCTCCGCTGCAGATTCTGCAACAAAGCATACCGTTTTTCGGTAGAGGAACTGAAAGCGATACGGGAGGAAGATTGATTTTTCGGCCGTATTGTGCTACAATCCCGCTCGTAATGCCTTACACGGAACAGGCCGTGGGGCGAAGAGGGAGGAGAGATCATGAAAAAGAAGATTCTGGTAATGGCTCTTGCGGGAGCGCTTGCGGTAACGGCATTGGCCGGCTGCGGGAAGGAGGAAGAAAGCCCTTCGAAAGAAACGAAGACGGAAGCGAAAAAGGACAAGGATAAGGATAAGAAGGAAAACAAGGAACCCGCCAGCATGAAGGGCGATGATGAAGAAGAAGAGTACGATCTTGATATCGACGAGTCCGAATATCTGGATGGCCTGATCGGTGAATGGCAGCTTGTTGACGACGAGGCGGAGACTACCGATCTTACGGTTTATTCCCAGGGAGGCTCGTACTATTTTGATCTGGTTGACAATACGGTCGGGGGTTATTTAAGCGGTACGGTGGAGCTCGAGTATGAGGAACATCCGGACGATACCTATTCGCTCTGGTACATGTTCTACGATACGGACGGCGATATGTGGGAAGGCTTTTACTGCGATCCGGATAATCAGTATCCCGCTCATATTTATTCCGGACAGGACGGCGAGCTTGACTTTGAGCGCATTTCCTACGGCGAAACGGATGAGGAAGATCAGGGCCGCGGCTCTGTGGAACCTTACTTTTTTCTGGGTAAATGGGGAGCCGGCCAGTACTGGATGGAGATCATCGAAGGCGATAAGGAAGGCTACTACTATGTGACCATAGAATGTGAGCTTGACGATACCTATCATTTATGGGAATATAACTGCTCCTACGACGACTACTCTGAGGCCCTTTATTGCGGCTACGGGGAATATTACGTTTTCGATATGGATCAGAACGGGGATCTCGGTGCAAAGCATCAGCAGTATGACGATGGCACGGGCACGTTCTTCTTTAATGACGAAGGCATCGTCTGGGATGATTCGGAGGATCCTTCCCACAGGAATATGACCTTTGAATTCATTTCGGAATGATGAATACTATGGATGTAAATGAGCTGGTTGAGATGATCGACGGCAAAATGAGCAGCGGCGTGAGCCGGCTTACCATAGGCTTTTCCGAGGATCTTCACTCGGGAGTGAAAAAGGAAAGCTATCACCACGGCCGCTGCGATGTGGGAAGCCCCTGGGCCAGGGGAACGGTATCGAACTGCGACATCACAGATCAGCCGGATGAACGGAAACGATGATGCTGTTTACGGAATACCGATACCCGGGGCTGTGAAGTCTCACCTTTTTATATCCCATGTCCCGTCAATGCCCAGGAAGGTGCGGGCTGTTTCTTTGGAATAGTCCAGTCCCCTGTCGCTGTTTGTCAGGATAATGATATATCTGTTTTCATCAGGAACCAGAACATAAAGACTCTGGAAACCGGGGTTGATCCCCGAATGCCAGTACAGCGCCGGGGAATCCCCGGCGTTTTCAATTGCGATCCCCAGGCCCCAGGCGTTGCACTCGTCTACGGTAACGGCGGGGGCAAACATTTCGCTGAAGACCCCATCCTTTTCTTTGGCTTTTTCCATCAGCTCATTACAGAACAGGGCCATATCCCTGCCGGTAGAACGGAAGGTATAGGCGCAGTTGGCTTTTGGCGGGATCAGCGTATTGCATACGGGCAGGGTTACGGGAAGGGCAAAGCCAATAAGCAGGAACAGGAGGCTCATTGCGGGTACCACAGCGTTACGGAGCTTCGGATGTTTTTTCGTAAGGACCAGCACTAGCCCCATGAGGGCAAAGCAGAGCAGGAACCAGGGCAGTACCTTGGAAAAGTTGGATGAAAAGAGGAATAACAAAGCCAGCGTATTGATGATCCCGGCCAGCAGGAAACAGACGGGCAGCAAACGGCTGTATTTGAAAGCTCCGGACCGGATCAGCCTGCCGGGGATGAGAGCCATGAGGGAAAGCACAAGGAAGGACAGGATGAAGATCAGCAATGCATACAGCACTGCCGTTCCCGCATTCATATAGGGCTGTATCGTTTCGATGTTCTCAAAGCCCGAGTTTTTCATCCCCAGGGGTTCAAATACGTATTTTGAGGCGGCCTGATCAAGGGGCATCCCTCCGGCATTCTCGATGACGTTCTGCAGGTAGATATACCCTACCCCCGAATAGCAGAAGGCTGTACCGGGATCGGTGTAGATCTTCTTATCGACGCCGAATTCAAAGCTGGGAGAAAAGCCGGCGGTATGGCAGAGCAATTGCCGCAGCGTGATATCCTTAAGCCTTACGTCCTCCGTCACCAGTTCCGGGTCGAGATGGGAGCTGATCTTTCCGTCAAGCTCCAGTATCCCTTCCCCGACCATGGCAAGGGCCGTGTAGGCGGCAAGGGTCTTTCCGTTGGAGCCCAGCTCGTATACGGTGTTTTCGTCCGTGCCTTTTCCCGTATTGGCATAGCTTTCGGAGCCCTGATCGAAATAAACGATGGTGCTGTTATGGATATCGTACTTTTCTTCGACGGCTCCGCGCATTTCTCCGCAGGCGGAGAGCATTACAGCTGCCAGTATTGCTGTGATAAGGAGTGGGAGTCTGATGGTTCTTTTCATGTTTTTATCCTTTCCCGGTCTTATGCCGTTATTTTCCCAGGAGTTTCAAAGTGCTGATATACAGGCTGTTTATCAGTTTCTTTTCATCCAGATCCTTCATATCGGAGCTCTGTATGCCGTAGCATCTGTTCAGGGTGACATCTCTTATGATGCCGTCAAAAGAGGCTACCACGAAGCTCATTACATCCGGAACGGGAACGATGGGGGTAAAGTATCCCGCTGAACTCTGTGTGATGATCAGCTCGGCCAGCCGGCCGGCCAGATAAGGGAACACCGGAGTCTCTTTGGTTTCGCCGTTGATCCTTTTATCGTATTCGGGGTTCTGGACACAGAAGGTGCCCAGTTCGAAAAGGATCTTGTTATAGCTGATCAGCATGTCGGAAAAGAAGCTTTCCGCGATAGCGAACAGACGCTTAAGCTTTTCTTCCGGCTCATCATCGGAATCCATGACCTCATCGACCCGCCCGATCTGCCCTCCTACGCGGTTGGCCTCATCGATCAGAGCGGCATATACCGAGTATATGTTATTGAAATATTTGTAGACGCCTCCCTGGCTCATTCCGGTTTCGGCCACGATATCCGACATGGTCACATCGTAAGCCGGCTTTCTTTTGCAGACTTCAAAAGCCGCTTTTACGATCTCCTTTTTCTTTTCTGTCAGGTACTCCTCTTTGACTTTCGGCATAAGCTCTTCCCTTTTTGAAAAATAAACGACAACACTGTCGTTTTTATTTTATAGCACAGAAACAAGGGGATGTCAAGGAGGGCATATACTCAGGGATTGCCTTAGCTGAGCCGATTGGTTATAATCTGTACAAAAGTACCCGGAGATGAGGAAAAAAGCCGGCGAACCCAAGGGGAAACAGGAGGTACGGGGATATGCACAGAACGTATGTAAATGAGGATATCACGGTATTCTGGGATTCGGAGAAGTGCCGGCATGCGAAGCGCTGCGTGACGGGCAGTCCTCAGGTCTTTGAATTCGGCAGAAGGCCCTGGATCGACCTGGCGAAAGGGGAAACGGCGAAGATCTGGAAGACCATCGAAAGCTGCCCTTCCGGGGCCGTGAGTGTGGTGTACAATCATGGCGTTGAGATCCGCCTGGAGGAAGCTGAAAGCCGGGCCATCGCCCTTTTGGGGGATGAGATCATCGGAGAGTGCGATTATGCGGAAGAAGGTGAGTACGTAAACATCTACCATACGCATGTCCTTCCGGAGTATGGCGGGAAAGGGATCGCAAAACGGCTGGTGTATAAGGTGGCCGAGGCGGCGGAACGGAAGAAGAAAGGGATCCTGCCCACATGCTCCTACGCGGCCAAAGTGCTGGCTTAAAGTACCTCCCCCTTGAGTGCTTTCCTGTTTTGTGCTATTATAGAGAGCGCTGTTGAACAGAGAAAAGAAAAGGGGAGCAGGATGACGGGGCAGGCGGTATGGGAGCTGGTCACAGGCTCCTTTCCGAAGATACTGGAATACGGATTGAAGGTGACATTGCCGCTGGCAGTGATCGCCTTCATTTTGTCTACTCTGATCGCCGTGGGCGTGGCCATGCTGCAATATGCCAAAGTACCCGTGGCAGGTCCCCTTTGCCGTTTTTATATCTGGATCATCCGGGGAACGCCGCTGCTGGTGCAGCTTATGGTAAGCTTCTACGGCCTGCCGCTTCTGGGCATACATATCCATCCCTTTATCGTGGCGGTAGCCGTTTTTTCCATCAATGAGGGAGCCTACAGTGCCGAGACCATGCGGGCCGCCATGGAGGCGGTGCCCGCCGGGCAGCTGGAAGCCGGCTACTGCGTTGGCATGAGCTATATGCAGAACATGCATCATATCATCCTGCCCCAGGCCTTCCGGACGGCTTTCCCTTCGCTCTTCAATGCACTGATCAGCATGGTCAAGGATACTTCCCTGGCTTCCGCCATCACGGTGGTGGAGATGTTCACACGCACCAAGCAGATTGCGGGACAGTCCTATAATTATCTGCCCCTCTACCTGGAGGTGGCGCTGATCTACCTGCTCTTCTGCACGGTATTGAGTTTTGTGCAGCGCGGCGGGGAGAAGCTGCTGGGCAGCTACGGGGTAAGGAAATAATGGCATTACTGGAGATAAAAGATCTGCATAAGTCCTTTAAGGAAACGGAAGTCCTTTCGGGAGTGAGCCTTTCCATCGAACGGGGCGAGGTGATGAGCATTCAGGGGCCCTCCGGATCCGGAAAGACTACGCTGCTGCGCTGCATGAACTTTCTGGAGAAGTCGGATGCGGGGACCATGATCTTTGACGGGGAGGAATATGAACTGGCCGGGATAGGAAAGGCGCAGATCGCCCGGATACGGCGCCGTACCGGTTTTGTTTTTCAGAATTACAATCTTTTTGCCAACAAGACGGCATTGGATAATGTGGCCCTGGGGCTGTACAGCGCCCGCCGCATCCCGAAAAAGGAGGCGCGGGAGAAAGCCATGGAACAGCTGAAGCATGTGGGAATGGAAGGCTTTGCCGCTTCCTATCCCGCGCAGCTTTCCGGCGGCCAGCAACAGAGGGTGGCCATAGCAAGGGCTCTGGCCTGCGAACCGGAACTCATCTACTTTGACGAGCCCACTTCCGCCCTGGATCCCGACCTTACCGCAGAGGTGCTGGAAGTGATGCGGCGGCTGGCCGGAGAGGGAATGACCATGATCGTGGTGACCCACGAGACCGCCTTTGCAAAGGAGGTATCAACAAAGGCGATATACATGGAAAAAGGTAAGATCAAAGAAACAAAAGGAGAAAAGTTATGAAAAAGAAAATGACCATGGGAATCGTAACAGCACTGCTGCTGGGACTTGTGGCTTGCGGAAATACGGATACGGCAGCAAAGGGCGCAGGAGACGCCGCAGGTGATCATCTGGCGCGGATCAAAGCTGCGGGAAAGATCACCATCGCCACGGAGGGGGTGTGGGCACCCTTTACCTATCACGATCCGGACAGCGATGCGCTGGTGGGCTTTGACGTGGAGGTGGCCCAGGCCATCGCCGACAAGCTGGGAGTAGAGGCGGATTTTAAGGAGGTGGCCTTTGATGGCGGCCTTACCGGAGTTACCACGGGAAGCTTTGATATGATGGCCAACGGGGTAGATGTGACGGAGGAGCGGAAGGGTACCTACGACTTCACGGCTCCCTATGCTTATGACCATGCGGTGGTGGTGACCCTGACTTCCAATACGGATATCACCAGCTTTGCGGATCTGGCCGGAAAGAAGACGGCCAATTCTGCCGGCTCCACTTATGAAGCCATGGGTGTGGCCAACGGTGCCACGGTATCCAACGTGGATACTCTGGGCGAGACCATGAGCCTGGTGCTTAACGGTACGGTGGATGCCACTATCAATGCCAATACCTCGGCGCAGGATTACTTCAAGACCACGGGAGAAACGGGACTGAAGGTGGCAGCGGTGGATCCGGAGGTGACGGAGTATGCGATCCCTCTGGCCAAGGGCAGCGATAACGACAGTCTGCGGGCAGCCATCGATCAGGCTATCGCGGAGCTTCGCAGCGAAGGGAAGCTTTCCGAGATCTCCATCAAATACTTCGGAGCGGATATCACTAAGGAATAAACGACTACAGAGGACTGACATGCGGGTGTTTTTGCTGGAGGATGATGAGGCCATCGGAACGGGACTGAAGTACTCCCTGGAGAAAGAGGGATACGAGTGTACCCTGGTAAAGACGGCGGCGGAAGCCGCCGCTCTCCGGGTGGCGGAAAACTTTGACCTCTGCATCCTGGATATCAATCTGCCGGACGGCAGCGGTTATGAAGTATGCAAAAGAATAAAACTGGACGGAGACGTGCCTGTGATCTTTCTTACCGCCGCGGATGCGGAGGTAAACGTTGTCATGGGCCTGGAGCTGGGGGCCGATGATTACATCTGCAAGCCCTTCCGTATAAATGAACTGATGGCCCGGATAAAGACGGTACTGCGCAGGGCCGGGAAGGGCAGGGAAAAGCCTGCCGGAGCTCCCGCGGAGCCCGGTGTCGAAAAGCTCGGAGATCTGCGCATCTATACCAATGAGGCGAAAGTGGTGCGGGAGCGGGACGGTGCGGAAGAGAGTATTGAACTGACCGCTCTGGAATACCGGCTGCTCTTAAGCTTCTGCAACAACCGGGGGATCGTGCTTTCCCGGAACCGCCTGCTTTCCGATATGTGGGATGTGGACGGGGACTTTGTAAACGACAATACCCTTACCGTATATATCAAGCGCCTGCGGGACAAGATCGAAGCCGATCCGGCGGATCCGAAGATCATCCGCACCGTGCGCGGCATGGGCTATATCCTGGATAAGGAATGATCCCGTGCTTATGAAGAATAAAGAATTCAGAAACATGATCTTTGCGGGCACGGGGATCCTCCTTCCGGCGACGATCTGCGCCACCCTTCTTGTGAGTCCGGCTGCGGCACTGCTCCTGCTGGCGGCGGGAGCTCTGCTTCTGGGCATTTTTGTTTATTTCACCCGCAAAAGATACCGGCGGATCGAGGAACTGAACGATTATCTGGTGCGCGTGCTTGCCGGTGCTGAAAGCCCGAAACCCGAAGAAGAGGAGGAGGGGGAGCTCTCCATCCTGCGCACCAATATCTATAAAGCAGCGACAACACTTCAGTATCAGAATGAGCTTCTCACGGAAGATAAAGTACGTCTTGCCGCAGCCATCGCGGATATCAGCCATCAATTGAAAACACCCCTTACCTCCATGATGGTCATGAACGATCTTCTCCTGGAGGAGACGGATGCTGCAAAAAGGGAAGAATTCCTCCGGACCCAGTCTGCGCAGCTGGACCGCATGAACTGGCTCATCCGGACGCTGCTCAAGCTTTCCAAGCTGGATGCGGGGACCGTTGAACTGAAACGGGAGGATACGGGGCTCCGGGAGCTGCTCACGGAAGCCATACGTCCTTTTGTGATACAGTTTGAACTGCGTGAGATCACATACAGTGCGGATATCGCGGAAGGCACTGTCTGCTGCGACCGGAACTGGACCGTGGAAGCCCTGCAGAACATCATCAAGAACTGCATGGAGCATATGGGTCCCGGCGGGAAGCTTTCCGTGACTGCGGAAGATACAAAGATCTATACCCTCATCAGTATTTCGGATACGGGCTGCGGTATCTGCGCAGCAGATCTTCCTCATATCTTTGAGCGCTTTTATAAAGGGAAAAATGCAGGAAAGGACAGTGTGGGGATCGGACTGGCCCTTTCCAAAGCCATCATCGAAGGGGAATGCGGGGAGATACGGGCAGAGAGCACGGAGGGTGCCGGGACCCGTTTTGAGATCCGCTTCTTCAAAACCCTGATATAGCGCGATCATTACAATTTTGTAATGAAATAGTCACCGTAACGTAAGACGGGGGCTTTATGCTTGTCTCAAATGATAAATGCCGCATTAAGGGCGGCAGTATCGGATGAGAAAGGAGACAGACATGAAGATACTTGAGATCAGAAATCTATGCAAGGTATACGGGAAGGGCGAGACCCAGGTGGACGCCCTGAAGGATGTAAGCTTTGACGTGGAACAGGGAGAGTTCGTTGCCATCGTGGGTCCCTCGGGAAGCGGCAAGTCAACGCTGCTCCATATCCTGGGCGGTGTGGACCGCCCAGGCTCAGGAGAAGTGATCATCTCCGGGACGGATATCAGCCGTCTGGACGAAACAAAGCTTGCCATCTTCCGAAGAAGGCAGATCGGACTGATCTATCAGTTCTATAATCTGATACCCATCCTGAATGTGGAAGAAAACATGACACTGCCCCTTCTGCTGGACGGGAAAAAGCCGGATAAAGAGCTGCTGGCGGATCTGGTGGAAAAGCTTGGACTGAAGGAGAGGCTCAGCCACCTGCCCAATCAGCTTTCCGGCGGGCAGCAGCAAAGGGTATCCATCGGACGGGCCCTCATGAACAATCCCTCCCTTCTGCTTGCGGACGAACCTACAGGGAATCTGGACAGCGAGAACAGCAAAGAGATTGTCTCCCTCCTCAGGAAGTTCAACCGGGAGAAGCGGCAGACTGTCATCATCATAACCCATGACGAGCGCATCGCCCTTTCCGCGGACCGGGTCATCACCATCGAAGACGGCCGGATCACCAGGGATACCCGTGACATTGTAGCTTCACCTTGCGGCGAAGCTTTGAAGTCGCTCGAAGCCGCGACGGGCTCCCCCGGCCTGCAGCCGGGGGCAGAAAAGGAGGTGAGCGTATCATGAACATCATTTCGAAGCTTACCTTACGGCACCTGAGGGAGAATAAGAAAAGGACCGTTGTCACGATCCTGGGGATCGCCACATCCACGGCGCTGATCAGCGGCATACTCATGGGGGTGTTCTCCTTCTTCCGTTTCTTCGGTTATCTGGCCACACGTACGGACGGGAATGTGCATGCCGCTTTTTATGAGCTGACACAGGAACAGGCCCGGATGCTTAAAGCTGATGAACGCATCGCCGTGGCGGGGGTCTCGGACCGGGATCCGGAGATCAGCGGGGTGCGGCTGGAGAACGGGAAAGAGCCCCGTTTAAGCACAGGCAATATCGATCATGGGGATGCGGATTACTACAGCGTGATGGTACTCTCGGAATATGAGGGGAGACTTCCCGAAAATGCCTCGGAGATCGCCGTGGAAGAACAGTTCCTTGCGGATAACGGTCTTAGCCTGCAGCCGGGGGACAGGCTGCGTTTTACGCAGGGCTACCGCTATACTTATGATGAAAACAACGAAAAGGTATATCTGGCAGGCAACTACCGCTCCAACGAGAGCTTTGAGTCCCTGTCGGAGGAGGAATGTACGGTGACGGCGATCCTGCACGGCAACCGCCCCACGGAAGCTTATGACATACTGCGGGGGATGGATGAAGGAAGCTTTCCGGCACTTAAGGATTCCGAAGTTCGTATCAGCTTAAAGAACTGTAACCACACGGCCATAAAACAGATCCGGGCCATCGCTGCGGAAACGGGGATCGCCAAGTGCGCGCTCAATACGGAATATATGCTCAGTGTATTCGCCTTTGAAGGCAGCAGCGGAGCTTATCGCGCCTTCTTTTACCTCATGGCCATCGCCCTGCTGATCGTGGTGGTGACCTCGGTGGTCCTCATCGTGAACTCCATAGGCATGTCCCTGGCGGAAAGGCTGCGTTATCTGGGGATGCTGGCCAGTGTGGGGGCTACCGGAAGGCAGAAACGCTTCTCGGTCTATTTTGAAGGCTTCATCCTGGGAGCCGTGGGGATCCCTCTGGGCATCCTTCTGGGTTATATCGGGACCAAGGTGACCCTTTCCGTTATGGGGAAGTGGATCCTGGATCTGGAGATCCTGGCGGGAGCGGAAGGGCTGCGGGGAAGCATACCGGTGAGCTGTTCGCCTGCCGTGATCCTGGTGATCGTACTCTGTGCCGCACTGACCATATTCCTCTCTACGCTCTCTCCGGCCCTGCGGGCGGCCAAGGTTACGCCCATCGATGCCCTGCGGCAGAGCAATACCATCAGGGTGAAGGCCGGTAAGCTGCGTATCAATCCGCTGATCCGGAAGCTCTTCGGATACGAGGGGGAACTGGCATACAAAAATATAAAGAGGAACGGGATAAAGGGGACGGTCATTACCCTTTCCATAGCGATATCGGTGATCATGTTCCTCTGTATCAACTTCTTCAGTGATTCCGTTGAGCGGGTGAATCAGTATGAATTCGATCTGCCCTGCCAGCTCATCGTATCCTGTGCATTGAGTGAGAGCGAAGCGTTAAGGAACGAACTGGAACAGCTGGAGGGTGTGGACCGGGTCTTCGGCGGCGGGATGATCGAGTTCCGCTTCAGGAAAAAGGAGAAGGAAAAGATCAGTCTTGCGAACACGGACATCGCGGATCCGGCCTTCCTGAATCCCGGATATGAGGGCCTGGAACTTGACGGTATGGCGCTGGTGATAGCGGATGACGGGGATTTTGAAAAGATCCTTGCGGACAACGGACTTAAGCATGAGAAGTATTTCGGTGATACCTTACGCGGGGTGCTTGTAAACGATTACTTCCGCGACGATCTGTCCGGAGCCGTGTTCGATCCCGCGATCCTGGGACAGAGCCTTCACTACGATGAAGCTGAGGGCAACCCTCCCGCGGTGGAGATCGGGGATCTTGTACGATACGACGAGGAGCATTTCATCTACCGTATGACGCCGAAGGGGACCATGACGGTATTTGTCCCGGCCTCCGTGTATTATGAAAAAGCGAAAGAGACGCTGCCGGAGGAAAACTTAAGCTTTGATCTCTGTGTAGTGACAAAGCAGCATGAAGAAGTCACACAGCGGATCTACGGGGTGCTGGAGAACGGAGGCTACCGTGATTATTCCATATCGGATATGGCAGACAGCGTAGCACTGATGAATATGATCAGCATGATGCTGAAGACCGTCATGTACGGCTTTACGATCCTCCTCACACTCATTGCCATTGCCAATATCATCAATACCATATCCACCGGGGTGCTGCTGCGCAGAAAAGAGTTTGCCATGTATAAGTCGGTGGGGATGGAAGCCGGCGGGATCCGGAAGATGCTGCGTCTGGAAGCCTGCCTCTACGGGATCAGGGCACTGGTGTTCGCTATCCCCGCATCCCTGCTCTTAAGCTACCTGATGTATTCAACCCTGGATCAGCGTCTGTATGCTTTCGATCCGGACGGGCCTATGTATCTTTTGGTGATCGCTGCCGTGTTTGCTATCGTGGGTCTGAGCATGCTGCTGAGTGTCAGCCGGATCCGGGACGACAGCATCATCGAGGCCCTGCGCTGCGACGGGGTGTGAGCATCCCCAGGATCCGGCAGCGGGAAGGGGGTCCGAAAGCAGCGGATCGTGCGGAAAGTAAGGCGCTTTGCGTGGGTTTCGCGAAGCGCTTTCCGTATATATACTTGCTTGACAAGTGACGGGGGGTTTCGTATAATTTTCTAAATATGTGTATTTTGGCTGCGGGTATTCCCAAACGACCCCCCAAAGCCTGTTTATGAGGAGGAGATGAGATGTTCTGTCCAAAATGCGGAAAAGAAAATCCCGAGGGCAGCCGGATATGTATGTTCTGCGGAACGCCCATTCAGGCACAGGTTCCCGTACAGCAGGCTCCTCAGCAGCAGGCCCCTCAGGCTCCCCAGGGCTATGGAGTGGGAGACAGCTCTTACGGAGTCGGCAGCGGCTATGGAGTGGGGAATAACCAGGCTCAGCCCGGCAGCGGCTATGGGGTGGGGAATAACCAGGCTCAGCCCGGCAGCGGTCAATCCGTTTCGGATGCCGTGAACAGTCTGGGGCAGGCAGTCGGAGGACTGGCCCGGTCCGTCAGCAGCAATGTGCAGCAGATGGGTGTTAAAAAGATGGGCCCCTTTACTCTGGACTTTGCCAATCCCGGGATCCTTCTGGGATTGGGCGGTGCATTCCTGTATTTCCTGGGAGTTTTTCTTCCCTATTATACGGCCAGAGCCCTGGGAGAGAGCGAATCCTTCTTCCTGCTCAGGGACGGTACGGCACTGGGGATTCTCATGCTCGTGCTCTCGCTGGCCAGCTTTGCCCTTGTTCTTCTGGATAACAAGATCTTTCATGCGGCAGCAGGCGGCGCAAGTTTTCTGTTTTTCATGATCCTGTTTTTTGTAACCCTTTCCGATTATATGGAGGCCAGAGAGTTCATCCGTGATTACAAGGATCTCGGATTTAAGGGAATAAGCCTTTCACGGGGCCCCGGTTTCGTTTTCCTGCTTTTGGGCTCCCTGGCTCTTATGGGCGGTGCGGCCCTGCGTTTCATAAAGGAAGGTCTTCCGAAGCTTGGGGCATCCCAGCCGGGAGTACAGCAGCCTTATGCTAATCCCGGTATGCAGCAGCAATACGGAAATCCGGGTGTACAGCAGCCTGTGCAGTCTGCCCCGGTGAATCAGGGCATGCAGCAGCCTATGCAGCAACAGCCCGGTGCCGGAACGGGAATGCAGCAGTCCGGCATGGGCAGCAATTTCAATAACGGACAGGGAAATGCCTGAATAAAGGGCAGCGGGAAGAGAGGTTTCTGAGAATATGGCGATGATCGATGTTGTCCGTTTCGGCGGACTCAAAAGCAGAGACTGGCTGATCTTTAAACATCCCAGCGAGAAACTGGTGCTCGGCACCCAGCTGATCGTACAGGAAGGCCAGGTGGCTATATTTGTGAAGGGCGGTGTGGTCGCCGATGTGTTCGGCCCCGGCACTTATACCCTCAATACCAACAATCTTCCGATACTGCAGAGACTGGTGAACCTGCCTTTCGGCGGGGATACCCCCTTCAGTGCGGAGATCTACTTTGTTAATCTGACCACTAAACTGGATCTGGGCTGGGGCACCAGTGATCCGATCCAGCTCATAGATCCCAAGTTTTACGTAAAGCTACGGGTCCGGGCTTATGGCAACATGGTGCTGCGTATCCAGGATGTGGTGGTGATGTTCCGCGAGATCGTCGGCGGTCTGGATAACGGGGACTGGGTGATCTATGATAAGATCAAGGAGTATTTCCGGGGTATCGTGGTCCAGAAAGTGAAGAGTGCCATTGGTGAAGAGATCATCAGTAACGGCTATTCCGCACTGGATCTGTCCATTAAACTGGAGTCCCTTTCCGAACAGGTAAAGGAACGGATAAGTCCCGAGTTTGAGAAATACGGCTTTGCCGTCGGAAATTTCTTTATTCAGTCCATCAATATCCCTGATGAGGATTTTGCG
This sequence comes from Lachnospiraceae bacterium, assembly GCA_017552715.1. Taxonomy (GTDB): domain Bacteria; phylum Bacillota; class Clostridia; order Lachnospirales; family Lachnospiraceae; genus NK4A136. Next base: position 89,943 of record JAFZOW010000040.1, read on the forward strand.
GGGATCAACGAGATACTGAAGGATAAGGCGGCCTTTGAGATCATGGGCGATAACCGTTATGCCACAAAGCGCAGCTTTGATGTATATCAGGGTGCAGCTACCAACCAGAACGGTGTGGCAGGCGCCTTCGCAGCAGGCGGTATGGGCATGGGAGCGGCCATGAGCATGGGTGCAGCCATGGGGAGGACCATGGGGAATCCGATGCAGAATACCAATATGATCGAGTGCCCGAATTGCCGTGCACAGCTGCCCCAGGGAGTGAGATTCTGCTCCCAGTGCGGCTTCAGTTTTGCGGAACAGGTATGTGAATGCGGGACCAAGCTTACTCCCGGTGCAAAATTCTGCCCCCAGTGCGGGAAAAGGTTATAAGTTATGGAAGGAAAAAGATTTCCGGCTCTGCTTGGAGCCTTTGTGATGATCGTATTTTATATCCTGATCGTCCTTTATGTGTTTTTCGGGGTGGTCGGGCTGCAGCACACGGATAACCTGTTTACGGCTCTGCTTTTTGAACTGATCGGTTTCCTGGCGCTGGCTTTTCTCCTTGTGGGAAATATCGCGCTGCATTATCTGTCGACGGGTTATTTTGTGCCGCTGATCTTTGTTACGGTGGTTTATACCATACTGCTGGATACCCTGAATTTCCTGGGTTCCGCAGTGATCTCGCCGGCCTGGTTCATGCTGATCCACCTGGCACTGTTGTTTGTATATCTCTTGGTTTCCATTCCCATGTATATCATGGGTAAGAATAAATAAAGATTGGGTCTATCAAAGGAGGATAACGACCATGGCTAATGTATGTCCCCAGTGTGGAGCACCGGCAAGCCCCACGGATCTACAGTGCAGGTATTGCGGGGAGCGATTGGTTGTACAGCAGATGCAGCAGCCGATGATGATGCAGCAACAGCCGATGATGATGCAGCAGCAGCCCATGATGGTGCAGCAGCAGCCGATGATGATGCAGCAGCAGCCCATGATGATGCAGCCCCAGCCGCAGGTGATCATCCAGCAGGCTCCGCCCCAGCAGGTTGTTATGACAAATATCAATCCCATGTGGCCGGTGAAGAGCAAGATGGCAGCCGGGATACTGGCCATATTCCTCGGGGGTCTGGGGATCCACAAGTTCTATCTCGGACAGGGAGGAATGGGAGTTCTCTATCTGCTCTTCTGCTGGACGGGTATTCCTTCGGTGATAGGTTTTATCGAGGGGATCATCTACCTGACTTCCAGCGACGAGAACTTCGCCATCAAAAACCACTGCAGGGTAGGCTGAGGCTTGCGTGCAGTCATCCGATCCTGTAAAAGGATCTACCGGGTACTTATGGCACTGCTCTTTCTTTATCTCAGGAACAGATACGGGAAGCTGCAGGAGCTGTAAATAAATTGCATGATCTGACCGGAAAGGTCGCATCAAAAAGGAGGAGAATCATGTTTTGTAATAATTGCGGAACTCAGTTACCTGACGGCACAGCGGTATGCCCCAATTGCGGAGCTGCATTGAGCGCGGGGGCTCAGATGGGAAATGCCATGAACAACGTGGCAGGAGCAGCTCAGAATGTCTTTAATCAGGCGGAACAGACCGTTGGCTCGGCATTTAACGACATCAACCAGTCCCTCAACAATCAGGGCTTTACCACGGCTTACGTTCCCGCCGGCGGCGCCCTGAAGACAGACCGCAGCCTGCTGATGTACATTCTGCTCACCATCGTGACCTGCGGTATCTACGGATACTGGTTCCTGTATCAGATGGCTCATGATGTGAACATTGCCTGTGAAGGCGACGGAGAAGAGACTGCCGGTCTGGTGGCCTTTATCGTGCTTTCCTTCGTAACCTGCGGTATCTATTCCTGGATCTGGGTTTACAAGCTGGGTAACCGTCTGAGCACCAATGCACCCCGTTACGGCTTAAGCTTCCAGGAGAACGGTACCACCGTACTGCTGTGGCTGATCCTTGGTTCCTGCATCTTCGGTATCGGTTACTTCATCGGATATCATATCCTGATCAAGAACACCAACCAGATCTGCGAGGCTTATAACCGCACTCACGGGTTCGCATAAGAAAAACAGGGGAGGATCAGAGGATCCCGATGACACAGATGGCGTGACCTGCTCCGCCCTGATATGAAAGAATGGCTTCCGAAAGGCTCTTTGCCCGACGGGAGCCATTATCGTTATGGACGGTAAAGCCGTCCTTTTCTTTTGTGACACACATGGTATGGACCATGTGGAAAGGATTCTGGCCGCGGTTAAAGGCGGTAAAGATGAAGCAGCGGCATTCTTCTGCCAGTTCATTCAGAGAAGCTTCATCGATCTGCCCGGCTTTCAGACTGTGCAGACGTAATCCACGTCCCAGCAGGAAGCGTTCCACGGCCTTGGGCGAGGTGCCGAAGATCCCGTTAAAACATATCCCTCCTTCGGAAAAGCTCTTAAGCAGTTCCGGGAAGTCTTCCGGCTGTCCCAGGGCCAGCAGGGCATTATGTACCGCAATCACTTCGCAGGCATTTTCGGCGGCACTTAAGGGACGGCCCCGGAAGAAGAGTTTGCGGGCCAGCGGGCCGGCCTTACCGTAGCTTATCTGCGTGAGGCGGGACTGATGCTCGATAAAACCGGAGGCAGGAGCCTCCCACTGTTCCTTGTTTTCATCATACTGGCTTTCGCGCAGACGCTTTCCCAGCCTTCCGGAAAACAGCCGGAAAACACCCAGGGTCGCATTGTCTACAAAGGCGGATCTCTTCTTCATGAAACAAGCATAGCATTTTTTGAGCGGTGAAACAATGATTGTACTTCAGGCTCTTTTGTGATACACTGGGTGAGGTAAATTCTGTTCGTGGAGGATAAAACAGTGAAGGAATTGTCTAAACTTCTGGGTTATCGCGAGGATATCAAGGTGGTGGATGCCACCCTGCGGGACGGAGGTCTCGTAAATGACTTTTATTTTACCGATGAATTTGTCAAAGCCCTTTATCTTACCAATCTCCGGGCCGGCGTGGATTATATGGAGATGGGCTATAAGGGCTCGAAAGAGATGTTCGACGTGAATAAGTTCGGCCGCTGGAAGTTTACCAATGATGACGACATCTATGCAGTGATCGGCGAGAACAAGGACACGGGTCTGAAGCTGGCCGCCATGGCAGATGTGGGCCGCTGTGATTATAAAACGGATATACGGAAGCGTTCGGACAGCCCGCTGGATCTGATCCGCGTGGCCTGCTATATCCATCAGATCCCCGCTGCGGTGGATATGATCGATGATGCAAAGAACAAGGGCTATGAGGTGAGTGCCAATATCATGGCCATCAGCAATGCCCAGGAGGGAGATATCAAGGTGGCCCTTGATATGCTGGGTCAGTCCGGAGCGGATGTGATCTACATCGTGGACAGCTTCGGCTCCCTTTTCCCGGAGCAGATCGCCCGTATCGCCGATCTGTACGGGGAATATGCGGCCAAGTACGGGAAAAAACTGGGCATGCATGCCCATAACAACCAGCAGCTGGCTTTTGCAAATACCATCGAAGCTGTGGGCGACGGTGTGGACTTCCTGGATGCCACCTATAACGGCATGGGACGCGGCGCCGGCAACTGCTACATGGAGCATCTGCTGGGCTTTCTGCGTAACCCCAAATACAATCTCTTCCCGGTGATCCAGTTCATCGAAAAGTATATGCCCGAGATCCGGGAGGGCGGTGCGAAATGGGGGTATGACATGCAGTATTTTTTTACGGGACACCTTAATCAGCATCCCCGTTCTGCCATAGCCTTCACGAAGGAAGGACGAAAGGACTATGCCCAGTACTATACCGAATTGGTAGGCATGGACTAAATGGAGCCCTTTCTTTACAGGGAGGAAAAGACCCAGGAATTCCGGGATGCGGATGCCGATGGTGCCGTGGGAATGCGGGGCTATCTGGAATACTTTCAGGATGCCGCCGCCACCTATATGCATCGCTTCGACTGGGACAATTCCACTGTGCACGAGCGCTTTGGGGTGGCCTGGGTATATACGAAATACCGCATGCAGTGTTTCGAAAAGACCTTCTACGATCATCCGCTGCACATGGAGTGCTGGATCGAACCCTCCCGTCCCAGTATCGCGGTACGGCATGCCCTTGAGATCACGAAATGCGGGCAGCTCATGGCCAGGGGCAGACTGGAGAGCTGTATCGTAGATCTGGAGAAGAAGCGCATAAGCCGTCTGTCCGCCATAGGCTATGACGGCAGCCTGGCACTGGAGCGCGAGAATCCGACGCCGGAATACACACACATCGAACAGAGCGCCGAAGGGATGGAGGAGATCTACAGCCACCGGGTGCGCTATACGGATCTGGATAATAATGCGCATATGAACAATCTGCGCTATATACCCCTGCTGCTGGATGCTTATGAGCCGGAGTTTCATGAGGCGCACAGGCTTACGGATCTGGAGATCCATTATCGTAACCAGTGCCTGTACGGTGAAAAGCTGAGTATCCTGAAATGCAGCGAGGGAGTGCTGACGGACCGCCTGCAGATACGGAAAGAAGACGGCAGCCCGGCAGTCTGCGCAAGGCTCATATTCAGCGGATCATAACGATACAAGGGGGGTGAACAGATGATACCTTGTCCGAGTTGCGGTGGCGAGCTTACTTTCGACATCGCATCCCAGATGCTGAAATGCCCGTTCTGTGAGGGGGTGTTCTCTCCTACGGAAACGGGAACGGGGAAGGCTGCCGAGACCCAGACCTGGCAGGAGAACAGTGCTCCCCAGGCGGATCCCTATCTGGCCCAGGATGTGACAGCAGGCTATTACGGCCAGCAGCCGCAGCAGGCGCAGCCTCAGCAGATGCAGTATCAGCAGGGCTATGCCCAGCCGCAGCCTCAGCAGATGCAGTATCAGCAGGGCTATGCCCAGCCGCAGCAGCAACAGATGCAGTATCAGGAGGGCTATGCCCAGGCTCCGGCTGCCGTAGCAGGGGCTTTTGCCCAGCCGGGACAGATGGCCGCCCCTCAGGAGCAGATCCAGGCCCCGCAGCAGGCGGATTTCTTTGAAGTTGTTTCTTATACCTGCCCCCAGTGCGGCGGTACCATATATTCCACAGAGCAGTCGGTGAACGGTTTCTGCAGCTACTGCGGTTCCTCGGTGATGCTTCAGGCCCGTATGGCCAGTATGCCCCAGCCGAAAAAGCTCATTCCTTTCCGTATCGATAAGAATGCCTGTAAGAATTCCTATGCAAATTTTGTAGGAAAGAATTTCTATGCCCCGAAAGAGTTCAAGGATCCCAATTATCTGGAGCTGTTCCGCGGGATCTACATGCCCTATTGGGTCTATGATATGAACTACAACGGCGATCTTCGACTGAAGGGTACCAAGAGCTATCGCCGCGGCAATTATGTCTATACCGAGCATTACGACTGCAGATGCTATGTGGACAGCTATTACCGCGGGCTTTCCTACGATGCTTCCTCCGGTTTCGACGATTACTACAGCGAAGGGATCGCTCCCTTCGATGCCCATACCATGGTGGATTTCCATCCCAACTATATGAGCGGTTACTATGCCGATATGGCGGATGTCTCCAGTGATGTATATGTTGGGGATGCCATGAGCTTCGTGGGTTCGCAGCTCTTTACCAATGTGAAGAATGCCCGCTGCTTCCCCGGGGTGACCATAGCCTCCGACCAGGCCAAGAGCGTCCATCCCATAATGGAGGGCAGCGGCCCCTATACCGCCTTCTTCCCGGTGTGGTTTTTGTCTTTCCGGCGGAAGGACCGCGTGGCCTATGCCGTGGTAAACGGACAGACGGGAAAGGTGGTGGGGGATCTGCCGGTGGATACCAGCAAATTCCTGCTTGTAACGGTGGTGCTCTCCCTTCTGAGTTATCTTGGACTGGCTTTCTTCCCGGCCATGCGGCCGGATGAACTGCTGATCATCTGCGGGATCTTTTCCCTGGTCAATGTGATCCTGCTCATCTCCCTGATGCGTCGCGTGGTGCGGAGGGAGAGTCATGAGGATGATAAAGGTTTCTTAAGCCGGAATGACAAAGATGCCTATCGGAAGAAACAGCTGAAGGACCGGAGTGAAGGCACAACGGCCAAGACGGTGCTGGGGATTATTTTTGCGGTATTCATGGTGATACTGAGCCTGGGCGGAGGCGCCATCTCGGCCCTGGTATCACTCTTCTCCACCAAGCTGCCCCTCTTTGTGGCAGGAGTGGCCATTGCGGCCATGATCCTCTGGGGCATGAGTTATGCCGGAAAGCTTTCGGAAGGAGCGGCTTCCATACGTATGGGGCTGGCGCTCATCCTGGGATCGGTGGTCTACATCCTGCTGGTACAGACCCTGCGTCCCCCCGGAGACGGCTGGTATTACGGCGGTGCCTTTGCACTGCTGGGAGCTACGGTCATATCCCAGTTAAGCTCCTTAAAACAGTATAATATGCTCACTACGCGGCCTTTGCCGCAGCTGAACCGGAAAGGAGGAAACGACAGTGCGCCGGTATAAGTATGCTTTTGTCCTTGCCCTGATCGCGCTCCTTCTGCTCCCTTCTCTTTCCGTGCGGGCATGGGATGACGACGATGAGACCAGCTGGAAGAGGAACGGCAATGAAGCCGTGATCCATGATGAGCTGGATTTCCTTTACGAAGAGGAAGAAGAGGAGCTGGAAGATGTGATGACCGAGCTCCTGGAATACGGGAACGTGGTGCTGCTGACCCAGGCCGGCATCGGCATGGTGGATGAAGCGAAAGCAGACCGTATGGCCCATGATTTCTACGAGTCCATGTTCAATGAAAGCGATGACGGACTGGTCTTTATCATCGGCATGGATGAGGATCTGGAACACGGCTCCATCGTGATGAATACCTATGGCAGCCTGAAAAGCCGCCTGCGGAGTTCCCAGATCAACTCCATCATGGATAATGTATACAACAATGTAAGCTACCATGACTATGCAGGCTATGCACAGTCGGCCTTTTCCCAGACCCTGGATTATCTGGAAACGGGCAAGCTGGCCGAGCCCATGAAGTGGGTCAGCAATATCTTCCTGGCAGTGGTGATCGCGCTGATGATCAATTTTGCCATCGTGAATCACATGATCCGCGGCAAAAAGGCAAAGGACAGCGAAGTGCTCAGCGGTATGTACCAGCACTTTAACATGCAGAATCCCAACATGATACTGACCAATACCACCAAGGTGTACGATCCGCCTTCATCTTCCGGCGGCGGCCGCGGTGGCGGCGGCGGAGGTGGCGGCGGCCACTCCAGCGGGGGACATAGGATATGATGCAACAGGCTTCCAAGCAAAAACAGCGCCCATGCTCGCATGAGGCGCTGATTTTATTTGGAAGCCGCAAGAACATGCGGAAGTAGCGAGTCGCATGTTTTTGCGACGAAGCGGATTCCGAATGTTCTGCCGGGATCGCGGAGCGATCCCGCTTGCATCAGATTAACTTGCAATTCATATTCCGAATGTTCTGTCGGGATCGCGGGAGCTGCGACGCAGCGTAGCGATCCCGATTGCATCATCTTACTTTCTTACTTCCCGGAGTGTTCCTTAAACGCCGCAAAG
>JAFZOW010000041.1 GCA_017552715.1 Lachnospiraceae bacterium
ACAACTTTGTTTCTTCTTTTTACGAAGTTATTAAGTTTGTTACAAAATTGTTACGCCTTTGCTTTATGGGGATAATAGCACAGCCCTATGTGTTTTTCAAGCCCTTTTATCAACAATTTTTCAACGATTTATCCACTTTTTTTATGGTAAACCACTGAATTTTCGACATTTACAGCTCGCTCGAACGTTTAACAGCTGCTTCCACAGCGTTTATAACTGCCCCTCTGAAGCCCTTCTCTTCCAGTACCCTCACGGCTGCTATCGTGGTGCCTGCAGGGGAGCATACCATGTCCTTGAGCTCTCCGGGATGCTTGCCGGTCTCCAGCATGAGCTTTGCACTGCCGTATACGGCCTGGGCTGCAAACTCATAAGCCTGGGCTCTGGGCATGCCGCCTTCCACGGCCGCATCAGCCATTGCTTCTATAAACATGAACACATAAGCGGGAGCCGAACCGCTGACACCGACTACCGCATCCATCAGCTTCTCGGGTACCACCGAGGCACGGCCGAAGGATCTGATGATATCAAGGGCGTTCTCTTTTTCCTCTTCACTGACAAGCTCATTCGGAGTAGCTGCGGTGATGGCTTCACCCACCAGCGCCGCGGTATTCGGCATGCAGCGCACCAGCTTCTGCCTGCGGCCTATCGCTTCTTCCAGCCACTTTAGGCTCTTGCCCGCCATGATGGAGATGACCACAGTCTCTTCCTTAAGCTCGGCCTTGAAGCCGTCGATCACCTCTTTGGCATACTGGGGCTTCACAGCCAGCACCAGATAATCGGCTTCCTTTACCACCTCTTTGTTGTCCCCTGTCGTGCGTATGCCGAATTCCTCAGCCCTGGACTTAACCAGAGCTTCGCTGACATCGGCACCGAAGATGTCCTGAGGCGGTACCAGTCCGTTCTTTACGAGTCCGCCTATCATGGCTCCTGCCATATTGCCCATTCCGATAAATCCTATTTTCATTTCCCGTATCCTCTCTGCCTCGCTGCCTCGTACATGAGCAGCGCTGCGCTTACCGAAGCGTTCAGTGACTCCGTCCTGCCCGCCATGGGTATGAACACGCCCCCGTCTGCTTCCTTTATATGTTCCTTTTTAAGCCCCCGTCCCTCATTGCCTACCATGAAAGCCGTACCGGCTCTGTAATCCCTGTCCGCAAAACTCTCGGCCTGATCCAGCGCCGCAGCGTAGATCTTTACTCTCCTGCTTTTTAAAAACCCGCACAGTCCCTGTATCTCTTCCTCCTGTACGAAAGGAAGCCTGAATATCGCTCCCATGGTGGAACGCACCACCTTGGGTCCGTATATGTCCGCACAGTCTCCGATCAGCGCCACTCCGCTGGCCCCTGCTGCCTCGGCGGTCCTGAGTATGGTGCCGAGATTCCCCGGGTCCTGTATGTCCACGGCTATCATCACCAGCGGCTCTCCCTTTCCCGCGACCAGCTCTTCCCTTTTATAACTGAAACGTCTGACCACCGCCAGGGCTCCCTGGGGAGTGACCACGTCGCTGATCTTGGCGAAGACTTCTTCCGAGACATACTCGGTCCTTCCCGTATCAAAAAGGGCATCGATATCGAAATGCCCTCTTTCCTTAAGCGTCCCTGCAGCTTCTTTAGTCAGGTACGCTTCCTTTATCATCTGAACGGGAATCTCTTCAAAGAGACGAACACCCTCTGCAAGAAATACATCTTCTTCCCTGCGAAGCGCCACCTTCTTATTCAGAGCCGCGATATGTTTGATCTTTTCGTTTGAAGAAGAAGTGATCACAGGATCTTGCTCACCTCATATTCGTATTCGGGTATGCTTTTCTGCATAGCCAGGGCTTCGTCTATGTCAAAATCAACGAACTTGCCGTTCTTCTGCGCGATGACACGGTTGCTCTTACCTTCACTCAGAAGGTCGGCAGCCATGGCTCCCATGATGGAGGCATAATAACGGTCCTTACAGGTAGGTGATCCGCCGCGCTG
>JAFZOW010000042.1 GCA_017552715.1 Lachnospiraceae bacterium
TGTTGCGGCTGCACAGGTGCTGCTCCGAAGGCAGATTGCTGCGGTCCCTGCGCAGGAGTACTTCCGAAAGAAGACTGCTGCGACTGCGCGGGTGCTGCTCCGAAGGCAGACTGTTGCGGCTGCACAGGTGCTGCTCCGAAAGCAGACTGCTGCCCTTGTGCAGGCGCCCCTCCAAAAGCGGACTGCTGCGGCTGCATAGGTGCTGCTCCAAAGGCAGACTGCTGCGGCTGTACCGGTGTTTTCCCGAAAGGAGACTGAACCGTGGGCACAGGCTGTTCAAAAGCACCGCGATTATCCACCGGCTGTACCGGAGGCTTCATCTGAGGAGCATTCAGTACGGATGCAGGAGCCGACACACTGGGCTCATTTTTCTTTTTAATGATCATGACGAACAGTATCGCAAGGGTCGCCATGCAGCAGAGCAGGCCGATGATGGTCATGACCGTAACGGAAGTCGGGGATGCGATAGGCTTGAACATAACGGGTAAGATTATCGAGCCATAATCTCCGGGGCTTTCCAGGATCTCGTTCTTGATCTGCCTTTCCATATCCGTGGGGATCTTACGGATGATGCCATCAAAATGTAGGGAAGACGTTGGTATGGTATCATAGTCTTCATTCGAGAACCACCACTCATCCGTCTTATCGATCTGCGCATCCATGGCAGCCGCATAGCGCTGGGTAACATATATCATCAGAAAAGGTTCCGGATAAAGGTCCTTGCCCTTATCGGTACAGAGCGGAAGCAGATAGTAATAACCCGTCTCTCTGGAGGAGGTGGTAACACCGAAGGTTTTGGATTCCTCGATGTGCGTGCCGATCATATCCCAGACCAGGTTCACATCAAAACATACATGCGTACCGGGCTTCAGATCCGTTTCATTCACTTCCCATAGTTCGGTGATGTCAATTGCCGGTTTTTTCAGAGCCAGCCAGTCAGGAAAGCCCATGACGGTAAAGACCACTCCAAGTATACCCATACCCAGAATCAGTCTCCATTTTAACGATATTCCCGAACCTGTTCTGATCCTCATTCGTTTTTCCCCTCCGTTTGTATATCGAATATCTTACTATAGATACCTTTCTTTTTCAATAATTCTTCATGGGTACCGCTTTCCGCGATGCGTCCCTTTTCCATCACCATGATACAGTCTGCCTGCATCAGGGTAGTGATGCGGTGCGAGATCAGGATGAGACTGCCTCCCGCCGCACCAATCTCTGACGGCTTAGAAGCCTCGGAAGACTCCGAACGTATCTCTTCCATATACTTCTTTAAAGAAGCGCGGATACGGGCATCGGTCTCGATATCCACGGCAGAAAGGGAATCGTCAAAGATGTAGACCGAAGGCTTTTTCATCAGCATCCTGGCGATGGCAACACGCTGCTTCTGCCCGCCGGAAAGGGTTACACCCCGCTCTCCGACAAAGGTCTCATCCTTATCGGTAAAGCGTTCGATGGTGGATCCCAGATCCGCGGTCTCCACGGCTTCCTTTATCATCTTTTCATCCGCTTCATCCTCTACGGTGATGGCGATATTCTCTCTCAGGGTGCGGGAAAACAGATAGGTCTCCTGAAGCACCAGTCCCACATGGGAACGCAGTTCATGAAGAGGTATATCCCGTATATCCTTATCTCCGATACGGATATGTCCCCCGTCGGGAGCCAGCTCGTACAGCCGCAGCAGGAGTGCCATGAGAGTGGATTTTCCGGCCCCCGTTCCTCCAAGTATACCCAGGGTTGTACCGGCTTTCACGGTAAAGCTCACATCATCCAGTACCTTGGGCCCGTCAGGGTAGGAGAAGCTGACGTGATCGAAAACGATATCACCCGACAGGACCACATCTCCGTGGTCTTCTTCATCCTCCACATCGGAATCCAGTATAAAGCGGACACGGGAGAGGGATATCCCCACACGGCTCATATCCGAGATCACACGACCCAGTTCACGCACAGGCCAGATCAGCATGCCATGGTAGGAAGCAAAGGCAATGTATTCGCCCACGCTCAGGCTTCCACGTACGCAGAACACTGCTCCCAGTACGGTGATCAGCCCCATCTGCAGCCCGGTGATAAAATCATTGGAACACCAGAATGCCGAAAGCCAGCCCATCAGCCGTATCCAGAGCTTCGTATAGCTCTGATTCTTTGTCTCGAAGCGTTCTCTTTCCGTACGTTCCCTGCCGAAAGCCCTCACTACCCGCACACCGGTCAGGTTCTCCTGGGCGATGGCGGAAAGCTTTCCCTCCTCCTCATCGGCATGCAGAAAGGCATTCCCTATTTTTTTATGGAAGAACAGGGAATAGAGTATCACCACAGGGATAAAGGCTGCCGATACCAAAGCCAGCTTTGTATCGATCCCGAACATGAAGACCAGGGCCAGAACGATGAGGATCACGATACGGAAAAGAGCCGTCATCTGCTCGCTCATGAAATTCCGTATGGTCTCCACATCCGAAGTGCAGCGCTGAATGATATCGCCGGTGTGATTCTTATCGTGCCAGGAAGCCGGAAGATGCAGGATGTGATCAAAAAGCCTGTCCCGCAGGCCCTTTATCACCCGTTCCGTACCCATGATATTGCACATACGGTAAAAATACCGGCAGGCTGCCGCCAGCAAAGCAACTGCTGCCACTGCGAGGGCAATGATCCAAAGACGCTCCCGCATCAGCTCCCTGCCCCCCAGTGCGTTCAGGATACGGGCCGCGGTCTCGGGCAGTTCATCACTGCCCAGCACCCCGTCCACGGTATACTGCACCAGCTTCGGCGTAACCATGTCCAGAAAAGCAGCAAGCAGGGAAAAAAGAATCCCTGCCGCAAAAAAACGTTTACTGCCTTTAAACATCTTACTTTGCACGCTGCTCCTTCACGATCGCGGCGGCAGCGGCCACTTTTTCCTTTATCTCATCGAAATTTCCGGCCCGGATCATATCCCCTTTCACCATCCAGGAGCCTCCGCAGCAGAAGATCTTCGGATCCGCCAGATATTCACGTACATTGTTTTCGCTGATCCCGCCGGTGGGCATGAAGCGCAGTGCTGTCAATGCCGCGCCTATGGCTTTGATCATCTTAAGCCCTCCCGCATTCTCTGCCGGGAAGAACTTTACCTTCGTCAATCCCAGCTTCAGGGCGGCCATCATCTCACTGGCCGTCTGGGTTCCGGGACATACGGGAATATTATTTTTGAGACAGTGCTTGACCAGCTTCTTATCCAGACCGGGAGACACCACAAACTTTGCTCCCGCGGCCACGGCACGGTCTGCCTGTTCCGGTGTAAGCACGGTTCCTGCACCTACCAGCATATCGGGATATTCCTTCGCAAGTATGCGTATGCTTTCCTCCGCTGCTGCCGTGCGGAAGGTCACCTCTGCCGCAGGCAGGCCGCCTTCCATCAAAGCCTTACCCAAAGGCAGGGCATCCTTTGCATCCTCCAACACTACCACCGGGATGATGCCTATTTCTTCAAAACGTTCAAATACATCCATTTTTATCTACCTCTTTACTCTTGCTCCCGCGCCGCCCATGATGGCTTCCACTTCTTCCAGGGTAGCCATGGAGGTATCGCCGGGAGTGGTCATGGCCAGTGCGCCGTGGGCTGCACCGTAATTCACTGCCAGCTGCGGATCCTGCGTGGTCATCAGCCCGTAGACCAGGCCGCTGGCGAAGGAATCCCCGCCGCCTACACGGTCCAGGATCTCCAGACCGTTATACTCTTTGCTCATGTAGACCTCTCCGTCCGCCCAGCAGATGGCTTTCCAGTCATTTACCGTAGCAGTACGTACAGTACGCAGGGTAGTGGCCACGGCCTTGAAATTCGGATAGGTCTTTGCCGCCTCTCCGATCATCTTTTTATAGCCTTCCAGATTCAGCTCTTTCAGATTTTCGTCATTCCCTTCCACGGTGAATCCGAGGCAGGCCGTGAAATCTTCTTCGTTGCCGATCATCACATCTACATATTTTGCAACTTCCTTATTGACTTCCTGCGCTTTGGGCCGCCCACCGATGCCGTTCCACATGGAAGGCCGGTAATTCAGATCGTAGGAGACCACGGTACCGTATTTTTTTGCTGCCTTACAGGCGGCGATCACGGTCTCACAGGATTTTTCGGAAAGGGCCGCATAAATACCACCGGTATGCAGCCAGCGTACACCCAGCTCCCCGAAGATATAGTCGAAATTGAAATCATCGGGACCGGCCTGGCTTATCGCCGTATTGGCACGGTCGCTGCAGCCTACGGCACCGCGGATCCCGAAGCCTCTTTCGGTAAAGTTCAGTCCGTTACGGCAGCTGCGTCCGATGCCGTCGGTCTTTTTCCAGAAGATAAGGGACGTATCCACACCGCCCTGTTCGATCAGATCCTTGATGAGCTTACCTACTTCATTTTCCGCAAAGGAAGTGATCACCGAAGTGCGCAGACCGAAGCATTTATGCAGTCCGCGGACCACATTATACTCTCCGCCGCCTTCCCATGCCGCAAAATTTCGGGCCGTGCGGATCCGGCCTTCGCCGGGATCCAGCCGCAGCATCACTTCTCCGAGAGATACCGCATCAAAACGGCAGTCTTTTTCATCACGCAGTTTTAATTCCATATATACCTCCGTTATAGGGGAAGTAGGGTCCCCGCTTAAGATTATGCAAGCGTACCAAACGGATCCCAGGGCTCCAGCTCGATGAGCTTCTGGTCCAGCAGTTTCCGGGTGGCGGCATCCAGATATTTCTTATTTACAACCACCTGATAAACATATTCATCAAACCAGGCATCGCTGGCAACATAGTATCCGTCATTTCCGGAATCCTTACCCCAGCTGTTCTCGATACGCCAGCGGTCGGATACACCCTTCTCATTCAGGTTCACTCCCAGGATCACCATGGCGTGATTCATTGCGGAATCGCCGTAATCCAGAGCCTGTGCCTTGGTAAAGCCGAACTCAAGGCCGAAAAGTCTCTCCACAGCCGCTGCATCCCGGTCAAATACACCTTCCTTGCGCAGACCGAATTTTGTACAGTCCGAACCGAACCAGACCGGATGCCCGTCCTTCAGCTGTTTGATGGCTGCCTTCTTGATCTTATCCATGGGAAGGTTCAGGTAGCGTACGGGTTGTCCTTCTGCCACATTCCCCAGGAATTTTACGGTATACATCTTATTAAAAGGCTTATCCTTTGTGGGAGCATGGATCAGAGACACATAATCCGACAGCTTCAGACCCACGTATTTCTTAAAGAATTCCTGCGGGGTGATGCCGCTTTCCTGCCAGACCTGATCCTCCTTATTACGCAGGGTAAAGTCAAACTTCTTCGGTGGCTCTCCGAGAGAGATGCACAGCATACGATAGAATTCCGTGATCATCTCTTCCTTGCGCTTCTGCAGCGCGGCAGGCTTTTCACCCTTCTGTGAAAGCTCACGGAGTATCATGGCATCCTCCCGCAGACGGGTGCTTAAGTACTGATCAAACCAGCGGGATGCCTTTGCTCCGGCAGCATCTCCGTATGCCTCCTTCGGTACCACGCCGTACTTTTCCACAAGATTGGCCAGCATATCCCACTGACCGCCGTCGGCAAGAGGATCCTGATTCAGGAACTGATACAGACGGCCGTTAATGGGTTCGTCCGTTGTCTTCAGCACATTCTCGAGGAAATAGTTTGCCTTCTCCAGCTTATCATAGAAGAAAAGGTAATTCTGGGACAGTTCAAAGGTATCCAGCTTGTATTTTTTTATGATCTCGTAACGGAAAGTGTTCAGTGCGGAAAAGATCCAGCAGCGTCCGCTGATCTTCTGGTCTGTGATCTTTCCCTGCTTCAGGTCAACGGAAAAGGTGAAGGGCAGACGCCCCACTGCACGGTAATCCGCCGAAGCATCCATGATACCACTCTTCACTGCAGCAGAGGCGGCAATGAGATTTGCCCGCTCACTGTTAAACTCTTTGCTCATTTCATTTAAGTGTTTCGCACTGATGCCTTTCATGATATTGCTCCTTTATCATTTGATCCTCTGCATGAAAAGATCTGCAGGGTATTTTCCAATTTCTTTTTAGCAAAAAACCTTCTTACTGCGGATTTGTCGGATTTGTGGTTGCCGGATTCGCATAAGCCGGGTCGTAGTTTACGGTTCCCACCTGACCAGCATAGGGCGAAACATAATCCGCTTTTTTGGTTTCCACTATACCGCCATAAAGGGGATTTGCGCTTGCCGCCGCTCCGGCAGGCGTTTCCCGGCTGGCTGCAAATGCCACGGGATCCACTGCTTCGTTCGAACGGACCGGCACATCTACAGCTACCGGCTGCTGAGTTACAGGCTGTACCACCGGCTGTACGGGAGCTGCGGGCTGTACTGCCGCAGAACTGGCAAAAGCTCCCTTTACCATACTATGTACATCTGCGCCACCACCTGCACGATCACCGAACGCACCGTTAAACTCATCCGATCCGGGACCGTAGTATTCCGCTTTTTCTTTCACAGGTGCCGACACGGAAGAAGAAAGGCGATGATTCGCTGCACTGGCCACAATGATAATGACTACCCCCAGGATACAGGCGGCTCCGGCCCCGGTAAAGATATAAAGCTCCGTGCCTTCAAAACCGACAGCCCAGCTTGTGGCAGCAGGGAAGAGCAGATCGTGTCCTCCCATGACAAGGAGTACCGCTCCAAGGGTTGAAAGGATTAAGATGACTACATTTTTAACGCTCATATAGATCCCTCCTTCTTATACTGGAATCGGGGTTCTCCCCCATTCTTATATATACCCGTTCCATTTATTCTAGCAAATATCGTTGTTCTCTGCAATAGTCTGTAAGTGCTTATACTGACAATTTATACCGGATCGAATGCATTTTGTAAGCACTTCTTGATATTTGAGTTTGAATCCGTTATAGTGGACAGCGAGTTGATTTTAGATCATATTCCGACGGCAATATGCTTTCCGGGAGAACTTATGATCAGGGAGGAATATCTTATGAAAAAGCTTTTAACACTTTTTATAAGCTGTCTTTTATTTCTTACTGCCTGCGGTACCAGAGAATACACGGTAAAAGCCGTAGCTCCGACTCCGACGCAAACTCCTACACCCACGGAAGTCCCTGAAGACAGCACAGAGGGTGAAAAAATCCTTGCTTTGATCGATATGAAGGACTATGGCACCATCACCGTACTTCTTCGTCCCGATTGTGCTCCTGCTACTGTTGAGAATTTTGTAAAACTTGCGGAAAGCGGTTTTTACGACGGATTGACCTTTCACCGTATCATTAAAGGCTTTATGATGCAGGGAGGGGATCCTTCGGGAACCGGTTTCGGAGGCAGCAGCGAGACTATCCCCGGCGAATTTATCGCCAATGGGTATGATAATCCTCTGAAACATACCCGCGGAGTGATCAGTATGGCGAGAACCGATGATATGAACAGCGCTTCTTCCCAGTTTTTCATCATGCATCAGGATTATCCTCCTCTGGACGGGCTCTATGCCGCTTTCGGATTAGTTACCGATGGTCAGGATATCGTGGATGAGATCTGCGAATCAGCAAAACCTTCGGATAAAAACGGATCTATACCTGCGGATCAGCAGCCTGTGATCAACAGTATTACCATTGTGAGAGAATAAGAAAAAAAGGGCAAACGGTCATCCGACGGATCGCGAAGCGATCTGGCGGATGGCAAAGCAAAAAAAAAGATCCTCAAATCAATATTGAGAATCTTTCCGTGCCCAGGACCGGAATCGAACCAGTGACACGAGGATTTGCGCGATAAAGATCGGAAGCACGGGCTATTGCACCGGATGATTCGGCTGTATGTGCGTCGGATGCTTGCATTCGTAAGCACATCAGACGAAGCAGACGGTAGTTTGCCCGTATTTACGGGCAAACGGTCATCCGACGGATCGCGAAGCGATCTGGCGGATGGCAAAGCAAAAAAAAA
>JAFZOW010000043.1 GCA_017552715.1 Lachnospiraceae bacterium
CCGATGGTGAACTTCTGGCCCTTCACCAGATAAACATCCGTAGTGGCTTCCGTGATCTCCGGTACCGGGTCCAGGGCAGAGCGCTCAGCTACAGGCTCCACCGTTTCTTTCTTCGTCCACTTTGCATAGAGGGTGATATCCCCTTTGATCGGCGTATCAAAGTCAAAGGCTTCGCCCTCTTTACATTCCGCCGAAGTATACCAGCCGCCGAAATCATAATCCGCATCCACCGGATCCGCAGGCTTAATCACCTTATTGCCGGAGATGACTTCGACCGGGTCGATGGGATCCCCATGGTCCATCATGCTAAAGCTTACGGTGTACACCGTTTGTCCTGCACGCTCCGTCCACTTCGCGTACAGCGTGATATCCTCATTGACCGGGGTGTTGAAATCAAACAGTTCTTCCTCTTTGCACTCCGCCGAGGTATACCAGCCCCCGAAGACAAAGCCTTCCGCCACAGGATCTGCAGGCCTTTCGGCACACTCCCCTTTCAGGACCTTCTGGGAAGAAACGGAATCGCCGTGATCCAGCATGTTGAAGCTGACGCTGCAGTATTCCGGCTCGGGCCCGGGTCCCGGTGCGGGAGGGTTGCTTCCGCCACCGCCGCCGCCGGAGCTGTTTTGCTTCCACTGTGCATAATATGTAATATCTGCCGTGATCACAGTGGACGTAGTCAGTTTTGTCCCGCCGGTAACCTCCGTAAACCAGCCTAAAAAGGTATAGCCGCTCCTGCTGCTTGTCGGGATCGAAGCAGCAGGTATCGTACCGCCCGCATGAACCACGATAGCACTTGCTTCTTTTCCGCCTTTCGCATCGAAAGATACCGTGTAAGACTGCACGGTTGTATAAGCGATCGAATAAACCGAGAACTTCTCGGTATAGATATATATCCTGTTATTCGTCCAATCCACGAAAAAGGTACCGTCAACGAACCCGTTCGTCGGCTTTGTTTCAAGGAGCGTGAATCTCTCAACCACCCCCCTATGCTCACGGAGGATCACGGGATTATGCTTTCCGGTCAGGTTATAATCAACGGCGATCTCCAGTACCCTTTGGGTATCCTCGATGGTAGTGACACTCTCGCCTGTAGTTTTCCTGACCGCCATATCAAGATATTCTTTCCCCACATCAGAATCGGATACCCCGGCAAAGGCATTCCTGATCTCATTCGTGATATCCGCCGGCACATCACTCTCTGCTTTTGTCTGAACCAGCAGCTCGATCTTTACGGACACTTCGCTCTGATCACCGGCCAGATCATCAAGATTGCCGGAAGAAACATGCTGAATGGCAGTGGGTTCCCCGCTGCTTTCGTCCAACTTAACCTCTGCTGTTTTTGCCTTAACATCGATCGGAATGGTAAGCACGCACTGATCATAATTATCGCTTATGACCGTAAGCACAATACTCTTTTCAGCTTCACTCACTTCCGTAAAGTTTATGGAAAATGTCAACACAGGATCCGTAAGTGTCAGGTCGACAATCGTGATACCGTCACTCTCCGTATGGGTAACGGAAGTGATCCTGTCTCCCAGATAACCCTTCAGATTTACGTTTATTGTTTGCGCTCCGGTCTGCACTTCGACTCTGTCAGCCGTTTTCACAAGGCTTCCGGCCTTTGCGATCGTAAAATTCCTTTCTGCGGTCCCGCTGAGATAGTATTCCGTTTCGCTTATATGCGCACGGGCGGTATAGTTTCCGGCATTCAGCGGAACATCCTTGGAATAAGTACTGTCTGCCGCATCCTTCACCTTATAGGAATAGCTTATCAGTCCGTTCCCGCTGTTTCCCGTAACGGAAGGAGTATTGGCCTTCTGTCCGTATGTCCAGCCGTTTATGGAAATCTCTGGAGATATAGCCGCCTTTGTGATATCCGCCGTCGCAGTGTCCTGCTGCCCGTTCTCTGCCAGTATGTAGTTCGATGCGCTTGTCCCTCCGAGAGTCAGATCGCTGATGTTGACCGTCTTGTCCGTCCCGGCATTTGCATCCTCAAATTCACCCGTTGCCGTGACCGTAAGACCGCTGATCGTTTCCCCGTTAAACTTCACATCCGAGTAATTAAGAGTAGCAGTTTTATTACCATCATAATCCTTGTTATTTGCTTTAATACCGCTGACAACAACGGACTTCGGAGTGATCGTAATAGTGGCAGAGCCTGTATAATCCGCATAGTTTTCTGCTGCGACCTTGAAATAGACGGTCTTGGGGCTCTCGCTGACATTCGTGATCGTCGGGCTGGCATCCAGATTATATGTCCCCTCGGTGTTACCATATTTGATAGTTGCACCGCTTGCGGGACCTGTCACATTCACAACGATGCCATGAGCCGCCCCGTCATAGGTTGCAGTCACATTAGGAGCGCTTACATCCTCATCAGCAATCGGCTTCAACCATGTAGCACTGACCGAAATATCCGCTGCTGTACCCGGCATGGAAAAGCTATAATTTCCGGAAGCATCCGGTGTGATCGTGTGATCACTCCCATCATTATAGCTAACCGTACCGACCACATATCCCGCAGGCGGTGTAAGTGAAAGCACAATCTCATTTCCGGCAGCATAATAGTTTGTCCCGCCGTAGGTAATGGTTGGCGTTGTGGTGACGGATATACCCTCGCCCAAGGACAATGTATGAACGGATTTTGCACCATCAATATCCTGCTGGATACCGTGACTTACCACACCAAAACCACTTATCTTTGCCGCGCCATTCTCAATACACCCATAATAATAGTTCCCGCTAAATGTACCTCCGTGATCATATTGGCCAATGATAGCACCGGATTTACTACCGTTTCCATTTGTATTAAAACTTGTATTCAGAACAAAGCAGTCCTGTATGGTCGTATCTATTATGCTGCTTCCCACACCACCTGCTGTTAATATACAATCCTTTATGATAAGGCTTTTAACAACAGCGCCTTCCCTTAGCGCTCCGAAAATACTCAAATCACTGCTTACACCATTTATTGCTTTTTTGTTTCCGTCAAGGGTCCCCCTGAATTTATTGGGCAGTGTTCCAATTTGTTTGATTTCTTTTCCGCTGAAATCAATATCTTCTCCTAATCTGAAATATAAACCGTAGCAGTCAACCCCTCCGTTCACCACTTCCGCCAGCCTATTCCAACCACTAACACTTGTGATAATATAAGGGGACTCCTCCGTTCCTTCTCCACCCCAATCAGCAGCAGAAACTGTAAGAACGCTTACAGTCAAATTTTCGCAAAAGTTCTGAAAACAGCACCAGGACCTCCTGTATAGCTGCTATCTTCCCCATTTGTTAAAGTATATTTTATCCCCTTATATCCTTCACGTTCATATCCGAACGTCACCTCACTGTCGTATTTATAATATGTGACGCCTTCATCGACATAACTCGCGCCGGACTCTAACTTGACGGTGATATATTGACTGTCATCACCAACAGGCGTTATCGAATAGCCCGTCCATATCGTAACTATCGTTTTACCTGCAACAGCAGCATTTTGCGTCCCGCTAAGCATTTTCCAACCATTCGTAACTCCGTACTTTATTCCGTCTATCAGATACTCCCCGAATAAAAACACTTTCCCGGTGTAGCTTGACGCACAGAAAGAGTCCGTCTCAGCATTATATTCAAGTATGATACCCTCATTTTTGCGAAAATCGGTATCGCTTTGCGGTCTGTTGCTTGCCAAAATACCGCCCGCCCCACCGGTAGCAGTAAGTTGTCCTCCTTTAAATTTTACTTTACCACTACCTATAGCAGAGCCTTCCGGTGCAGGCGCATATATACCATAGCCGTTACTTCCACCTGTTGCGGTAAGTTTTCCACCTTCCATCTCAAAAGAACTGCAGGAAACGGCATGTCCCATCGGATTCGAGATATCGTGTTCGCCCTTAAAAATATCAAGGTTTTTTACATCAATCCCCTGTTTTACGGTCAGATCCACGCCATAAGTTTTTAAGTACCAAAAACCACATATGCTTCCGTTTACAATAATCTTCCCGGTGGCATTTTCACCTTGCTTATATATAGAGAAATCTGTATTCTCTATATCACTTCCGGTTATACTTCCTGTTGTAATCGTAGCTCCGTCCGCAATTATAAGCCTTGTCGTAACGCTACTATCTACTCCGGAAATATTAATACCATTACTATAAGTTAAATCCTTTGTAGCTATATACCAGCCGCCATTGATGGAGCTTTCATTTCCTGTAAGAGCCTGTGCCAATACCGTCTTGGTATTGCCGAATTGATCTGAGACAGTATACTCTCCAAGTGTTTCCGGTCCGTCATAACTCACATTGATCTTGTATTCCGTGGTATTACCGTTTTTCGTATAACGCAATTTGATCCACTCTGTGCCGGTAAAGGATTTGTGAATGACAATATTATTCCAGTAGTCTGTATCATAATCTATAGTTAAAACATTCGGATCACTCACCTCAATCGTGGTATTGGCCTTGATGAACATATCAGAATCATATTCATATGGGATTCCCTCCGTATAATTATCAAGATCATATATAACATCTGACAGCTCTATGGTACTTTCGTTGGTTTCCTCATATTTCTGATTAGCAGCGCTATAGCCCTCATAGTAAAACGTAAGTTTATACTGATAGTCCGCGCCATCCGCCCGCGTCTCCAAAACAAGCCCATCCAGTGGCACTGCCCCCAGTATCATGGCGATCATCAAAATGATTGACAAAACACTCTTAAGTACCGTTTTTCTCAGCTTTCTCATAACTTTTCCTCTCTTCTTTGTATTTCTTCAGCAATCACGGTGACGGTTCTGCGGTTGAATTTGCTCCAAAATCTCCTTCAAAATCCCCTAAAACCTTGAAAATACTGGTCGATCAGAGAATCGTTCCCCCGATTGATCACAACAAAAATGGCGCAAGCGCCCCTAATCCGATACTGAGTGTATCGGTTTGCATCTCAATTGTCAAGAGATTTCTAAAAACAAAAATGACGCAAGCGCCCTCGAGCTGTTACAAACAGTATCAGCCCGCAGCGCTCTTGTCAAGATATTTCCGGAAGGCACTTCTTTATTTCTTCCCGGTCAGATAGTAGACCGCCAGCGCGGTTCTGTGGGAGAGCTCCTCTTTGGACAGGATGGTGGTGATATAGTTCTTGACCGTTCCCTCCGAGATACAGAGCCGCTCCGCGATCTCTTTATTGGACAGCCCGTCCGCCACGGCTTTCACGATATCCAGTTCCCGTTCGGTCAGATCCCCGGGATCAAAGGCGCTCCCGGCCCGTTCCTCTTTATCCGACGCCAGGGACTCCAGCATCCCTTCCTCCATGACTCCCGTTCCGTTGTAAACCGAGCGGATCATCTGCTTTAAATGTTCGGGCGTATGGTTTTTTATGAGATAACCCTTCGCCCCGTTCCGGAGAGCCTGCCTGACCAGTTCGTCATCATCAAAGGTCGTAAGGATCAGGACCTTGCCGAGCCCCTCCTCAACGATGTGCTTCGTAGCCTCGATCCCGTCCATCACCGGCATCTGTATATCCATAAGGATAACATCCGCTTTTTCCTTCTGTGCCAGCTCCACGGCTTCTTTCCCGTCGGAGGCACAGCCGATCACCTCAAAATCCTCATCCACATCCAGGATGATCTTCATCCCGTCACGCACAAAATCACTGTCATCGGCTATGATCACTTTTATCCTGTCCATTTCATCCCTCCTCCGGTATCAGTCCCTTTTGACAGGCAGGAGCATATTTACCGTAAATCCGCCCAAACGCTCCGCATCCATATCCTCAACGTTCAGCTGCTCCATATCCGCGGAGCTGAAGTCGATGATGCCTCCCGCTTCCCGCACTCTCTTCCGCATTCCGGATATGCCCATTCCGTCAACGATCACGGCACAGCCGGCGCCGTCGTCCTTTACCGTACATCTTACCATACGGTTAAGCACGGCGATACGGATATCGATGTGTCTGCAGCCGGAATACTTAAGGGAATTGGTCACCGCCTCGAAGATATTATCCAGCATCACTTCCCAAAGCTCATCGGAAATGCCGGACAGATCCCCTTCGCTGACAAGCTCCGCCTCTACCCCTTTACGGATGCAGTCGTCACACAGTTCGTGAAGCTGCAGAAGGGCCAGTTTTTTCTTTTCCGGTCTTTCCTTCCGGAGTATCGCCCGGATCTCGTCCATACCGGTACGCAGCCGGTCTATGACCGCCTGTATCATGGCTCTGGCCTTCTCGGGATCCTTTTCCATCAGCAGCTTGCTGGCCTCCAGCTGGTACACGGAGCCGTTGATATTGTGTCCCAGCTTATCGTGCAGGGTCTGCGAGAGCGCAGCCCTCTCCTCCAGTATCTTATTCTCCGCCATCAGCATGCTCTTTTTATGCTCTTCCTTCGCCTCGGATTCCTTTTGCTTTATATCCCGTTTTAAACCCTGCTGGGTAACGGTCTCGGCATACATCTGTTCCCTGTACGGAAGCACCACAAACTCATGCTGTATGTACAGGGAAAGTAGCATGGTGATCAGGATAAAAAGTACGGTCTTATCTCCTGCTCCCGGCGTGAGCACCACCAGATAAAAGAAAAAATACATATAATACCGGACACGGAGCTCCAGAAATACTTCCATCCCCAGGAATACGCCCGGAAGAACGAAAGCCCTTCCGCCGTATGCCATCAGTATCCCCCACAGAACAAAAGCCGCGATGTAAGTTACCAACTTTGCCTTTCCCTCAAACAGCTCCTTTACCGCTACGGCAGAGATATACAGCAAAGTAAGCAGAAGCATCCATACGGACACTTCCGCTTCCTCCGACACAGATCCTCCCGCATATACGCAGAGCGATATCATCAGGATCATGCGTATGATGATAAAATAGTTATTCCTTAGACTATGCGTCATCTTACGACTTTCTGATCTTCAGCCCCAGGCTTCCGAGGCTCAGTGTAGCGCAAACATATGCTGCTGCTACACATATTAACACAGTTATGACCCCTCTGTCACCCGTCAGAAGCTTTTCCGCCCCATCCAGGAACCATTTCTGCGGCATCATATAGGACAGGGTCTTCAGGGCTTTGGAGGAATACTCGATCGGAAAATAACAGCCGCTTAAGAGCGCCGACACCACCCAGATCGTAAAGGCTGCCATGCTTGCGCCCATGACCTCTCCCATGAGGGTTCCGGCGAACATGCTGATGTTGCTGAATATAAGCCCCATCAGGAATATCATCAGTATGAACTCGCCTCTTCCCATCCCCAGGTCTTCCATGTTGAGCACAAAGGAGCAGGCGGCTTCCACGGCAGTAAGGATCAGGGATATGATAAATACGCTCACGATCTTTGAAGCGAAGTATTCGAGCATGGATGCTCTTGAAAGACCGATCCTGGTGAGCACCCCGTTCTTCTGCTCCGTGATCGAGGTGAAGGCTACGAAAAAGCCGCAGAATACAAAAGCCAGCGTCATGAATACAAAGGCATATCCGAGCTTTGCCTTCTGATCGTTCTGCTCCTGCGTGAGCAGGCTGTTGCTCCCGCCTGCCACCGTCACCGCCTGCTTTGCCGGGAGCTTTTCTTCCGCATCGTTAAGCTTTTCCAAAAGATCGGCCGCGGTCATTTCATCTGCTCCGGACCTTTCAACGATCCCTTTCATGAGCGAAAGCTGCAGAGCGATCTCGCTTACGAGAGCATCTTCTCTTTTATCATCCGACAAGGCATATACCTTAAGCGCATTGTCCACATCTCCCTTAAGCAGCTTTTCATCAAAGCCCGAGGGGATATATACAGCCGCTCCCATCCGGTCCTCAAAGCCGTCGTTCTTTATATGCTCATTTATATATTCATCCGTTACCGCCCTGTCGCTTATATCCGCCCTGCAGATCACGAAGAGACCGGATCCCACCAGCTCATTCAGCAGCCTTTCCGAAAGGGTGCCCGCCGATGCGTCATAGACCTTTACCGTATATTCCCCTTTGCCGCCGTTATAAGCGATCTTTTCGTCCGCATCTTTAAGCTCCACGATCTCTTCCGGGCTGTCGGCAAACGCGGTATACTCCGTTTTGCTCTTCAGGATCAGCACCGACAGGATGGGTGCGATGATCATAAAAAGCCATAAGAGTTTAGTCCTGAATATCAGCTTTAAGCTGCTTTTGATCATTGTGCTCATGCTCTTCCCCTCCTCTTGATGGAATTTACCGTTACCGCCAGTACGGAACAGACTATGGTCAGGACGATGCAGTAGAGCACCGCGCTTGAAACATAATCGCTGTGTCCCATGCAGGAAAGCTCCGCCAGGGCCCGGTTCACATGATACACGGGAGAGAGCAGCTTGACGGACTGGGGATGTGAGGAGAACATATAAGTCTCAAAGCTTCCTCCGTAAAATCCCATGAACCATACGATCGTAAACACAAGGATTATCGTTGCCACGGCGTTATCACAGATGTAATATACCATTAATCCCAGGGCTGTGGCTGCCAGCGTGGACAGCAGTATGATAAAGGCCGAAAGCAGCGGCTTGCCCCAATGCACACCGAAGAGGAGTGTAGTGAGTATACCCGTTAAGAACATTCCCGGTCCTACCGCCGCGGCAACGGAGATCAGCTTGCCCAGGAAAAGCTTGCTTTCCGAAATGCTCGTTACCTTAAACTTCTTGTAGATACCGTTGTTTTTCTCACTTATGAATATGCCCGCCCCGCAGATGATCGCATTCCATGCAAAATACACCACCTCTATGATGCCGTAATAATCGGCGGAATCTATCGCAGGAAGGTAGTCCGGATGTTCCGCTTGTAGCTTCACCGCTCCCGTGTCGATCCCCATCATTCCCGCTGACATGTTTTCATAAAAGGCGTTCACAAAATACTCAAACACCTTTGCAAACTCCTTCTTCTCATCATTTCGGTACAGGGTGTAGGAATCCTCATTAAACACCACCAGGCCGCACAGTTCGTTTTTCCTTAAGATCTCTTCCGGATCGGCTTTTGAATACTCATACACGCTTATTTCGTTATCCTTTGCCGTCCCGGTAAATGCTTCTATCATCCCCTCCGGGACCTTATCATCTCCGATCATATATCCGGCAGTGATATCGCTTTCCTCATAGCTCTTCATAAGATCCTCGAAGGCGCTTGAAAGTACGGCTATGACTATCAGCGGAAAGACCAGGAGCAATAGTATATTAATGGGATTTCTGGCCATCAGTTTTATATTGTTTTTGATCAGATATCTTATCATCTCATTCTCCGTTCGATCCGGTACTTTTACGGATCATTGTTTTTCACTGCAGATCTTAAGCATAATCCCGCAGTTTCTTACCGGTTAATGTAAGGAACACTTCCTCCAGAGTGATCGAGGAGGTATCATCGGTGACCGTCTTCTTAAGCTCCTCGCTGCTCCCCGTTGCGATCACCTTCCCGTTATCCATGATCGCTATGCGCGTGCAGATCGCTTCCACCTCCTCCATGTAATGGCTGGTATAGATCACCGTTGTCCCGGAGGCATTGGATTCCCTGATCTTCTCCAGAATGAAATTCCTCGACTGCGGATCGATCCCCACCGTCGGTTCGTCAAAGATCAGCAGATCCGGATGATGACCGATCGCACAGGCGATGTTGAGCCTGCGCTTCATCCCCCCGGAGAAATTCTTTGCGTAATCGCCTCTGCGGTCCAGCAGCCCCACATACTCCAGGGATTCGTCGATCCGCTTTTTCAGCTCCGCCCCTTTTATACCGTAAAGGGAAGTAAAAAGCTCCACATTTTCCCAGGCCTTCAGATTCCCGTGGATCGCCAGATCCTGCGGGATATAGCCCAGCTTGTCGATCAGCTCCTTCCGGTTCTTCCGGAAATCCTTTCCCATGAATTCCACATTCCCCAGTGTAGGAGCTACGATCCCGCAGATCATGTTCATCGTAGTGGACTTTCCCGCGCCGTTAGGCCCTAAAAGTCCGAAGACCTCCCCCTTCCGTATCTCGATGTTCAGATTATCCACAACCACCCTGCTGTCATATTTCCTGGTAAGATCCCTGGTCTTAAGTACCGTTTCCATCACTTTTTCTCCTTTTTTGTGCTTTGCTGTCCGGATCAAAAAATAAGTGTGTCAGCTCCATCCGACACACTCATTATATAAACCTGTCCTTTTTGCTTGTAGTGAAAAAAGAAACAATTTTTATATGACTTTTGTCATATCCTTTCCGGAAAACTATCCGGCAGTCTGCTGTCCGAATTTAAGCTCTCTCTTTAGCTTCCGGCCCAGCGCATACAGGACAAAGCTGAGGATAACGGCTGAGAGCGAGATGATCAGGCAGGTATAGAACACAGGCCTGAAAAGAGTGGCATATTCATAAGGATCGAAGATCTCCTCCCGGTGGAGTTTCCCGGAATAATACATCCAGTATGCCGTTGATACAAAAGCCACGATCCACAGGCAGACCCGGATGCCAAACAGAAGGTTTATCTTTTTCTGAATACTCATACGCTTTTCTCCATCCCGCTTTCCCGCCGCACAACAGCTTCGGAAGCGCTGTCCTTTCATTGTAAAGCATCCGGTATGAAGTTTCAATACCGAGTGCATCACTAAAGCAGGTATCGGGACATAAGAAGCTCCTTGTTCTTGCCGGAAAGCTGTGATATACTAATAAATTGGGTGGTTAGCAAAATATTACATTTCCCGGGGTTATCGAATGAAACAAAAGATCGCACTGTGCGCTAACGGCTGGAGCCTGGACATGCTCTCCAAGTTCATGGAGGGGATGCGGGAGTGTGCCGAAAAAAAGGATTTCGATATCTATGTCTTTTTAAGCTTCGCTTCCTACAGTGTGCATCAGTATCTGATGCAGGGCGAGCTGAACGTATACAAGCTCTGTGATCCTGCCGATTTCGACGGCGTGGTCGTTTTCTCCAATATGCTCAATTCCGACGATACCGCCAGGGCGATCTGCCGGGATGCGAAAAAGAAATCCGTCCCCGTGGTCAGCATCGGGATGAAGATCGACGGCATCCCTTCGATCTGCGGCCTCGACAATGCGGGTATGCGCTCCCTTGTCACGCACCTCATCGAAGAACACGGCGTGAAGCGCATCTTCTATATCGGCGGTACCGAAGATCATCCCGACAGCAATGAAAGACTCCGTATCACCCGCGAAGTAATGGAGAAGCACGGGCTTTCACTGATTGAAAAAGAGATTGCCTACGGAAAGTGGTCCAACCGCCGCACCATCGATGCCCTGGATGAGCTGCTTAAAACGAACGGCTGCTATCCGGATGCTTTCATCTGCGCAAACGACATCATGGCCCTGGCCGTCTGCACCGAACTGGAAAAGCGCGGGATACGCGTCCCGCAGGATATAAAGGTTACCGGCTTCGACAATATCGCCGACGGCAGATATTTCTATCCGGCTCTTGCGACCGTTGAACAGGACTATGCGTCAGTCGCTAAAAGAGCATACGAGATCATCTTCGGCGAAAGCGAAAAACGCAGGAGCAGCAAAAGATTCATCGTGCCCACGCACCGCGTGCCCGGTGAGAGCTGCGGCTGTGCCGACAATCCGACTTATGCCCGCTTACGGCGTGAGTACTGCATGCATTCCTTCCAGCGGGAAATGGATTCCAAGCTTCTGGAACAGAATGAACGGGATCTGCGGGAACGTCTCGCCGATGTATCCGATTACATGGATATGAAGGATAAGCTTAAACGGCATTATATCGCGAATCACCAGTACGAAGGTTCGGCCTTCTATCTTGTTTTCAATGAGGAATACTTTGAGAATGTCATGGCCACCGAAGAGGAGCTCTGTGCCGGCGGGCTTAAGGGAAACCTGGATGTGGTAGTGGCCATCCGGGACGATAAAACCCTCGATGCGGAGCAGGTCAATGTGAAACAGCTCATCCCGGGCTACCGGAAAAAGAAGAAAGAGCATCACTGCTTCTATATCTGTCCTCTTCATTATTCCTATAACAATTACGGCTATGTCGTGTTCGCCGATGATCCTTATGTCCTGAATGAGAGCATCATGTATCCCTATCTGGAAAAGGTGCAGCAGTCCATCCGTCTGCTCCGGGTCAACTTAAGGCTGAAGCTCCTTTATGATAAGGATCCGATGACCGGCCTCTATAACCGGCTCGGATATGAGAACAAGGCCCTTCCCCTTTACCAGGAAAGCCTTAAGAAGCTCTCGAAGATGTCGGTCCTTTTTGTGGATATCAACAATATGAAGACCATCAACGATCACCACGGGCATGAGCAGGGCGACGTGGCGATCCGGACCGTAGCCGCCTCCATCGCGGACTGCCTGCAGAAGGACTGGATCGCGGTACGCTACGGCGGCGATGAATTCCTGCTCTTCATCCCCGACTGCGCCGAGCGGAGATCAGCCACGATCAAAGGGCGTATCGAAGAACGGCTGCAGGAAAGGATAAAGGCGAACGGCCTTCCTTATCCTTTGTCCGTAAGCATAGGCTGCGTGACCACGAATCCGAAGAAGCGCACAACGGCAAGCCTGAAGGAATACATCCGCGAAGCCGACGCCCTTATGTACAAGATAAAGGAAGAGATGCACAGCAGGAATAAACGAAGGAGGAAGTGAGCATGGCCCTGAAACCGGATAAGATCAAAAAAGAGGCTTCTTTTGATGCCTTTACGGACGGAAAGCAGCTGTACGGAAAGAAGAAGGGAAAGCTGCCGGCCATGGGCTGGAACAGCTGGAACGCCTTCGGCAGCGGCAATACGGAGGAATTGACGAAACAGATGGCCGAGCGGATCGTGAGCTTAAAGCTTAAGGAGCTTGGCTATCTTTATGTGGTACTGGATGACGGCTGTTACAAGCCGGAACGTGTGAACGGAAAGCTTTCCAACGAGGAAGTGAAGTTCCCCGGCGGTTTTAAGGCACTGGCGGATCATCTGCACCGTATGGGTCTTAAATTCGGCATGTATAACGACGTGGGCACGAACCTCTGTGCCGGTGCGGCCGTAGGGACCTGCGGTCACGAAAAGGAAGATGCCTTAAGCTATATCGACTGGGATGTGGACTTCCTTAAAGTGGACAACTGCTACTATCCTTTCGACAATGCTACATTCTCCGCCCCGGAAAACGCGCGCTACGTTTTTGCACCGAATATCCGCTCCGTACGGATCGGCGGGAAAAAATACTCCGCCGTAAAGGACGGAATGCTCTACGGGAACTGTGCTTCCGTAAAAAAGGAAGGCTACGTGACCGGCCTGGGTACCTTTGACGGCACCGGTCCGCGTTATTCTCCCTGCGGCCTTCGCAGCAGCGAGCTCGTATTCGAGATAAAGAGCCGCAAGGCCGGACAGACCGATATCGTTATCGAATATGCTTCCGGTAAAAGGGAAGGCGTGGGCGCCTGGCTGCAGCTGGCCGCGGAAGACCGGCTGATCTTCGACGGCTTCCTGCCCGAAACGAAAAGCGAAAAAGACTTTGTCTTAAGCCGCAGCTTCAAGCTTAAGCTGAAGGAAGGCATAAACCGCATCCGCCTGATGAATCACAGGCGTCAGGAGAATACACTGAATTCCTACGCCCGGCTGTTAAAATGCTTAAAGGAGGCCGCCCCGGATAAGGACATACTCTACTCCGCCTGCGAGTGGGGCAAGACCCAGCCCCAGAACTGGGCCCCGAAAGTCTGTGATTCCTGGCGCATCCTAAACGACATCACCTTCCGTGTAGGCCGTGACGGGGATCCCGGGCACGGCGACTGGGCCGGCGATTATACCTGCAGTGTGACCTCGCAGTACAACAAGGCCGTGATCATGGACGGCTTTTCGGGATTGGATAAAGGCTGGAACGATCCGGATATGCTGATGATCGGCATGGAAGGCTTAAGCCTGATGCAGAATAAGACCCATATGGCCATGTGGTGCATGATGAACGCCCCGCTGATGCTGGGCCTGGATCTGCGCCGCGTAAAGAAGGGTGACGAGCTGCACAGCATCATCGCGAACCGGGAGCTGATCTCCATAAATCAGGATCCTCTGGGCATACAGGCGAAGCGCCTATACTGCTCCCTTGCCGCGACCAGGCCTTCCCGCAGCTATATCCGTGACATTAACCGCGTGGACATCCTGGCGAAGCCCATGAGCGGCGGCCGTTTTGCCATAAGCTTTATCAATGTGAGCGAAAAGGTACAGACGGGTGACTTTTCCCTCTCTGTGGAAGACATACGCAAGAGCTTCGGAGCCCTGATCGGCAAAGCAGGGCGTTATCAGGTCCTGGATGTATGGACCAGGGAGACAAAGCAGAACAAGGACGGCATCTTCCGGGTGAAGAAGCTTAAGCCCTGCGAGAGCATCACCTGGATCGTTACGCCCCTTGCATAGGGATACTGTTTTGAGTGCGGAAGAATTTGCAAAGCGGCTCCGGAACGCGTACCAAAGCGCTGCCGGAGCCTCTTTTTCTCCAAAGGATGAAGCCCTGTTCTTTAAGTATCTGCAGGAAATGATCCCTCCCGAACAACTGAAGAAACCCGCCCTGCGCAGGGATGCCGCCCGCATCCTTCACATCTTCCTGCTGCAGGTACTGAAGCTTCCCGACGAGGACTGGGGGAAACCCGCGCAGTTTAAGGATATCTATGACTGCCGCATCTGCGCCAATGCCATCGCCCAGGTATGCGCGAGAGGGCTGATGCAGCCAGTAAACCGCCGGGAGTTCGGAGGCCTGCTGCCCCTTTCGGATGATGAGGCGGCTGCGATCTGCGAGAGGATCTGCGAACTGTAATATCAAAGGCTGCGGCAATACCCACGGTGCGTGCCCGCGGACATAAGCTCCGGGACGCGATTCCGTCACCAGGCAGCTCTAAAAAGCCGCGAGACTCACATTTTCTGTTCGGGACCGGTCGGGACGCTGCATCCTTGCATCGGCCCTCCCTCGCGTCGCCCTCCATGGCGCCACGTCCCTGCATGGTTCAGCGGCTTCAAGAGCTGCCAGGCTCCTCCATATGCGCCCGGTTCTTATGTCCGTCGGTTCCCGCACCCGGCGACACTGCTACGCCGGAATTGAATGATATACTCCGGCAATACGGATCGCTTCGCTGCTTC
This sequence comes from Lachnospiraceae bacterium, assembly GCA_017552715.1. Lineage (GTDB taxonomy): Bacteria > Bacillota > Clostridia > Lachnospirales > Lachnospiraceae > NK4A136. The sequence goes on from JAFZOW010000043.1 coordinate 15,013, forward strand.
GCAGCTCCCGCGATCCTGCAGAACATTCGCAAATCGCCGCCTTGCGCTGCGCGCTGCAAGTATCTGATACAACACGGATTGCTCCGCTGCTTGGAGTTAATCCGGCAACGCAGATCGCTCCGCTGCTTCGCAGCTCCCGCGATCCGCAAGGACATTCGCAAATCGCCGCCTTGCGCTGCGCGCTTCGCCGGCTTTTTTGCTCATATCCTTGCAAGAATCTCAAACAAAAAAGAACGGATCCATGCAAGCATGATCCGTTCTTTTTGTTTGGATTCTCTGTTGCCTTAAATGGCTTCGTGGAAGGTACGGCTGATCACATCGGCCTGCTGTTCCGGAGTGAGCTTGATGAAGTTCACAGCGTAACCGGAAACGCGGATGGTCAGCTGAGGATACTTCTCGGGATGCTGCTGGGCATCTACCAGGGTCTCACGGTTCAGAACGTTAACGTTCAGATGATGACCGCCCTTGGTTGCATATCCATCCAGTAAAGATACCAGGTTGTTAACCTGTGCGCTACTTGCTTCTGCCATTTTATTTTCCTCCTTAATGATTCTGTCTTTTCTTTTCATGATACGGATTGCTCCGTTGCGTTGCAACTCTCGCAATCCTACATACATTCGGAATCCGCTGCAATGTCCTTCGGACATCTTGCTACTTCCTCATGTATGTTCGGTCTCCAAGGTCATCGCCCGCTTCGAGCAAGCTCAAGCGTGCTCTGACTTTGGATCCCTTTATCACTCATAGTCATCCAGTCCCTGATGAAGCGTGGGGACAGAGCAGGCGAGAGGTGTGCGGCTGCAGTCCGTGCAGCCCATGGTCTCCACTTCCTTCTTCTCGGAAGCGTTCTCATCCACATTTACATTCACATGGCCTACGCCGTTGGCAAAGCCGCCGTCCAGCTGTGCGACCAGATCCTGTATCATCTGTTCCTCTGTCATGCTCTTATCGCCCATGAATCTTCACCTCGGTTTATTACTTGTTCAGGTCTACCTCGATATCACCTGCAAACACCTGATCCTCTTTGCCCAGAGCGCCGGGGATGATGGTGAAGGTATTGGAGATACCGTCCTGGCTGTCTTCGAAAGGCAGCTTAGCCACGGAAGACAGGGAAGCCACTGCACCGTGGGTGTCACGGCCGTGCAGAGGGTTAGCACCGGGTGCGAAGGGAGCGCCCTTTCTGCGGCCATCCGGGGTGTTACCGGTAGCCTTACCGTAAACCACGTTGGAAGTGATGGTCAGCACGGACATGGTCGGGAAACCATCTCTGTAGCAGTGATGACGACGGATCATCGTCATGAACTTGGAAACAAGGTCGTGAGCGATGGTATCCACGCGGTCGTCGTCGTTGCCGTACTTCGGGAAGTCGCCGGTGGTCTCGAAGTCTACGATGATGCCGTCCTCGTCGCGGATCGGCTTAACAGTCGCATACTTGATGGCGGACAGGGAGTCGGCCACAACGGAGAGACCTGCCATACCGGTTGCGAAGTAGCGGCGCACATCGCGATCGTGCAGAGCCATCTGAGCGCGCTCGTAGCAGTACTTGTCGTGCATGTAGTGAATGATGTTCAGGGTGTTTACATACACATCTGCCAGCCACTCCATCATGTCCTCGAACATGGGCATGAACTTATCGTACTCGATCACATCGCCTTCATACTTGCGGTACTTGGGACCAACCTGCTTCTTGGTCACTTCGTCGATACCGCCGTTCAGAGCGTACAGCATGCACTTTGCCAGGTTGGCACGTGCGCCGAAGAACTGCATTTCCTTACCAACTCTCATGGAGGATACGCAGCAGGCGATGGCATAGTCATCACCGTGAGTGACGCGCATCAGGTCGTCGTTCTCATACTGGATGGAGCTGGACTTGATGGACATCTTTGCGCAGAACTCCTTCCAGGGACGGGGAAGTCTGGTGGACCAGAGCACCGTCAGGTTGGGCTCGGGAGCTGCACCCAGGTTGTTCAGGGTGTTCAGATAACGGAAGGAAGTCTTCGTTACCATGTGACGGCCGTCAACACCTACGCCACCCAGAGACTCGGTAACCCACACGGGATCGCCTGCGAAGATCTGGTTGTACTCGGGTGTACGGGCGAACTTCACGCAGCGGAGCTTCATGATGAAGTGATCCACGAACTCCTGGATCTCCTCCTCGGTGAACTTGCCGTTCTTGAGGTCGCGCTCTGCGTAGCAGTCGATGAAGGTGGAGGTACGGCCAAGGCTCATTGCTGCACCGTTCTGCTCCTTCACTGCACACAGATAACCGAAATAGGTGAACTGGATCGCTTCCTGTACGTTGGTAGCGGGCTTGGAAATGTCGATGCCGTAAGAAGCAGCCATTTCCTTCATCAGCTTCAGGGCTACCATCTGCTCGGACAGCTCTTCACGAAGACGGATCACATCGTCGGTCATCACACGGCCGGTGGAATCCTTCTGTGCCTGCTTGTCCTCGATCAGACGATCGATACCGTACAGAGCGATACGACGATAGTCGCCGATGATACGGCCGCGGCCGTAAGCATCCGGCAGACCGGTGATAACGTGAGAGCTGCGGCATGCGCGCATCTCTGCATTGTAGGCATCGAAGCAGCCCGCATTGTGGGTCTTACGATGCACGGAGAAGAACTCACTGATCTCGGGATCAACGGTATAGCCGTTATCGGCGCAGGCCTTCTCGGCCATACGGATGCCGCCGTAAGGCTGCATGGAACGCTTGAAAGGCTTGTCTGTCTGGAAGCCGACGATCTTCTCTTTGCTCTTGTCCAGATAGCCCGGGCCATGAGAAGTGATGGTGCTGATCACCTTGGTGTCCATATCCAGAACGCCGCCTGCCTCGCGCTCCTGGCGGGACAGATCCAGTACCTGATTCCACAGATCCGTGGTAGCCTGTGTGGGACCTGCCAGGAAAGAATCATCGCCGTCATACGGTGTATAATTCTTCTGGATGAAGTCGCGCACATCAATCTCGTTCACCCACTTACCGCCGGTGAAGCCTTCCCATTCTGATCTCAATTCCTGACTCATTACATTGCCTCCTGTTTGAAAAATAATAGATTAAACTGCTACGCGGGGCGATGCCCCGAATTACTCACTATTCTAGTAAAATTTCCTTTCATAGTCAATAATCAGAAGGGGCTTTTTTCAAATAATTTTCAGCGATAAGAGGCTTTTTAAAGTTATGTCTACCAAAAATCATCTCACCCTGTCTGATACAAAAGATACTACAGGAAAAGGGAATGGTATGTAACATTTGTTACGGAATGAAAAATATTTTTAAGAAGTATATTTGAAAAGGATCGAGTAGCACTCGTTGATCTTTTTGCACATCTCCTCGGAGCCCCCGGGATTGTCGGGATGGTATTTTTTCATGAGCAGATTGCGCTTTTCCTTGATCTCGGCCTCACTGAAGGGGATCTCCACGTTAAAGAAGGCCTTGGCTTCCTCCAGGGCGGCACTGCTCTCATGGGGCTTTTTGTCGGTCTTCGCCTTCGGACCGCCGCGTTTGGCGCGCTCCCGCTCGGCTTCCTCCTCCATGCGGCGGCGCTTCTTTTCGGTCTGCTCCCGGCGTTTTTCCTGCTTTGCCTTCTGCTTGGCCTTCGTCCAGGCCTGTGCCTCGGCTTCACGGCGGCGGCGCTCCTCTTCCGGGGATTCCTTCGCTTCCTCCGCGGTGGTATTCCTGGTATCGGGATCCGCCTGTTTTCCGCCTTCCTTCCCGGAAGCAGCTTTCTTTTCCGCTCCGGCTCCGCTCTCACTATCCCTGCGGGAAGGATCCGCTTCAGCTCCTTTGCCTTCCGCATTCAGCCCCAGCGCTCTGCGGCAGTCGTCATAGCTCTTCGCGAACACATGGGTACCTGCTTCCAGAAAGATAAAGAAGGCCGCAAGTCCTTTCAGAACGGGCTTGTAGAGAAAGAAGGCCGCCACGGCCATGGCCGTACCGCCGATGAGCAGCAGCCAGGTATTGCGACGCAGCAGAAAAAGCCCCAGCCCCACCAGCAGCAGGGTGCAGAGCAGAAAAACGCCCCTGCCCACATCCGGACGGCGGCGCGCCTTTCCCAGCAGCACATGCAGGCCCTTGCCCGGTGCCGCAAGTATCATCTCCATGCGCAGCATGAATCGGTTGACCCGCGTATTTCCTTTCATCATCTTCTATATCGGCTGTTTTTCCGCTTCCTTTCGTTTTTCACGGAAATTTTTTTCAGCCTGCCGCGGCGCTCTGGATGCTGTTCATGCGGGCGTAGCTGCCCCCCAGGGCCACCAGCTC
>JAFZOW010000002.1 GCA_017552715.1 Lachnospiraceae bacterium
CGCGAAAACACCTTTACAAAAGAGCACGGAACAGTTTTCATCATCGGCATCGGTGAAAAGCTGCGCTCGGGTAAGCCTCACGACGGTCGCGCTCCGGACTATGATGACTGGCAGCTGAACGGCGATATCCTCTTCTGGGACGATGTTCTGGGCTGTGCGATGGAGATTTCCTCTACGGGCATCCGTGTTGATCCGGAATCTCTCGACAGGCAGCTCAGCGAATCCGGCTGCGACAGCCGCAGGGAGCTGCCCTACCATAAGGCACTGCTGAACGGGGAGCTTCCCCTGACGATAGGCGGAGGAATCGGGCAGTCGAGGGTATCGATGCTCTTGCTCGGCAAGGCGCATATCGGTGAGGTGCAGGCTTCCGTCTGGGATGATGAAACAGAGCGGATATGCGCTGCAAATCACATTTTCCTGCTGTGATATTCACATATATTTCATCTTTTTTTCGGAAGAATACCGTATAATAAGGGCATAGATAATTATCGGGAGGTGACAGATATGAGTAAAAGAGCACTGGTTGTGGAAGATGACGCCAACATTGCGGAACTGCTGCGCCTGTATCTGGGGAAAGACGGCTTTGATGTCATGATCTGTGGTGACGGTGCAAGAGCGGAATCGACTTTTGATCTTTTTTCACCGGATGTTATGCTGCTGGACCTGATGCTTCCGGGGAAGGACGGGCTTCAGATCTGCAGGGATATCCGGAAGAAGTCTTCTGTTCCTGTTATTATGCTTACAGCCAAGGGGGAGACCTCCGACAAGATCACCGGGCTGGATGTCGGTGCGGATGACTATGTAACCAAGCCGTTTGATGTCAAGGAACTGCTTGCCAGAATTCATGCCGTCATGAGAAGGACGGATGCCGATGCGCCTGTTGATAAAAAGCTGACTTTTGATAAACTCATAATCAATCTGGATTCTTATGAGCTGATTGTCGACGGTAAAAAGGTGGACTGCCCGCCTAAGGAGATGGAGCTCCTCTACCATCTTGCGTCCTCTCCGAACCGCGTGTTCACCAGGAACCAGCTGCTGGATGAAGTATGGGGCTTTGACTATTTCGGGGATTCCCGTACAGTGGATGTGCATGTCAAACGTCTGCGCGAGAAGCTGGAAGGCGTTTCCGATAAATGGAGCCTTAAAACGGTATGGGGTGTCGGCTACAAATTTGAAGTGCAGGAATAACAGACAGCATAAAACAGCAGAGGCTGCCCGGTGACGTGCGGCCTCTGCTGTTTTTTGTAAGGATCATCGGAAGAATACAAGAAGGAGCAATGCGGCGGAAAGCCCGATGCAGAGCAGGAAAAGTCCCTGTGTAAAGCCGGCAGGGAAAGAGGATTCTTTTTCCTGCAGGGAGTTTTCGGCGTCTGCCTCTTCTCCAACGCGGCCGGCTTCCTCATCTGCGGGGATCGGGATCGGCCGAAACAGGGTATTCCGGAAGATGTTGATGATCCTATCGGGGAGCGACGCTGCGGCATTGCTGACGGATACGGAAATGTTCGCCAGCAGAGATGTGAGTTTGCGGTAGGCGGCGTCTTCGATGTCCAGCCCGGAAGGCCAGAGATCTGCGTAGCTGCTGGTACCGTCCGCGTTTTTTCTGATAAGCACAGTCCGGATAAAGCCGAAATACACAGCTGCTCCGATTCCAAGGGAGACGGCCGCTCCTTTCAGGTTGCCGGGAGAGAACCAGTGTACGCCATGCGCGGGGGATGACCCGTTCATAAAACTTTGTGAGAGCTCGGCAAGACGGAGCATGGTCGTATCGGGGAAAGTCCCGAAAACCGGGAACAGCAGGGCCGGGATGACGATCGTGAGCGCGCTGAGAGGCTTCATTGCCGGCATGATGCTGTCGTACTGCTCCTGCAGCTTATCATCGGCGTTTTTTTCGATGAAGACAGCGGTGAAGAGTTTTATCATATACGCAGCGGTAAGTCCGCCAGAGAGAAGGAATATCCATTCAACGCCTTTC
>JAFZOW010000044.1 GCA_017552715.1 Lachnospiraceae bacterium
TAATCGGCTAAAAGTGTTATAATGTCCATGAGTATTGGTTTCCTCCTTATGTTTGTCTTTAGCCAGAAAACATTATACCAAGGATTCCAATACTCATTCTTTTTATTTTCTTATCAACTGTCTATTTCTTTACTCCAATACAAGTCCTTTTACAGACGGAAGTAGCGTTTGGCATTGGTATAGGAAATGCCCTCCACGATCCTTTTCAGGCTCTCCTCGATGCAGGGGTATTCGCCGTCTTCTACCCAGCGGCCGATGAGATTGCAGGCGATACGGCGGAAATAATCATGCCGCGCATAGGAAAGGAAGGAACGGGAATCCGTGAGCATACCCGCAAAAGTACCCAAAAGCCCCAGATTCCCCAGAGAACGCAGCTGTTCCTCCATGCCGTCCCGGTTATCCAAAAACCACCAGGCCGCCCCCAGCTGCATCTTTCCGGGCACCTCACTGCCCTGAAAAGCCGCCAGCATACAGGCAAGGGGATTAAAATCACTGTGATCCAGCGAAAAAACGATGCAGCGGGGCAGGGAGTCCTCTTCCTCCAGTTCGGAGAAGAAGCGCCCCAGAGCATCCACACAGCTGCTCTTTGCGATCACGTCATAGCCCGTATCCGCTCCCAGTTTCCGGAATGCTTTCGCATTCACATTACGGCCGCAGGAATAATGGATCTCCATCACCACATTCTTTTCCCTGTACTTCCGGGCAAGGAAGAGCAGAAGAAATGTCTGGTAGATCTCCGCTTCTTCCGTACTGAGCTTTTCTCCGGCCATGGCCTTTCGGAATGCGGCATCCGCCTCTTCCTCACTGCCCTGACGGAAAGGGAAAAGATCCAGGCCGTGATCGGAGGCACGGCAGCCCCGCTCGCAGAAATAATCCAGGCGGCTCTCCAGCGCCTCACATACCTCAGCTGCGGAAGCGAGCTTATCCTTCCCAACACTTTCCGCCAGTTTCCCGATATAGTCCGCAAAGCCGTCCTTGGTAAGGTTGATGGCTTTATCCGGCCGGAAGGAAGGACAGACTTTGAAGCGCTTCTCCTCCGCAGCCAGCTTCTCATGCCATTCCAGACTGTCGATGGGATCGTCCGTAGTCCCGATGAACTCCACGGCAGACTTGCAGATGATCCCCCGGGTGCTCATCTGAGGATCGTTTTTCAGCCGGTCCCGGCAGCTCTCCCAGATCTCCGCAGCGCTCTCCTTTGTAAGGGGCTTTCGGATGTCAAAATACTTCTGCAGTTCCAGATGGGACCAGTGATACATGGGATTACCGATGGCCGGCTCCAGGGCACCCGCAAAGGCCAGGAACTTTTCGTACGGTTCTGCGGCACCGGTGATATGCTCCTCGTCGATACCGGCTCCCCGCATAAGACGCCATTTGTAATGATCCCCGGCCAGGCTGCCGTCGGCCTGCCGCCCTCCCAGCCAGATCTCGGCAAGGTTATCATAATGCCTGTCCTCGTAGATCTCCTTCGGGGACAGGTGGCAGTGATAATCGATGATGGGCAGAGCTTCCGCATAGTCATGATAAAGATGCTCCGCTGTCGGGTTATAAAGCATAAAGTTCCGGTCCATGAATTCTTTCATTTTTTTACCTCCTGAACTGATGGCCTATCGTAAGAATGAGATTTACAAGCGTTCCGCAGGCAAAGAGTATCCTGCGTATCCACAGCACCGCCCGGGACTCTTCCGTTTCACTCAGACAGACGATGACAGCGAGCAGTGCAAAGTAGAAAAAGATCAGTGTACGATGCCAGGAAGCGAACATGGTGGGGGAGAGCATCAGGGCCTCCCTCACGGCAAAGCCGCTGCCCAGGGCCACGGCGCAGATCCATTTTTTTTCCGTCGCGGCATCCGAACGAAACAGGATCCAGAGCACCGAAGCGATGAAGAGCAGAAGAGCCAGAAGCTCCGCGTACTGCCAGGCCAGCTCCGCTCCCTCCGGCCGGGCTGTAAGGAAATCAAAATCATAGGAACGCAGTCCGCCCATAATGAAACGCTTCACGAAATAGTATGCCGTAAAGACCAGATCCAGGATGAGCGGCACAAAGCGCAGCACTCCTTTTTTCCCTTTCCGGGCCAGTACCAGGCAGAAGATCAGGAAGAGCACATTAGGTATGGCCACGAAATGCTCAAAGACAAAATCACTGCAGAGCCGGAATTTATCAAAGAAAGACAGTTCCGGGAATTCCGGCATCCACTGCAGCTCCATGCTGCTGCGTTCCGCATTCCCGGGACAGGTGAAGGCCAGGACCAGCCCCCCCACGGCAGTCAGCAGGCCAAGAACTTCAAAGACCGGCTTCTTTTCATTCTTCGAGATGATAAAGGCTGCTGCCAGGCTCCCGAAGACCATCAGCATATACGCCGCCGGCATCTCGCAGTTAGCCCCCAGCAGCAGGCAGGGTACGGCGAGGATATACTGCCATAGGGCAGGCTTTTCCCCCCGCAGGCGCCTGAAGCTTAAACTCACACAGTAAACGATAGCCGCAAAAGGCCAGAGATAATTGAGGGTGGTGGCAAGCCAGCCTGCTGAAGCCATATGCATAAAGGGATAGGAGAGCATAGCCCCCAGGACGATCAGATTTTTCTTATCGGAAGGTCCTTTTGTGAGGATCACGCAAAGACAGTGATACAGGCCCGTACAGACCAGTATATCCAGCACGCACCAGACTGCGAAAGGCAGGCGGAGCAGGATATAGAGCAGGCCTTCACTGATCAGGCGCGAAGAATCCGTGGCATAGCGCCAGGAAAGCCAGCCTGTCAGGGAATCAAAACCTGCCGTGATCTCGCCGAAATACGCGTCATCATTATAATCCGCCTTAAAAAACAGATGGAGGATAAGATAAAACAGTAAACATGATACCAGCCCGATAAAGCCGGGATCGGTCTTTTTCTTTTGCATAGGCAGATTATAACGCAGCGGTAAAAAAGTGTCAAAAGCCGAAAAGGGAGCATCCCGTCCGGCAGCTTTTATGGTATACTGGAAAAAGCAAAAAGAAGAAAGGCGGAAAGAAGATGAAAAAGAAACTGATCACGGGCATACTGCTGCTTGCAGCCTGCATACTCCTGCTTTACCTGCTGCCGGAAGAAAAAGCCGCGGAGGAAGAGCTCCCGAAGGAGGAGGCTGCCCTGCCCACCCTCAGTCCGGCAAAGCTTTCCGGCTTACGGAAAAGCGCCATTCAAAACTTTGGTGCGGGCAAGCCCATGGACAGTTCCCTGCAGGCCCTGCGGGATGCAAGTCCCGCCGATGCCGCCGATATGGAAGAACTGCTGCTTTTCTGGGATAAGACCAACGAAAAGGACTTTGTGCGTATGGACAGCCTGCCGGAAGGTCTCCCTGCCGATGACAGTCTTTGCATCGTGATCCTGGGCTATGCCCTGAATTCCGACGGCAGCATGCGGGAAGAACTGGTCCACCGCCTGCAGACGGGTCTTTCCGCTTCGCAGAAATATCCCGAAGCCTACGTACTGGTCACCGGCGGAGGCACCGCCAGCAACAATCCCGCAGCCACCGAAGCGGATGCCATGGCGGACTGGCTTAAGAAAGCGGGGGTAGACGCTGATCGCATCATCATCGAAAACGAGTCCCAGACCACGGCAGAGAATGCCGTATTTTCCGAACGTATCCTTACAAAAAAATATCCGCAGGTCACGGATGTTGCCATCGTAACCTGCGATTATCATATTCCTTTAGGCTGTCAGCTCTTTGATGCCCGCTTTATCTTCTCGGGCTCAAAAGCAAGGGTCAAGGCCAATGCCGCCTGCGATTCCGAAGGCTCAATGCCCTTCTCCTTCGATTCCCAGCTCAAATGGATGCTGAACCTGTTAAGCTATGACTGAGCTTACACGTCCCCCCGGGCCGTGATGATCCAGGGCGCCGGCTGATTCTCCATGGTATTGTTTGATTTCAGACGGGATACTGCGATCTGGATGATGTTCACGTCCCCAAGACCGTAACGCTGCAGGATATCCCCGATCCCGGCCGCCACCTTAAAGTCCAGCGTATAGATCACAAAATCCATCTTCGGATTGATCTTCGTCAGATATTCCAGCTCATGTTCCAGGCTGGCACTTGCCACCAGCATGGTGGTATCCGGAACGGGCAGATCCTTCATGGTATCCTCGCCCACATGATCCACGATGCAGATATTGCGCAGGCCGAACTGGTTCACATTTTCTTCCATGGTCTCACGGTCCCGCTCTTTATACTCCACCGCGATAACTGTTCCCTCACCGGCGATCATGGCGGCTTCCACGGCAATGCTCTCGCCGCTGATGACGCAGAGGTTCTTCCGGTCGTCGATCTGCATACGGGAAAGTAGCACGGCGCGGATCTCGCTTCCCACATAACGCACACTGCCGCTGGCAAAAAGCTTGTTATCCATGCCGAATTTCACGGTGCTTCGGGCGTTGGGATTCAGAACGATCATACCCGCACTGGCATTGATCCCGCGGTCGATCATGGCAGAAACCTTATCTCTCTTGATAGGCCCGCTGGGTTCAGAGCCCTCGTTATAGACCACCTCGCACTCACCCAGGCCCACATCCCACATCTTATAAAAGATATCCATGTTCCCGGCTTCGGTAAAGACCAGCACACAGCGGTGGGCCTCCACCGTCGGGATCAGGTTCTTGTTCTTCCGGGTAATGTCCAGGATCTTCACATGCTCCAGGTCGATATCCGTATTCTCCGAAAAATACTGAAGCCAGGATAAAATGTGTGTGTTTGTAAATAATTTGTTTTCCATAGATCTAACCCCCGTTTATTTACATTTTGCCAACAACTCTTCCCATTTTTTATCCACATATTCCTGCGCCGCTTCCAGGGTCCACTCGTTCCCCTTGGCGAAGCAGTGCTTGAAACGTCCCTGACGGCGCATGAACTCCTCTACCGGCAGTTTCTTTTTCGGTTCATAAGTAAGGCGGTACTCGCCCTCCACCACCTCGTAAAGCGGCCATACACAGGTATCGATGGCTGCCTTGCAGATGGCGATCAGATCCTCTGCCGGATACTGCCAGCCGCGGGGGCAGGGCGTGAGCACGTTCACAAAGGTAGGGCCTTCGGTATAAATGGCCCTCTGTGCCTTTTCGTGGAAATCCTTCATATTGCCGTAGAGCGTTGTCTGGGCCACATAAGGCGCCCCGTGCATCACCACGATCTGGGTCAGATCCTTCTGATTCTGCTTCTTACCCACGCTCTCCACACCGGAAGGAGTGGTGGTGGCAGAGGCAAAACGCGGCGTAGCGGAGCTGCGCTGGGTTCCCGTGTTCATATAGGCATTATTATCGTAGCAGAAATAAGTAAAGTCGTGTCCGCGCTCCAGAGCACCGGAAAGGGACTGGAAACCGATATCGTAGGTTCCTCCGTCACCGCCGATGGCCAGGATCTTCACATTCCCGTCCAGCTTTCCCTTCTTCTTAAGCACCTTCATGGCGGCTTCCACGCCGCTGGCGGTAGCGGAAGCATTCTCGAAAGCCGTGTGGATGTAGGAATCCTCCCAGGCCGTGTAAGGATACTGGAAACTGCTCACCTCCAGACAGCCCGTGGCGTTACAGATCACCGCCCGGTCCTCGGGTTTTACGGCGCGCATCATGGCACGGCAGACGATACCCGCCCCGCAGCCGGCACAGAGTCTGTGCCCTGCGTGGAAGCGCTCCTTTTTATTCATTTCTTCTTTCAGATTGTATGCCATGTTATCCTCTCTCTCTGTCCGCTTATAAATGAGCAGATCAGCTGATGTTCGCCGGCAATTATGCAGATCACCTGATGTACGCTTGCAGATGAGCGTGTCAGCTGATGTTCGCCGGCAATAATGCAAATTGCCTGTTGTACGCTTGCAGATGAGCACGTCAGCTGCTGCCCGCTGTCTGCACTAAGCTCAAACTTCGTGTCCCGAAACCGACTTGCCCCTTGCAACTCGCTTGCTCGCCTTATATTGGCGAGCTGCGCTCAATCAGTGCCGCGGGGCAAGTTGGACACTCGTTTTCGCTAAGTGCGCAGCTAACGCAGCTGTCTTTGCTCATTATGCAAGCGGGGTAAGTTCCGTTGTCAATGATACGCTTCGCGGATCGGTTCCCGCTCGACACGCTTCCGCTCCGCTCATTCAGCAGTTGACTATTCCCTCTGTCCCATATGGGTATAAAGCTCATCCACTACACCGTTTTCAGCGATCCAGACAAGTCTGTCGAATACGCTCTTGGCTGCGGTGACGGTAAAATCGCGTCCCCCCAGGCCGAAGACCACATCGATCATGAGGGGTCTTTCCTTGCTGTTGAAAAGCGCACCGGCGGTCTCCGCAAAGAGGGGTCCGCCGCAGGCGGAAAAGCCCTCGCTCTTATCCATCACAGCCACTGCTTTGCAGTGAGAAAGCACTGCCGCAAGCTCTTCTCCCGGGAAAGGCCGGAAGACACGCAGCTTGATCACTCCGGCCTTCACACCTTTGCTGCGCAGCTCGTCAACGGCTGCTCTTGCCGTACCGGCGCAGCTTCCCATGATGAGCATGGCCACTTCCGCATCTTCCATCTTATAAGCTTCAAAAAAGCCGTATTTGCGTCCGAAGGTCTTTTCGAAATCCGCAGCCACGTCCAGAATCACGGCTTTTGCATTCTTCATGGCCTGGGCCTGGGCAACACGTGCCTCCATATAATAGCCGCTGACTCCGTAAGGGCCCACTGCCAGGGGATTCTCTTTCTTCAGCAGATAGTGTTCGGGGTGATACTCACCCACGAATGCTTTGACCGCATCATCTTCCTCCAGCTCGATATTCTCGATGGCATGGGAAGTGATGAAGCCGTCCTCACAGACCATCAGGGGAAGGCGCACATCGGGATGCTCCGCGATACGGTGAGCCTGCAGGAAATTATCATAGGCCTCCTGATTGTTTTCGGCATAGATCTGAATAAAGCCGGAATCCCGCTCCGCCATGGAGTCGGAATAGTCATGATTGATATTGATGGGTCCCGTAAGGGCGCGGCAGGCTACAGCCATGACCACAGGCAGCCGCAGCGATCCGGCCACATAAAGTACCTCATTCATATAAGAAAGGCCGGCGGAGCTGGTAGCCGTCACGGCACGGGCCCCGGCAGCTTCCGCTCCAAGGCAGGCGGAAAGAGAACTGTGCTCACTCTCCACCGTGATAAACTCCGTATCCACCCTGCCGTCCGCTACATACTGCGCATAGTACTGCGGTATCTCCGTAGACGGCGTGATGGGAAACATTGCGAAAACATCCGGATTCACCTGACGCATCGCCGTAGCAATCGCCTCATTTCCGGAAAGTCGTTCCCGTATGCTCATTCTTCATCCTCCCATTTAATGGCATCGAAAGGGCAGGCCTTGATGCAGATGCCGCAGCCCTTGCAATGGTCATAGTCAAAATCCGCCCTGCGTCCGTCCTTTACGGGGATCGACGCATCCGGGCAGAACGGTGCACAGAGCACACACTGCTTACATTTATCCTTATCCCAGACGGGTTTACGGCTGCGCCATTCTCCGGTCTTCGTCAGTTCGGAAGTACCCGGTTCATAGATCTCGCATCCGACGGTCATCTCCTGCCAGGGGATCTGTTCATTGATCTCTGCTGCTTTTTTCATCCTTGCACCTCACTCATGGCTTCCCGCAGGCATTTCAGATTGCCTTCCACCACCTGGGGCTTTTTTGCGAATTTATGCCGGTAGCTTCCCTCCATGTCCGCAAGGAACTGCTCCCGTTCCACGCACTCGCTCACCGCCACCACGGCAGCCAGCATGGGGGTATTGGGGAAATAGGCTCCCAGATTGCGCAGGGAGATCTCTCTGGCATCAATGGTACATACACGTCCCGTATATCCGCGCAGCTGGGGTCTTAATTCTTCCGGACTTTTGGAGGAATTGATGATCACGGCTCCGCCTTCCTTTATGCCCGAGCACACATCCACGCTTTCCAGCAGGGTCTCGTCCACTACCGCCACATAATCCGGTTCATAGATATTGGAATGCACACTGCAGCGTTCCGCCGAGATACGGTTATACGCCGTAATGGGCGCACCGCTCCGCTCCGGTCCGTACTCCGGAAAACTCTGAACATATTTACCCGCCATAAAGGCTGCATCCGCCAGCAGCTGGCTCGCGGTCTTGGCACCCTGGCCTCCGCGTCCGTGCCAGCGGATCTCGATCATGTCATTCATAAAGCTCCTCCGATATATACAACTCACTGCCTTCGGCTTCCCAAAAGCGGCTTCCGGCGCGGCAGCGTTCCTATTTTATATCTTTTTTTGATATTTCGCAACAGTTAATCAACAATAGGAAAATACCACACGGCCGAAGCGTATCTCGTCATCCCGCTCCAGCATAACCTCTTCCTCGCTCTCCAATTGTATACCGTTGACAAAGGTCCCGTTGGTGGAATGACAGTCCTGCAGGAAGGCCCGTCCGTTCTGCAGGCGTATCCTGGCATGGATACGGGAGACCGAGCCGTCACTTAAGGGCAGATCCACCCTTTCCTTCATCTTGCCTATGAAGAAAGGGAAATGATCCATGGGGATACGTTTTCCGGATCTTTTTTCCGCAAGCACGTTCTCTACCGGTTCATCTGCCTCCCCCAGAAAAACAGTCTTCCCGTAATCCTCCGGTGCCGGGTTTATGTTGTCTGCTTCCGTCTCCAGACCTGCAAAGGCTGCTGAAAAATCGTACTGCTCCGCCGGCTCCGTATCTTCTTCCGGGGGTTCTGCCTTTCTCGGAACAGGCTTTTTCGTCTTCTCTTTCTTATTACCGAAAAGCAGCCTCTTCCACCAGCTCATCTTTTCCCCGGCTTCTTTTTCTTCTTTCTTCTCCTCCATGGTGATCACAAGTTCTTCTGCCGGCTCCTCTTCATCAAAGGGCTCCGGAGCCGTTTCTTTCTCCGGAAGCTCTTCCTCCGTAAAGACAGGCTGCCGGATCACGGAAGGCTCGGGCTCCCCCTTCTCTCTGAGATACTCTTCCAGATCACTTAACACAAAATTCTCATTCCGCAGACGTTTATACAGCTGGTAAGCCCATATGGATGAAGCCGCATCCGACTGCTCCATATGCTCCATCAGATATTCCGCCAGTTCCAGCAGCTGTTCCCTCAGGCTGTTTCCTCCACAGGGCAGATACAGAAAGCTCGGTGACAACTCCTCCGGATCCGTAAAGATCACATCTCCTCCCAGCAAAAGCCCTTCTCCGCCCAGCATATATTCCTGCAGCTTTCTCACGGTTTCCGAGACCGCTGCCAGCAGGTGCCCGGCCTCTTCCAGGCGCATCTCTTTATGCTCATAAATGCGGCTGAGGGGCTGCAGGGAGCTGATCTCATAATAAAGTTCCTCCTGTCCTTCGTTCATCCGCAGGCTTACCGGAAGAAGGCCGGGGATGTGATTCTCCAGCAGCATATCCAGCTGCCAGTCATCTCCGCCGTTCTTATCCGCCACCAGATAATTATGGTTCATACTCTTTCGATACCGCAGTTTTTTCATACGCTCTCACTCTCCCTTTCCGTATCCGCTCTTCATTCGTACATGGACTGCTCATCCGCCTGTCATCCTTCGCAGCGTTCGCACGATGGAGGATTCCTTCAGCCGCGGACTGCTCTTTTTACTCTTAAAACTCCAGGGCAGATCAAATTCTGCCGACCCGGGTATGGGGAGAGGCGGAGTTTTCAGATACCCTTCCAGTTCCGCCGTTACACTGACTCCGTCCACGCTGATCCGGAGAGTCGGCTCCCCCGCCATCACCAGCCGTCCCGTCAGCAGCTCCTCCGCTTTTTCCTGCGCGGCTTGCAAAATCTCATCATTATCCGCCTCGGCATTTCGCGCAGCCTGTATCGTGGCAACACCCAGTGCATAATCCGAAGCCATGCGGTCGTATAACAGTATGCCGGTCCACAGGATCAGGACCGTCCCGATCAGACAGAAAGGGATAATGATCACCGCTTCCAGGGTCATATAGGCCGGTATCTCTTTATTAATGTAAAGCTCTTCTCTCATGGCCTCATCCTCCGTTTATATACAGACGCAGCCTTGCAAGCAGGAAGCCCGCAAGAAGAAACGGTACAAAGGGCATGGTGCTGCGCCTGCCGGCCTTCCGGCTTCCGATCAGAAGCAGGGCTGCCACCGCTGCTGCCAGCAGTGCATACATCAGGAACTGGCTGCCTTCATTCAGGCCGTACAGCCCACCCAGCACAAGTATCAGTACCCCGTCCGCCATTCCGATACAGCCGGAAAACCTTCCCAGAAGCAGGAGGATGATCCCTGGCAGAAGTCCGCATAAAAGGTCACTCCAGCCGGGCGATGCGAAGACAAGCATCAGCACTCCGCCGGCCGCACTTAACACCAGAAACCATCGTGGAAGTGCTTTCCTGCGAAAATCCATAACACTGCCCGTAAGCAGCACCGTAAATGTATATAGTTCTCTCATAAACGTCCTCCGCAGCGGCTGCAGCAGCGCCGCCCTCCCACCTGTGAAATGGGTATCTCGTATATGGTCCGCTTCAGGCCGCTGCAGCCTAAGGATGAATGATAACGGTCTCCTTCATTGGTGATGAACACCGTTCCTCCGTTCCCCCCGCCGCAGATCTCGCAGGGTCTGTAGCGTCCTCCGCCGCCATTTCTGGCCGTAGCCAGCGCCTCCCTGCTCACTGCGGTGATCGAAAGCTTCAGATGTGTACAGCTGCGGGTAAGATGGTATACCGTCCCCGTTTCGGTGATATAGACCATCCTCTCCCCGCTGTCGCCTCCGCCTCCCGCACCACTGCCGAGCTGGTATCCGGTCCACGCATGTGCATAGCCCACACTCAGAAGTCTCTGAGACGGGATACCGAAGGCATTTCCTCGGGGCGCATAGCTTTCCTGCTTCGGCAGCTCAATGATATCCGGGCCGGTAGCCGCCGCATATACGGCCAGCTTCTTTACCGTACGGCTCACATCATAATCGTTGGCCGCATTATGCCTCAGCATCTCCAGCCCGGAAAGAAGAGCAAGAAAGAAAAAGAGATAAAGGGGGAGCACCAGAGCGGCCTCCAGTGTGAGACTCCCCCGATCAGACTTACGCATATCGGAACCTCCTTTCCATCAGGAAACTGTACCCATAGCCGCTGGACACGATCAGCTGCACCGTAGCCCCTGCCACACAGTTATCCAGCCGGAAATCCGGGTAACCTGCCAGCCGTACATCCATCTCCACAACATCCATACAGCGGGCGGTACGTTTCTCCAGAGAGGTGGTATACAGGAATATCCTCAGATGATCCTGATAAGTCAGGCCGTTGCCGCCTTCTCCTCCCGTCGCTGCCATTCCCAAAGCCGACGACAGAGACAGCTTCCAATCCGCTTCACTCTTAACAAGCGGTACCTTGCCTCCGTCAAAAAGGATCTTCAGATCATTTATGGTCTCGGCATAGATCCATGCCGCTTCGATCAGCGCCTTAAACAGGGGCTGCGCCTCCGGCACACAACAGACAAAGGCCAGTCCGGCCGCCATGGCCTCCGCTTCCGCCTGCTTCGCACCGTCACTGAAGAAATACACGGTGTTGGAAGTCCCGCGGAGCAGAAAAAGCTTAAACGCCACGCTTTCCAGATTATCCCTGTCATTGTCTTTCCCCGCGATCACATATTCGGTTTCGTATTTCAGCTGGCAGCCATCCTTCGGTTCCCGGTAATTTGCACACTTTTCCATAATGAACTCCGTAAAGAGCAGCTGCTCCTCCAGAGAGTTCCTGTCCTCCCAGTCCTCCGGCATACCGTCTCCCACGATCAGACTGCGCTGCGATGCCAGGGCCGGCAGATCAGCCACTGCGCCGGATATCTCGCCCCGTATCACCTGTCCCAGGAGCAGTCCTGCAGAAGCCGAAGCTTCCACTGCGTCGGCCGGCCGGTCCTTTTCCGGCGGTTCCTCCCAGTCTTCACCTGCCTCCTCTTCCTCCGGCGGAGCGGGTGCTTCAAAGGCATCCACCTGCCCCTGTGCGGCAAAGAGCTCCGCACTTACATCCGTACCCGAAAGCTGCGCGGAGGCAGAGCTTTCCATCAGGTCCATTGCTCCCGCCACATAGCCTATACCGTAGCGTTCCAGCATATAACTCAATGCCATGTACCGGAAGACCGCTCCTCCTTCGTCAGTTGCCCGGCTGACACGGGTCAGTTCCAGGGAATCCAGCTTCAGATCACAGGGATCCTTTACCCCCGGCAGCGGTATGGCTTTCACCGGTTTCAGATTCCGGTCCAGATAGTATTCCAGTCTCTCACACAGTGCATCTTCCGAGCCGTAGCCGCCGTCATAGGACGTGTCGATGAACAGCAGATCGTACCGGTCAAACAATGCCCTGTTATACTCCGCCAGAACGGAGTCCATGGACAGATCGGCTGCACATTCCATCCGCAGTTTTATCGTACCCACGCGGGCGGCTTCCATCATTGTCAGGATCAGCGGGATCATTACCGCCATCATCAACGCAAGGTATACGCTTACAGCTCCTCTGTCCTTTTTTCCCATTTCGGACTCCTTTCTTTTAACGTGCTACTTCTGCTGATCGTGTAACGATACTGTCAAACAGATCATTGATGATCGTGGTGATCTGATTCTTGAAGATCAGTACCAGCCCCACCAGGACAACGATAATAAGAATGATCTCCACCGTACCCATACCGGCTTCATCCTGAACATACGCTTTCAATCCCTTAGATAATGCCATGTGCTTTTCCTCCTTTCTCCGCTGTTTTTTGACCGGCCTGTTCATATGGATACAAAGGCCGGGACAATGATCACTACCATTACGATGGCCAGCATGAGGATCATGGGCAGCAACAGCTTGGTCCCTGCCTCTTCTCCCAGTCTGCGGGCTATGGTCTTACGTTCCTGTAAAGCCTCACTGCTTTCCGTCCGCAGGGTGGAAAGGAAACCCGCGGCTCCCAGTTTTGTGTTCTGCTCCAGCAGCGAGACCAGCTTCACGAATTTCTGCAGACGACAGCGCTTGGCGAAATTCCGGTATGCGACAAGCTCCGAACATCCCCGTTCCATCTCTCGTACCGTCAGTATCATCTCGTCATACACATAGCGTTTGATCCCCTTCTTCCTGTACTCTTCACACAGCTTCCGCCAGGCCACACGCGTACTCATCCCCGCACCGATATACAATGAGAGCTTACTCACCAGCTCGGGGTAATCCATAGTCATCTGCAGATCCCTTTCCTTTAGTCGCTTTTCCAGATCCTTATCCTTTCCCCAGAAGATCCCCACCGCCACCAGAGGGACAAAGAGGATCAGTACCGCCATGCTCCGGCTCTTTTTCTCCTCCCAGTAAACGCTGATCCCGTCCGCTTCCGCCGGCAGTACAAAGCTGTTTTTTGTCCCGCTTTCGGCATCCGCCTTCTGAAGTGCCTTCTGCAGGGCCAGCGCAAAGGGATCCTCTCCCGAAGCCTTGGGAAAGACCATCAGATCAAAAGCGTAAAGCTCACTGAAATCTCCGTAGCTTACGATAGCCGTAAGGGTCACAAGCTTTCCGTTTTCCGGGATATCTTCCTTCATTACGCCGTCTCTCCGAAAAAGCGTGCGGTCGCTGAATTCCCAGTCGATCCCGAAGGGATAGCCCTCCACAGCCGTTACCGGATCGATGTCCGTATCTACATGCCCCGGATCCTTATTCTTTGCAAGAAGAGCCGTCTCCAGTGCCTGATGAAACTCCGGCAGCATCTCCCTTATCTCTTCCGTTGAATACTGCCTCTCCTCCACCAGGATCTCTACCGGGCGGCTTTCTTCCCCGCTCACGGCATTCAGTTCCACAGAATAATCTCCTTTTCCCCATTCCCGCCGGGGCAGCCCGCCTTCCGCATCAAAAACACTCTCTCCTCTCTCCCTTACACAGAGCAGCAGGCCGAAGATCATCCCCACCGTCAGGAACAGGAGCGCCGTCCCGCATTTGCTTATGAACTGCAGCCGGGAGAGTTTGGGGATATCCGCCCCGGGCTCCAGCAGCCGCAGACGCTCTTCATTCTTCTGAAAAACACGGTTCCTGAGCTTCTCCGGAGCCCCCCGCAGACAACTTTCCAGTCTTGAAGCCATGCGGTAAAAGGGACGTGTCAGCGTGGATGCATTGCATTCCTCCGGCACTTCCTCCCCCCGGGTGAGTATTCCCAGAAGAAGGATCAGGATCAAAACAGCTATCGCAAGATATTCCATAAGCCCTCCTTTCCCTACCATTCGATCTTCAGGATCTTTTCGGCCAGAAGATAGGCCGCCATGTATACAGCCAACAGACCCGTCATCAGTGCCACCCCGAAGCCGCTTCCGTACAGCGGATCAAAGAAGCCGGGCGAAGTGGCATCGATATAGAGTATGATGCCGAAGGGTACCAGGTTCATGATGGATTGCTCCATCTTTTTCGAAGCGATCAAGGTTCCGATCTCCCGCTGCACCTCGATACGGTCACTGATGAGCTGGGCCGTATTGTTCAATATCCCGGGAAGGTCTCCGCCGGATCGCTTTGCGATGCGGAAAACCTCAGCAAAATCCGTGATATCCTGTATATGGCTGCGCTCCGCCCAGTCCGTGAGCACATCCTCAAGATTTTCATTGTTCTTAAGCCTGTGGCCGATCTGCCTCAGCTCCCTGCATACCATGGCATCCTTTCCGTACAGCAGGCGCATATCTTCATAGGAATGCAGGAACGCATTTTCTACGGAATAACCCGCCTGCAGGGATGCGATGATGGCATGCATCAGTTCGCGAAACTGGAGCATCAGCTCATCCTTGCGCTTTTTTACCGTTTTTCTCCGCTCCCGCATCAGAAAAACGGATAGCAGCGGGATCGAGACAAGAAAGACAATAAGGCTTCGGTAGAATACATAGGCGACGAGTGCCAGTATCCCCACCCCCTTCACCAATGCCAGGAGCCATTCGGAAAAATACAGACGTCCGGCCTCATAATCCTGCGGCACGGAGCTTTTCCCTGTGCACCAGATCATTTCGTTTTTTAAGCTTCCCAAGGACACGGCCTTTTTCATCTTCCCCCTCCTCCTCAAACTCATACAGTACATTTGTGTGGATCACATCTTCCGAATAGTCCAGGATCTCCACCACCTGCAGCACCTTCCTGCTCTTATCCCTGAGCCTCCCCAGATGCACGATGATATCGATGCCGCTGGCCAGCTGTCCCCGTATTGCCGACAGGGGCAGATCCATCCCCATCAGGATCATGGTCTCCAGACGGGAAAGCATATCCGCGGCACTGTTGGCATGACCGGTGGAAAGGGAGCCGTCATGTCCCGTGTTCATAGCCTGTATCATGTCCAGCGCTTCGCTGCCGCGGACCTCACCCACCACAATGCGGTCCGGGCGCATGCGCAGGCTGGATTTGATCAGATCCCGTATGCTGATCTCCTTACAGCCTTCCACGTTGGCATTTCGGGTCTCCAGACGGACCAGATTATCCACTCCGACGATCTGCAGCTCCGCCGAGTCCTCGATGGTGATGATGCGCTCATCCTTCGGAATGAAGTCCGACATTGCGTTGAGGAAGGTGGTTTTGCCACTACCGGTCCCGCCCGATATAAAGCAGTTGTACTTTGCCTTTACCAGCTGTTTCAGAAAGGCGATGAGCTCATCATTCAGAGCCCCGAATCGTTTCAGATCTTCCATTAGGAAGGGCTTTTCCGGGAAACGGCGTATGGTAACGATGGGACCGTTCAGCGCAACCGGTGCAAGCACCACATTCACCCGGGAGCCGTTCTCCAGTCGGGCATCCACAATGGGGGAAGCTTCGTTCACGGAGCGGTTGCAGCGGGCCACAATCTGCTGGATCACGTCCGCCAGCTTTTCTTCCGAAGAAAAACTCTTCTCCCAGCGGTACAGATGTCCGGCCCGTTCGATAAAGATGTGGTCTTTTCCGTTGATCATGATCTCGGTGACCTTCGGATCGTCTGTCAGCTCCTGCAGTATGTCCAGACGCCGTATCGTATAGAACATATCCCGGGAAAGCTCCTGTTTTTCGGATAAGGACAGCCCCCATTCCCGGCCGCTTTCCATAATGGTCCCGTCAATGATCTCCTGCACTTCCGCATCACTCATCTCCCTGCCCAGAGAGATACGTTCCATGATGCGTTCTTTCATCCGTTCGCGGATCTCCGCCCTCATCCCATCACCTTCTTCACATAGGCTGCCAGATCGCTGTAGGGCAGCTCATCGATGCCTTCCGGAAGCTTGCGGAATCGGGGCAGTTCACATCTTGTGGAGCGCTCCAGTATATCGCCGTAATCCAAAGACCTCAGCAGTTCTTCATACTGCTCCATCCGTGAAAGGCTCATCCCCTCCCTGTCCGCCAGGGTATAGATCTTTTCGCATTCCCTCAGCACGTTCAGAAGGCCGTGGACCATCTCGGACAGATCCAGTATCACATGGTCATAAGTCCCTATCTCCTGCAGGGTACGGATCAGCAACAGCCAGGATTCCTCGCTCACTTCTCCCAGATCCACAAAGGAAAATGCGGGAGAGATATAATCCAGACCGTTTACGTTGCTTACCATGCTTTCCAGTTTGTAGACCAGACGCTCCCGGCCGCCTTCCATGTAATAGACCAGATCCGTAAGATCCCTGTCCCAGGGGTTCTTTAACAGCTTAGGCAGGCCGGAAAAGGGTTCAAAATTCAGATACAGCACGCTGCCCTTCTTCGCCAGGAACTGCCCCATAAGCAGGCTGAAACTGGTCTGAACGGAACGGCATACCGGAGAAAAGATCCCGATCAGCTCCGTCTTTTTTCCTCCGCCCGCGGCTGCTCCCGGTGCCGCGGCCCGGGCATAACGTTCCATGATCTGCTGACGTATACACTCCCCCGACTGGTATTTCCATATATAATCCGGTGCGGGATGAGCACTTCCTTTTTCCTTCAGGAGCAGCAGTGGCGGATGGGTTTCCGCTCCCGCCGCCAGTTTGTAAAAGCTTTCCCCCGCAAGCACCAGTCCGATACGTCCTTTTTTCAGTTCCTCGGAGAAGCGTTCTTCGCTGGTATAGCAGCTTACCGTAAAGGGAAAGGATTCCCTTCTGGAAAGCAGCTCCTGCAGGCGGTATACATAGGCTTCATCCCTGTCACATAAAGCTATGATCTCTTTTTTCATCACTTTCTCCTTTCGCTACAGTAAAAGCAATGTCGCTATCATCACCGGCACGCTGTAATGGATCCCGGTTCTTTCTTTCAGATGCCTGCGGATCAGTCCCGGTATTCCCAGAAGCACAGCCAGTATAAGTGAGAACAGAAGCAGCTTCATCCCGAGCCTTATTCCCAGCATGGAAGCCAGTGCCGTAAGAAGCTTTCCGTCCCCGCCCCTCAGCGCCCTCAGGCGGAAGAGCAGATAGCCGGTAAAAAACATCAGCACTGCCGCTTCCGCGGATGAAAACAGTTCCGATGGACCGGCCCGCATATATGCATTCCACAGACCGGCCATCAGTCCCGTTAATGTCAAAGCGTTGGGTATGCTGTCCGTCATCAGGTCCGCCGTTACCGTCAATACGAGCAGACATATGATCATCCCCGTCATAAACCGTCTCTCCTCACAAAAATCACACACAAATAAAGCCTTACACCACGATACATTTCTTCAGTTGGAGCTCTGTTGACCGAACCGTCCCAGGTTAATGTTCCTGAGGATCAACAGTCTGTCGCGGATGAATCCGCTTTGACTTGCACTTATGGTAGCACAGCTATTTATCATCTGTCAACTATAATTTTTAGCATAACTATTGTGCAACCACATGTATAACAAAAAAAGTCCCGGTTTTTCGGGACTTTTTCAGCAGAAAATTTTTCTGAAATCTTGTCTTATGTCAACATTTACAGGAGTTCCAAAGTCTGTCTTGCTATGGTCAGTTCCTCATCCGTAGGTACGATGAGCACGGAGATACGGCTTTCCGGGGTGCTGACGATAATCTCTTCCCCGCGGATCTTCAGTTTTTCGTCATCCACCACGCATCCCAGCCAGTCCAGATAATCACAGACACGGCGCCGGATCGCATAGTTGTTCTCGCCGATGCCGGCGGTAAAGCTTATGGCATCCACGCCCTGCATGGCACAGGCATAGGCTCCGATATACTTTGCTACGCGATAGGCATAGGTATCCAGCGCCAGCGCCGCCTTTTCATTCCCGGCATCCGCCGCTTCCGCCAGATCGCGGAAATCGCTGGAAAGGCCGCCGGAAAGCCCCAGCACACCGCTCTTCTTGTTCAGTACGCTGTTCATATCCGCCGGACTTAAGCCCTCTCTCTCACAGATATAATCAAAGATGGCGGGATCCATATCTCCGCTGCGGGTTCCCATGAGCAGCCCTTCCAGCGGCGTCATGCCCATGGAGGTATCCACACATTTCCCATTCTTTACAGCGGATACGGAAGCCCCGTTCCCCAGATGGCAGACGATGATCTTAAGTTCGCTGCGGTCCTTGCCAAGGATCTCGGCAGTGCGCCTCGATACATAATCGTGGCTGGTACCGTGGAAACCGTAACGGCGCACCTTATACTTCTCGTAGTATTCCAGAGGAAGGCCGTACATATAGGCTTTCTTCGGCATGGTCTGATGAAAGGCGGTATCAAATACCGCAGCCTGCGGAACCCCGGGCATGTTCTTTTCGCAGGCCCGGATCCCGATGAGGTTCGCCGGATTGTGCAGGGGTGCCAGACTGCTGAGCTCTTCGATATCACGGATCACCGCATCGTTGATGAGTACCGCACGGTCGAATTTCTCACCTCCGTGCACCACACGATGCCCCACCGCGCCGATCTCGGAAAGGGAAGCGATCACACCGTGCTCCTTATCCGTAAGGGCTTCTATGACCATCTTTACCGCCACGGAATGATCCGGCATGGGCTGCTCCGTGACCACCTTGTCTTTCCCTGCCGGGCTGTGGGTAAGCCGGCTTCCTTCGATACCGATGCGTTCTGCCAGACCTTTTGCCAGTACTTTCTCACTTTCGGAATCGATGAGCTGGTACTTTAAGGATGAGCTGCCGCAGTTGATGACCAGAATATTCATGTTTTTACCTCCATTATCCTTTATCCCTGTGCCGGGATGTCTTTTTTTATCTGTCCGTAACGATCCCGGCGGGTTCAAAGCGCAGCCGCAGTTTCGGGAGTTTCGTCATGGTGGTGAAATAGTCTGTAGCCGCTTCTTCATTCACTCCTTCGGGAGGCGTGGCAAAGATATGCAGATACAGCTGTGTTCCGTCTGCCACCGGCTTGTTGAAAAAGGCTTCCATCAGATCCACGAACATGGTCTTCGGTGCCTTGTAGAACCATTGTCCGTTCAGCTCCATCATCAGGGAGATCTCTTCCTCAAAATACAGCTCGCAGAACTCCGGACTCTTCTCAAACACGATGGGAAGCGCGATCCCTTCGGCATCCTCGGCTCCGCCCCAGCGAAGACGCAGAGGCAGCTGCACTTCCTCCCCGAGCTCCATGGAAGGCATGCAGTAGGGATCGTTCAAAAGCTCCCTGTATTCCTTCAGCATGGGCTGGGCTATACCCACGGCGGGATTGTTGGGATCCTGGATCTCAAGGCCCAGCCGTCCGCGGTCGCGGAACATATACATGGTCAGAGCTTCAAACCACTCTGCCTTCTCCGCTTTAATGCGCTCCACAAAGCGTCTCATCACATTCCCCTGATGCAGCGGCCCAACCACATCCCCGTCTGCGTTAAACTCGCTTAAGACCACGGGCTTATCCTGTCCCGTGAGCTTCTTCAGACGCTCATAGGTGTACACAAAATGCATAAAGGTCTTCTCGACGCTCTGGTAATTGAAGCTCTTATCTTCCTTACCCTTTTCGGCTATATCCAGAGGCCAGCCGTAATGCAGCGCGATATAGCGGTCGGCACTCCATATATCCGCTGTCTTATAAGCTTCCAGGAAAGCATCTTCCTGATCCACCGGGCCGTCCTTTTCCGTCGCGAAGCCCGCGCAGAAGATAGTCTTTACATTGGGGGCTTCCTCATGAAGGATACGGGTAAAACGTGCATGAAAGGCGCCGATCTCTTCGAAGGAATAGCGCTTGTTGTGGGTGAACCAGCCCCCCATGCATTCATGATTGATACGGATGCGCATGCGCCCGAAAGGCCGGAACTTGCGGGCCAGAGGCCGGAGCTCCTCATCACTTAAGGCACAGTCGATGGTCAGGGTCAGGGTAATGTCCTGCCCATGCCTGCGCACATCCTTCATACATTCAAAAGCTTCATCGGTAAAAGGGAAATAATCATCATAGGGATAATCCCAGACAGAGTTGATATCCTTGCCTTTATACTTTTCCGACATGCGGGCGGGCCAGTCCTTATCCCTCGGATAATAGGTATACATCAGATTGATGTTCCTGTGAGGCCGTCCCAGTACGTGCAGGATATAATCCTGATCCACATACTCGCCACGCTCGCTGCCGTCCGACAGATCCAGGGCCAGCTTCGCTTTCCCCAGCTGTACGGCGTAAAGCTTTTCACTCATGCGCATTTCCTCCCGATAAAAAGATGTTCACAGTATAGCATATTCTTCCGAAAGAAACCATCCTCATCTTTTGACAGAAATACAAGCTTATGGTAGACTTGTTGGTGCTGTGAAAAAAAGCCGGGGAACAGCCCCGCACTTATCCATACATACAGCCTGAAAGGAGAACCCACTCATGCCCAAGGGACTGATCATATTCCTTATCATACTTGTCATCATCGTAGCACTGTTCATCGTTCTGTATTTTGTCGGCCGTAAGCTCCAGAAACGGCAGGCTGAACAGCAGCAGATGCTGGAATCCAACAAGCAGACCATATCCCTTCTTGTGATCGACAAGAAACGCATGAAGATAAAAGATGCCCAGCTGCCGGCTGCCGTCATGGCACAGATGCCGAAGATGAGCAAAAACATGAAGGCCCCCATGGTCAAAGTAAAGGCAGGCCCTCAGATCCTGACACTTTTCTGCGACGAAAAGATCTTTGATCTTGTACCGGTGAAAAAAGAAGTCAAAGCCGAAGTTTCGGGTATGTATCTCATGGGTGTGAAGGGTATACACGGAACCCAGATCACGAAAGAGAAGAAAAAGAAGAGCAAATTCAAGCAGCTGGTGGAAAAAGCCCAGGAAAAGGCCGGGGCAAAGCCCATCAAGTAAGGCTGCTCAGTTCTTGAACTTTACGCCGATCAGCACCCTGCAGTCGGCAAAGTATTCGTAATTCATATCCAGATGATAGAATACTTCTATATCCAGCCCGTCTTCATGCTCACGGATACGGATATCCGTGGTATCTATGGCGATCATCAGATTCCCGAAGGGCGTACGGTAGCTGCTTAGATTCTTCTGCCCCTGCTCAAAGACCATCGAAACGGCCATGCCGCCTTCCTTGGAGAGCTGTACCCGTTCGGGAGTCGCAGTTATGCGGGAGCATATCTTCCCCGGCATTCCTTCCATCTCCTCTTCATACAGGAGATGATGTACCCCGTCCTCAAAACTATAGCTTCCGCCCACCATAAGCTCCACAGGCTCGTGGTGTTCCTCTGCAGGTCCTTCGAACTGCAGACCCTTTATGGATATCAATACTTCTCTGGTCATATTCCGTAAACTCCAGTAAAACAATCCGAGTATTTTTTTGAAAGCTCCCGGCAGGCTGCCCCGGCAGCTTCCGCATCCTTAAACAGTCCGAAGACCGTAGGTCCCGAACCGCTCATCAGCGCCTTGTAAGCTCCCTGTTCCGACATATCTTCCCTTATGCCGGCGATCACGGGATACTTCTTTTCCGTGACCAGGGCCAGGGAGTTTTCAGTGCCGGATAGAGCCTCCGGCGGCAGGGCATCAAAAGCCTCATAGACCTCCTTCGTCGATACCTCGATGGGAGGCTTGATCAGAAGGATGTGCAGCTCTTCCGCGGTAAGGGGCGTCAGCTTATCGCCTATCCCTTCACAGAGGGCCCTTCCCCCCAGGATACAGAAAGGCACATCCGCCCCCAGCTTAACCCCCATGCTGCAGAGGGCTTCCGTATCATGGCCGCTTTCGTAAAGCTGCGCAAGTCCCTTAAGCACCGCCGCGGCATCCGTACTGCCGCCTGCCAGACCGGCTGCTGCCGGGATGTGCTTTATGAGCTTTATCTCCGCACCGCCGGCGATGCCGCTCTCACGAAAGAACAGCTCCGCCGCACGGTAAGCGATATTCTTCCCGTCGGAGGGTACCTTCTCATGCCCGCTTCCGGGAGTGCCGTCGCTTTCTACGTTCAGCAGTATCCCCTCCTCCCGCTTTGTGAGCGTCAGCTCATCGCAAAGAGAGATCTGCTGCATCACGCTTTTCAGCTCGTGATAGCCGTCCGCACGCCTGCCCGTGATATAAAGGCTTAAGTTGATCTTGGCCGGAGCCTTTAAGCTGATCTGATTCATCCGATATATGCGCAGGCTGCAAGAGCCGCAACTGCTCCGTCCGCTGCTGCCGTAGTGAGCTGGCGTACGGTCTTGGTACGGCAGTCTCCCGCGGCGTAAATACCTTCCGTCCTGGTCTTACAATCCTCAGCGGCCACTACATAACCCGCAGGATCCAGATCTACGAGGGAAGCAAAGGCCGCATTATCCGGCATCTGGCCGATGGCGATAAAGAGACCGTCCACTGCAAGCTCCCGCTTCTCTCCGCTCTGCTTGTCCGTAACGATCACGGCGGAAAGCTCCTCTTCTCCCACCAGTTCCGTAATGGTTGCATTCAGGACAAATTCAACATTTTCCTTTGCCTTCAGCTGTTCTGCCTGCTTTGCTTCCCCGCGGAAAGCATCCCGGCGATGGATCAGGTAGACCTTGCTGCAATAGTTCGATAAAAAGAGTGCATCCTCCAGTGCCGTATTGCCGCCGCCGTTCACAGCCACGGGCCGGCCGCGGAAAAAGGCCCCGTCACAGGTAGCGCAATAGGAGACGCCTGCTCCCGTAAGCTCCTGTTCCTTCGGAAGTCCCAGAGGACGGTTCTTTGCACCGGTGGCGATGATCACGGCTCGGCAGCTGTAATCCTTCCCTTCCGTGTGTACCGTCTTCTCCGCCCCGTCCGTAATGCCGGTGACCTTTGCATATTCCAGCTCCGCTCCCAGTGCGGTGGCCTGCTCGTAAAGGCCCTGTGCAAAGTCGAAGCCGGAGATGTTTTTGATCCCGGGGTAATTCTCCACCTCGGGGGTATTGATGATCTGGCCGCCGTAGGAAAGCTGCTCCAGGAGCAGTACGCTCTTTCCGGCCCGCAGCGCATAGATCGCTGCGGACAGCCCCGCCGTCCCGGCACCTATGATGATGATATCATGCATATTCATTCCCTCGCTCAAAAATCCCGAAAGTCAGAACTTCACCAGCTCTTCCACCTTGTTCTTGGGTACCATTCCGATGGATTCCCGGACCACGGCACCATCCTTGAAAACCTTCAGAGCGGGAATGTTCATGATATGATACTTTTCGGCAAGCTCTCCTTCATCATCCACGTTCAGCTTGCCTACCTTGAAGCTGCCGCCGGCTTCCTCCGCCACCTGCTCCACGATGGGGCCCAGCATACGGCAGGGGCCGCACCAGGGAGCCCAGAAATCCACCAGTACGGGGATATCGCTCTTCAAAACTTCTGCTTCAAAATTCTCGGATGTTAATGTGATCGCTGCCATGATCATTTACCTCCTTTTCTGAAAACCGGGATCTGATCCAGAGGGGCTGCTACGTTCACACGCTTGCCTCCCTCAAATACTTCCTTTGTAAAGATATGTTCCCACTTCCCTTCGGGAAGATACACACTGCGCTCCCTTTCACCGAGTGACAGTATGGGAGCCACCAGATACTCATCTCCGAACATGTACTGGTCCTCGCATTCCCAGCACTTTTCATCCTCCGGGAATTCATAGAACATGGTACGTATCACGGGAGAGCCGTTCTCACTTGCTTCTTTCATAAGACCGGAGATATAATCCAGCATCGAATACCGCAGCTCGATGTACTTCTTCATCACGGCCATCTCTTCTTCGCCGTAACTCCAGATCTCGTTATCCTGACCGGTATGCAGATAACCTGCTCCGAAATCCCTCGTATCCAGCGGCGGGATGTCGTAAGGGCCGCGGTCGCCGTGCAGTCGCATGATGGGGCTGAAGCAGCCGAAACCGAACCAGCGGAGCAGCAGCTCCTTGAAATCCGGATCGTTCACATCATCCGTCATAAAACCGCCTATATCCGTATTCCACCAGGGAATGCCGGCAATACCCGCATTGAGGCCCGCGGTCATCTGGTCCCGGAGGGCTTCAAAGGTACTGGGTACATCACCGCTCCAGAGTACTGCGCCGTATTTCTGGCTCCCCACCCAGGCGGAACGGATCAGGGAAGGACGCATGCCGTCCCCGTCCTTTTGGAAGCCTTCAGATACGGTGCGCAGATAGTATTTGGGATATTCATTCCCCACCTTTGCCGAACGTCCGGTGAAATAGCGCATGTTATCCGACTGGTAAACGATACTGTCGGGTTCCGCATTATCGAACCAGAAAAGATCGATCCCCAGGCGCTTATAGTTCTGACGGCACTTATCCCAGAGGTAATCACGTGCCTCGGGATTGAACACGTCGATGGTAGCGCACTCACCCTGATAATCATAGGTCTCCAGGCCGCCCCGGTCGTTACGTACCAGCAGGCCCTTGGCAGCCATGTCATAATAATTCTCGCTGCGCTTGTCCACGGAAGGCCAGATACTCACCATGACCTTCGTCCCCATCTCATGGAGCTCGTCACACATGGCCTTTACCTTATCTTCCGGCCAGTAGGTCTCGTCGAAGCGCCAGCTGCCCTGATAGGGCCAGTGGAAGAAATCAATGACGATCACATCCAGATGGATGCCCATTTCCTTATATTTCCGGGCAACCCCCAGTACCTCTTCCGGCGTACGGTAACGCAGCTTGCACTGCCAGAAGCCCAGATACTCGGGCCCGAGCA
>JAFZOW010000045.1 GCA_017552715.1 Lachnospiraceae bacterium
ATGATGCTTCGAATAATTTGATATGAGCTCCGTGCCCCCCATGCCGTCAAAAAGGGTGCATTCCTGTGGCTCCTCCGTCCAGTTGCAGGCAGCGGTAAGCACCGTACCGTCCAGCTCACGTTCATAAGCATAGACCGCCGCGCTGTCCGTCAGCAGCGGCTTAAAACTCCCATAGACGATCACGGGATTTTCATGGCGGAGACGGATCAGCTTCTGATAAAAATAAAATACGGAATCCGGATCCTCCATCGCCGCCTTTGCATTGATCTCCCGATAATTGGGATTGACCGCGATCCAGGGGGTGCCTGAGGTAAACCCTGCATGCTCCGTATCATCCCACTGCATCGGAGTCCTTGCATTGTCCCTGGCCACCGCATCAAAGCATTTCAGCATCTCTTCCTTTGAGATCATCTCATTGTCGGTCACGTACTGGCGGTATGCATTGATCTCCTCTATGTCCCTGCAGTCCTCGATGGAAGAGAAATGGGTATTCGTCATCCCCAGCTCCTCCCCCTGATAGATATAAGGCGTTCCCTTCATCATGTGCAGGCAGGCCGCCAGCATCTTGGCTGACATCACTCTCCATCCCGGCGCATCATTTCCAAACCGGGAGACCACCCTGGGCTGATCATGGTTGTCCCAGTAAAGGCTTCCCCAGGCACTCCCCATAAGCCCGATCTGCCACTTATTCAGGATCTCCCGGACCACACTCATCTTCGGATGTTCATAGCCCCATTTCCCGATTATATTTTCCGAGGTTTTTGTACCATCCGTATGCTCGAAATGGAACACCATGCCAAGCTCGGTTCCCTCATTATTTGCATACTTCTTTGCTTCGTCTATGGTGACTCCTGCGGCCTCCCCCACCGTCATGAGGTCATATTTCGAAAGCACCCGCCGGTTCATCTCCTGCAGGTATTCATGCACCCGGGGGCCGTTGCATACATACGGCATCATATCCCCGTACAGGCCGTCCGTCACTTCTCCGTCCGGATAGTCCGGATCCTTTGAGATCATGCTGATCACGTCCATCCTGAAGCCGTCGATCCCCTTTTCGCACCACCAGGCCATCATATCAAAGACCTCGTCACGCACCCTGGGATTTTCCCAGTTTAAGTCCGGCTGTTTTTTCGAAAAGCAGTGCAGATAGTACATGCCGGTCTCTTCATCATACTGCCAGGCAGATCCGGAGAAGCAGGACTGCCAGTTGTTCGGCTCTTTTCCGTCCCTGGGCTCCTTCCAGATGTAATAATCCCTGTAAGGATTATCCTTTGATTTCCTGCTCTGCACAAACCAGGCATGCTCATCCGAGGTATGGTTCACCACCAGGTCCATCACGATCCTGATCTTTCGTTCATGGGCCTCCTTCAGCATGCGGTCAAAATCCTCCATCGTCCCGTATTCCGTCATGATATCCCGGTAATCCGAAATGTCATATCCGTTGTCATCGTTGGGGGATTGATACACCGGGGAAAGCCAGATCACATCCACTCCCAGCTTTTTCAGGTAATCCAGATGCTCCGTGA
>JAFZOW010000046.1 GCA_017552715.1 Lachnospiraceae bacterium
AGAAATGGCGGGAATAAGCCTTTCTATTTCAAAATATCAGCTTTTGGGAGTAATATTTGTCCGGATGTTATAAGAATCATCAAAATAAAAAGAGAACCGGCCTGGTGCTGAGCACCAAAGCCGGTTTGTCTTCAGTCTGAGGAGAGAGCTTAATGCTCTCTCCCGTTTTTTTATTCATAACCAAAGACAAAAAATGAACATACCCCGTAAAAAAAACGATAAGATTTGTTTTGGCAAACAAACTATAATTCGTCTGCATACAGGGATTTATGTTTTGTCTCATGCGGAAGGAGGAACTATATGAAAGCACTGTTTATCGGCGGAACCGGCACGATCAGTATGGGTATCGTAAAAAGGCTCGCACAGGATCCTCAGTGGGAGGTGTACCTTCTGAACAGAGGAAACCGTAGCAGCGAAGTGCCTTCGGGGATCAAACAGATTACCGCAGATATTTATAACGAAGAAGATGTTGCAGAAAAAATAAAAGACATGAAATTCGATGTAGTCAGCGAGTTTATCGCATTTGATGTAAAAGCGGTACAGCGCGATTACAGACTCTTCAAGGATCGTACCGATCAATATATATTTATCAGTTCTGCTTCCGCATACAATAAACCGGCGGCAAGCTACGTGATCACAGAGGGCACAGCTCTGGCGAATCCCTACTGGGAATACTCCAGAAACAAGATAGCATGTGAGGAATTCCTCATGAAAATGTACAGGGAAGAAGGTTTTCCCGTAACTATCGTAAGACCGAGCCACACCTATGATGAGAGAAATGTTCCTCTGGGTGTTCACGGTAACAAAGGCTTCTATCAGGTGATCAAAAGAATGCAGCAGGGTAAACCCGTGATCATTCAGGGCGACGGATCATCCCTTTGGACACTCACTTTCAACAGCGATTTTGCGATAGGGTTCACCGGCCTGATGGGAAATAAACATGCCATCGGAGAATCTTTCCAGATAACAGGCGACGAGACTCTCACCTGGGATCAGATATACCGGACGATAGCTGATGCATTGGGAGTAAAACTGCATGCATATCATGTTTCGTCGGAGTTCCTGACCGGGGCCGGAGATTCGCGCGGATACGATTTTATGGGAAGTCTCCTCGGAGACAAAGCTGTTTCAGTCGTTTTCGACAACAGCAAACTAAAGAGACTCGTTCCTGAAATGAGAACTAATATCCCTTTCCATAAAGGTGTAAGGATCGCGCTTGACTATGTTCTCTCTCATGAAGATGAATATGAAGAAGATCCTGAATTTGACGAATTCTGCGACAAGGTTATCGCTGCTTTAGACAATGCGATAAAAGCTGTACAGTAATTATTTACATACTCGGAGACTAAATGAAAACCACTCTCACAAACAAAAAACAGATCGATCTTACAAAAGGCAGCCCCTTACGACTCATTCTTTCCTTTTACTGGCCGCTTTTACTTACCAGTGCCTTACAGCAATTTTATAATTTTGCGGATACCTGGATCGTAGGAAAGGGGCTTGGAGACAACGCTCTTGCTGCTGTCGGAAATATGGGATCCCTCTTCTTTCTGATAGTCGGATTTTCCTTCGGATTGGCAAACGGTTTTAGCGTATTGGTGGCTCAGAGCTATGGAGCCAAGGATTATGAGAGCCTTAAGCAGCGTCTTGCTGCAATCGTTGAACTAGGCATTATTCTCTCGGCTGTTCTGTCTGTTGTAAGCGTTGTGTTCCTTCCTTATGCACTCAGACTCCTGCGGACCGACAGCCTTATTATGAAGGACAGTCTCATATATGGATATATCATATTCGGCGGCATATTCACCAACATAAGCTATAACATATTCTCCGCCGTACTGAGAGCTCTTGGAGACAGCAAGACACCCCTGAAAGCGATCATCGCCTCCTCTTTGATCAATATAGCATTAAACAGTCTGTTCATCTTTGTGTTTAAAATGGGGGTTGAAGGCGCTGCGATCGCAACGATAATAGCACAGATCGTGTCGGCGATAATCTGCATAAACAGACTGAGACAGATTGAGATCATAAAACTCGAAAAATCTCATTTTCGATCCGGAGTTACTGTATTTGGCGAGCTGTTGAAAAACGGACTTCCGATGGCATTTATGAATTCCATCACTGCGATCGGATGCATGGTTGTCCAGTACTTCGTCAACGGTCACGGTGTTGTGTTTACCGCCGCATACGCAGCCTGCAGCAAATACCTTAATCTGTTCATGACGCCCGCTTCCACAGCCGGAAATGCAATGAGCGCATATACCAGCCAGAATTACGGAGCAAAGGAATACGGGCGGATCCGGGAGGGGCTTTTTGTCTGCCTCGGAATATCTGCAGCATCCTACCTCGTGCTCGGTTCCCTTATGGTATTTATTCCGTCGCGCCTCGCAGGGCTGCTGTTATCGGGAAAAGAACAGATCTCTCTTGTATGTGATTTTCTTCCCAGATGCGGAATTATGATGATCTTTGTAGATACACTTTTCGTCGTAAGAAGTGCCGTCCAGGGAATGGGAAAGCCCATGCTTCCCATGGTTTCGGGTATATTGGAAATGGTTCTGCGAATTCTCACCATATCACTCTTTATAGGAAAGATAGGATTCCCGGCAACGGCCTATGCCGAGATAAGCGCTTGGATCGGCGCACTGGCTGTCAACGCTTACGCTTTCTATGCTTCGCTCGGACCGCATCTTTACAAACGACATATTATTCGCTCCAAAAGAGCATTTCAATAGTTTGACTCCTGCAAAACACTACTAAAAAAACAGCCGGCAGATGATCTGTCGGCTGTTTTGATTTTATAATTTACTGATTTAGAACTTTCCTGCCTTGGCAGCTTCCTCGATTGAAACTGCGGTAGAAACGGTCATACCTACCATCGGGTTGTTACCTGCGCCGATGAGACCCATCATTTCTACGTGTGCGGGAACTGAAGATGATCCTGCAAACTGTGCATCAGAGTGCATACGTCCCATGGTATCTGTCATACCGTAGGAAGCAGGACCTGCTGCCATGTTGTCGGGATGAAGGGTACGTCCTGTACCGCCGCCTGATGCAACTGAGAAATACTTCTTGCCTGCCTCGAGACGCTCCTTCTTGTATGTACCTGCAACGGGATGCTGGAATCTGGTGGGGTTGGTTGAGTTACCGGTGATGGAAACGTCAACGTTCTCTTTCCACATGATAGCAACGCCTTCGCAAACATCATTGGCTCCATAGCAGTTAACCTTTGCACGAGGGCTGTTGGCATCCTTGGAATAGCACTTCCTGGATACTTCCTTTACAGTGTTGGTATAAGGATCATACTCTGTCTCAACGAAGGTGAAACCGTTGATACGGGAGATGATCTGTGCAGCGTCCTTACCGAGACCGTTAAGGATAACGCGCAGCGGTTTCTGACGAACTTTGTTTGCCTTCTCTGCGATACCGATAGCACCTTCAGCAGCTGCGAAAGACTCGTGGCCTGCAAGGAATGCGAAGCACTCGGTCTCCTCTTCAAGGAGCATCTTGCCCAGGTTACCGTGTCCGAGACCAACCTTACGGGTGTCTGCAACGGAGCCGGGGATACAGAATGCCTGAAGGCCTTCGCCTATGGCTGCAGCAGCATCGGCAGCCTTGCGGCAGCCCTTCTTGATAGCGATGGCTGCACCTACGGTGTAAGCCCATTTAGCGTTCTCAAAGCAGATAGGCTGAATGCTCTCGATCAGATGATATACATCCAGACCTGCATCCTTGGTAATCTTCTCAGCTTCATCGATGGAACCGATCCCGTACTCAGCAAGCTTGGCAAGGATCTGCTTCTCTCTTCTTTCATATGATTCAAATTTTGCCATTTGTTATATCCTCCTTAATATCACTCTTTACGAGGGTCGATAAGTCTGACCGCATCTGCCACACGTCCGTACTGTCCGGAAGCCTTCTCGACTGCCTTGACAGCGTCATCACCGGCCTTGATGAAGTCCATCATCTTGCCGAAGTTGATGTATTTGTAACCGATGATCTCATCGTTCTCATCCAGAGCCAGCTGAGTGATATAACCGTCGGTAAGCTCCAGATATCTGGGACCCTTTTCAAGCGTACCGTAGGTGGTACCTACCATGGAACGGGCACCCTTGCCCAGATCCTCAAGACCGGCACCAATCTGCAGGCCGTCCTCGGAGAAAGCGGACTGGGTACGTCCGTAAACGATCTGAAGGAAGAGTTCACGCATGGCTGTGTTGATGGCATCGCACACCAGGTCGGTGTTCAGTGCTTCCAGAAGCGTGAGTCCGGGAAGGATCTCACTGGCCATAGCTGCGGAATGGGTCATGCCGGAGCAGCCGATGGTCTCAACCAGAGCTTCCTGGATAATGCCGTCCTTCACGTTCAGGGACAGCTTGCAGGTACCCTGCTGGGGGGCACACCAGCCGATGCCGTGGGTGTAGCCGGAGATATCCTCTATCTTTTTGGCTTTAACCCATTTTGCCTCTTCCGGTATGGGAGCGGCACCATGATGCGCGCCCTGATGGACCGGACACATTGCCTTTACTTCCGTTGAATAGATCATGTAAAAGACCTCCTTATGAAGATTAAAATGTTCACCCTTAAAGCCCGAAGAGGGCTCAGACGGGATCAAACCTCTGGTTACCGATTATACAGCGAAAAGCGGGTTTTGTACAGTAGGAAGACTTGAATTATATCCCCAAAGAGCATATAATGTTTTTTAGGCCGGAAGGCTAATCACTTGATCAAAGGGGGTACACTTAAATGAGTTCTTACGGCAGTAATTCCAAAGGAGCAAAAGGAAAGCAGCAGGCAAAAGGCGGACTGAACATGCGTCTGACCCTGATCCTTTTTGCTCTGATCCCGCTTCTGGTTTCTTCCGTTGCCATCGGGATCATCACCATCGAAAAAAGCAAAGCCGAGATCAAAGGCTACACCCATGATTCCCTGGTACAGGTGGTCACGGATGTGGGAAACAGTTTTGATACCATAGTAAACAAGAATGCCGAGATCCTTAAAGCCTATGCTACGGCGCCGGTGCTTACGGAGTATCTCCTGGATCCGGGGAATGCGCAGAAAGCGGAGAAAGCGCAGCAGTTTACACTGGATTATTTCGGAACGCTGGATGGCTGGGAGGGGCTGTATCTTGCAGACTGGAATTCCCAGGTCTTGACGCATCCCGCCGAAGCGGTGATCGGACGGGTTCTCAGGGAAGGGGATTCGCTGAAGGCGCTTCAGAATTCCATACTTTCCGCCAAGAATGGGGTATATAATACCGGTATCATGGAAAGCCCCGCTTCCGGGCAGATCATCATGTCCATGTATTCGCCCATTAAGGTGGACGGAGAGGCTGTCGGTTATGTGGGCTGCGGCTTTTATGTACAGGATATCGCCGCAAAGATCTCCGATGTCACGGCACTGGGACTGAGCAGTGCTTATGTTTATTTCGTGGATTCCAAGGGAACCATGCTGCATCATCCGGACGAGTCCAAAGTGGGAAATCCCGTGGAAAATGCCGCAGTAAAGAAGCTGGTGGCTGATCTGGGCGAGGGAAAGATGCCGAAGCCCGAAGTCATCGAGTATGAATATAAGGGAGCCACCAAGTACGCCGGCTATTATATCGGCAATGACGGGCATTATATCGCGGTGCTCACTGCGGATGAGAAGGATGTGCTGGCCGGTGTGACCGATATCCGTACCACCACCATCATCATCTGTCTGGTCTGCCTGATCCTCTTTACGGTGATCGCGCTTCTGATCGAGCGACTGATCTCGGTTCCTCTGATCGCCATCGCCAAATCACTGGATGAACTGAGCACCGGTGATGTGACGGCCCGCTGCGATGCAAGCTCCCACATCAAGGAAACGGTCAGCATTCTGAATTCCTTCTATGCCCTCCGGGATGCCCTGGGCGGTTCCATGAAGTCGGTACAGGATGCGGCGGGAGAACTGAACCGCTCCATCATCAGTGTGGACGGTATGACCGGAAAGAATGTGGATTCCATCACACAGATCAACTCGGCGGTGAACGAGGTGGCGGAGACCTCCCAGAGTGTTGCGGAGAATGCCCAGACCATGGCGGAAAAGGCTTCGGCTCTCGGAGAGAACATCGAGCAGCTTAACAATAATGTGGAGAATCTCTATGAAGCCTCCCAGACCATACGGAATGCCAATAATGACGCTACGGACTGCATGAAGTCGGTGTACGCGGGAGCAAACGAATCCGTGGAAGCCATGGAAGAGATCAGCAGTAAGATCAACGAGACCAACTCCGCCATAGCCGAGATCGGTTCTGCCATCCAGGCTATCGAATCCATTGCGGCGCAGACCAACCTGCTGTCCCTGAATGCTTCCATCGAAGCCGCCCGTGCCGGTGATGCGGGCCGAGGCTTTGCCGTTGTGGCGGACGAGATCCGCAGCCTGGCCGATTCCTCTGCGGAATCCGCCAAGGAGATCAAACAGATCATCGAAAATGTCATTGCACTTTCCAACGGAACGGTGGACATCTCCAACCGGGTGTTCAATGTGATCAGCAAGGAACAGGCGGATATCCAGGATGCGCAGGAGAAGTTCAATGTGCTTTCGGATTCCGTGGAAGCTTCCATCAGCGAGATCGATACGATACGCCGTATGACGGAGACCCTGGATACCATCAAGGTGGAACTGACCAACGCCACTACGGATCTGGGAGCTATTTCCGAGGAGCTGGGAGCCTCTGCACAGGAAGTGGCGGCATCCTGCCAGACCGTGACACAGGCCTGCTCGGATACGCAGGAATCTACGGTGGAGATGCGAAAGATCAACGAGGGAATGAGCGAGGCGATCTCCTTCTTCCGGCTTTCGTAAAGTACCGTTTATTTAGTGATCAGGGGATCAGCGGCTGTAACGTCCGCTGGTCCCTTTTCCGCCGAAACTGAGTTTTCCCGATATAGGAAAGGGTCTCATCTATGTATTATGCTGCAATAGGTACGCTGGCTCTTCTGATCCTTCTGATCGAAAATCAGGACATACTTCTGAAGCCGGATAAGGCTTTCTCCAAACCAGCCTGGAAAGTATACCGGAGATTTCTTTATGCGGTATTGATCTATTATGTGACCGATATCCTCTGGGGGATACTGGAGGATCATAAACTGGCAGTGCTGCTTTTTGCCGATACCTCCGTGTATTTTATCGTCATGGCTGCCGGCATTCTCTTCTGGACCCAGTATGTGGTCACCT
This sequence comes from Lachnospiraceae bacterium, assembly GCA_017552715.1. GTDB lineage: Bacteria > Bacillota > Clostridia > Lachnospirales > Lachnospiraceae > NK4A136. The sequence goes on from JAFZOW010000046.1 coordinate 7,195, forward strand.
ATACGGAGGAGGATAACGGATTCAGCCGCTTTCTGATCGTTGCCGGACGGATCGTGGCCGTGATGGTAACGCTGCTCTCCCTGGTCAATATCTTTGTTCCCGTACTCTTTACCGTGGATGAAAGCTGCAGCTACCGGCCGCTGGCCACCCGCTATGCGGTACTGGGCGGGCAGATCCTGCTGCTGCTCCTGATCTCGGTCTATTCCCTGCTGTCGATCCTTAAGAAACACCCGGATGCGGGAAAGCGTAAAAGATATGCCATTATAGCGCGTTTTGGAGTGATCATGGCACTGTTTCTGCTGGCCCAGATCTGGTTCCCTTATCTCCCTCTGTACGGAATCGCTTACCTGCTGGGGACCTGTCTGCTGCGTTCCGGGGTGATACGTTATGAGCAGGAGGAGTACCGGCTGGAACTGGAGGAAGCCGAAAAGATCCGTGTGCTCAAGCAGTCCGTTTCCGCCCTGCTGGATAATATGCCGGCTCTTTCCTTTTCAAAGGATGCCGAGAGCGGAGTATACCTTGCCTGCAATCAGGCTTTTGCGGAGTATGCACATAAGGAAGATCCGGAAGGGGTCATAGGCCTTACGGATGCACAGATCTTTGATGCGGTAACGGCAAGTCACTTTGTTGAGGATGACCGCATGGCCCTGTCCATGGATGAACCCTATATCTTTTTTGAAGATGTGCCGGATGCGGTGGGGAATCAGAGACAGTTCCAGACCACGAAACTGAAATTTATCGATACCACCGGGCGGCTGTGTACCCTGGGAATGTGCCAGGATGTGACGGATATGGTACGTATCCAGCGAGAGAATGCCACCACGAAGGAGGCTTATGAAAGGGCCCGCAGCAATGCCATCATCTATACCCATATCGCACAGGCCCTGGCTAACGGCTATGAGGATCTGTACTATGTGAACCTGGAGAGCGGAGAATTTATTGAATACCGTACAGATGCGGAGACCGGTTCGCTGAAGGAGCTGCGCAGAGGGGAGGATTTTTTTGAAACCTGCCTGCTGGAGTCAAAGAAAACGATCCATCCGGAGGACCGGGACGGACTTCTGAAAGCCCTGGAAAAGAAAACGCTTGTAGAGAATCTGGACCGGAACGGCAGCTTTGTTATGAGTTACCGTATGCTTTCGGAAGGAGAGTACATGTATGTCCGGATAAAAGCCTCACGCATGAAGGATGATGAGCGCTATATCATCCTGGGGATCACGGATGTGGATGAAGAGATACGGCAGCAGCGGGCCACAGAGCGGGTGAGAGAGGAACATATCGCGTATTCCCGGCTGAATGCCCTGGCCGGTGATTTCGTCTGTGTTTATGTGGTGGATCCGGAAAGCGGATATTTCCGTGAACTCAGTACCAGTGACATTTTTAAATTTTTTGGTATGCCGAAGGAAGGGGATGACTTCTTTGGCATTTCCCGGGAAAGAGGGAGTGAAGGGATAGTGCCGGAAGACCGGGAACGCTTTCTGGCCTCCTATACCCGTGAGAATGTACTTTCGGAAGCGGAGAATGGCGGTATCTTTGCCCTGACCTTCCGGCTGCCGATGAACGGGCGGTCGAACTATGTTCAGCTCAAGGCGGCCCTGGTAGATGAGAAGGACGGAAGAAGGCTCGTGGTGGGCATCAACAATATCGACGGTTTTGTGCGGCAGGAAGAGGATTATGCAAAGCGACTGGCCCATGCCCAGAGCATGGCGAATACCGATGCACTGACCGGAGTGAAGACCAAGCATGCATATCAGGAGGATGAGGCGAAGCTGAACCGGCAGATCGCGGAGGATATGGATACGAAGTTCGCTATCGTTATCCTGGATGTGAATGAACTGAAGAAGATCAACGATACGGAAGGGCATCAGGCCGGGGATGAGTATCTGCGCGGTGCCTGCAAGATCATCTGTGATACCTTTAAGCGCAGTCCCGTTTACCGTGTGGGCGGGGATGAGTTTGCGGTGCTCGTCCGGGGAGAGGATTATGCCTGTATCGATGAACTGACCGGGCGGATCGCCGAGCATAACGAAGAGGCCAGGCGGACCGGCGGCATCGTGATCGCCTGCGGAATGTCAAAGTATGAGCGGGACGGCTCCGTGGCACCGGTATTTGAACGTGCGGATCAGAAAATGTACGAGAATAAAAGTGAGCTGAAAAGATAAGGAGCTGAAGGGGCAGCTGCTTATATCCCGAGAAGTATACGGCGGGCGGAGTTCAGCCCCCGTGTTGCTTCATGTGGGCTTTGACCGCTTCGAAGGTGGTGTCGCTGATATAATGCTCGATACGGCAGGCATCTTCGGTGGCGGTCTTTTCATCGACTCCCAGACCGATGAACAGCTTTGTAAGGACGGTATGACGCTCATAGATACGCCTGGCCAGGATCTCGCCGGCCTGAGTAAGTCGGATATAGCCCTCCTTATCCTTCCGGATCAGCCCTTCCTCTTTGAGCAGCCCCAGGGCGCGGCTGACGGAGGGCTTGGAGTAGCCCATATAGTCACCTATATCGATGGCACGCACCGTAGTTGAGTTTTGCGAAAGAACAAATATTGTTTCCAGATACATTTCTCCGGATTCCTGCAAGGCCATAAGAAATCTCCTTATTCGTTTTTCATAGTCAGCTTACCATAGTACGGCTATATTTTCAATCGTATCCTTTCACAGGATCGGCTTAATCATACAGATGGGAAATTAGGGCTTGACAATTCCCGTAATTGTATTAATATGTCGTTGTAAGCATATGCTAACCATAATCCGAAATACAAACGATCGCTTACAGACATAAAGGAGGATCGGATGACACTCAATGATGCCAGACCCGGAACAGAATACGAGATCAAGGAGCTGATCCTGGACGGAGACGAGGAGCTGGAAAGCTTCCTGTTCACGCTGGGATGCTACAGCGGAGAGAAGATCACGGTGGTGGATAAGAAGAAGAACCTGGTGGTCTCCATCAAGGATGCACGTTATAACATCGATCCGGATCTGGCGGAAGTTATTCGGATCTGACTTTGGGAATGCCTTCTTTGGGAAGGCATTTATTTAGGGTTGTAGGTTAGCATACGCTAATTACAGGAAATTGAAAACCATTTGTATTCAGGGAGGGAGAAGTAACATGAGGATCGCGCTTGCGGGTAATCCGAACAGTGGAAAAACAACGATGTTCAATGCTCTGACCGGCCGGAGTGAAAAGATCGGCAACTGGGCAGGGGTAACGGTGGACAAAAAAGAAAGCCCCATCAAAAAGAATTTTAACCAGAGCGGAAAGGATCTGATCGCGGTGGATCTGCCGGGAGCTTATTCCATGTCGCCCTTTACTTCCGAGGAGAGCATCACCAGCGGCTATGTGAAGCATGAGCATCCCGATGCGATCATCAACATCGTGGATGCCAGTAATTTAAGCCGCAGTCTCTTTTTCACCACCCAGCTTCTGGAGCTGGGCATCCCCGTTGTGGTGGCGTTGAACAAGAGTGATGTGAACGATAAAAAAGGAAATAAGATCGACATTGAGGAGCTTTCCGAAAAGCTTGGCTGCCCGGTCATCGAGACGGTCTCCACGGAAGGAAAGGGCCTGAGTGAAGTGGTAAATAAAGCTGTAGAGTTTTACGGAAGCGGACAGAAGGCGCCTTATGATGAAGGAGATGTGGACTTAAGCGATAAGGCGGCGGTGGAAGCTTCCGACCGCAAGCGCTTCGAATTTGTGAAACAGATCGTTAAGGAGGTTGAGGAGCGTAAGGTATTAACAAAGGACAAGACGAAGGGGGACGCTATCGACAAGGTCCTCACCCATCCCATACTGGGACTGATCATCTTTGCCGGGATCATGTTCCTGGTCTTCTATATCTCACAGACGACCGTGGGAACCTGGGTGGCGGATCTGCTGGCCGGGGCTATCGAATCCTTCCAGGGATGGGTAGGCGATCAGATGGCTGATGCCAATCCCCTGCTCTATGCTCTGCTTGTAGACGGCATCATAGGTGGTGTGGGTGCCGTGGTCGGATCCCTGCCTCTGGTAATG